>JAQZBN010000033.1 GCA_029238935.1 Herbinix sp.
TGCTAACATAAATGCTGATGAATCACATGCTTTAATCTTATTAGAAACACAAGTATCATAACTTACCTGTTGATACCGTTTTGCATTTTTATTAAAACGTGGGTCTAAATCATAAACTCCGTCTATATTCTTTGCCATTAACAACATATCTGCTTCAATTTCAATTGCTTTTTGTACT
Organism: Herbinix sp.; assembly: GCA_029238935.1. Classification (GTDB taxonomy): domain Bacteria; phylum Bacillota; class Clostridia; order Lachnospirales; family Lachnospiraceae; genus Mobilitalea. The sequence goes on from JAQZBN010000033.1 coordinate 179, forward strand.
GCTGGATAGTCAGTTGATACAAAGGGATTGCCTATTCCACCACCAAAAATAATTACATTATTATCTTCTAACATCTTTATAGCATCTTTCCTGTTGTAGATGGTTGAAATTCCTCCTAATAGCATTGGGGTCATGACCTTAGAGGATATACCAAGTTTACTTAACTTGTTGCGAAGCATCAGTGCATTTGATACTGTAAATAGCATCCCCATTTCATCAGCATCTGGTCTATCTATGCCCCAATTTTCAGCATCACGACCTCTTAGTAAATTACCTGCTCCAACAACTATAGCTATTTGATAGCCCTCTTCTTTTACTTTTATTATTTCTTTACATATATTATCTATGATAGTTTTATCATAGATTGATAAACCATCGCCACTTAGAGCCTCTCCAGAAATTTTAATAAGAATTCTTTTTCCATTCATAATATATTGCCCCCGATATCAATAATTTTAGACACACAAATTATGCTTCAACTTCTTTATGTGTATAATATGTTGCTTTGCTGTTGTTAACAAATCTGAATTTTCTTGTAATACATATCATACATCAAATAACATAATATTACAATTATATCAAACTAAACATTTATAGGTATTGTAGGTCGCATAGACAATTGCTCTGGGCTTGAGTAGCATTTTTTAATATTAAAATGATTTTGGTATCTCTTATCTTCCTTTATTTACGGTTAGGGAAGAGGTTGAAAACGGTGAATTATGCAAAATTGATACAGAACTGGATGAGCAAAAATTAACAGCAGTATGTGCTCATCATAAAAATAAATGGGTGAGTCCTCTAATGAAGCTTTTTGTGCAGCTAATTACGAATGAAAAATGCCTAATAACAAAATAAATAAGCTAAAGTTTAAACTATAATAGTGAAGGGTTTGATTCACGATGCAATAACTGCCAGTGAATTGGATAGTGAGAAGTGAACTTTGATAAGCTATGAAAAATAATAGATATGGGAATAGTCTAAATCATATGATTTATGAAAGAATACAAATAAGCAAATATCACCTAATACTGGACATGCACATAAAATATTTCTAAGAAGAATGTATTTGTTTTTCTCTATCTTTATTATACCATAATCATTCCTAAAAAAATAGCCTTATAATTTTGGCCTATTGTGAGTATGATAGGAGCTAATAATACTTCGTAGAATTGCAACACCCATACCTAGTTAAGAGGAAGGAGAATATGCATGCATTCATATGTGCTTAGTTTAAAGGAAATTGACAAATCAAATCTCCCGATGGTCGGAGGGAAAGGAGCGAACTTAGGGGAACTAACAAAGGTTGATGGGATCTTGGTACCGGAAGGATTTTGTGTTACGACAGAAGTATATAAAAAGATAACTGCAAATGATAAGGTACTTAATGGGTTAATAGACGAATTATCGCTTCTTAAGATAGAAGACAGGAAAAAAATAAGTGAACTTAGTGCTGAGATACGCATACAAGTGGAAGGTAGCGTCATCCCTGATGATATGATGGAAGAAATCATTCATCATATTTCGATGATAGGAGAAAAAAACGCCTTCGCAGTACGATCCAGCGCAACTGCGGAGGATTTACCGACAGCCTCCTTTGCAGGTCAGCAAGATACGTATTTAAATTTGATTGGAACAGGGGAAATCCTAAAACATATCAGTAAATGCTTCGCCTCGTTATTTACCGAGAGAGCCGTAATTTATCGAATTCAAAACGGCTTCGACCACCACAAAGTCTACTTGTCTGTCGTTGTTCAGAAGATGGTCTTTCCGCAGGCAGCAGGAATTTTATTTACAGCTGATCCTGTCACTTCAAATCGGAAGGTGTTATCCATTGCTGCTAGCTACGGTCTTGGTGAGGCTTTGGTATCAGGCTTAGTGAATGCTGATAATTATAAAATTCGTAACGGTACGGTAATTGATAAGTTGGTATCCTCCAAAAAACTAGCTGTTTATGCCTTAGAGGATGGGGGTACAAAAGAACAGGCGATTCAACCGGAGCAACAGAATAAGCAAGTGCTTACGGATGTGCAGATATTAGAACTTGAGCGAATAGGAAGAAAGATTGAAAAACATTTCGGCCATCCACAGGATATAGAATGGTGCTTGGTTGATGATTCGTTTTATATTGTCCAGAGCCGCCCAATCACTACTTTATATCCAATCCCAGAAGCAAATGATGAAGAAAATCACGTTTATTTATCTGTCGGTCATCAACAAATGATGACTGACGCCATAAAACCCTTAGGAATGTCTTTGTTCCAGCTAACATCTTTTGGTCCCAGATATAAAGCCGGAGGAAGGTTGTTTGTCGATGTTACCCCTATACTGGCTTCTCCGGATAGTAGTAAAATGTTAATTAATAACTTTGGGCAACACGATCCACTTATAAAGGACGCTCTTATTACTATAATAGAGAGAACATTCATAAAGCCTTTGCTGAATGAGAAGCAGGAACAGAGTTCCGGTAAAAATAATCAAGGTGTAACTACCTTAAACTCTATGGAACCAATTGACAATGACCCGAATATCGTGTCTAATTTGATTAAGAAAAGTCAAACATCGATCAACGAGTTAAAGCAAAGCATTCAAAACAAATCAGGAGTAGATTTAATCGATTTTATCCTAGAAGATATCCAGGAGTTAAAGCGAATTTTATTTGACCCTCAAAGTTCAGCGGTGTTTATGGCTGCGATCAATGCCACATCCTGGATGAATGATAAAATGAATGAGTGGTTAGGTGAAATTAACGTATCAGATACGCTATCGCTATCGGTACCAAATAATGTTACTTCGGAAATGGGTCTGGAGCTACTTGATGTCGCAGATGTAATTCGTCCTTATCCGGAGGTAATTGATTATTTTAAACAGGTAAAAGATGATAACTTTTTGGATGAACTGGTTAAATTACAGGGTGGTCAGAAAGCAAAAGACGCAATCCTGTCATATCTAAACTCATATGGAATGCGATGTGTTGGAGAAATCGATATTACGAAACCTCGTTGGAGTGAAAAACCAACGATCCTTGTTCCTATCATTCTTAGTTATATCAAAAACTTTGAGCCTAAGGAAAGTAAACGGAGATTTGAACATGGTCAGCAGGTTGCTTTGATGAAAGAACAAGAATTACTAGAACGAATAAAACTTTTACCGGATGGGCAAGAAAAGGTAAAAGAAACAAAGCAAAAGATTGATCTAATCAGGAATTTTATCGGATACCGTGAATATCCAAAATACGGCATGGTCAATCGCTACTTCATATACAAGCAAGCTTTAATAAAAGAAGCCATACAACTCGTACAAGCAGGTGTTATTCATGAAATAGAAGATATCTATTATCTTACATTGGAAGAATTACGTGAAGTTGTACGATCGAATACACTGGATTACCAGTTGATTAACAAACGAAAAGAAGAGTTCAATTTATATGAAAAATTAAATCCACCTCGGGTTATCACGTCGGAAGGTGAAATTATTTCAGGCAAGTATAAACGAGGTAATATACCAACGGATGCTATTGTAGGTCTGGCAGTTTCTTCCGGAACTATTGAGGGACGGGCACGAGTCATAATAAGGATAGAAGATGCTGATCTAGAAGCGGGAGATATCTTAGTTACTTCCTATACGGACCCTAGCTGGACACCATTGTTTGTATCCATAAAAGGTTTAGTTACAGAAGTAGGCGGACTAATGACCCATGGCGCAGTGATCGCCAGGGAATATGGATTACCGGCGGTTGTTGGTGTGGAGAATGCCACTAAGCTGATAAAAGATGGGCAACGAATTCGTGTGAATGGAACAGAAGGGTATGTTGAAATCCTGACATGTGAATGATTTTGTATCCTTTACTTGAATAGTGGTATTTAAAAAATTCGAAAGCGGCACCTATTTAGGGTCGCTTTTCATAAACATGGAATTCCTAGCTTTTCATAAACTAAGTGTTTATTTATCTGCTATTGCACAAATGGAAGGGGCAGTAGTCTCAATAGCTGCAGGAAATGAAGGTAATAGTAGGCATCATTATGAAAGTACAATGTTACTCGGGGTAGGCAAAGAAATTGTTGATTTAAATGTAGGACCAAATGAAAAAGGTTTATATTTAGAATTCTGGGAAACATTCCCAATACCTTTGGATTAGAATTGGCGTCTCCAGGAGGGGAATATGTTCCCGTTATTTCACCAAGAATCAATGAAAGAAGAGAAGTAGATTTTATTTTTGAAACAACAAGGATTAATATCTATTTTCAGTTAGTAGGTTCTAGATCCGGTGCTCAACTTGTTATAGTGAGATTTCAAAATCCTACAGAAGGAAACTGGCGAATCATTATACATAAGATGAATAGAACACTTCCTTTGCATATTAATAGTTGGCTCCCAATCAATAGTTTTACTGGGAAAGATACCTATTATGTAAACTCTACACCATACACTACCTTAACTTCTCCTGCTAATGTATATATACCAATCGTAGTGTCTGCGTACGATAATTTAAATGAGAGTCTTTATATCGGTGCTAGCCGAGGATATACCAGAACAGGTCGTATTGCACCGGATTTGGTAGCGCCTGGAGTAAATATTTTAGATCCGTCCTATGGTAATAGTTATACCTTAATGACAGGAACCAGTGTAGCTGCTGCTCATACAACAGGGATTGCAGCAATGTTATTTGAATGGGAATTATAAGGGGAGTACTTGATCATATGGATGGGACAGATATAAAAAATATGTTGCTTCGAGGTGCAGAAAGAGAACTCGGAAAAACTTATCCAAGTAAGGAATGGGGCTATGGTATACTAGATATATTTGGAGTGTTTGAAAAGATTAGAGGAAATTAAGAAGGTACTTTCCTTATAGCGAAGAGTACATGAATGGAGGAAGGTAGGAATGAATATTAAGTTAGCTAAAAAAATGGCAAGCCAGTGGATCATGAATTTTACAGCCAAAGAGAAATGGTTTCGTGGAGCGTATTTTAGCGGATCGATCATAGGAATGCTGGATGATGCAGAGTTATCAGAGCATTCCGATGTGGACATAGTCGTTGTAATGTCATTGGACGAACCCCCGATGAAGCTTGGAAAATTTCAGTACGAGGGCGTTTTACTGGAAGTGACCTATTTATCATGGAAGCAGCTTTCTTCTATGGAGGAAGTAATGACCTCTTATCATTTGGCAGGAAGCTTTCGCACGGATACCATCATCACGGATCCTACTGGGAACTTAAAAAAACTGCAAGTTCAGATATCACAACATTTCGCTGAAAAGGCCTGGGTAAGCCGAAGATGTGAGAACGTTAAGAAGAAAATAGAGGATGGTTTAAATAACATCGCTATTACTGAACCATTTTATGATACTGTCACATCTTGGTTGTTTCCTGCCGGCGTGACCACTCATATGATTCTTGTTGCTGCATTAAAAAATCCAACAGTACGTAAGCGTTATCTTGCAGCAAGGGATGTTTTAATGGAATATGGATATGAAGATATCTATGAACAGCTGATTGAATTACTGGGTTGCGCGAGACTTACACAGCAGCGGATGGAAAATCATCTCAACAATCTGGCTCATACCTTTGATGCAGCAGTTGTCGTATCAAAGACACCCTTTGCTTTTAGTACTGATATTACTGACAGTGCAAGGCCGATTGCTATTGACGGGAGCCTTGATCTTATTCGCGCTGGCAATCATCGTGAAGCCTGCTTTTGGATTGTAGCGACATATGCTCGCTGTCATAAAATACTGGCTGTTGATGCACCTCTAGAGATACAAGAAGCACACATGCCGGCATTTAGGGAATTGGTAGCGGACTTGGGGTTGCATTCCAATAGTGATTTTACTTGCCGAGCACAAGAAGTGATTCAATTTCTTCCAAGGCTGTGGGAGGTAACAGAAGATATCTTGTCTCGAAACCCTGATATAATTAAGAAAAATGTTAACAATGCGAAGTAAAACAAAAAATTGCGAATGATATAATGCGAAATAAACCAAAAAAAATAAACGAATGAAATAATACGAAGTAAAAATATGAAAGAATTAATATGAGATATATTACATGCAATAAATAAAAAGTAAGAATTAACTTCCTTTCTCTATTTTTAAAATACTTATTTAATAACTATTAGTAATGTAACACCTACTTTACAATCTCTTACTTGTTTTTACCAAAAGAATAGTCTTGATATATATTGGGAATAATTGGTATAATGATCTAAAACAGTATGTAAAGGGGATGTTACAATAAAAAATGTAGTAATAACAGGAAGTACTCGTGGATTAGGCCTGGAAATGGCCATCGAATTTTTAAAGTCAGGGTGTAATGTGACTATTTCCGGATCAAAACCAGAATCCTTTGACAAAGCGAAAGATAGGCTGAAGGAATATGAATATAAGTATATCTATGTTACTTGTAATGTAAGAAACATAGATCATATAAAAAGCCTATGGCTGAAATCAGTTGAAACTTGGGGGAGTGTAGATATCTGGATTAATAATGCAGGTCAGAATTGTCCTCGAGAATCTTTATGGAATACTCCGGATGACTATATAGATGCAGTTGTAGATACAAATATAAAAGGTATTATGTATGGTTCTAAGGTGGCAGCAGAACATATGATAAATCAAGGACATGGACAGATTTGGAATATGGAAGGGTTAGGCTCGAATGATATGATTATTGAGCAGACTATTTTATATGGTACTTCAAAACGTGCCCTCACTTACTTCACAAAGGGACTTGCTAAGGAATTAAAGGATACTCCGGTAAAAGCTGGCAGGCTTTCTCCCGGGATGATGCTTACGGAATTTATTACGAAATCACCAACAGGGGAAGTATCCTCAGTAACACAAGATAACCAGTTTCGGAAAGTATTCAACACGCTTGGAGATGAGCCTGAGACCGTTGCTAAGTTTTTTATTCCCAGAATACTTAGCAATACGAAACAAGATGCACATTTAGTTTGGCTTACAAATATGAAGTCTGCGAAAAGGTTTATGATGGCTCCATTCAATAAGAGAGAATTGCTTAAGTAAACTGATTTTAATAAGATTAAGGAGGTTATGGTATACGATTTATTACCATAACCTTTTTGTTTTATAGAGTGTATTGTAAGGTAAGGTTTTAAAGACTTATATTAAATAAAGAAACTCTATGGTTTAAGGTTACATAATCAATGATCAAGCCATTCTATCACAAAGGAGTTACTCTTTGACGATAATTACGTTTGGATGAATTATGAATGAAATCTATATTGCTTACTAGGAGTATCAACTTTGCATTACCGCTTGACAAATCATGAAAATAATATACTATATTAATTAATAACATTAATTAATTATATTTATCAAAAATTCATATAATGAAGAGGAAACTGGATGAAATCTTTTTTACCAAATGACATTAAGGATCAGAACAGAAAAATTATATTTGATATCTTTTTGCAGGAACCTAATCTAGCAAAGATTGAGGTGTCCGAGCGAACAACCATGAGTTCAGTAACTGTGAATAAGATTGTTGACTTTTTTGAAGAAATTGGAATTGTAACTGCCAATGGGGAAAGCAGAGAAGGAAGTGGAGGTTTGGGACGTAAAAGAATAATTTATAGTTTCAACCCCAATTCCTATTTGACGATTGGTATACAGTTAATTGGAAATAAAGTGGCAGCTACCTTAGTCAATCTTTATAGTGAAGTGATAGATACCTGTGAAATCGACGGTGTAGTTCAGTTCTACAGCAATGATTTTGCTGAACTGCTGCAAAAAATCGTGGAAAGGTTTCAGAAGAAGATTCAAAATCAGAAATCGAAGATTATTGGATTAGGTATCGGTGTGGATGGAGCTATTCATATTCATAGGAAAACCATAAGAATGAGAACTTTGGATAATCAAAAAGAGGAGGATTACTCCTACGATACCATCTTAGATAAAATATCGGAAAAGATTATGTTACCTATTGTATTAGAAAATGATGTTAATGCATCCACCATAGCTGAATTTAGTTATCTTGACAGAAGCGGAGACGGCCCCTGTGATATGCTTCAGATCGCACTGGGAGAAGGGATTGGTGCCGGCTTGATCCTAAATAAGAAGTTACATCGTGGTTTCAGTAATAGCATCGGAGAATTAGAATACATGTGCTTTGATGAGGAGTATGTTCATAATCCTTCCAGTGTTGGATGGTTGGAAAGCAAGATAAGTTTAGGTTATTTAGAAAAGGAATACCAATTTAATCCGAAGCAGATCGAAGTGTTAACCTGCGACCAGAAGAAAAGATGTGTAGACTATATTTCAAAATATTTAGCACTTGCTATCGTTAATACCATTAGTTTACTGGATATTCATAATATCACCTTAACCGGAAAAACGGTTATAGCAATGCCTGATGAAATTATAGAAACCACGAAACAGTATATCAATCAATACACAGGATGGAACCTAACGATACGTGCAGGTCTGCAAGATAAAGCAACTGCTGTTGGAGCAGCTATTCTGGCATTTCGAAGTGAGATGACAAAAGTGATAGCGGGAAAAGGGGATGAGCTATGATTAAGATATTTGATACAGAGGATTTATTAGCACAAACATTAGCATCAGAGATGTACACAGAATTTAAACAAACAGAGCATCCGGTTTATTGCCTTGCTTCAGGAAGTACTCCTGCAAAAACCTATCATAAGTTCATAGATAATGTGATGAATGAAGCGGAATTAAATAAATTGACGTTTGTTAGTTTAGATGAATGGGTAGGAGTTCCACCCACGGTCGATGGCAGCTGCTATCAGATGCTGTACAAGGACTTATTCCAGCATTTACCCTTAAACCAGGAACAAATCGTCTTCTTTCAAGCAGATGGTTCGGATTTAGAGATGGAATGTAAACGGATGGATGCTTTTATTAAGCAGCACCCCATTACCTTTAGTTTAATGGGAGTTGGAATGAATGGTCACATCGGTTTGAACGAACCGGGTGAACCCATACGAAATAACAGTTCAATAGTTCATTTATCTGATACGACAAAGGAAGTGGCGAAAAAGTATTTTGCAGAGGATCAAATACTTTCAGATGGTATAACGCTAGGCTTGCAGCAAATCATGAATAGTAAGAAAGTAGCAGTTGTTATTACAGGAGCCAATAAGAAGGAGATTGTCCGACAAATTTTTGAGGATAAGAATGCAGGTTTACCGGTACAAGAACTGTTAGGCTATGATCATATTGATTTTTATCTCGATAAAGAGGCATATTCGCTCGTAACGAAGAGCTAGTAAGGAGGAGACTATTAATATGAAGAAGTATATGATAGGAGTCGATATCGGCGGAACGAATATAAGAGTAGCACTTATAAACGACGAAATGAAAATAATAAGAAAAGAAACAGCTCTCACGTCGGATTTCCCTTTGATTGATGATTTTTTACAAGAGATACTGCGGTTGATTAAAATTGTGGATTGCAAAAGGGAAGCGGATTGCATTGGAATAGCAATACCAACACCTTGGAAAAAAGGTCAATCCGTTATCGTAGATAGCACGAATGTACCATGCTTGGAAAATGTCAATATAGATCTGTTCCAAAAGTATTTTGTTGGGTATACAACTTATTTTGAAAATGATGTTAATGTAATTGCATTACTAGAAGCTAACCTCGGAGCTGCCCAAAACTACGATAACTCCATTTATATCAGCATTAGTACCGGAATAGGATGCGGAATTGTTATTAATAATCAAATTTATCACGGAGCCCATGGTTATGCTGGTGAAATTGGAAACATTTTGCTTCAGAAAGCCTATGGTGAAGTGACAAATAATAATTTTGAAATGAAATGCAGCGGTAAAGCTCTGGACGGTGAAAGCTCAAGACTTTTTGGAGAAGGTGCAAAAGCAAAGGATTTGTTTCTTCAATATAAGAATGGGGATAGGAACGCAAAAATGTGTTTGGAAACATGGATTGACGACTTATCTACAGGATTTGCTTCTGTGATTCAAATGTTTGATCCGGAGGTTATTGTATTAGGGGGCCCGATTGTATTCCATCATGAATGGGTATTGGAGGTTTTAAAAACAGAGATATCGAAAAAAGTATTAGGTAATCTGGCAAATCATATCAAATTAGCGTTAGCAAAATATGAACTAGAAGCGGGGATCATTGGTGCAGGATATTATGCATTCAATCAAAATAAAGGAGAATAAAAAGGAGAATAGGTATGAAAAAATTAAAAGTCGCATTAATTGGAGCGGGAAGTGTATCATTTGCATTAGGAGCATTACACGATATCGTATTATCTGAACGTCTACAGAAGGAAGTAGAATTAGAAGTAGCTTTGATGGATATTGTAGAAGAGCATGTCATAAGAACCTATCAGTATGCAGATAAAATGCTGGAAGCCTTTGAGAGTAAAACAAATATTTGGTACACGACGGATTTAGAGAAAGCATTAGATCAATGCGAATTTGTTATAACCGCTATTGAAGTTGATAGATATAAATATTGGTCACAGGATTTCCATATCCCTCGTTTATACGGTAGTAAACAGATTTATGGTGAAAACGGAGGCCCTGGTTCCATGTTCCATACTTTGAGAAATTTAGGACCGATGTTACATATTGCCTACACGATGGAAAAGGTTTGCCCTAGTGCTTGGCTGATCAATTATTCAAATCCCGAAGCGAAGCTGGTAGAGGCGATTTCTAAATTAACAAAAATTAATGTGGTCGGTCTCTGCCATGGTTTAGATATGGGAATTCATCAGTTGGCGGATTTTCTAGAGATGGATGCAAAGGAGATTGCAGTAGAAGGTGGCGGATTAAATCACTTTGGATTCTTCACTAAGGTTTGGGATAAACGTAGTGGGGAGGATTTATATCCTGTATTTAAGGAGAAAGAGAAAAAAGCGAATCGTTTGGCACAATTTGAACATGTGGGCCTTGCTAGAACGATGTATCATATCTACGGAGTATACCCTTATCCCGGTACCAATCATTGTGGAGAGTATATTAGTTACGCGCAAGATTTTTACGCAGGTCTATCTCTTCAATTTCGATATGAACCGGTGATGGAGCAATTATGGAAGAAAGATTCCAGAGAAGCAGAGTTTGTCTATTGCGCTGGGGGATATAACCTTGATAAGGGACTTTTTGATCAAGATATGACCCAAGCAGAATGGATGTTAGAAGTATCTCGCTTTGAAAAACAAAAGGTTCAGATCAGCAATGAATATGCAATTCCAATTATAGAAGCAATTTATTTCGATGATGAAATCCAATTAAATGCTGTAAATATGAAAAACAACGGTGCGATTGTAGGGTTACCGGAGGATATGGTTGTAGAGACACAGGCAATCGTAAATGGTAAGGGTATTACCTTGAAGAAAATGGAAGAAGCCTTACCGACTGCAATCCTTGGTATGATTAATATTCAAGGAACCATACATCAATTATTACTGGAAGCATATTTGGAGAAATCAAAAACAAAATTGTTACAAGCTATTTTATTAGATCCACAGGCACCTACCTATTATCAGGCATGTGCTATGATCGATGAGATGTGTGAGCTGCAAAAAGAATTATTGCCGGAGCTTACCTGGAAATAGAAAATAATAAGATATGGTTGAATTATTACAGTGTAATCCCCACAATAGAGATCGTTTTCTGTATTGTGGGGATTACCTTGTGTATCGTATCAAATAGGCTTCATAAGAAGCTAATCTAGAACTTTAACTTTAATTAAGTAATGGATAAATTTTTTAAAGCAGATATTCCAGATGCTTGTGTATACAATTGAGAATAGTATAAAAAGGGCTAAGGTAATGGGTATGGATAATGAACTAGTAAAATCTCCAAATGCAGAAATATTTACAACATAGGTAAGTACCATCATACTTATGGATAATGTGATTACAGAATACAATATTGAAACGTATAGGCTCTTCTTATAGAGTAACCCTATCACAATGCCAAGTAACCCGGTAGTAAAGAGTAGTATGAGAGCTTCTTGAACACTGATAAACATTAGTATAAAAAAGGATGAAAAAAGCACAGCGATGCCAAGGGAAGAGTTAAAATACGCTGCTAATGCAATTGGTAGTGTACTAAATGGACTGAGTGCTAATCCCATCGCCGGTAAAAATACGGGTGCTGACTGGAATATGACAGCGATCGTTGTTAATATACCACCTATATTAATGAACCGGACTACATTCATTTTATTCAATTTAAATGCTCCTTTTCCTATTTTGAAACAATTTCAAAAACGGTACCAAGGTTATAATCGGTTACATTCATGGAACCATAAACCCCTAAATATAATCTGGTTTGATCCAGATTTGTACCAAGACTAACATAATAAGATGATTGAGTCCCAAAATTATAGTCGGTTTCAATAACACTATAATCACTTGTTTTACAATCGGTTCTTATCCTGGTATATGCCAAAACCCCTCTACCGGGCTGTGATCCTTCATCCCTGACAAAATCAGTAAACAGTACACTTCCAGTTAATTCAGGAATAGCTTTCCCCATGTAGGGCTGAACTCCTGTAAGTGCGGTTCCTCCAAACTTATCGGGACGAGGATCCTGATGATAATAACAGGTAAGAGGTTTTATTTTCAGAACCGATGTTTCTACTGCTTCATTGTAAAATGCAATTGTTTTTTCGCTGAAGGATTGATTATTAGTACACTCTCTGATAATCGTGGTAGGAAAAGTGCCTTCCCAGCCACGCCAACCAAAATTAATAAAGCCTTCCGGGTTGGGCATAGAATTCATCGAGGCTGCTAGAAGCAACTGTCTAATTGGTATTGGATTATGCTCAGTGAAGGCATAAACCGACTCGACCAGATCTTGACCTACATTTCCCACATATTTTATATACTGATTCAAATATCTTTGATATGCAATACCGGTTATGTTACGAACACCTTTCGCAATTACTGTAAGAGTATCAATAATAGGTTGAGGAAGTTCATCAAAACGTGTAACGATGGGAGGATTAGTGATAAATGCACCTTGATCTACATCAATTTCTATTATTTTACCGGCTATCTCCATATCATTCTGGCTTAAATTAAATGGATCATAACCAGCACCACCATCTCCCGTTGTTAAAACAAGTTTACCTGTTTCAGGCGAGAAGTTTAAGCTATTTACACCATTATGATTTGCAAATGGTCTTCTTAAATTAAGTAAGGTTCGACGCATTTGAGGAACACCATTCATTTGGACAGCCCATTCTTCAACGGTATCTATATGATCATATTGTTCTTCTCTATTTCGCCACTGTAGATTTAACGTTTCTGGTTCACAGGGATTAGGTTCAAACGGTTCAGGAATAGCACCAGGTCCTTGTGTTCCGGCTACGGAATAGTGAAGATAAAACAGACCATTATAATTAAAATAGGGATGAAACGCTAAACCAAGCAATCCCCTTTCATCATATCCACCATTCCTAGTACCTAACTTTATGATTTTCTGACGAATATCTAAAAAAGTTCCCATGGCTTCATTTCCTACGTAATAGATTTCACCTACCAGTGTTGCAATAAATAATCTTTCGAATGAGTCTCCCGGAAGTATAGCTGTTTTTAAAACAGTAGGTAAATTTAAATTACTAACAATAGGTTGTAAATTTACTTTGACCTTCACCAACTAACTTCACACCCCTTCTTCATGTTTTCTTTTATAAAATATGATTAAATAGTTTCTATTAGTACCTATCAAGATGGGCGGAACTTGTTCTGATATTAATCAAATATTTGAAGGGAGAACAACATGATTGAAATTAAGTGTTGTAGAGATAAGGCTTTTTTATTTGATGTTTCATTACAGTATGGTATAATAAAATGGTAAATATAAATAATTCAAGCAATTATTGATACCTACTATAAAAGAATTATCAATGATGAAATTGCAGTAGAATTAATATAAGGAATCCGATGTCTGGTAAATAACCGGAAAACAATTTTGGAGGTCTATTATGAAGAAGCCATTTGTTGTAGGAATTGCAGGTGGAAGTGCAAGTGGTAAATCCACTTTGTCTTATGAACTAGAAAAAAAGTTAGAATCCTATACGTTAAAAACATTTCATATGGATGAGTATTTTAAAAAGCGTGAAGATCGTCCCTATTCGGAAGCACCCATCGTTAAGAAAATGTATGTTGATGATAATCATCCTCTGACTATGGATTTACCACAACTGGAACATGATTTATCAAAAGCTATGGAACAAGATTATGATATAATAATCATAGAAGGACTACTTACCTTATGGGATAATGCAATCTATGAAAAGCTTGACCTAAAGCTGTTTGTTGACTGCAAGTCGGATGAAAGAATCGTCCGTCGGTTACGCCGTAATATGACATATGGACTTACCTTTGATGAGATCTCGGGAGTTTATCTGGATATGGTACGATATCGTCATGACGAATATGTTGAACCGACGAAATGGAAAGCGGATTTTATTTTAAATGGATCCATTCCTTCTTCAAAAGCTACGGAGGTATTAATTGGATACATAACATCATGTTGTGATTTGGCTGATAAATAATTAATTCGATAGAAGGGCTGACGCTTTCCTATTGACGTTATGGATAAGGGTTACGATGCTTTTTCCATGGAAAGGTAGAATTATGTTAAGAGAAGATAGAAAAGAATATCCATACATGGATAAAAATATTAGTATTGAAGAGCGTATCAATGATCTATTAAGCAGAATGACATTAGATGAAAAAGTTCGTCAACTTGATATTTATTCAGGAAACGAGTTTATAGGTGATAGTAAAGTATTTGATGGAGATAAGTTTAAGGAATTATACGGTGAAATAGGGATTGGGTGTCTGCAAATCAGATATTCATCAGCGAGACTCAATAATCAAATACAAGAATTTCATATTAATAATACACGCTTGGGTATTCCCATCTTATTTAGTGAAGAAACACTACACGGACTGGTGTGGCCGGAAGCTACGATATTTCCCCAGCAAATTGCTTTAGCAGGTACTTTTGAACCAGAACTCGCTTATAAACAAGGACGAGCAATAGCATCAGAGGTACGAAGTTTAGGTATACATGAAGGTTGGTCACCGGTACTTGATTTAGCCAGAGATCCACGATGGGGACGAGTGGAAGAAGGCTATGGTGAAGATACTTATTTAGGTGCTGCATTTGCATATCAGATGGTAAAAGGGTTACAGGGTAACGATCTAACCCATAATAATACGATCGTATCAGAGCCTAAGCATTTTACCGGGTATGGTGCTCCAAGTGGTGGACTCAATTGCGGACCAGCTATGTTTGGACGACGGGATCATGAAAATTATTGCTTACCAATATTTGAAGCAGCATTTAAAGCCGGAGCTTTAAATACGATGTGTTCATATAATACCATCGATGGTGTTGCGGTTGCCGGAGATAAGGATTTACTAACAAACGTTTTACGTGATCAATTGGGAATGAAAGGTTTTGTACGTTCCGATATGACGGCGGTTCGTATGTTACACACTTGTCATTATGCAGCAAAAAGCGACAGAGAAGCGATTAAGATGGGGATTGAAGCTGGTGTGGATATGCAGTTATATGATTATCCCCATGAGGTATACCAAAATACCCTGATTGACTTAGTAAACTCCGGTGAAATTACTGAGGAAACAATTGATATTTCATGCAGTAGAGTTTTAAGGGTTAAGTTTATATTGGGATTATTTGAAAATCCACTGATCGATGAGTCCTTAAGTGAAAAAGTTGTTAATTGTCAAGAGCATAAGAATATCGCCTTAGAGGTAGCAGAAAAATCCATATGTCTTCTTAAAAATCAGAATAATATATTACCACTTAATAAATCCATTCAAAATATAGCGGTTATTGGTCCAAGTGCTGCAGTTTGCAGATTTGGGGGCTATAGTTCTGCCAGTAGTGTAGATCGAGCTGTAACTTTATATGATGGAATTAAAGCATTGGTATCAAAAGAGACTTCTGTAACCTATAACTCTGGCTGTAGTATATTAGATACTGACATTAAACCTATCCCACCGAAATGGTTAAGAGCTGCAAACGGCGAACGAGGTCTGCTGGGTGAGTATTTTAATGATTTGGATTTTGCAGAAGAACCGGTGTGTACAAGATTAGACAGCTTGATTAACTTTAATTTTATCTATTCAAAACCTGCAGCGGGAGTGAATGCTGATAGATTTGCTGTTCGTTGGAGTGGAACATTAGTTGCGGATCGAAACTTTCAAGGTTGTATCGGACTTAGTACCATGGATAGCATGAGACTATGGATTGATAACAAACTAATTGTAGATGGTTGGGATGAATTAAATGCAAATCAAATGGTAGATTTTGATTTTGTTCAAGGAAAAGAGTATGCAATTAAGATTGAATATAAGAATGACCAAAGAGGTGCCAGAGTAATCTTCGGCTATAATAATGGAAGATTAAATATGGATGAAGCAATTCGTATCGCTAAAAATGCAAATGTAGCCATAGTAGCAGTAGGAGACAGCGAGGAGACCTGCGGTGAAAACTTTGATCGAGCAGATCTAAATCTTCCGGGTAAGCAACTGGAGTTAGTACAGGCAATTCATGCAACAGGGACACCGGTAATACTGGTTTTACAAAATGGAAGACCACTTTCAATTACATGGGAAAATGAAAATCTTCCTGCCATTATTGAAGCATGGCACGTAGGTGAACAAGGTGGTTTAGCAATTGCAAAAGTAATCTTTGGTGATGTCAATCCGGCAGGCCGACTACCGATGTCCTTTCCAAAATCAGTAGGACAGTTGCCGGTACACTACAATCGATGTCCGTTTAGTGCAACAAAATATGTCGAAATGGATTGGTTACCGTTATATCCATTTGGATATGGCTTAAGCTACACAAGTTTTGAATATTCAAATATCAAATTATCTAGGCCAGAAATCAAAGCAAATGAAACGATCGATATTATGTTTGATGTAACTAATGTTGGTAATTGCAGTGGCGAGGAAGTTGCACAACTCTATATTCACGATGAGTATAGCAGCGTTTTGCGTCCGTACAAGGAGTTAGCAGGGTTTAAACGAATTCATTTGGATAAAGGTGAAACTAAAACAGTGATATTGACATTAGGATACGAGCAACTACGATTACTAAATAAAAATTTCCAATGGGTTGTTGAAGAAGGTAAATTTGAAGTCATGGTTGGTAATAATTCGGCAAACATTTTACTAACTGATGAATTTTGTGTTTTACCAATCTAATCTGTTTCGATAAAGTATATCTAGCTATTGCTTACTCAAGTATAGATGGCAAGTTGATTCGTTAGTTAATATAATAATACATTTAATCAAAGGATAACATAGATTGAAAGATGGTATCATATGAAACAGAGAAACAGCACGATGCTATCATGTGGTAGGGATATTTGATCTGATCGGAGCTTATCCCTGGCTGATAAGATCTGAGATGATATTCATATGCCAGTTTTTATACGTATCATGGTTTCTCATTCTCGGATTCAGAATGTTTGGCAGAGCGTGCTTGTCCGAGTTTCAAGACGGTTCCATAATAGATTAGAAGGAGATAGCATATGAATAAAGAAAAATGTGATTTGATACATTCAAATGGTGTTAAAGAAAAGAAAATGGAAGTGATTGATGGTTACACAATCAAATACCATGCAAATGGTTCCACCATTTGGTCGAAAGGAAAGCTTGTGAATGATCAACCAGACGGCTATTGGGAATGGTATCGTCCCGATGGTATTATAAAGCGTTCGGGGTATTTTGATATGGGAGATCCTGTTGGTGAGTGGATTACCTATGATAAAGAAGGTAATAAACATAAAATAACCAATCGAGTAAAAGGTAAGTGAGTTTAAGCGGCTAAGAAATTCTTAGCTGCTTTTTTTATTCATGGCTGAGTGATTCATATTTCTTCGAATCCTGTTTGTTGATATGATGAACGGATCCTGATATAATGGAAATAGATACCATATCAATTGATGGGATGGGAAAGAAAATAATAAGATGATTGTTTATAGGAATGAATTAAACAAAAATTGAAGGGGGAAGTATCAATGAAGTATAGGCAATTAGGTAAAACGGGATTGAGTGTCAGTGAAATCGGACTTGGTGCCGAATGGTTAGAACGTCAAAATGCAGCTGAGGTGAAAGCTGTAGTTGAGCGAAGTGAGGATTATGGGATTAACATCATAGATTGTTGGATGTCGGAACCAAAGGTACGATCCAATATCGGAGAGGCACTTGACGGACGTCGAGAAAAGTGGATGATACAAGGACATCTGGGTTCAACCTGGCAAAATGGTCAATATGTACGTACCCGTGAATTAGAGAAAGTAAAAGAAGCGTTTGAAGATTTATTAAAACGACTTCGAACAAATTATATCGACCTTGGTATGATTCATTTCGTTGATGAGACTGCAGAATTTGATCAAATTATGAACGGAGAATTTATTGAATATGTAAGGGAATTGAAAGAAAATGGAATCATCCGTCATATTGGTCTTAGCACGCACAATCCGCTTGTAGCAAAGCTTGCAGCCCTAAGCGGTGAAATTGAATTGATATTATTTAGTCTAAATCCTGCCTTCGATATGCTTCCGGCAAGTGAAGATATTAATACACTTTTTAGTGAACATTATAATGAAAACTTGAATGGAATTGCACCGGAACGAGAAGAATTATATCAGATATGCGAACGTGAGAATGTTGGAATTACTGTTATGAAAGGCTATGCCGGTGGAAGATTGTTTAGTGCACAAAACTCACCGTTTGGTGTAGCCCTAACCCCTGTTCAATGTCTTCATTATGCACTTACCAGGCCTGCTGTTGCATCTGTTTTGGTAGGATGTAGAACACCGGAAGAAGTTGATGCTGCAGCTCAATATGAAGATGCTACGGATGATCAGAAAGATTACGCTACAGTCCTCGCAAATGCACCATATCATGCATATTCCGGCCAATGTACCTATTGTGGTCATTGTGCCCCATGCCCATCTTACATAGATATCGCAATGGTGAATAAGCTGTATGATTTGGCAGTCATGCAGCCGGAAGTCCCACCGACAGTAAGGGCTCATTATACAAACCTATCAAAGAATGCATCGGACTGCATCAGCTGCGGAGCCTGTGAGAAACGTTGTCCGTTTGAAGTATCCATTGTCGAACGGATGAAGAAGGCAGATAAACTGTTTGCTTAGATTTCATGAACTTTATCCGTAGTATTAAACTAAAATGTATAAATGAATAGATTAGCAGTTGATAAAAAGCACTCATTAAATCATTTAAGATGGGTGCGTTCATTTATTTTCCATAACCGTAAGTCATTTGTATTGATCTTGATAATTTTTATGTAGCTATGGTTAATAATTTTTCGTATAAGCTTTCTTCTTGTGGTATACTTAGGTAAGAAAACTGTATAAGGAGGAGCCGATTATGAATAGAATCTTAGAGTTTTCAGATTATGCCAGAGGCAATAAAAAACACTATATAGCGGACTTAGAATTAAGTAAGAATAGTTTTACCTATGCCCATAAGCATAATTTTTATGAATTTTTTATAGTTTTGAATGGCGAATTTGAAGAGCTTTTTAATACAGAAAAGTTAATACTAGCAAAAAGAATGGTTCACTTTATACAGCCAAATGACAGCCATTATTATAAATGTGGTAACCAATATGAGAAGAATATACTACGAAATATTGCAGTTGAAAAGAATTATTTTGAACAGTATCTTTCTTCTGTTGGAGTGGAACACAAGGAAACTATTTTTCGCAGCTTTCAACTAGATGAGATTACCTATCAAAATTTTGTTGGAAAATCGGATCTGCTTCTAGAAGTTGCTGATAAGGATGAAACGAAGCATTTCATTTTCCAAAGTATATTGAGTGATTTATTAGTGAGTGGATTAATTCAAAAAAACAAGGAGCATATTCCGGCATGGTTACAAACCGCATATCATTTGGTCAATCGAAATAAAAATTATGTGGAAGGGCTGGATAAGTTTGTTGCACTTTCCGGAAAATCACAAGAGCATTTTACGAGAGAATTTAAAAAATATTACAATATGACTCCATCAGATTATATTAACAATTTACGACTGCAAGAAATTGCTTCTTTATTGTGTACCAGCAATAGTAAGATTATTGATCTTGTTTATCAAAGTGGTTTTAATAATATATCGTATTTTAATCGATTGTTTCGAGAACGTTATGGTATGTCCCCTCGGGAATATCGAGATATTAATAAAAATTTCTTTACTACATCAATATAGTATTATACTGTCAATATATGATTAGACCAATTTATTTATTATTCCTATAATGAAAGCATCTCAAATCAAAGAAGGAGGTGCTTTTTTATGTTTCAACAAACAAAGCCGTTCGAAAGGGAACTAAGATTTACGAAAGCATATCGAGATAATATTAATAAGGATAAAGCAATCCGTGAGTACGAATGCTTGAAGGAGCAAGTACCACAGAGCTTCAGAACGCTGAAAAATAAAGATAGGGATATCTTTGTTGGAAGAATTGAAGAGGCTCTGATTGGTTTTTATCCGATATTCGCAGGGAAGAATGGACTGGATAATACAGCTTACTGCATCAATGAGGACAAATGTTATGATTTACTTCAGAAAATGATCCTTGATGGAACCTATGATCCTGAGGAGATCAATATAGTAAAAGAAATGATAGGGTTCTGGCAGGAGGAAAACACGGTAACCAAAACAAAAAAACGAATGACAGTTAAGATGAAGGACTCCTTAACGGGAGATGATTATAATACGGAAATCGGTGCCTGCTATCCACTTTACAGAATTGCCGGTATCCATTTGGATGCAAAGAAGCTACTGAAATATGGGCTTACAGGTTTGATTGATCTTATTGCGCATAAAATGAAAGCAAACCCGAAGAGTGAATCGCTCTATAAGGCAATGATTGGATCCCTAGAGATATTACAAGAGGTATGCCAGCTTTATAAGGAAGAGCTGGAGCGTCTGATTGCTGATTGTGATGATGAGAAAAGAAAAGTTGAACTGCAATTAATGCACCGATCAATCAGTAATATCAAAGAAAAGAAACCGAATTCTTTACACGAAGCAATCCAATTGATTACGTTATATATGCTTGCAAGTGGGACAAGAGAGATCGGTCGTTTGGACGATTATCTATGTGATTTTTATGTCAGTGATTGGAAAGATGGAACGATTTCAAGAGAACTTGCTGTAAGAATGGTTGTAAACTTCTTTGAAATAATTGAAGAAGAATTTCATCGTGATACAAGAGCAATCATCGGTGGTTATGGCAGAGAAAATGAGAATAATGCGAATGAATTTGCCCTTATTGTTTTAGATGCCCTTGATTTAAGACCAATGAATTTTCTGCCGCAAGTAAGTTTACGTTATTATAGAGGCATTGACGAGAGAGTTTATCATAGAGCATTGGATATCCTAGCCAAGGGACGTACTTTCCCCATTCTTTATAATGATGATGTTAATGTAAAATCGGTCATGAATGCCATGGAAGTAACACGGGAAGTGGCACAGCAATATGCTTTCTTTGGTTGTGGTGAGTATATGCTATCAGGGAAAAGTATCGGTACCCCCAATGTACTGATTAACATGGCAAAAGTATTGGAAGTTACACTCAACAATGGTGTTGATCCTATCACGGGGAAGCATATTGGATTAGAAACAGGGGAAATGTCAGATGGTATGTTGTTTTATGATTTGATGGATCGATATCAAAAGCACATTGATTATTTTGCAGATTTATCCGGTTCTTTTCAAGAACTCGTTTATGATATATGTAACGAAGAAAGCTCATTTTTATTGGTTAGTATTCTTTATGATGATTGTATTAATCGGGGTAAAGCATTGTTTGATGGAGGTATTTACCATCTTGGTGGTACCGTTGAAACCTATGGCAATATTACTGCTTCTGACAGCCTTTGTGCCATCAAAGAGATTGTATTCGAACAAAAGAAATTAACAATAACAAAATTAATGGAGGTTTTAAAAGTAAATTTCTCTGGTTATGAAAAAGAACAGCAAATGTTAATGGATGCTGAGAAATTTGGTAATGATTATGAGGACGCCGATCAAATTGCAGTTAAAGTCCATGAGATGATTTGTCATGCAATTAAAAAACAGCATCATCGAACAAGACTAGATTCCCTTTTAATCGTTATAATTAATAATAACATGAATGTGCGTATGGGAGTTTGTACCGGAGCTACTCCGGATGGACGTATTGCTTTTCAACATCTGTCCAATGCCAATGGTGCCTATAATGGCAGAGATAAAGAAGGTATAACCGCATTGATGAAATCGATGACTAAGCTTGACACTTCCATTCATGCCGGAGCAAATCAAAATTTTAAATTCTCCACGGAATTATTTCGTAATCGTGATACCATAAAAGCACTTTTGGGAGGATTTTTTTCCCTTGGTGGTCAGCAAACCAATATTTCAGTTGTCAATCAGAAGGATTTGGAGGATGCGTTACTTCATCCGGAAGAACACGAAAATTTAGTTGTTCGGGTAGGAGGCTATACTGCCAGGTTTATTCATTTGGATAAAAAGACACAACAGGATGTTCTAATGCGAAAGGCTTATTAAGAAGGTATCCTATGAAAACATATGTAATTGATGTGCAACGTTGCTCCATCCATGATGGACCTGGGATAAGAACAACGGTATTTTTAAAGGGATGTCCCTTAAGCTGCAAATGGTGTCATAATCCTGAATCCCAGAGCTTTCAGAAAGAGCTATCCTTCCAGGAGGCCCTATGTGTCAACTGTGGATTGTGCGAGAAAGTATGTTTATCAAAGGTACACAGTATAACAGAAAATAAACATACGTTGGATTATAGAAAATGTATTCAATGTGGAGAGTGTGAAAAAGCTTGTAATTCTAAAGCATTAACCATGATTGGAAGAGACTTGACTCCGCAAGAAGTTTTTGAAGTCGTGCGAAAAGATATGGTTTTTTATGATCAGTCAGGTGGAGGTCTCACCATATCCGGTGGAGAAGCTTTAAGTCATGTTAATTTTAGTCTACAACTGCTTAAGTTATGCAAAGAACAAGACATTCCTACCTGCATGGAAACCAGTGGATATGGTTCAATCACTGCCGTGGATAAAATATTACCTTATGTTGATTTATTTTTATTCGATTATAAGGTTAGCAGCGAAGAAGATGCGAAAGAATACATAGGAGGTTCTCTGGAATGTATTCTTGATAGTTTTAACTATATCTATGAACAAGGGAAAAATATAATATTGCGATGTCCCATCATACCTTTCGTAAATGATAACAAGAGGCACTTTGAGGCTATTGCTGAGTTAGCAATAACATATCCAAATATACTATCCATAGAGTTATTACCGTATCATAATTTTGGAATATCAAAAGGCAGGAACATCGGAAAAGATATCGAATGCTATGCGATTCCGAAAGATGAGGATAAATTAGAATGGCTTTCTTTTTTCTATACTAGGGGAATCAATAAGGTACATTTGACTTGACCATGATTGATTAATAAAATGCTTCTCCTTATGATGGACAGTTATATCAGTCACTCTTTGTCATAAGAGAAGCATTCAATATACATAATTAGGCAATTGTATCTGATGATGATCTTATCAGTAGGAAGTATAAGATCAACTTAGCCCGATAGAAAAGAAATAACCAATGATTTATAAAGAATTAATAGTAATACTCTCAATAATAGCTCCAACAAGCATTAACGCAAACCCAGTGATTAACACAACCTTTTCTGCTTTCGACAGATGAATATTTATAATTTTCCGTGTCACGGTCTTTTTTCCACTGCTTAGTACCATGCCTATGGGAGCGATTGCACAGGTAATAAGTAATTGCCCCATCATCTCCCAAAGTCCAGCTCGATGCATAAGATCAAAGGTACCAATAATCCTGCTATGAAGAGGAACTGCTGTACCTGCCATTGAAAATGACCATGTTCCTAACACAACTGCGTTTTGGCATATTAACATAAAAAAGGCTAGATATCCGACGGATAGATAATTTACTTCTACTTCCCTTTTTTGACCGAAAAGACTTCCTATACCGATCACTAACACAGAAAGCATGTTATAAAGGAAGATTTGAAGTATTAGAATACCAGTATTTCTTGAGGTTTCCCAGTTCTGTATAGGATTTTTACTTTTCAGTATTCCCTCGGGAAGTACAAAGTAACTGATAGCTGTAATTCCAAAAAATAAAATTAGAAAAAGTAAAAAAGTAGAAAGAATCCGCTCTTTAAGACTATCGCTGCTCAATCTCTTGTGAATGAAACCCATAGAAATCGCCTCCGTTTCTCCTTACTGCTTTGATTAATTTATTACATTTCCTTCTGGTATTTGTCTATTAGATATAGACCTGTGATGTTATAAATCAAGTACACGATCACGACGACTAAAGTAACCCAGAGAGGAGCTGAAATGAGAATAGTAATGTAGGCGATACCCATAATCAACCACTGTGTAATGTCTCCGGCTTTTGCTTTCGCGCGGTTACGAATGATGGTATTTCTTTCGTCATTATAATCGATTTGAACCTGCTTTTTTAATGAGGGGTTTTTATATTCAGTATACTTCTTGATCAGATTTGTTGTACTTAACCCAATAAAACTTATCCCAATACCTAATAAGCTACCTTCTATAGGCTTTGAACTATCCCCATGTAATAAAAACATGGCTCCAATACAGCTTATACCTGCAATTAACATAACTACATAAATAAATACGTTCTTTTTCATTGATCTTCCTCCTCATAAATAAATATTTCTTCAATTGACATATTAAAATAGCGGGCTATTTTAAATGCTAACAGGATGGATGGATTGTATCGCCCATTTTCAAGGGATCCAATTGTTTGCCTTGAGACCTCCAAAGCGGAAGCAAGATCTTCCTGTTTAATGCCATGCAACTTTCGTATTTCTTCCAGTCTGTTCTTCACATTATCACCTCATTTTCATATACGGAAAGTAAACTTTCCATATATGAAAATATCATAATTATTTCCATATGTCAAGTTAGCTTTCCATATATTGAATAAAATATTTCAACCACTTTTTATTTCCAACCAATTATGCTAGAATAGAGATAACAAAATATTACCTGCATGAGTGGAAAGCATTCGATAAATTAATGAAATTATAGATACTGAAACAGAGTGAAATATATCATTGGAGAAGAAGCTATGTACGATAAAATAACTCAAAAAGATGTGAAAAGGATGGAAGAAGAAATCGAACATCGAAAACTTGTGGTAAGAAAAGATGCCATAAGAGATGTTCAGGAAGCGAGAGCCCATGGCGACTTAAGCGAGAATTTTGAATATAAAGCTGCGAAGCAATTTAAAAACCAGAATGAAAGTAGAATAAGATATCTGGAAAGAATGATAAAGACTGCTCGAATTATTTCTGAAGATTCCGAGGCGGATGAAGTAGGGGTAAATAATATAGTAACAATCTATTTACCGGAAGATGATGAAGAGGAAATCTATAAGATAGTGACAACGGTCAGATCGGATTCGATGAAAGGGAAGATTAGTATAGATTCACCACTGGGAAAAGCTTTATTGCGACATAAAGTAAACGACAGGGTAAGCATTAAGGTAAATGATACCTATTCTTTTGATGCGATTATACGTAAGATTGATAAAGTGGATGATGATGGAACTGATGAATTGAGAAAGTATTAGGTGTAAGTTTGGAAACAATTGTGCATAAAGATGCAATCAAAAAGCCTGTATTTAAACAGGCTTTTTTAACATATGGTTTTATATGATTTAATTATGCAGTTTCATGTTTTCTATGAAAGAGCTTAATTTTGTTATGCTTTGCTACCATATTCTGATAAAAGTTTTCGCAATTCTCATATTTTTCTAAAGTCATCCAACTTGCAGGTGCTTTAGCACTGGGTTGCATAAAATCAAGATATAAATATGTGCTACCAATATACATAAGGTTCCCTCCTTCATTATGCTTACAATCAAGTAATTGTCTTATCGTGATTTAATTATATGTAAAAATTGACAATTTGTATATGATCTGATAATCTGAATATAGAAGGAAAAATTGTATTAATAATACAAAACAAATGTTTGCTGTAATAACTTGGGTCTTTTGCTTAATAAAAACAGGTATGGGAGGTGAATAGTTTTATTGGCGGTACGTTTTTGGGAATTGTATGAAGAGACAAAGGAACAATTTCGGCTTAAGATTGTTGCAGGGAAAGCAGGTATGGATACGGTAGTTAGCTGGGTACATATGCTGGAGGATGAAACGATTGTGTCCAGATTCCATGGAGAAGAACTTGCTATTACTACTGGAATGAAAGCCGTCCAACCCGGTTGGCTGTTGCAGTTAGTACAGGAAATGGCTAAGGATGATTGTGCAGGCATTATAATTAATACTGGAATGTATTTGCATCAAATCCCGGAAGACGTGGTGGAATGGTGCGAAGCCCAGAACTTCCCTTTATTGGAAATGCCGTGGGAAATGTCCATCACTGAGTTGATTCAAGCTTATTGCATGAGAATTATTGATCAGAAGCAATACGAAAAAAAGATTGGTAATGCCTTTCGAGAAGTTATGCAGGGATATTATTCGGAGGAAGCAATTAAGCAGGTTCTGGGAGAGCGGTATGATATTGAAGGTACTTTTCAGGTATTCTGTATTTCTGTAAAAAAAACTATGGAGGAAGAACTTAGCTATAACCAGGCAATAATAAAGCTTGAGAATTTATTTGGTTTATGGAAGGAAAATGATAAAATCAAGGCTTCTTATGGACTTGTCCGAATGGAAGATTTTCTTGTCTTAATCCTGAATAATAGTAAGGATAGACAATATAAAGAGTTGCCAGAGTTGATCGTACAAAGCTTTTCTTATTTTTCGAAAGAGAAGTGTTTTCATTTAGGTATTGGCCCAAGTATCAGGCATATTGAAAATCTTTCTGACAGCTATCGAAGAGCAAGAACAGCGATGAAGATGTCCTTGGGAACAGGATTGGAAACGATACATTTTGAAGAAATGGGCTTTTATAAAATACTTTTTTCTGTTGAGGATACGAATGTACTAACAGGGTATGCAGACGATTTATTAGGACCCTTAGATGAATATGATAAAGTCCATGGCTCTAGTTATGTTGATACATTAAGAAGCTACATAAAGAATGATAGAAGTCTTATACGTGTTGCAGAGGATATTTATACCCATAGGAATACAGTAAATTATCGAATTCAGAATATGAAGCGGATCTTGGGTTGTGAACTGAGTAATGCAGAGGAGATATTTCCATATCAAGTTGCTTTTTATATTAGGGATATGACAAAGAAAAATAAATAGTCAAGTCCCATAGGGTGACTAAGTTAAAGTTAATCCATAATCCGGGATTACAGTGAAGAAAGGTGATTATGTTTATGGTTAATAGGTTACAAACAGGTCGAACACATTTATTTATGCCGAATATTAATATTGTTATGAAAGTTGATATTGGTGGCAATCCTAGCATCGAAGCTGTTCAAAGGGCAATTGAAGTAGCTGTGAACGCAAATGAAATACTGAATTGTAAGATTAACTTACTAGACAATGGTGATGCAATCTATGAAAGAGTAGAGAAACCAGTATATTCGGTAGAGGTTAGCACTGAAAGTTGGATGGATGTAACAAAAAAATACGAAAGTAGAATATTCCATCTATCCATCGGTGAACTTGTGCGTTTTTTTATTCTTACCGGTGAAAACAGTCTTCAGTTACTCATCATAGCACATCATTTGGTTGGCGATGGATTATCGATCGTTTATCTAATTGAAGACATCATGTTAGCATTGGAAGGAGCAAAATTAACATTTAAACCATTACATTTAATTACGACAAAGGATTTTCCGATCGAAAGTCATCTTAATCCACTGATGAGATTTGGAATAAACTACTATAATAAAAAATGGAGAAAAGTGGGGAAAGTGTTCTTATATCCAGATTATGAAGAGATGTTTCAGAAGTATTGGAGAGAGAAAAAAACAACGATATTTTGTGAACAGCTTTCACAAGAGGAACTTGAAAGAATATCCCGAAATGCACACAAATTCGGAGTATCCATAAATAGCCTGATCACCACAGCGTTTGCCCGTGCTTATGGTAAAAGAGCAGATATCGGTATGGCTGTAAGTATTAGAGACAAAGGATATCATGGAATGGGAAATTATGCATCCGGAGTTTCCATACTATATGCGTACAATGAAGATAAAAGTTTTATGCTTAATGCGCAGGCTGTACATAGACTTATTTATAAAAAGCTCGTTGATGACAAACGGAAATACTTTGTACTTCATTTTACAGATACACTGGAAGCTACACTACTTGATTCTGCCTGCATGGTTGCATATGGTGGGTATAAAAATAAAGTGGCTGAATATTTTACACGTATGATGGGATATGATGGACACCCCAAGGACATAAGTATTACAAATCTCACAAAACTTGATATAAAACAAACATATGGAATTTATAACATAAAAAATATTAGCTTTGCAGCACCGTTAATTCCCAATGCCAGTAGGGTGATAGGAATTGCTTCATTGGGAGGTTGTGTCTCATTTACGATGCACGTCTTAGAGGATGAAAACCTGAATTATGAAAAAGAATATTTTTGGACGGCGATACAAGAATTAAAAAACCTTGTGAGTCCATTATAACGAAGCAATTCCTTACTCTCAGTTGACTGCTATCAAGAGGTAAGGAATTGCTTGTTTTATGGTTAACTGCTATATTCGTCGTAACAAATTATGTAGTCAGATTGAAAATAAATTATGATTCATTTTTTACAGGATACTCATCAGAGGTGCTACAAGTTAATTTTATAAACTCATCCATTGCTCTTGTCATGTATCTTGTGCGTTTATGATAGAAATAAATATTTCTCGCAGCGATATCATCATCCAACTTATAATAGGTCATACGGTGATCAAAGGGAACCTGCTTCACTAGAGTATCGGAGATGAAGGTAATACCCATTCCGTAACACGCTATATGATAAGCGGTTACTTGTTGATCCAACTCAAGTACAATGCGCGGTGAGATATGAGCATCTTTAAATAGCCGTTCGGAGCGATCTCTGGTATCATTGCCAGAACGCAACAGAACAAAGGGGTATTCGGTAAAATCCTTCATAGAAATTGCAGGAAAGGACGGATCCAGATGCTTATTATCATTGATATCTTTCGCTGCCAATTGTAGTTCCTTTCCGATAAGGTCAGTAGAAAAACTATTTGGTACGGCGAGAACCAAGTGTTCTCTGCAAAATAAATGGCGGTCATAGTTGGTTTCAGGATATTGATAATTATCAATGACCAGATCTAAATTACCGTCAAACAGCTGTTTTTCCAATGTCTTTGTATTGGCTTCTACTATATTTACGTTAATGAGCGGATATTTTTTCATAAACATGGTGAGCAAAGGAGGAAGAATATAGGATGAAAATAAATTACTTCCACCTATGGTAAGATTACCGGTTTTCAGTTGAGCCAAGTTATTCAAATTACTTTCAAATTCATTTTCCATATCCATAATGTGTTCGATATACCGGATATATTTCTGACCACATTCGGTTAGCTGAATGGGATTTGTGCTTCGATCAAAAATGGGGGAACCAAGCCGCTGCTCAATCTTCTTAATTGTTGCACTTAAGGATGGTTGGGATATATAAAGGTTTAAAGCAGCTTTAGAAAAACTTTTCGTCTTATATACTTCATATACGTACTCTTTGCCTTGAAACATTGTATTCCTCCATTCTAACTTGGACACAAACTATCTATGTTGTGGTAATTTTATTATTTCCATAATCTAAAAGTAACTGGGTGATGACAGATTCTATTAACTTAATTTTGTATATGTTTTACTAGCATGATATTTTACACCATCTTCTTCATATTAGATATAAATAAAAACCTATAACAGATATAAAGATATATATATTTGATTCTATCATAGGCGACAACTATAATAAAAGCAAGTAAAAAATGGAATAAAGGAGTGTTTCCTATGATAGTGATTACCAATGAAGACAAAGTGAGAATGGAGTATGATTCGATCGGTAGCAAAGAAGTTCCCGTTAATGTATATTATGGAGTACAGACCTTGCGAGCGGCTGAGAACTTTTATATTACCGGAATGAGTATGCATCCGGAATTAATTAAAAGTGTTGCTCAGATAAAAAAGGCAGCTGCAATAACAAATTATGAGGTAGGGAATTTAAATAAAAGAAGAACAGATGCGATTGTAAAAGCTTGTGATGAAATTATTGGTGGTAAAATGCATGATCAGTTTATCGTGGATCCTATCCAGGGTGGGGCGGGGACTTCCCTCAATATGAATGCCAATGAAGTAATCGCTAATCGAGCGATCGAACTCATGGGTGGGGAAAAGGGAGATTATACGATTGTAAATCCGAATGATCATGTGAATTATGGACAGTCTACCAATGATGTATTTCCATCCTGTGGGAGGATAACAGCATTAAAATTACTTGGTACAGCACATAAGCAGTTGAAACGGTTATATGATAGTTTAATCGCAAAAGCAGAAGAGTTTGACGGAGTAATCAAGATGGGAAGAACACAGCTGCAGGATGCTGTTCCCATTCGTCTTGGACAAGAATTTAAAGCTTATAGTGCTGCAATTTTAAGAGACATGACTCGATTTGAGAATGCTAAATTAGAGATGAGTTCCTTAAATCTTGGGGGGACTGCAATAGGAACAGGACTGAATGCAGATGTTAGGTATTTAAAGAATGTAGTAAAAAACTTATCACGTATCACCGGTCTTCCTTTGGTTCAGGCAGAGGATTTAATTGATGCAACGCAGAATTTGGACGGTTATTCTTATGTATCCGGAGTCGTTAAGGCCTGTGCGGTTAACTTGTCCAAAATGTCAAACGATTTACGCCTCATGTCTTCCGGTCCAAGAACCGGATTAGGGGAGATCAATCTTCCGGAAAAACAAAATGGTTCCTCCATCATGCCGGGAAAGGTAAATCCAGTGATTCCTGAAGTAGTAAATCAGGTTGCATTTAATATCATAGGAAACGATATGACGATTACTATGGCTACGGAAGCTGGGCAACTGGAACTCAATGCATTTGAGCCGATTATATTCTACAATCTGTTCCAATCCATTGAAACCTTAAGTTATGCAGTAAGTACCTTAGTAGATAACTGTATTACAGGAATTACGGCAAATGTAGAACGATGCAAAAACATGGTTGAGAATAGTGTGGGTATCATTACCGCAATCTGCCCATATGTTGGATATGAGAAAGCTTCTATCCTGGCAAAAGAAGCGATTAAAACAGGAGCATCTGTAAAAGAACTGATCATTCGGGAGGGTATTATGACGGAGAAAGCGTTAGAAATAATCCTAAACCCCTACTCCATGACAGAACCCGGCATCTCCGGAAACCGAACAATGTCCATTGTTCAAGGGAAGCTATAAAAATCATTGAATGAGTAGATATTACGGGTTAGGAGCAACTTTTTTGTCATCGATATGTTCCATCCCCCATAAACATAATTCGTGAAGTACCGGCATAAGTGACCTTCCTCTTTCTGAAAGATAATATTCTACCTTGGGAGGTACCTGGGGAAATTCATGACGTACCAAGAGATTATCATTTTCCAGTTCTTTCAGTTGATTACTTAACATTTTATGAGTAATTCCTGGAAGAACTTTTTTTAACTCTCCATATCGCATCGTTTCTCTTTTCCATAACCAAAAAAGAATATGCATCTTCCACTTGCCGCCAATCAACGACAGAGCATATTCAAAAGGTTTGGAATTTACTACTGCTTCGCTAAACATGAAACACTCTCCTTTTAGATAGTATCTAACAAAAAAGTGCATACTATCTTTTTTGATTTCTCTATTATACAATCTGAGCATCGAGATAACAAGTAATAAAACGAAAAGGAGATTGAATAAAATGAAGAAATTATTTAATGCAACAAGTATAGGCGGAATGAAAATGAAGAATCGATTTTTTAAAGCGGCATCCTGGGAGGCACTTGCGACAACAGAAGGGCATATGACAGATGAATTGTTTAAAATATATGAAGATCTTGCAAGTGGAGGCGTAGGTACCATTTTAACCGGATATGCCTTTATCACGAAAGGGGAACAACCAAATCCGGGAATGATGGGAATTTATGAGGATTCATTTATTGAGGAATATAAAAAACTAACAGACTTGGTCCATAGCTATAACACTAATATTATAATGCAGATCGTGTATGGCGGATCTATGACGACGATGGATCCTATTAGTGAAAAGATCTGGGGACCATCTGCGATAGAGAATGAAAGAACAGGTATTACACCAATCGAAATCACAAAAGAAGATATCAAAGAACTGAAGAAAGCATATGCGGATGCTGCTCATCGTGTAAAGCAGGCAGGATTTGATGGTGTGGAATTACATGCAGCCCATGGATACCTACTAAGCCAGTTTCTATGTCCATATTATAATCAAAGAACAGATGAATACGGTGGGTCGATAGAAAATAGAGCTAGAATAATCGTAGAAATTGTTCAAGAGATGAAAAGAGTAAATGGATACGATTATCCAGTACTAATAAAGATCAACTCGGAAGATTTTATGGAAAATGGACTAACGAGTGATGAAAGCATTTATGTTTCAAAGATGTTAGAAGAAGCAGGTGTAGATGCAATTGAAGTAAGCGGTGGTAATGAATCATCTACTATGGTAAGAGAAAATAATTTGGGACCAGCAAGAAAAAAAGTAGCTATGGGAAAAGTGAAAGAGTCTTATTTTTCGGATCATGGGAAGATATTAGCGGAAACGGTGAATATACCAGTTATTCTTACCGGTGGAAACAGACACTATAATGCGATGACGGAACTTCTAAATACTTCAGAAATTTCTTATTTTGCAATAGGAAGACCTTTGATATGTGAACCTGATCTCATTCATTCCTGGTCTCAGGATGAGACGATGAAACCAAGATGTGTATCCTGTAATGGTTGTTATAAAACCCATGGTAAAAGATGCATCCTAAATGGTGCAAAATAAATAACGAATATGAGTTTAAGGGACAATGAAAGACCACTATAATTTTAATGATAAATATTATGATGCATTAATTTTTTGATAAGATTAAGAAAGTATGAATGAGTATTTATAAAAATACATTTTAATTTAAACCGTGTAAAAGATATTGAAAGAGAGATCTCTTCCAATATCTTTTTTCATAACCAATCAGTTTACTGTAAAGATACCCTCTAACCAGCCATTTCGGTACAGCTTCTATCTAAAAATAAGCAGTTGATATGGCTTAACAATTATGAATATGTTTACTTCGGTATTCTTTCGGAGAACAACCGAATTCTTCTCTAAATTTTTTATAAAAATAGGTTGTATTCCCATAACCGGCTTGAAATGCTATTTCTTCAATAGAAAGCTGAGTATTACGCAGGAGATTTGTTATGGAACGGAAGCGTTGTTTTTGAATCAATTCCTTAAATGAATAACCGGTATCCCGTTTTAGGATTGAAGTTAAGTAATTTGCATTCATATGAAAAAAAGCTGCAGTACTGTGTAAATCACAGTTTTTATAGTTAGCTTCGAGATATTTAAGAATCGGCACAATGGAGGATTTACTTAGCTTAAGTTGCGAAAGTGATTTATCTGTTTCAAAGACATTAATTAACTCCAAAAATAGCAAACTGATCCAATGATTAATCATATCTTTTGAGTTCATCGAAGGACGAATATGCTCACACATAAGCTCTAATAGGAACATTGTGATCCGACGATTATTTTCAGAATGAAAGATGATATAGTTATCGTGTGAAGTCTGTTTTGATATCGCGTTAACAAGAAATCGGGATAACACACTTTCCTCCGAGAATTGGTGGAAGAATGAGTCTGTGAAATAAGGCTTACTCATGAGAATTGATATTAAGATATCATTTTCGCCCAGATTTTCTATGGAATGAGGTACTTCTGAATCTAATATAAAGATTTGCCCCTTGATTAGCTTATGTGTCGTATTAAAAATGGTATGATCGCAACTACCGGAGTACATATATCCTAACTCAATCCATGGATGTATATGTGGTTGAACATTGATATAACGATTGGTCTTCCTCATCATGATAGAGGGATGAGGAGCATAGGAAAAAGGGTTTATTAATTTGCTTGTCATGAGATAAACGGGTCTATTACCTGAATCAATATACTGAAGATTCTTATTAATTTGTTCTCTATAATGAGTTTTATTAAACTCTTCTTCGGGTTCGAATTGATGTAAAATATGATCCAGAGTCTGAAAGGAAAGCATAGCAGCACCACATTTCATTGAATTTTGAGATAAGTTTACCTGACTAACATATAAAATGCAATATAAGAACTGAAGTTTTAACGTATTTTATTATACTTTTTATGTTGTTGGCTAGAAACATTATTATTACAATAACATTAATGGAAAGGTTTGCTTTCTATTTATAGAAAGGGAAATTAATGAGAATTCCAGAATTTATATTGTATTTGGTGCATCTCTAGACCGAGTATACGTATAGCAATTAAATGAGTTTTAAAAGGATGATTTAGACGTAATAAAGAGATTTTGAAACAGGGAAATAACCAATCATGGTGAGGCTTTATGTGTCAGGATACGTAATGAATTAGCTTTAAACGTAGAAGGGGATTATTTATGAAGAAAGTAGAACTAAATTCAGAATGGATATGGTGTGAGAACAATACCAGAAAGAATGACAAGGTAATCTTTCGAAAGACATTGCATTTGGAAAAGCAAGTAGAGGAGGCAATAACCTACATATCTGTAGATACGAAGTATTGGTTGTATGTAAATGAAGAGTTGGTCGTAGGGGAAGGAGGCTTGTTCAGGGAAAGTATGCATGGCAGTGGTTATGCAGATAAAGTTGATCTTGCCCCATACTTAAGAGTTGGTAAGAATGTAATTGTGTTATTCTGCTGGTATTTTGGAAATGAGGGCAGAAATAATTCGGATAGTAAGGAAGCCGGACTCATCTTTGAATGTAAAGCATTAAAAATTTATAGCAACTCATCATTTTTATGCTTTAGACATCCGGCTTATTATGAAACAGGAGAACCGTTCCCCGCTTATCTATATGGAGGGTATAACCTTGGATTTGATGGGAATAACGATATCCCAAATTTTTATAAACTCGACTTTGACGATCGTAACTTGAAGGCAGCAATCATATATCCTAACCACTCATGGGGACAGCTTTATGAAAGACCGATTCCTCAAATTAGAAGAAATGAACTAAAAATCTGTAGGCAGACATTAAAAATGCAAAAGGAATGTGTTATTAACTTACCCTATGCAATGACATATTGTCCCAGTTTTATAGTAGAAGCGAAAGGTGGTGAGGTAATTCAAATTTGCTCGGATCGCTATACAATAAACGGTGGTCCTGGGGATGAGGATCATAGTTACAATGCTCAGAGAATTGAGTATCGTTGCCACCCGGGGATTAATAAGTTTGAAAGCATACTGTATCTATTTGGAGAAGAAATTATACTAAGGTGCTCGGAACCCCTTAATATTATAGAGATAGGCTACCTGGAAACAGGTTATGATTGTGATATCGTCGGTGAATTTGTATGCGATTGTAATATAACGAATGCCCTCGTCCAAAAAGCCGCACGAACACTGTATGTCTGCATGAGAGATAATTTTATGGATTGCCCGGATCGGGAACGGGGGCAATGGATTGGGGATGTGTCCGTACAGGTTCCACAATCTATATTTTTGCTAAGTAATTCCGCTTTATTATTAATTAAGAAGGCGATTTCTGATTTCATTTATTTAAGAAGGGGGGATATCTTAGTTGGTAATGTACCTGGTGCCCATTCCTCTGAGCTGCCTGCTCAGAGTCTGAATGCCATAAGTGAGATAGGATTAATAGCAGATTATTATAAATATACCGGTGATATCACCGCAATTCAAATCGCCTTTGAACCGGCTGTTCATTACCTAAAGCTCTGGAATATTGGTGAGGATGGACTTCTGATTGGTCGTAACGGAGATTGGCGATGGTTTGATCACTTGCATAATGTTGATGAAGCAGTATTAGAGAATACCTGGTATTATAGTGCAATTCGATTTGCTCTAAAAATGTCGGAGATTTTACAGGATCATCGGTTTGATGAATGGCTTCTGACTCGTAAGAAAAGCATTGAGGACAATTTTAATAAATACTTTTGGACTGGTCGATATTATTCTTCGGGAAAGGTGGTCGATGACCGTGCAAATGCATTGGCAGTACTTTCTGGATTATGTCCCCGTGAAAAATATCCGATGATACGTAAGATATTATTGAGTGTATTTAATGCAACCATCTATATGGAGAATTATGTCTTAACTGCACTTTGTGAAATGGGATATCGAGAGGATGCTTATAAGAGAATGGTATCCAGATACTATAATTTGTCTAGGAACAATAATTCCACTCTATGGGAGGATTTTTACATTCTTGGAACAAAAAATCATGCATGGAGCGGTTCACCGGCTACGATTGCATTCAAATACTTTATGGGAATAGACACAAAAGACGGATTTCAAACGTTTTCACTTGACCCTGATAAAACCTTATTTGGTCAAATGCACTGTAAGTTTTATGCAAAGAATGGTATTGTTACCATTGATGTTAATAATAAAATAGGAGAGATAAGGATAGACAATCAGTCAGATTCTATATTAATTAAATAAAAGTTAAACAAACGGTTCTTTCAAAGACTTTGAGATACCTTAATTACGATGATCTCGGGGTATGGTAATGTTATTTATACATTTAACATATAATGGTAAAAACTAAGGGATTTGGATTTATATGATCATTTATATCGTGCAAGAAGGTGATACTATGTCATCCATTGCGTATAAATTTGACGTTTCTGAAAAAAGGTTAATACTGGATAATGGCATTAACAACCCTAACGACTTAGTGATAGGACAAACAATCGTGATTGCTTATCCTCGAACAACATATATAGTAAAAGATGGAGATACGATATCTAATATTGCATTTGATTTTCAAGTCCCCGTGATGCAATTGTATCGAAATAATCCGTATCTTTGGGATAGAGAATACATAATTCCGGGAGAAATCTTAATAGTTGATTATGATACGAAAGCAAACATTACTACCAATGCTTATGCATTTCCTTTTATTGACGAAGCAGTTTTAAGAAAATCTTTGCCATACTTAACCTACCTTTCTATTTTAAATTACAAGACAGTACGTAGAGGTGAAATTGAATCTTTTTATGATGATACTGAAATGATCGAGACTGTAAAGCAATATGGAGTAATACCTTTAATGCTTCTCACCAGTTTGACCTTTCGGGGAGAACGGGATCCAGAAATGATTTATGAAATACTGTTAAACCCTGAGTATCAAAATACCCATGCCCAAAGTATGATTAAAATCATGAAAGAAAAAGGGTATTATGGAGTTAATATTACGATTACATTTCTAAATGAAGCTAATCAAGATCTCTATGAAAACTATCTAAAAAGAATAACAGAGCATCTAAACAAAGAAGGTTTTGCGGTTTTCATAACCATCGACCCTAATTTAATGATAGAAGAAAATCAAACTACATTTGAGAAAGTAAATTATTCGAATTACAATAATTTAATTGATGAATCTTATTTAATGAGATTTTATTGGGGTACGCTTTATGGACCGCCTATGCCGGTCAGTTCAATTGAAAATATTAAATTATATTTAGAATACATGAAACAAATGATTGAACCTGATAAAATAAATATTGGTTTTCCACTATTGGGCTACAATTGGTCGCTCCCTTATATCCCTAATTATTCTGAAGCAAATGCAATTTCATTAGATGCTGCACTTGACATAGCTCGCCTAATGGAAGCAACTATATTTTTCGATGATACTTCAAAAACACCCTACTATGAATATAGTATTCAAACAAGGGATTTTACAGTAGGGCATATCGTCTGGTTTGTGGATGCCAGAACGATCTATGAAATAGTCAAATTAGTGATAGAAAATGGACTTCAAGGAACGGGATTATGGAATATCATGAGTTATTCTCCACAGTTTTGGCTGATCATTATATCAAATTGTAATATCGAAAAATTAATATCTGTAAATGAAGAATAGCTTTGTGTGAGAAAAATATGCCTGTTGAGAAACAGGCTATTTTTATATGATCATTATAGCCTGTTATAAATAAGATAAGGTTAAATTTTAGTTTGCTCAATTCATGCCGCTTATTGCAGAAGCCATTTTTCGGCTTCTTCTTTTGTGCCATACATTCTAAAATGATTTCCTTTATTCATTTCCAGTACCATTTCCTGAAACCTTTCTGTCTGACTTATATCACTAGGGATTATAGCAACAGTCTTTATATTGTAGTTAATTAATTTTTGAAGAAGATTACCGGCTACTTTTGTCTTCAGATGAAAGAAATCTTCTGACAAAGCGCTATGGTGAATCATGAGCAGGGAAGCTTCATGTTCCCAACATAAAGCGATAAGATCAAGGGCATCATTTTCAGTACTTAAAAGGTTGGTTGCAGATAGAAGTTCGATATATTTTACATTATTTATTTCTTTTATGTGATAATTCATATCATGTTTCTCCTCGTTAGTTTAATTTAATCAACATTCTATGGGTTTGAGCCCAACATTAATTATCCAATGTTGTGTTAGTATTATTTTGTGTTAGTGATTATATAGGTTAATAGTAACATATGTTATTAATGAAGTCAATTTATTATTATATATTTTTAGGAATTTAGTGTAAGACTATGGTAATAAAGTGATCATAGCAGTATAATTTAGTAAAATACGACTCTCTTAGTAAAGAGGAATTACCAAATAAGTCGGTAAATTAGCATATCAGAATAACATTTTATAATAGGAGTGAGAATTAAGATGAAGAAAATTATGCCCGCTTTGTTTGTTGGTCATGGTTCACCAATGAATGCATTGGAAGATAATAGTTATTCACAAAACTGGAAAGAAATAGCGAAAGAATTACCGAAACCGCAAGCAATATTAGCAATTTCTGCCCATTGGTATACCAAAGGTACAAATATAAACGACATGGAAAATCCAAGAACCCTATATGATTTTTATGGATTTCCCAAAGAGCTATATGAAGTTGAGTATCCTGCACCGGGTTCTCCCAAATATGCACACATTACAAAGGATATTTTAAGCAAGGAAGTAAAGATTGATAACTCCTGGGGTATTGACCACGGTACCTGGTCCGTTCTTCACAGAATGTATCCGAATGCTGATGTTCCCGTATATCAACTTAGTATTGATCGGAATGCTCCTTTAGAAACACATTACAAGTTAGGGCAAGAAATAAGTACACTTCGAGAAGATGGAGTTATGATTCTAGGAAGCGGAAATGTGGTTCATAATTTATCCAGAGTTAATTGGGAGATGGAAAACGGATATCCATGGGCTGATCAATTTGATGATTATATCAAACATAAAATCATCGAACGAAATCATAGGGACGTGATACAATATCAATCTGCAGGAGCTTCTTCAGCATTAGCTTTTCAAACAGAGGATCATTTTTGTCCGCTTCTGTATGTGTTAGGTGCGACCAGAGAGGATGACCGGGTATCAATATATAATGATACCTGCACGTTAGGTTCTTTATCTATGACTAGTTATTTATTTCAATAAGCAGTGGATATCTTAACTTGTTATTTGGAAGGTTCTGGTATAAAATGGATTTGGTTTAAAATTGATGTTAGAAAAAGAAGTTAATTATAGAATAACTAATAAGAAAGGATTATGAATGACGCAAGAATACAATAAAAATGCAATTGTTACGAAGGAATATCTCTCGGAACAGGATTACAACAATATTAAACAACTTGAAGCTATATGCTATGAAAATGATCATACAAATCTGAAATTGGAATTGGATTATAAATTATTTTTAAACAATACGGCTAAATCGAATTCAGAACAAAGAGAAGACCACACAAATTCGTACAACGAAGAGCATGTGAAGGAACAACTGAATTCGAATCCTGCCAAAATCGTAAATGAGTTTATGTATTACATAAATGGAACATTAGTTGCCTATCTTGGGATCTCCTGCTTTGGTGGAAATATAGGGGAAATCAATGGTATGACACATCCTGACTGGAGAAGGAAAGGAATTTTTAATAAATTATTTGTTCTTGCGGCAAAGGAAGGTCAAAGTAGAAACTATTCCTTGATACTTATGTTATCGGATGGAGCATCCGAATCCGGAATTGCATTTATTAAGTCAATGGGAGGAAATTATCATCATTCTGAATATCGAATGAAGCTAATGAAGTATCCAGCCTTTGACGAGACAAGTTCTGTTACCTTAAGAATTTCACAGAATCGTGACAAAAAGAAAATAAATGAATTAAATGTTATCTTGTTTCAAGATGAAGAAGAGAGCATGGATGAAAGTAACGAAGGGAATAAAACGGATACGTTAGCTGAATGTGAAATTGCGGACGACATTGACAAAATACATGTAGAATATGGTGAACACTCTGCCTTTCTCTTTGGCTTTGGTATTTTACCTGAATATAGGAAGCAAGGTTATGGCAAGGCTGCTTTAACGGAAACGCTCCGCTTGATTGAAGCAAAGAACATAGCAGAGGTCAGCCTTGATGTAGTCTGCACGAATAGTCATGCTTTGAACCTTTACATTGGCTGTGGTTTTGAACAGCAATCGATTATGAATTATTACCAATACCAATCTTAGTTAGACCAAATAGAACGGCTATAAGATCCTTTGAAAGTGATTAATTAGAGCATTTTCGAAGGATTTCTTTTATAGCTTAATAGATATGACTTACAGGTGCTATAAACGTAGGGGTATGAAACTATAAATAAATAGGTTTATTAATGCAACTAAGCTTTGCTTTTAATTAAATTATTAAATGTTAGAATGATTATGAAGGGGTTGGTAATTTTGTTTGATGTAAGAAAATTTGGTGCGCATTTAGCAAGGCTAAGAAAAAGTAGAGATATGACACAATCTGAGCTTTCCGATCTATTGAATGTATCTAGACAAGCAATTAGTAAATATGAAAATGGTGATAGCTTTCCGGATATATCAATACTTTTACTAATAGCACAGATATTTGATATCACTCTTGATAGCCTTATCAATGCTTGTGAACCAACGAATAATGAAGCAGTAGTATTAACTCAT
Source organism: Herbinix sp. (assembly GCA_029238935.1). Taxonomy (GTDB): domain Bacteria; phylum Bacillota; class Clostridia; order Lachnospirales; family Lachnospiraceae; genus Mobilitalea. The sequence continues at coordinate 41,450 of JAQZBN010000033.1, forward strand.
GTGGCTCTTGGAAAAACGGATGAGATACCAAGCGATCTTTTTTCTGACAAAAATATTACAGAGGATATTATAAATATTGCACCTTTATTAAAAGCCAGTACACTGGATATTATTGCAAATGGACTTTCCAATCATGGTATTAACATAACAAAAATTGTTGAACTTGCAAAATACATGAATGATAACAGTATATTAAAGTTATTGAATAATGCATCATTTGAGAAGCTTGATGAAAACCTATTGGCAAAATTCATTCCGTTTCTTGATGAGGATTCAAAAGATGTTATTCTGCAAAAAATCTTTCATGGTGAGCTTCATTACAGCCTGATTTCAAAGATGCTGCCCTATGCAGAATATATGACAACTCAAATCGATGCCGCTGTGCTTGATGGTGTAATGAGCAAACAAGTCTTAAAAATGATAAGTGACTATCACAATTTTGGTTGCGATACGTAGCATAATATGAATCACTAACCTCTTACTAAAAAATTGGGGGAAAGATAATGAATATTGAAAAAGTTCATGAAAAAGCAAAAAGCTTAATGATTAAAAACAGAGTGCGTATAAGTAGAGAATCAGGGTATTCCTATTACCATGGAACCCGTGTGGCAAATTTAGCTATAACTTTACGGAATTATTTATTTCCAGAGATATATGAATTTGATGATATCATATACGCAGCTGGCTATTTTCATGACATAGGAAAAGGGTTTGAACCTCATAATAAATATGGTGCAGCTCTTGCAAAAGAAGCCTTAAGAGATCTGTGCACAAACGAAGAATTAGACTTGATATGTGAAATAATCTTAAACCACTGTAATAAAGGAGGTTCAAACAATGATCACTTTACATCAAAGCTTATTCAAGATGCAGACGGAATTGATTGGATAGGAGCGAATGGGGTCTGGATTGATTTATACCATAAAGCCAACATTGATATGTCCAGTATGGAATATATTGATACTTTTAAAGAACCTCATGACACAGGAGAAAACGCCAAGTTCAATTATGATATTACGAAACAGATATTCATTGATAGAATGAAATATAAAAATGAATTTATCCTTCGTCTATCAAAAGAAGCGATAGGCGAAATATACATACCTCAAAGATTTGGACTATAATATATACAATCTATACTAAATTTGGGTTGACAGACCGTATAGAATACCTTATAATGGGCAAGCAAACTTAATATGAATTAAGATATACCTGTATAAGGGAGTAGTTTTAATGCATCATTCAACAGTCGCGGCGATCAGCCTGGATGAGCATGCCATAGAATGGTTACAAGACTTTTCAGTGATCTATTTCAAGTAATTGAGATAGTTCATCGAAAAGTCTTTTTTTGTTCTTTGATTTGATTGGTGGCTGAACACTGATTCATTTTTTTGATTTCACTGGGAAGAATAAGAGTAAAGGATGAATGTATTAGGAAACTTGATAATGAAACAACTAGGAGGACATGAATGAAGCAATGGTATAAGATGACAATGGAAGAAGTTCTACAGAAACAGAAGGTAACCATGGATGGTTTGACTACAGCTCAAGCAACGGAAATTCTGAAAGAAAAAGGTGAAAATGCGTTGCTGGAAGCAAAAAAGAAAAATGCGCTTCAGGTATTTCTGGAACAATTTAAAGATTTGCTGGTCATTATCTTATTTGTGGCAGCAGTTATTTCCATGTTTTCTGCTCATGTAGAGAGTACAATTGTTATTGTCTCAGTAATATTTCTGAATGCATTGTTAGGAACAATACAACACATGAAAGCGGAAAAATCTTTAGCAAGCTTAAAATTACTATCATCCCCAAATGCAAAGTTATTAAGGGATGGAAAAAAGGTTGAGCTATTGTCTAGGGAGATAGTGCCAGGAGATATCTTACTTTTAGAAGCCGGGGATATGGTTGCTGCGGATGGTAGAATTCTAAGAAATTATTCCTTACAGGTCAATGAAAGTTCCCTGACAGGTGAGTCTACCAATGTCGATAAAAGTGATGAGACATTAACAGAAGAAGCAGCTTTGGGTGACCGTGTTAATATGGTGTATTCGGGAAGCCTTGTTACATACGGGCGAGCCATGGTAATAGTTACAGAGACAGGAATGGATACAGAGATCGGTAAGATAGCTGGATTGATGAATGACACCAAGGAAAAAAAGACACCGTTACAAATAAGTCTTGATAATTTTAGTAGCAAGTTAGCTATGATCATAATGATCATTAGTGGATTTGTATTCTTACTTAGTATTCTTCGTCAGATGCCAGTACTGGATGCGCTGATGTTTGCAGTGGCTTTAGCGGTAGCTGCTATCCCGGAAGCTCTTGGTTCCATTGTAACGATTGTTCAGGCCATGGGAACACAGAAGATGGCGAAAGAGCAAGCGATTATCAAAGAATTGAAAGCAGTAGAGAGCCTAGGTTCTGTTTCGGTCATTTGCTCAGATAAGACAGGTACTTTAACACAGAATAAAATGACAGTACAACAGATTTATATTGGAGAGAAAACGATTGACTTTGATGAAATCGATTTGAAGAATCAGTTACATCGGTATTTACTCTACGATGCGATCCTCACCAATGATGCTTCTTTCCACAATGGGGTAGCCATTGGTGATCCTACGGAATATGCTTTACTTGAGATGGCACGTAAGATTCAAGTAATGGATGATGAAATCCGTGAAATGATGCCTAGGCTTAGTGAATTGCCCTTTGATTCAGATCGTAAATTAATGAGTACGAAATATGAACTTCATGGTGTACCAACGATTTTGACCAAAGGAGCTTTGGATGTTCTTCTGGAACGTACGATTAAAATCAGAACTACAGAAGGAATTCGTCCCATAACAGAGCAAGATAAGAAAAATATTCTCGCTAAGAATCAGGAATTTTCCGAAAATGGTCTTCGTGTTCTTGCTTTTGCTTATAAGGAAGTTGGACGAGAGGACATGCTTACCTTAGAAAATGAAAATGATTATACCTTTATCGGTCTTATTTCCATGGTAGATCCTCCGAGAGAGGAATCAAAAGCTGCGGTAGCCGATGCAAAGCGGGCAGGTATACGTCCGGTTATGATAACAGGTGATCATAAAATAACAGCGGTAGCGATAGCAAAGCAAATTGGGATTTTTGAAGAAGGAGATTTGGCGTTTACCGGTGCAGAATTGGATGCATTAACAGAAGACGAGTTGGATGAGAAAATTGAAGATATCTCCGTCTATGCCAGAGTTTCTCCCGAGAATAAAATTCGTATCGTAGCTGCTTGGCAAAGAAAAGGAAATATTGTTGCCATGACCGGTGATGGTGTGAATGATGCACCAGCCCTAAAGAAAGCGGATATTGGTGTAGCCATGGGGATCACCGGAACAGAAGTATCCAAAGATGCTGCAGCGATGATCTTATCGGATGATAATTTTGCTACCATTATTAAGGCTGTTGCCAATGGGCGAAATGTATATCGAAATATTAAAAATGCGATACAATTCCTTCTTTCCGGAAATATGGCCGGTATTTTAAGTGTTCTTTATACTTCCATTATGGCACTTCCAGTACCATTTAAGCCGGTTCATCTGTTGTTTATCAACCTTTTAACAGACTCCCTACCTGCCATTGCAATCGGTATGGAACCACCGGAAGACAATTTACTGTCTCAGAAACCAAGAAATCCGAAGACTGGGATCCTGACCAAGGAATTTTTATCGATATTAATGCTACAGGGAGGATTAATAGCTGTTAGTACGATGGCCGCATTTTATATTGGTTACCAGAATGGAAATGAAGGTGTAGCAAGTACTATGGCCTTTGCTACTTTAACCATGGCAAGACTATTTCATGGTTTTAATTGTAGAAGCTCACAATCTATATTCCAAATTGGTTTTTCAAAAAACAAATATAGTTTATGGGCATTTCTTGTAGGTACTCTCTTATTAAATTTGGTACTTTTTACTCCTATACTACAAAGAGTATTTTCCGTATCAGTCTTAACGGGAAGTCAGATTGGAATGATCTACTTATTAGCGGTATTGCCTTCTATCATCATTCAAATTAGTAAAATTGTAAAGAGTAATATGAAGTAGATCTTGTTAGCAACCAAATAACATCAAGTTAAATTCCTTACACTACTTTTTTAGGTGGTGTAAGGATTTTTTTCGTCCTTTATACAAGCTGGGAGTCAACCCGAAATATTTTTTGAAAATTCTGTTATAGTATTGTGGATCGTCATACCCAACCAATACAGCGATTTCCTTAATACTAAGTTCCGTTTGACGCATTAATTCACAGGAGTAATTTAATTTTGACAACGTGATATATTCCTTGGGAGATAAACCCATAACTTGATGAAAGACTGCTCTGTAATGACTTAGGCTCATATGTTCAATGGATGCTAGTGAACTTACCTTAATTTCACCTGATATATGGTCATGGATAAATGAAATGGATTTGCAGATTTTATCAGAGTGCTGCGGTTCATCAGCGATTTGTCCTGAGATATATTTTCCAATCGAAATAATAAGTGCTCCAAGCCTTTGAGCTGCTTCGACATCTAAAAACTTATCCCGTGTTAAGAAGGACTCAAAAAGATGAAGGAATTTATCACATATACACTCATGTTTTCCTGGAGTTAGGATGCGATTTGTTTCAATATCACATTGATTTAGTAGTTCTGTGGTGCCGTAACCGGTAAAATGAACCCAATAATATTCCATATCAATACCGGCTGGCTTTACATAATCAAAATTGCATTCAGGCTGAAATAAAATCATATCTCCCGGCAATAACCGTCTAGTCTGTGCAGGTTGATTAACCGTTAACTCTCCCTGATAAAGGTAGATAAGATAATAATCATGGCGGCTGGTAGAAGCCCGGACTTCTTCCGAATAAAAAGAATGTCCTGTACAGTTGACACGTATAAAGGTTTGATCTGTGGTAAAGTTATTATCCGTATCAGTTAGAATTCGGTAATAAGATTTGTTAATCATATCCATCATCTCTCCTCTCTATAAATTTCAGCGATATGTCCACTTATTTCATCGATTTGTTCATGGTTGTCTTATATCATTTATTATATAATCCATATAAATGAAATACAACCGGAAAGGAACGATATAATGAAGAAAAGACAAATTATCAACATCATTAATTTTATACGAGGTGCCGAACCTAGAGTTGAAATGGATCTAGTGGAACCGGTAAGAGAACAGATTTTGCTTATGAAGGAGTTGGGACTCCGGGGAACCTTTCTAATTCAATATGATGCTTTATGCGATCAACGGTTTACTAAGTTACTCTGTGATTTAAACCCGGACCAATTTGAAATTGGTGCATGGTTTGAGATTGTTCAGCCACTTGTTGAGAAAGTGGGGCTTGTTTGGCGAGGACGACACTCCTGGGATTGGCATGCTCATTGTGGTTTTTCGGTGGGTTATACGAAGAAAGAGCGGGAGATATTGATTGATTGTTATTTTGAAGAGTTTAAGTTATGCTTTGGGTATTATCCGAAAACCTTCGGTTCCTGGGCTTTTGATGCCCATACCCTTGACTATGCCAGCAAAAAATACGGCTTGCATGCTGCATGTAATTGTAAGGATCAATGGGGTACGGATGGATATACCTTGTGGGGAGGATATTATGGACAAGGGTATTATCCAAGCCGCAAAAATTCCTTTTGTCCCGCACAAAAGGAGGAAAACCAAATTGGAACACCAGTGTTTCGTATGCTGGGGTCGGATCCGGTTTATCAGTATGATCTGGGTCTTGATTCGAATGTTACCGGAGGAGTAGGAGTTCAAGGGGTAGTGACCCTAGAACCGGTATATACAGCGGCATCCGGTGGTGGAGGAGTAAAGGAGTGGGTTGACTGGTATCTGAGGGAGAATTTTAATGGTAACTGTCTAACCTTTGGTTATGCGCAAGCCGGACAGGAGAACAGTTTTGGCTGGGATAGTATGAAGGATGGTTTATTTTATCAATTTCATAAGATTTCCGACCTTATATCACAGGGAGAAATAGAAGTGGAAACATTAAGTGATACGGGTTTATGGTTTAAAAGTGTGTTCTCTCATACCCCTCCATCAACGATAACAGCTTTAACTGACTGGAAAGATAGCGGAAAACAGTCCATATGGTATAACTGTAAAAATTATCGTATTAACTTCTATACAGAAGAGGGTCGCTTCTGGATTCGTGATCTGTATTTATTCCGTGAGGATTATAAGGAGAGATATCTGGATGATATATGTACTACCAATGAATTGATTTACGATAACTTACCAATCATTGATGGAAACCGGTTCTGTGGAAATGGTATCCGAAGCGGATTGTATCCATGCACTGGGGAAGCATCTTCTGTCCCAGGACTGTCTTATATCGGTATGACTTACAAGGAAGAGAGGGATTTAGCAGTAATCACATTTTATGGAACTCCTTGTGGTGATATTGTATTTACTCTGTCTGAGAAAGGAGTCCATGTAGAAAATACCGGCGATAGTGATCTATGTTTTATTTATCGTTTTGATCCATTAGCACAGGGGCTTCCCGATACTAAGCTGACTTCAGAGAAAGAGATTTTCTTTACCCATCGTGAATATACCTATAATTTATATCTGTCTAAAGGATTTGTAAAAGAAAACACCATCTTTTCTGAAGGGAATGAAATACAGATGATATTAGCATAAGTATAATGTATTTAGCACAATAATAAGGAGCTGTTAAGGAGTGGAGATTACTTCACTCCTATTTTGCTTCTATTATATTATCACCAAGGGGACAATTTAAGGCCTTTATTTGTTATTTTCTCAAATAGGAGGATAATACTTAGGTAATCCTTCTAGTTATGCATTCTAAATATTAACACCAATTCAATGATAGTTGATTTCAAAATTTAGATATGATATGATTTACCAAATGATAGTTAAAAATCATTATAAATATCATTTATTAAAATGAGGAATTATTCGAAAGTAATCGCTTGGAGGCTGATATGAATAAGCGGGGGAATTTAAATTTAGGTGATGAGATTAAAAATATTGTTCAGGATGCGGTGCACAATAGGGATTTTAATAGATTAAACCGTGATATAGGAAATATGGTAAATGGGGCACTGGATGAGGTCAGAAATTCATTAGGATGGAATCGTGGTAATAATGAATTCTGGAAAGTAAATGATTATCAGGATACGAAGGAAGGAACCTCACAATCTTCGACACAAGACCAAAAACAACAGGACTATACCTACACGAATAACAAGGATAGCTATAGTAATAGCAATAATAGTTATAGTAATAGTAATAACAGCTATACTAGAAGCAATCATAGCGATAATAACTATAGTAAAAGCAATAACAACAATAACAATTATAGTAATAACAATAAAAACAATTATAGCTATAGTTATAAAAATGAGAATCAAAATAACAATCGAACTTATAAGCAGGAGTATGGACAAAGTAAACCAATTCCAAAACCAGTGAAAAGCACGGTTCCGGTTGGACATGTGTCGGGTATCTTATTTACCGTGTTTGGAACGCTAGGAAGTACAGTTTCTGTAATTGCATTCAGTGTATTCGCAATATTAGGATATTTAGCGGGGAACAGCGTTTTGTTCTATCCCTTTGCTGTAGGATTTCTAGTCAGTTTTATCGCTTGTTTATTTTTATCTATGAAAGGAAGCAGGATAAGGAAAAGATTAAAGAGATTTGAACGATATATTTCGCAAATGCATGGTCGTAATTACTGCTTGATTAAAGATTTATCTTTAGTAACCGGATTAAGCAATAAAGCTACAGTAAAAGATTTGCAAAGAATGATTACAATCGGTATGTTCCCGGAAGGTCATATTGATGATAAAAAAACCTGTTTTATGTTAAATGGAGAAAGTTATGAGCAATATCTTAATTTACAGGAAAATATGAGAATGAAAGATCTGGAAGAAAAGCGTAAAGAACACGCTCAGCATAAAGAACAGGCTATGCAAAAAGAACAAGCCAAGTACAAAGATCAGACCAATCAAGAAAAGAATCAAAAGGATGCATTAGATCCGAAGATTAGAATAGCTATTGAGGAAGGAAGACAATACGTTCAGAAAATCAGAGATGCTAATATTGCAATACCAGGTGAAGAGATTTCACGCAAATTAGATGCGCTGGAGGAAGTAATCGGCAAAATATTTGATTATGTAGAAATCCATCCTGAGAAGTTCCCAGAAATAAAGAAGTTTACGGAGTACTTCCTGCCAACTACATTAAAATTGGTCGATGCGTACAAGGAATTCGATTACCAACCGGTGGAAGGTGAAAATATTTCAAATGCAAAACAAGAAATCGAAAAAACCATGGACACAATAAATCTTGCATTTGTTAATTTATTAGATGGTCTCTTTGAGGACGTAGCAATGGATATCTCAACGGATATCTCTGTACTGGAAACTATGTTTGCACAGGAAGGTTTAACAGAGAAAAATATTAAAATTGATAAAAACATGGGGGATTAAACAATGAATAACGATACACCTACATTAACTTTTGAACCATTTCGTGAGGATGTTTCACAAGATGGCGTGCGCAGTGAAATAGTTAATAAAGATAACATTCGTAGTGAAAAACCGGTTTTAGATGAAAGTTCATTAACACCGGAAGAGAAAAAAATGGTCAATGATTTTGCGAATCAAATTGATCTAAATAAATCAAACCAGATTCTACAATATGGAGTAGGCGCTCAGAAGAAGATTGCGGACTTTTCCGAATCTGCATTAAATAATGTTAAAACGAAGGACTTGGGAGAAATTGGAGAAATGCTGTCCGGCGTTGTAACGGAATTAAAAAGTTTTGATGTAGACGAAGATGAGAAGGGATTTTTAGGTCTTTTCAAAAAGTCATCCAACAAACTTACTGCAATGAAAGCAAAGTATGATAAAGCAGAAACGAATATAAATAAAATTTGTAGTGCTTTGGAAACTCACCAGATTCAATTACTGAAGGATATTGCAATGCTTGATAAGATGTATGATCTTAACAAAACATATTTTAAAGAACTTTCCATGTATATCCTGGCGGGGAAGAAGAAATTGGCTAAAGTTCAAGAGGAAGAATTACCGGCACTTATGAATAAGTCGGTAGCCAGTGGTCTACAGGAGGATGCGCAGGCGGTTAATGATTTGACAGCAATTTGCAACCGCTTTGAAAAGAAAATACATGATTTGGAATTAACCAGGATTATTTCGATACAATTGGCACCACAGATTCGTTTGGTTCAAGGGAATGATACCATCATGGCAGAGAAAATTCAGTCCACGATTGTAAATACAATTCCTTTATGGAAGAGTCAGATGGTGTTAGCTCTAGGGGTTACGCATTCGGGACAGGCGGCAAAAGCGCAAAGAGAAGTTACTGATATGACGAATGAATTATTGAGAAAAAATGCTGAGACATTAAAATTAGCTACGATTGAAACGGCGAAGGAATCAGAACGAGGTATTGTGGATATTGAGACCCTGCGAATAACCAATGAATCATTGATTTCAACACTGGATGAAGTACTTAGGATACAAACGGAAGGTCGTCAGAAGAGAAAAGAAGCAGAAATTGAATTGAATCGCATAGAGAATGAACTAAAAAGCAAGCTGCTAGAAATGAGAGGTTAACATTTCTGCTTTTTCTGTAATTTTTCTATTGATATAAAATTAAATTACAAATTGCAATAAAAATGGACTACTTTTCCTAATGAAATAATCACTATATATTTTAAGACATAAATCTATAGAAATGATATTTATGGGGCTGGTGTATTAGCGGTTTTATAATCGCTGGTACACAGCTCTTTTTTTGCCCTTTTATATGAATTTATTGAGGGGTTGCAATTTATGTGCAGTAGTGAATAGTAAAGTCCAATCGATTGCTGTCATCAATGCAGTATGATAAAATATACAAAAGAATTATTTTCGAATGAAATCGTAAAGGAGCTTGAAATAGAATGCTACATTTACCATACAGTATTAGTTATGATAAATCGAACGGACATGGTTTTTTGCAAGTGAATAACTGTAATCACGTTGCTTTGCAAGAAAGCTGGTTATATAAAGAACGTTTCCTCAATAGAAACGAAATCATATATGTAACTGGCGGTGAAATCTATATCACAATCGATGGTTATGATCTTAGTTTAACTGAAGGTGACATTTTACTTATCCCATCCTATAAAACCCTTGATGGATGGAAGGAATATGAAGGCAGGACTTCCTTCTATATGCTTGGGTTTGACTGTTCCGATGATATTATGGCTGAGCTTCCGAGGATTCCGGTCAAAGTTAAAGAGAATGCGATTTTCATGGGAGAAGTATTTGCTAAATTAGAACGCAACTTTATGAGCAAAAAGAATACTCATGGACGGGATGCGTTATTACTGGTGATATTAAATGAGATGAAGCTGTGTGCATCTGATGGAAATGGAACTACTGATCTAGCCAAAAAAATCATGGAATATATCAATGAGAATATCCACTCAATGCTTACGGTAGAGCAGATTGCAGATATATTTCATTATAGCAGTGACTATATATCGAAAATTTTTCGAGAACAATATGATCTTACAATTAAAAAATATATTACATATAAGAAAATGAATATGTCAAAACGCTTATTAACAACAACGAATATGTCAGTTGCTTCGGTTGGAAAATCAATTGGTTTTGATCATGAAGAATTATTTGTTAAATTTTTTAAATATAATGAAAAAGTAACTCCTAAAAAATACAGAGATGTAAATCGTTAATTATTGTTAGGTTTTTTGCGCCAATAAGAGAGATAAATTTTAATATTTGGTGTAAAAAACTTGTAATGAAATGCTGTGAAACAATGGAAACATAATGATTTAAACGGAACGAGATCAGAATGAAATAGTGAGTCACTTATTAGAAAAGAGATCGGATTTTTTCCACTTAACGGATTTTTATCAGTTGAAAGATGGATTAGGTTAAGGATAAAATAGAAACAGATATAATATGATTTAACCATAAGGAGGCGAGGCTGATATGAAATCGATTATTACAAAACAATATCTTAAGCTGCCAGTAAATCAAGAAGCTTCAAAAAAGAAAATTGAATTTTATTCTAATGAGCAACTTGTATTTGATCTGGATTGTCGTGTGGATATGATTAACCCTAGACGTTTTCATTATGTAGATGTAAGACTGTTACTTGGAAAGGAGATTGAATTAAAAATTTCCCCGAATATGGAGTTCCAGCTTGAATATGTAGATGAAATTCCATCAGAAGGAGTTTACCAAGAAGTATATCGTCCGCAGGTACATTTTACAGTCAAAAAGGGATGGATCAATGATCCCAATGGCTTGTTCTATGCAAATAACACCTATCACATGTTCTATCAATATAATCCGGCCAGTATTGAATGGGATAACATGCATTGGGGGCATGCGATATCTCAGGATTTAATCCACTGGACTGAGCTGGAAACTGCATTATTTCCGGACGAACTGGGAACAATGTTTTCCGGTTGTGCATTCGTTGATACTAAAAATGATAGTGGATTAAAGGAAAACGAGAATGATGTAATCTTGCTTTATTATACTGCAGCAGGAAACACATCGAAGTTATCTTTCGGTAAAAAATTTACTCAGTGTCTGGCATACTCCACGGATAATGGATTGACCTTTCAAAAGTATGATAAAAACCCAGTGGTACCTCATCTGGTTGGAAGCAATCGTGATCCTAAGGTCGTATACTCCAAAGAGCTGGATCAATATGTGATGGCACTATACCTGGAAGAGAGTGATTATATCCTCTTGACATCAGTTAACTTACTGGACTGGGAACAACTCCATATGGTTACACTGGCAAATGATAATGAATGTCCGGATATTTATCCCCTTGAGGTGGAAAATGAACCAGGCGTTATAAAATGGATCATATCCGGTGCATCCGATCGGTATTTGATTGGCAGTATGGATTCTAAGAAGCATTGCTTTATGATACAGCAGGAGTCCAAAGCATATCGTCATGGAGCTCGTGTATCCTATGCAGCTCAAACCTTTGATCACACTGGGAATCGACGGATTAAGATAGCATGGGAAAGCGTTCGTTGTCCGGATAGTCCTTTTCATAGTCAGATGTCAGTTCCATGTGATGTATCATTGTATCATTTAAGAAATGAATATTATCTAAGAACAAATCCGGTTCCAGAACTAGAAGCACTTCGTTATCACGAGAGAGAAATGATAAATGTAGAAATTAATAAGGATACTCCATGGGCTGTATCTGGTATCGATAAGCAAGCTTTAGATATCATATTCACAATGAATGAAAATTCGGATTGGTTTGATCTCTCTATATTTGGACTGAAGATGAAAGTGGATGTTCGTGCGAATCGTATTAATATAGGTGATAATAAATTACCGTTATCCTATACGTATCATAATAAAAAGTTACGTGTCATAGTAGATACTTGCGGCTTTGAACTATTTGCCGACGATGGATTGATCTACACAGCGGAAAATTTTATCTGTGATTATAATCTGAACTCTTTGTCTATCACAACGGATTCCTATGCTAAAATGGAAGAAATCTGTGTTTACACCTTGAAGAGGATTTGGTATTAATAAGGTATGGTAATTAATAAAGTATGGTAATGTATTCATTTTACATAATATCTCTATCTATATGATATTCAATTATAATAAAGAGGTTGAAACTATGTATAACATCTTTTCAAATCAGTTATCATCAATACCGCTGGTGAATGGTGGTAAGAGTCGTGCCATTAATGCGGAAAATCCAACTGGAGAAAAAGGTTGCGGTGGAATGTCCTCCAGTCATTTAGGTGTTTCTAGAAAAGGCTCTCCATGTCTTACAATAAAGTCCGGGGAGGAAACGGTACTTGCCAGTATTCGTGGAACCGGTGTAATAAATCATATCTGGATTACAGTGACAGATAAAACTTCAGAAGCGGATTGCTTCGTATTACGGGATTTGGTATTACGAATGTATTGGGATCAGGAAGATACTCCCTCGGTGGAATGTCCTTTGGGAGACTTTTTCTGCTTAGGGTTTGGTGCTAGTTATGTAGTAAACTCATTTCCCGTTGTAGTAAATCCCTTGCGTGGAATGAATTGCTATTTTCCAATGCCATTTGGTAAACACGCCAAAATAACCATTGAAAATCAGCATGTTCGGGATATCGGAGGTTTCTTTTATCAGGTGGATTATTGTCTGTATGATTCGCTACCTGATAGTGCGGGTTACTTTCATGCAAGTTGGAGAAGAGAAAATCCGACTAAAATTGGAAAGGACTATACCATCCTTGATCATGTGAAAGGGAAAGGGCAGTACATAGGTACATTTATGGCACTTTCAACTCTACAACGTTATTGGTGGGGAGAAGGTGAAATCAAATTTTATATGGATGGTGACGAGGAGTATCCGACCATTTGCGGTACTGGAACAGAAGATTATTTTGGGGGAGCTTGGAGTTTTGCAAAGCACGAAAATGGCAACACCATAGAAACGACTTATCATACACCATTTCTCGGGTATCCTTATTACTCCAATCAGGATGATATCATAAAACATCCTTGCCATAATAGTGACTGCCCACCGATGCGAAGTTTTTATCGTTGGCATATCCCGGATCCGATTTATTTTGAACAGGATTTAAAGGTGACGCTTCAACAAATTGGTGTTAGTCATAATGGTTTGTTTGAAAGAAGTGATGATGTGTCAACGGTAGCGTATTGGTACCAATTAGAACCCCATATGCCATTTGATAGGTTCCCAGAGCCAGGGCTTCGTGTCCCCAGATGAACAGAAGGTGCCTGACCCTCTTAAGAAATTCTTACGAACGTAAGAATTTCATAAGAGGGTCAGGCACCATTATTATCATGCTTTTATTGCCCACCGAAGTTTGGCGGATTTAGCACGACTATTGGTATTACATTCCTCTGCGGATGGGCGGATCGCATCAGGTGCTATTTCACGATAAATACCTTCACGGTAAAATCGTTGAAACGATTTTTTTACGAGGCGATCTTCTCCTGAATGAAAGGAAAGGATTGCAACACGTCCACCTTCAGCAAGAGCAGCAGGAAGTTTTTCTAAAAAATCATATAAAACCTCAAATTCATTATTAACATCAATCCGTAATGCCTGAAAACATCTTTGACAGGATTTTTTGATTTCTTCCTCTCTTGTTTTTTCCGGAAGGAGTTTCAGAGCTTCTTTTATAATTTGTTGCAGCTTTGTAGTTGTCGTTATTTCTTTCCCTTTTTTGATTTCGGAGAGAATGGCACGAGAGATTACTTCGGAATGTGGCTCATCAGAGTTTTCCAGTAACATACCCTGCAATTCAACTTGTGAAATCGTCTTTAAACGATCTGCTGCAGACACACCTTTGCTGGGGTCTAGCCTTAAGTCTAGAGGTCCCTCACTCTTATAGGAGAAACCTCTTTCCGGATTATCTATTTGCATAGAAGAGACACCTAAGTCTGCCAATATAAAATTGAGAGGACCCGCTTCCTGAGCAATTAGATCTATATTGGAAAAATTCATATTCTTGATGGTTAGAATTTCAGAGCCGTAACCGAAACGCTCTAAACGTTCTCTCGTACGGGGCAATTCAATCGTATCTACATCTGTTGCATATAAGTGACCTTTTGAGTTTAAACATTTTAACATTTCTAATGTATGACCACCATAACCAAGGGTTGCATCCATTCCGATTTGCCCAGGGGTTATCTGTAAAAATTCTAATATTTCATTCACGCAAATGGAACGATGCATACCAGCAGGAGTATTGCCCTTTTGAATAACCTTTGCAACAGCATCAGCATATTTTTCTGGTTGCAGTTCCTTATATTTTTCCTTAAAGGTTTTCGGATGAGTACCTTGATAACGTACACGTCGTTGATGCTTTTGTTCTTGATTATCCATTGCGTAACCTTAGTAATCTTGCTTTCATGGTTATAAAATTCTATAGTAATGTTTTATAACACGATCGCTCATACTTTCCTCTCACATTTTTATTATCTATTTTTAACAAACATATCATACCAAATACAATTAATAAAAGCAAACGATTAAATATTTGGATAAAATCATAGCGATAGGATTTGGTAGACCTATGACATATAGGAACGATATCCATAAAGTCTAGAGGGTTCCTTATGGGGAGTCTACAGAAGTGAAATATGGAAAGTTTATATAACGTAGTACGGATTTCAGAGACTTATATTAGGTTGGATAGTGTGTAACCCAGACTTTGTAATAGGAGTCATCAATTGGTTCCTGTGGTGGCTTAATAGTAAACTAATTAGTTTAAGAGAGATTTTCAATTAAATAATCAAGCAAAGACATAGATATGCGACATAATAACATAAAATACCCTATAATATGACACAAATAATAATTTACATCATAGATTATTATTGAGACAAATTTATTTGATCATAATAAGGAGGTATAAAATGAGTTATTATTATCCATATAATTCGTATGATATGGAAGGTCATGAAGAACATGCAATGAAAGTGGATCCTATAGATCCAATAACCATACCAAAGTTTGTCGATTCGCTGCCAATACCAAAGATAGCAGAACCTATCTATCGATGCAATTCACCTAAAGAGGCTGAGTTGTTTTATCAGATTACGATGATGGAAGCTAAGCATAAATTTCATAAATATTTTCCTTTAACCACCATATGGGGATATAATGGGACCTATCCTGGTCCAACATTTGAAGTCCCAAAGGATGTGCCTGTAAAAGTGAAATGGGAAAACAAATTACCAAACAAACACCTTCTACCAGTCGATCATACACTTCATGGTACAATGGACACTCCGGATGTAAGAACCGTAGTCCATCTTCATGGTGCAAATGTAGAAGCTGATAGTGATGGACATCCGGAAGCATGGTATTCGAGTTATAATGAATATGTTGGGCAAAAATACACAAGAGAGGTATATGAATATACGAATCATCAGGCAGGAGCTACTTTGTGGTATCATGATCATGCGATAGGAATTACAAGACTTAATGTATATGCAGGATTAGTAGGATTTTATCTCATAAGAGACTTTTTGGAAAGCAGGTTAAATCTACCAGAAGGACCATATGAAATACCACTCATGATACAAGATAAATCCTTTCAAAAGGATGGTTCCTTGTTCTATCCTAATAATTCTACACCACCATTGGATAATCCAGTACCATCGACACCTTCATTTTTCTTTGGAAATACTGTAGTGGTCAATGGGAAAATATGGCCGTACTTGGAGGTTGAACCACGTAAATATAGATTTCGAATTTTGAACGGATCAAACTTACGTGCTTATGAACTAAAATTAAGTAATGATGAAGTATTTTATCAGATAGGTACGGATTTAGGACTAATTCATCATCCAGTGAAAATAGATTCCTTTATTATGGAGCCAGCAGAAAGAATGGATGTAATAATCGATTTTTCTAAATATAAAGGCCAGGAAATCATCCTGCAAAATATTGCACAGGGACCTCCAAGCCCAGGGATGGAAGTAATCATGAAGTTCAAAGTTGGCGAAAAATTAACCAGACCAGATACCAGTGTTATTCCGAAAGAATTGATG
>JAQZBN010000084.1 GCA_029238935.1 Herbinix sp.
TTAGCTGTCCAGATAAAATCGGAACAGCTGTCCAGACGGCACCGGAACCGGTGTCCACATAAAATCGGATTAGGTGTCCATTTTCACCGGATTACGCATATTAGGAGAAAAAAATGTCGATCATATGGAGAGTGGTACTTTTATTAGGTCTGCACAGGCTGCTATGCACAAAAAGTGTTATTAGGATATAATTTAGACATTTCATTGCTAGGAGAAAATTGTACATATTATATGATTGGGAAGAAGGAGCTAAAAGATGGACTTGAAATTTTCAGATTTTTTGAATCTCATTAATGATAGAGATTCAGATGATGTAAAAAAGATAATAAATTTTAATAAATTACTTGCAATTAAAATTGGCTCACAACAAGAATTTCGAAAAACTCCACGCGCTACATGTGGAATGTTTTTTGGATGGCTTGTTGAAAATTATACTCAAGTGACTGTTTTCGAGTGTTTTAATCAAATCAAGGGAAATATTAATGCCTCAATAACAGAAAATCCGAATAGAACTTCAAATGGCACAGAAGTATCATTTTTGAAAATTGGTAATACAGGTTTTTACTTAAATTTGACATATGCATACCCATTGGAATATATGGAACTGTGTGCGCGCTGCTTAAAAGAATTGGATTCTGATAAAACCGAAGCAGTTTTTTTTGAAATCGAGACAAAGGATTTCAATCATGAAGAAAACATGATCGGTATGAAAGAGGATAATAATATGCAGGATGGAATGAAAGAATTATTTGTGAAAGGTAGATGTCGGCAGATTATTTTTACGGGTGCGCCAGGTACAGGAAAGACCTATCGTGTGCGTAAATATGTTGAAGAACAATGTACGGAACAGTTAAAACTTGAGAATGGTAGAAAAATTGATCAGTATAAATTTGTTCAGTTTCATTCTTCCTATGACTATTCAGATTTTGTAGAGGGTTTAAGACCAGTCGAATTTAATGACAAGAATACTTTTGTAAGGGTAGATGGAATATTTAAAGCCTTTTGTAGAGGAATAGTCGAATATAACCTTGAACGGTTAAGAAAATCTGATTTTGCAATAGATAATATGAATGATTTATATACTGCTTGTCATATTAAAAATGGTGAATCACAAGAAAAAAAGAATAAGATAAAAGACATAATAGAACAAAAGCAATTTTATTTTGTTATTGATGAGATCAACAGGGCTGATCTAGGCAAAGTATTTGGCGAGTTAATGTTTGGCCTTGAAGAGTCATATCGTGGAGTAGAGAATCGTTTTGACACGCAGTATACCAATCTTCGTACTTTTAATATTGAACAGAATGGATACTACAATGGCGAGGGAGATGTATTTAAGCATGGATTCTTTATTCCAGAAAATTTATACATAGTAGGAACCATGAATGACATTGATAGAAGCGTTGAGTCCTTTGATTTTGCACTCCGTCGGCGTTTTCAATGGAAAGAAATAAAGGCTAAAGAAGTTATGAAATCGACATTGGAAGCTATTTTTGAAAAACGTACTAAGGAAGAGGAAAAGGTAAAGGATTCATCTTATCTTCTGGCAAAAATAGAAGCTTTAAATGAAAAGATAAGTACAGAAGGTGCTCCATTTGGTCTAACCTCAGCGTATCATATTGGACCAGCCTATTTTAAAGAGTATGGACTTATGGAAGCTGATACTGTCGTAACAGAACAGGTCATTTGGAATAGGAGAGTTGAACCTATTTTAAAAGAGTATGTGAGAGGAAGAGATTCTGCAAAGGTAGCAACATTTATAAGAAACTGTGCAAAAGTATTTGGAGTAAATACATCATATGAATATGAGGAGATATAAGATTGGCAGTTAAAGTTGGTTTCAAGGCTACGGATTATCAACCAATAAACGAGGTTAGTATAGATTATGCTGATGA
Source organism: Herbinix sp. (assembly GCA_029238935.1). GTDB lineage: Bacteria > Bacillota > Clostridia > Lachnospirales > Lachnospiraceae > Mobilitalea. The sequence continues at coordinate 1,896 of JAQZBN010000084.1, forward strand.
TAATTGGCTGGAGATTCTCGAGAAGAACAAGGAGTTGAAGGATGACATTCTGAGAGTTTTTCTAAAAAACGCTTCTTCCAAAAATTCAAATGTATATATAAATCGAGGTAAAGAACGAAATGGTGAGAATATATCACTAATAAAAAACTTTGGTAAGAATCTGAAGGATGATTATTTTACTGAAAAATCTGCTGTGGATGATATTGAAGATGATGGTGTTGATGAAACAGAAAATTTTACGAAAGAAAAACAACAGGAACAGGAAGCTGAGAGGAATGCTGAAAAATATATGTCAACAGAACGTATCAATGGAGTTGTTGGCGCGCTTTCGGGAGTGGTAAAAAGTGATTATTTGAAAGTAAAACTTCCTGAGAATGTTGATATGCCGGAAGAGTTTTCGGTCAATCTTCAAATTAAGAGTCGAATGGATGCAGAAAATCATTCCTATTTTGTAGCAAAACTACTGACTTATGGACTGGTTAAGACACATTCAGAGTATGTATATGATAGTGAAGATAATATATTTGACTTTCTGCTCATAGATATTTATGTAGAGAAGATACTCGAGGCAATTCCTAAAGGTTACTATAGAACATATCAGCGTTTTACAAATAATGATGACAGACTTAAGGGAAGCATAGATATTGCACGTCATATCAGACTAAATGCAGGTCATGATAATGGGAAGATTGCTTATTCATTTAGGGAAAACTCTGTTATTAATAGCTTTAATATGCTTATATTGGCAACTTATGATTATCTACGTATTCGATATTTGGACTTAGTAGAACAGAAGATAGACTCGAATTTGCGAATTAGATTTTTTCTAAATGATCTTAGATATGAAATGCAAGGTTATAAAGCAGCATTACAAAAAGTTTTAACAGAGAATATCAGACCAATTGCTCATCCATATTATACAGAATATGAAGAAGTGAGAAAGGTCTGTCTTAAGATATTAAGAGAGGAAGGAGTTTCAATATTTGATACGGATTCTGATAAAGTTCAAGGATTTTTATTTTATCTTCCGGACCTTTGGGAAATCTTTCTTAAGAGAGTCATGAGTGAAGATCAAGAGGAAAAAGGATATTTTGTATTCGATCAAAAGTCCAGAAAATATATTGAAACTAACAATTCAAAAAATGATGTTAGAGTATTTGCATGTTCCTCAAGACCAGATTTTATCTTTAATTCGGTAAATAATCCGAAAAAGGGTACTTTTCTGATAATGGATGCAAAGTTTAAAGAAGAATGGGAGAAAGCAATCGACTCTACTGCCGGTAAAGGAAGAGCTTTGAGTACATATTGTGGAGAAGATATTAATAAATGTATTAGAGATATGGTTGTTTTTGGTACAAACGGGGCAGGAGTTATTTTTCCAAGAAAAGTTCAAAAGCAGAAATCGATTGAAGTGAAACATGAGCGTGCGATTAGCACATTCAATAATAAGCAAAAATTTTATATTCTTCCATTTGATATACCGTATTCCGAAGAAGTAAAAAGCTACTCGGAATGGAATACACTTTTTGAACAGAGTGTTCGTAATTTTAAAGTGGAACTTGTTACTGATGTGATTGAAAAGGCTAAGAAGGCTATGATGGAATGAAGATAAACTATTTTATAGAAAAGATTGAGTTTATGCTATATGTGCTCATTTGCTCATTAATGATTCGATTTTGTGCCATAAAACTTGATTGTTCTCTGACCTAGTATTTACACATGTAGCAGAGAGACTTCAGATTCTAAAAACTCATAGTACGCGGAGTTAGGTGATGATACAGAATAGTGAATGAAGACAAGAAGTAGAACAGTAGACAATACTTATGCACCTTATCATGTAAAAGTGGTAGGGTGTTAATTTGTTGTACTGCAAGATGTGTATTAGAGTTGATAATGATTTTTTTTCATAGTACAATAATCATTATTAAGTGAAATGTGTCACTATAAATAATGAAATCATTATTTATGAAATCATTATAAACTGAAACCGTCGAATAGGAGATTATTATGGTTAGATCAATTGTGAAAGATGTATTTTTTCTGGGGCAAAAATCAGAATTAGCAACGAATGAGGATATCGCTGTTGTTGATGATTTATTGGATACCCTAAAAGCGAATGCAGAGCATTGCGTAGGTCTGGCTGCAAATATGATAGGAATAAAGAAACGAATTATAGTGTATCGTGTTGGAATGATAGGTTTGCCTATGATAAATCCTGTTCTTACTAAGAAATCGAAACCTTATGAAACAGAGGAAGGGTGTCTGTCATTGACCGGCATAAGAAAGACTACAAGATATGATATCATAGAAGTAGAGTATCTTGATCGAAATTTTAAGAGGCAGAGACAGACTTTTTCAAGTTGGACTGCACAGATTATACAGCATGAGATTGATCACTGTGATGGGATTGTGATTTAGCTTGGATGTAAAATGAAGGTATAGGAACCCATACTATATCAGTTTTATGTGATATTTACCAGTATAGCTAGGCAAGTATGTAAGTCATTGTGTTAGTCATTGTGATAGTTGGTAATGTTAATAATACACTAAACATAGAAGTATCAAGAATTGTATTACTTTCCTGATATCAAGGAATTATATTCTTTAACATAAGTAATATTTAAGACAAGTTACTGTATCAAAACCTGCAAAAGAGGACATGGAGGTGAACCAGGTGGTCAAAATTCGATGCATCGTAGAACGAATTACATATCAGAATCCGGAGAACGGTTATACTATTCTTAAAGTTAATGTCAAAGGCTATGATGATCTGGTCACTGTGGTGGGAAGTCTTTTAGATGCTAATGTTGGTTCGGTACTTCTAATTGATGGCGATTGGAAGATAGATACCAAGTATGGCAGGCAGTTTATAGCACAAAAATGGGAAGAAACCATGCCGGCTAGCATCTATGGAATTGAGAAATATCTTGGAAGTGGGCTGATCAAAGGAGTTGGACCGAAGTTTGCTAACAAAATTGTACAAAAATTTGGAACAGATACCCTTTCGGTCATTGAAGACAATCCGGATGCTCTGATTGAAGTTGAGGGTATTGGGATAAAACGAGTTGGGATGATTAAGGAAAGCTGGAAGCGACAAAAGGAAGTAAAGAATATCATGCTCTTTTTACAAGATCATGGTGTCAGTACATCCTTTGCAGCTAAGATTTATAAAGCTTATGGAAATGAAAGTATAGATAAGGTAAAAGAAAATCCTTTCCGACTGGCAGATGATATCTGGGGAATTGGTTTTAAGACAGCAGATAGTATTGCAGAAAAGCTTGGATTTGGCAAAGAGACTCATGTACGCTTGCGAAGCGGAATCATGTATACCCTGAGTGAACTGGCGGATGATGGACATGTTTATGCGGCTAGGGAGCAACTGATTGAAAAGGCTACTGCACTATTAGAGGCAAAGCAAGAATATATTGTAATGACGATGGATCAAATGCTAAAGGAAAAGGATTTAATTCAAGAGGAAGAGGCTATTTACTTGCCACCCTTCTATTATGCAGAAACAGGAACCGCAAATAAGTTATTAAAGTTGGCAAGGCAACCGGCAGCAGACAGACTTTGGGTTCGACTTGAAAAAGCGCGAAGAGAAACGGGAAATGATGACCTATCGGTCGATGTAGAGAAAATTGAAGCTACGGTTAATATGAAATATGATGAGGTTCAAGCGGATGCCATCAGACAGGCAGCACTTGCCAAAGTGATGGTGCTGACCGGTGGTCCTGGAACTGGAAAGACTACTACCACCCAGGGCATCATAGCGGCATATCGTGCTTATGGCCTGAACATTTTACTGGCAGCACCTACCGGTAGGGCTGCGAAACGAATGACGGAAGCAACTGGTCTTGAAGCAAAAACCATACATCGTCTGCTGGAATGTAAACCTCCGGAGGGGTATCAGAAGGATGAGGAAAATCCATTGGAGGGAGATGTATTAATTGTGGACGAATGTTCCATGATCGACATCATTCTTATGAATTCTCTATTAAAAGCCATACCACCAAGTATGAGACTGATTCTGGTGGGAGATATTGACCAGCTTCCATCCGTGGGAGCGGGCAATGTCTTAAGAGATATCATTGAATCAGGCAGCTTTCCGGTAATTCGTCTTACTAGAATCTTCCGACAAGCACAGACCAGCCGTATCATTATGAATGCCCATAAAATTAATGAGGGTAAAATGCCGGATATATCCAATGGCAAGGATACCGATTTCTTTTTCGTTCAGAAGGAAGAGGCAGAGGATGTTGTCTCTGAGCTCGTTAAACTGGTGAAGCATAATCTTCCGAAATACTATAAAACGCCCTCATCCATGATTCAGGTCCTCACACCAATGCAAAGAGGAGTTGTGGGAGCGACCAATTTAAATCTGGCATTACAAGAAGCATTAAATCCCAATGGAGAAGGACTGCGTCGAAGTGGTTCCATCTTTCGCGCCGAGGATAAGGTGATGCAGATCAAAAATAATTACGACAAAGAAATTTTTAATGGAGATATCGGAATCATTACTTCCATCGATTTGGAAGACCGTTCGCTAAAAGTGGATTTTGATGGTAGACAAATCCAGTATGACATAACGGAGCTGGATGAAATCGTTCATGCCTATGCCACAACCATCCATAAAGCCCAGGGTTCCGAATATCCAATTGTGGTAATGCCAATACTTATGAATCATTATGTGATGCTTCAGCGAAATCTGATTTATACTGGAATCACAAGAGCAAAGAAGATACTGGTTATGGTGGGAACGAAGAAAGCACTTGCTTATGCTGTAAATAATGTCACAGTCACGAAGCGAAATACTTTACTAAAGGAACGACTGACAGGTGATAGTATTAAATCAATCAAGGAAAATAAGGTGATTTCTTATCTAGATATTATAAATTCAAAGATAGCAGAACAGAATAAAGAGCAGAATAAAGAGCAGAACCTCCGTGTTGCGGAAGAAACAAGCTGCTATGTTACAGGAGAAGATTCATACAAATCAGTAGGTAATCAATATACCGACTGTTAGAAACAGTAAGATAATTTCGTAGAAAAACAATATAAGATAATGATCTTTGGCATCGATGAGTGTATAACAAGAGTAATTAATTTGTGGAATAACGATCAAGTTATCAACCAGTGAGTGGATTATATAGTTATTTACTTAGGAGAAGAGTTTAAAACGGATCGCATAAGCTGGTTGTTAATGAGTTGTTTGTAGATACGAGTGTGATATAGATTAAGAACGGATGCAACGGATCCATAAATTTAGATTTCTCTTATGATAAATTTAGACTAATTGTATAGAATTTATGAGTTGAATTAAGAAACCGAGGAAAGGAGGCGATGGTGATGTCAAAGACAAGAGCAACGAAGCAGGAGCATACTTATATTGCAATCGATTTGAAATCATTTTATGCCTCCGTTGAGTGTATCGAAAGAGGATTAAATCCGCTGACTACTAACCTAGTGGTAGCCGATCCTACTCGAACAGAAAAAACAATCTGTCTTGCAGTATCTCCTGCTCTAAAGACATATGGTATACCTGGAAGAGCCCGATTATTTGAGGTTCAACAGAAGCTAAAGGAAATAAAACAACACACTGGAAAAGAGGTAGAATATATCATTGCACCACCTCAGATGGCACGCTACATTGAAGTATCAGCAGATATTTATGAGACCTATCTGAAATATATCAGTCCGGAAGATATTCATGTATACAGCATTGATGAGTGTTTTATGGACGTGACGAATTATCTGAACCTTTATAAGATGTCTGCAAAGGAACTGGCCGTAAAAATGATTCATGATGTACTTAAGAAGACTGGAATCACTGCCACAGCTGGTATCGGAACCAACCTGTATCTGTGTAAGATTGCAATGGATATCGTGGCAAAACATGTAGAAGCTGATACAAGCGGAGTGCGTATTGCTGAACTTGATGAGATGACTTACCGCAGATTATTGTGGGATCATAAACCGATTACAGACTTCTGGAGAATTGGCGGAGGTATTGCAAAAAGACTAGAAGAAAGAGGTCTGAATACGATGGGGGATATTGCCAGAACTTCACTTCATAATGAGGATTTGCTATATAGAATGCTTGGCATCGATGCGGAACTATTGATAGACCATGCCTGGGGGTATGAACCATGTAGTATGGAAGAAATCAAATCCTATAAGCCCAGTACAAACAGCATTTCATCAGGACAAGTCTTACAGCATCCCTATGATTTTAATAAAGCCAGAATTATTGTACAGGAAATGACGGATTTACTGGTGCTTGAACTTGTGGAGAAGGGACTGGTGACAGATAGTCTGACATTGACCATTGGTTATGATCGATGCAGCGTCGATGAAGGAAATTACACGGGCGTGGTTACTTATGATCGTTATGGAAGAGCGATCCCCAAATCTGCGCATGGTACTGCCAATCTTGGTACGACCAGCAGCAGTACTAAGAAAATCATGACTGCGATTATGGAACTTTATGATCGAATCGTATCAAAGGAACTTATGGTCAGGCGGGTAAATCTAAGTGCAAATAATCTTGTCGAAGAGAGATATGAGCAGTATGATTTATTCACTGATCCGGTGGAATTAGCAAAAGAGCGTAAGATACAGGAAGCCATGCTTAGTATTAAAAAGAAGTTTGGAAAGAATGCCATCTTGAAAGGTATCAATTTGGAAGATGGTGCTACGACAAAGGAAAGAAACAACCAGATTGGTGGACACAAAGCATAGGAGTGATTTGACATGGTAAAGAATCCAGTATCTTTGGATGCTAAGGTTACACATAAATATGATGATATCATTCAATTGGAATATCCATTAAAAAGCTCAGATATAATTAAACATCCAAGTATGTCAATTGAAGACAGGGCAAAGATATTTGCTCCTTTTGCGGCTCTAAAAGGCTATGAGGAGGCGATTGCAGCAAAACAAAAAGTCGTTGTTCTCCGCATAGAACTATCAGAGGAATCAAAAGAGGATTTAGATTTACAGCTGGGAAAGATTGAACGGTTATTAACGAATGAGCAACACCCAATCATTACGGTGGTGTATTTTCAGAAGGCTAAAGTAAATAACGAAGATGGCGGAGAGTATATTAAGTTCACTGGTATGGTTGCAAAGTTTAACCGGACATCACGGATCCTCCAGATAGTAGAAAAAAGAATTCAAATGGAGGATATCTATAGTATTGAGGGTGAGGATTTGGACAGAGTCTAGAATAAAGTAGCTCTATCATCATGTCTAAGTGATTGTGTACCATTCTTGTTATAGAATAGAGTTTTGATGAGATAATGCATTCATAATTTATTATCGTATGATGAACAGTGAAAAGGATTATTTAACGATAAACGACGAAAAAGATGATCTTAGTGACCTTACATCCTCTTCATGATATGGAAGATGGCATGGGCATAAATACCAATCCTCCCATAATATATAATATATTTACAATATAGTGTAATAACGGTATAATCTGGTATATTAAATACAGTAAGGGCGAGGATAAATCATGAAATCACTTAAGAGATTAATACCATTTCTTCTAATTTTTATTTTATGTATCACTAATTATGGAATAGTATCTGCGGCAAAGATAAAAGATTATTGTATTATGGAGCATGATGGCTTTACATTCACGATGGATAACCTAAAAACAATTACGCCTAAATACTATTGGACGAGAGGATTATGGAATAATGATGACTATAATCCTGAAGTGGCTATCTATTATCAAGTAAAAGAAATAGCAAAATTTTTAAAGGGAAAAAAGAAGGAGTTTAGTTTCAAATATAACTCTCAAAATAATTCACTCACATTTTATCCTGAAAAAGATATAAATACGAAGGATGTTGATGTTAAATACCGATAATAAAGCGATATCTGCAAAAGTTCTTGTATATAAGGGGACTTTTTATATGAAATTAAAGGATATAGCCAAGGCAGCTGACTTTGGGCTTTCTATGACGGAAGATCAACTTAGATATAATATAAACACAAAAAAAGATTATAATGGTGTTGAAGCATGGAGACCGGATATTTCTGTATATAAGATTGAGGTAGATATGAAACCGGTAGATCAGACTAATAATAATAGCGACATCATAAAATCACCATATCCTGATGCAGAGTATATAAAAAGTCCCAGAACAAAAGAGGATTTTGATAAGCTCATTCAGTATATGCTGGCAAACAATATAGTAACATGTAATATTAAAACTAATATACCTTATGAAGAAATGGTAAAGTATAATATTCTGGCAGATATCGTTTATACTTCAGATTATTTAGGAAGATTTGAAAATAGATATGAAAGTCTTTATCATTCCTCTACCTATGATCTAAAACAAGATGGTAAATATGGTATGTTAGAGATTAAATTAAAAGGTCATAATGGGGAAAGTGATAGGCAATTAAAGAAAAAAGCAAAGTTATTCAATGATAAAATGATGGAAGCATTCCATGAAATGATTACAAATGAAGAATTAACTGCTGAGATAACCGAGACAGAAAAAGCAAAAGCTATTTTTACGTGGATAGCGAAGCATGTAGAATATGATTGGTATTCTTACTTAAATGATATCGATGACAACTATACTGCATATGACGCCTTGGTCGATAAAACAGCTGTATGTGCAGGTTATGCCGGACTATATAATTTGATGTGCAAGTATGTAGGCCTATATGATATAGAATACATAAGCGGAGAAGCAGATGGATTTTTAGGTAGAGGAGGTCACGCTTGGACTGCTCAGAGATTGGACGGAAAAAAAGTAATGACGGATGCGACATGGGGAGATACTGACAGTACGGAGGAAGGTATAGATACTGTTGATTACGATTGGTTTGCAAGACCTATTTCGTATTTTAAGAAGAATAATCACTATTGGGATTCAAAGGATTATCCGTTATGGAAGTAAAGAACTAATTATAATGGCTACAAAATAAGAAATATAAATAATATATTTCTGTGTAAATAAAGAACCGCGTCGCAATATAACTTAAAGTTAGAATTGCGACGCGGTTCTTCGTTTATGGGTGCCATTTTTGAATTTAATTATATGATGCAACAATTATAGAATTATAACGATGTTTATGATGTTTTATATATTAATTAAATGATTCGACTATTATACCGTTTGACATAATCTACATTTAGAGTACAATATATAAACATAGGATAAAAATGGAAATGAATTTATTCTATAAAATAATATTGATACATAAGAAAGGAAGAGCTATGACTGAGATTTTATTATTAGGTTCGTTTCAGCAAATTGGTATAAGCGTAACTTAAGAATTTTTTCCAACATACAAAAGTTGTCGGAGAGTCACTCAAAAATTTTTGTATTATATGGAGCTGGGCATTTAAAAATACTTAAAGAATTAATCAGTGCTTCAAATGATTTTAAACTTATTAATACAATGGATTTTTTGTAAGGAAAAGAAAAACTACTAACCAGAACAGGTAATTATGATGGATTATATTAGATTATGTCATGGGATGACTATGATGAGAATATTATTTTAGACAATAACGAACTTATGTCTATCTATTTTTCATTTTACATCTTTAAATCTAATTAGAATAATAGATATATGTAAAGAGTATATTTATCATCTTATGCTAAGATAATTCTCTCTTTTTTAAACATGAAAAGAGAGGAGGAACGAAGGCAGACAATGTATAATAGCATTATGTAATCGTAATTTATGTAGTATCAAGATTATTTACTTAACCAGGAGGATGAATTATGGAAATTCAAAGATGTAAAAAGGAGTCCTTTTCAGTTATTGGTAAGGAAGGCTCTACCTATGATGGTAATGATTTTATTCAAAGATTATGGAATGACGCTAATATGCATTTTAACGAAGTGGCTGAATTAGCTAAGAAGGATGAGAAAGGTAATCTAGTAGGGATCTGGGGGACAATG
>JAQZBN010000153.1 GCA_029238935.1 Herbinix sp.
GTTGAATAAAAACGTACATCCTTAGCGTATTCAAGAACCTCTAGGTTGAACAGCATATCTTCTGCTCGCTTTAGGCCATTGATAAACTCAACTCCACTTTGTCTAATCATATCGGTCTTATACAATTTACACCATGGTGTACAAAGGTTAATTCCCTGAAACTGTTTTGAATACCGCAATATGATTAGTTGTAGTTCTTTCAATTCCATCTCTTTAAAGGTATAATCCGTTAAATGAACTGGACTTGGAATGATCTTATCTTGAATTACTTTAGAATAATTAAAAATCAGCAGATCCGGTTCATTATTCTTTAAATTATTCAATAGATTACTGCATAGGTTCACATCCAGCCAATCATCCGCGTCTAGGAACATCAAATACTCCCCTGAGGCTTCCTTTATCCCTACATTCCTTGCATTAGAAACACCTTGATTTTCAATATGTAATACTTTAATGATAGGAAATCTCTCAGCATACTCATCACATAGTTTCCCTGCATTATTTTTTGATCCATCATCTACAATAATAGCTTGTATTTCCTTAGACGTTTGTTCCACTACACTATCAAGGCATTTCCGTAAATATTCTTCGGGCGTATTATATACTGGTATAATAATAGATATAATGGGATATCATCTCCTACACTTTTTAGTTTAGTTCGTATTCCTTTTTAAATATTGATTATAAATAGTCTTCATTAATGTCTTCAATTAGAATACCAGTCTCATTATTCTCGATTAATTCTGAAATTCCACCCATTTTCGATGCGATTACCGGTGTCCCCAACGATTCTGACTCAAGAATAGATAACGGACAATTTTCATACCAGATGGAAGGATATACTGAAAACAATGCTCTGCTTATTAATTCATTCAATTCTTCTCCCTTTTTGAAACCTACAAATTCTACATTGGGAATACCCCTGCATATACTTTCCAGTGGACCCGTTCCAGCAATTTTGAACTTGATATGTGGCAGCTTTCTGCAGCAATTAAGAAACAATTCAATACCTTTTTCTTCCGATAGTCTTCCAAAATATAGTACATAATCTTCTTTCTCGATGATGTCTTCAATATTTTTTAATTCTATAAAATTATGTATTGTTAATGTTTTTCCACGGTATAGATTTGTTTGATTTAATTTATCTTCTATAAAATGGCTGGGGCAAATCTTCCGTTAATACACAATTCACAAGTTTTTTTCGTTTGAAAATCAAACAATAGATGGTTCGGGCAAATCATCTGATAATCGTGAACGGTTTGGATAATTGGTATCTTATGCTCCTTTATTTCTTCAATTATGGATGGTGTTAATTGAAAATTGATATTATTTAGATGAACAATATCCGGTTTAAATTTTAGAATAACATTTCTGATTTTTCTTTTCGCTTCCAAGGAATATATAATATGTATGGGATAAATGATTTTTTTGATTCCAGTGACATGAAAATCCATATTGGTAGTGTACTCATTCGCACTATTGGATACTGTGTTTTTCTCATCATACATTCCAAAATATTCAACCTGATGCCCTGCCATTTCCAAGTAGCTTCCTATTTTCAGAAAATATGTTTCTGCTCCGCCCTTTGGATATAGAAATTTATTTACCATTAAAATTTTCATTATTATTCCTTTCACATTATGTATCCTTATAGAAAGACTGTAATGTCTACTCAATAATTTATATAGTCATTTTTGATTTGGATTTTGAACGTTTGTTGATATATCTTTGATTTTTATAATAATCAAAATTCTTTTTAATATGTCCATATTCAGCTGTGTTAATCTTATTTAATATTATGCCTGCAATATTGCCTCCTGATTTATTAAGGATATCCCATGATTCTCTGACACTACTAAGGTCTGTTTTTGCATATTCAGTGACTAGGATGACACCATCCATTTTGCTGGCTATTACATTAGCATCCACTGATGTTGTTATGGAGGGCATGTCCATAATTACATAATCATAATCTTTACAAAGCTGATCCAATACTTCATCTACCTTGACAGAACACAAGAGACTGATGGGATTCACCGTTTTGCTTCCACTGGGAAGATAGAACAGATTTTTATGATTTGTGTCATACACTGTTTGAGGATACAAACTTTCTCCCGCTAAGTAATCAGATAAACCTAAGTCTAACTCATCATTTAATCTCTTATATTTTGTGATTTTACGTAAATCTCCGTCTATTAAGATAGTTTTCCACCCTGACTGCGCCATAGAAATTGCAAGATTAATCGCAATCGTTGTTGTGCCTACCCCCGGTTCGCAACCACTTATCATAAACTTTTTATACCCATCTCTTTGCTTTTTCAGATGGATTTCTACAACGATTCGATCAATTGCATCATTAATAAAATGATTCGTGTTGCTATAAAAATCAATTATTTTTTTCATTTTTATCACTACCCCTTCCACTTTTTTTGAATGATGGAATAGCTCCTATAATATCAATCTCTCCATCTAACCCAATGTCAGATAGATTAAATACTTTTCGGGAGAATATTACCCGTGCTACAATCCATACACACAGGAAACAAATTCCTGCAGCGGTAACAAAAATTCTGAATTTCCACTGTTCTAGTTGCTTATTGTAGGATAATTCAACCGTAGTAGCTTCATCTAATAAACGTGCCAAATTGTTTGATGTAATATTATTCACCTCTTCAATAAAGACAGCTGCAACAGCATTTGCCACCTTTATTGCAAGAATTTTATCTGTTGAAGTAGCATGTATCCCTAGTACCGATGAATTGGCTTTAACAGAAATCATTTTTTTGATACTATCTGCATTCACATCGGAAATATTTAATAAATTAGCTGCCTGCTCGCTAACCTTAGAACTTGAAATAATATCCGAATATAATGTTAAGGCTGAATAATCAGATGCAGAAAATACAGTTGCTTCCGCTGTATACTCATCTTCCCGCAAATTATTGACGCTAATCAGATACGCAATAAAATAAAATATTGCTCCTATTATGACTATTAACCACCATTTCTTTAAAATTGCTTTAAAGCATCTTTTCAAATCTATATTAATTTCTTTATTCATATACCCCTCCTTGAAAAATTACTAATCAACGCTTTATTTAAATTTGACAATTCCCCATTACTTTTGTTGATTCTCTCTATTCTGCTATAAAAACACACAATTGTCAATTTATTTTTTTATTAATGCTATTGTTTTTGTAATAGTTAAACAATTACTAATACGGACATGCGATTGATTGTCACAAATGAATACGTATCTTGCATGGGAATACTCCATTGTTCTATTTCATAGTTTTTGAAGGTAGGAAAAGATAATATTAAGGAAATAATTTTCTTTTCACTAAGATTAGTCGTAACTTGTGGTAGTACGGCATCTGATAAACTTATAATTTTTTTATAACTCGAATCCTTTATTTTATCGAATATAGTCTGTAAAACCATTCGCTGGCGGGCAGTTCTTTCAAAATCTGTTCCAATATAACGATTTCGTACATATCCAAGAGCTTGCTTTCCATTCAAAACAAGATTTCCCGTTTGTGTTAGAAGATCATTGCTTTCCGCCACTCCCATATGTTGATTTATTTCTTTAATATAAGCATTAATGATTGGTATATATTCTTCTTTTACCTCCAAAGTAACTCCATCAATTGAATCAACTACGTCAATGAAGGTATAAAAGTCCATCGATATGTATTTATCTATATCAATTTGAAAGTTTTCCTCAATGGTATCGATCAGTAAATTAGCTCCACCATAAGCATAGGCAGCATTAAGTCGGTTATTTTTATGAAAAGGAATTTTTAGATAAATATCTCTTAGAAATGAGGTAAGGATTATTTTTTTTGTTTTTGAATTAATCGAAACAATTATCATCGCATCAGAACGCCCTGAACCACCGGCCTCTCTGGAATCACAACCGATTAGTAATATATTATAGACATCACTACTACTAACCACCTCTTGTTTATCATCCTCCGTATTACCCTGTATCACTTCTTCTAGTTCATCGATCACTGTTTGCGGTGAATCGATAATATCTGTGGCTCCATCTATTATCAATTCTTCTTCTACTTCTTCTACTTCTTCTACTTCTTCTATAGAAATATTCTCTCTCTCTGTTACTTCATACGCATTATCATCCTTAACAAGATTCATCTTATTAATATACGAATGAACTATTATATATCCTGTGATGCCTGTAATAACTATGATACTAAAAAAAGTAATCAAACTTATTTTTATGATTTTTAAGATTCTATTTTTCTTCATATGTCCTACCTCCATTACTTCGTATCGGATAAGCATCCATGGGATTATTCACTATGAAAGCAGTAAGTAATTATTACATTATTTTACATAATGTTGTATTTTTTGACTGTTCATACCACATTATACTATATCGAATACAACTTGCAAAGATTCGTTTGAAACTTATTAAACATTATAAATTGAAAACCTATCACTTTTGTAAATCAAAAAAGGTTTCAGATACTTCGTATCCAAAACCTTCTTTCCTATATCGATTTCACTATTCTTATCTATGGATAACTGTTCCGATTTGTTACTCCTGTGTGTACGGTTGACTTCGATATGCCGAACTGTTTAGCGGTTTGCCTCACAGTCGCGTTATTATCGATGATATAATTAGCGATTTCAACCGCTCGTTCCTCTATATAGCCTTTCATAGGGTTCCCCTCTATTATCGTTGTTGTTACATTGTATGCAGGGGAAATGGGCGGTAGTACTTGGAATATGAAATGTTCTAAAGCATTTCAACAACATTTCTTGATGACGAATTACATTATGAAAAGAATTACGGATTCCTTGATTAAGAGAACCATCATCTTGAGATCGCAGCTCTTCTCTACCCTTATATCAGCTGGGTTTCTTCCATATATTAGTCAGAGGATACGATGTTGCACCCTGTTATTAAGTATTTGCTTTACGAAAATGCTCTCTACGTATACAATGAACTATAAGTTTCTTTTTTATGGAATTTAATTCTATTAAATGGGAGTAAAAGAATGAAATATGTCGTTCCCGAATATTATAAACAATTCAAATGCAAATGTGGTGAATGCAGACAGTCCTGCTGTTATGGATGGCAAAAAATTGCGTATCAAGCTTGATTGCGCACTGAAAATCAGTCCTGAGAGCAACGAAGGATTTGCCCAAATATCCGCTGATTGGAATGGTAACTGTTCCCTGCAGCAGGAAGATGGGTTATGCTCTCTTCAGACAGAACTTGGAGAGAATAGTCTCCCCAATGTCTGTCGACTTTATCCTAGACATACGAAGCGTCAGAAGGATGGTGGTGCGTGTTCCTGTTCCAACAGCTGCGAAGCAGTTGTGGATATACTTATACAGATGCATGAGCCGATGCAGTTCGAGACAATTGAATTATCCCTTGATCCATTATTCTTAGCCGGACCAACCACTCATTCTTATAATTACATAACAGAAGCCATCCTGATACTTCAGGACCGGAACCTGCCCCTTACGCAGCGTTTTATCTCTCTGAGTAATTTTCTTTTTGGCAGTGAGTCCTATTCATGGATTACGAATCCACTCTCCATTGCTTTTCGTATACTACCTACGCTTATGAGTCATTTTGAGACCAGTATCAGCATAAGTGAGTATTGTATCACTTCACTAGACTACTTACGCCTTAACGGACCACAGCCCCTATATGCGGAGACTACGG
>JAQZBN010000034.1 GCA_029238935.1 Herbinix sp.
AGCTTTATGAAAAGGCTCGTGAGGAAGGTTTACAGTTAGCAGGTTAAAGTGAGGATTGTTTTCTCATTTTAACTTGTACTAAATCTTGACATAGGACCATATGTTTTAATGAAAATAGATTGAAAATAATAGAAAAAAAGTATACTATATTGTTATCAAATCAGTGAGGTGAGTGCTTATGAATGAAATATTAAAAGAAATCTATTTAGCCGGTGGTTGCTTCTGGGGAACCGAAAAATATCTATCTAATGTGACCGGTGTTGTTCAGACCGATGTTGGCTATGCCAATGGAAATACAGAGAACCCGACGTATCAGGAAGTTTGCCATAACAATACTGGTCATGCAGAAACGGTAAGAGTAATCTATAATCCAAAACAGGTTAGCTTGGAATTTATACTTACCTTATATTATGACGTAATCGATCCGACTTCTGTAAATCGACAAGGAGCGGATACCGGTACCCAATACCGTACAGGTATCTACTACGTAGATTCACAGGATGTAGCAATCATAGAGAATTCAATTCAAGAACTCCAGAAAAAATATGAAGCTCCTATTGCTATTGAGGTTCTTCCATTAAAGAATTACTATCTTGCAGAGGAATATCATCAAAAATATCTGGACAAGAACCCAACAGGCTATTGCCATATCCGTAAAGATAAATTTGATAAAGCTAAATTAGCTAAGGATACCAGTTTAGAATAATACAAATCAAAACGAATTGAGATGATATATTTCATATAACAATAAAAGTTCCGGGTCCATAAATGGATTTCCCGAACTTCTTAATTAAATATATAATTCTTTTTGCTTGATCAACCGGTATTCTGATAGCCTTCCCCGATAGATTGATTTTAGTCTTGGATTCAAGCGGATATCTCTGGGTTTAACCATTGTATAACTTTTATTAAAGATTTTGATGTCACTGCGTTCTAATATATAAGCAACAAACTGTGAACAAAAGTACCGCTGCTTCTTTTGGATAGGAATATTTAATGCTGCTCCTAATAAGCCAAGAAAATTGTAGGAATAATCATCTTTGTTGTTTTTAAAAATACTGATCTCTTCCCGTAGCCTTATGTATTGCTTTTCTGTTATTTTTAATTGGTATACATTACATGTAGTCGAGGTGTATTTACCAAAAATTCCGTTATTAATATCTTCTTCCACAAATCCAGCATTAAAAGGATTTCGTATTCCTCTTCGAGCAAAGCTGTACATCTCCTCAAGATCTTCATCAAAAGCGATGGATGCATGCGCATACGGCTCACTGGTATACAAATGAATCATCCTAGCCGGATAAGTCTGTGTCTGCGTCAAAACAATATAAATGTTCTTGTTCCTAGCAGCCTTATTCAAATTTTTCTTTGTTTTTAAATTCTTCATCGTATTATACCCATTATACATTACTTTATTTATATCTGATAGCACATCCCCTAGTTTCTTATCTCGATATTACTTATTATATTACATGTTGCATCAGATTTCAAATATAAAAGGTATCATAACAAAATTTTGTAAATTATGAATATGATATCATCTTTTCAATGAAACCATTAAACTATCTTCAAAGAATTCTTCATTTGATGAATGTATTCCACCACTGGTGAAATGCATTCATGTCCATATTCGGCAATGATCTTAACTATAGCACTACCTACAATAACACCATCCGCATATTCTGCCATGCGAGCTGCTTGTTCTGGGGTAGAAATACCAAAACCAATCGCACAGGGAATATCTTTTTCATTTTTTACAGATTTTATCATTGTCTCCACTGTATCATCGATTTCTCCTCGTACTCCGGTTACCCCAAGGGATGATACACAATAGAGAAATCCTTCTGCCTCTTTTGCAATCATCCGAATACGCTCCTTCGAAGTAGGCGCTATCATGGAGATAAGGCAAACACCATACTTATCACAATATGGTTTTAACTCCTCACGTTCTTCAAAGGGGACATCCGGGACAATAACCGCATCGATACCAACCTCTCTACAATTTTTCATAAACCGATCCGTCCCATAGGTAAAAATGGGATTGGCATAGGTCATGAATGCAATTGGTACCAAACAGGTTTGATGAACTCGTTTTACCATAGAAAATATCAGATCTGTTGTTGTTCCGGCAGACAACGCACGAATATCGGCCTCCTGGATGACCGGCCCTTCCGCCACCGGATCTGAAAAGGGAATTCCTAACTCAATTAGATCTGCTCCTGCTTCTGCCATCTGAAGTACTAGTTGTTCGGTCACATCGATGGACGGATCACCTGCTGTGATAAATGGAATGAAAGCTTTTTTATTATTAAATACCTCCTGCAATCTATTCATAAATCTTTACCCCCCGATATCTTGCGATGGCTGCCACATCCTTATCCCCTCTTCCTGATAGGCATATTACCATAATCTGGTCCTTCCTCATGGTTGGTGCTAGTTTTTTTGCATAGGCTATTGCATGAGCACTTTCAATCGCAGGAATAATTCCTTCCTTTCTAGCTAAGTACTCAAAGGCTTCCACTGCTTCCTGATCAGTCACAGGTACATATTCCGCTCTCTTTGAATCATATAGATTGGCATGCTCCGGTCCTACTCCCGGATAATCAAGCCCTGCCGAGATCGAATACACCGGTGCAATCTGTCCATATTCATCCTGGCAAAAATATGACTTCATTCCGTGGAAAATACCTACCGTTCCGGTTGCTACTGTGGCTGCTGTTTTACTGGTGTCCGCACCAAGCCCGGCAGCTTCACAGCCAATGAGTCTCACCTCGGAATCATTGATAAACTCATAAAATAATCCCATGGCATTGCTACCCCCACCGACACAGGCAAGCAGCACATCCGGAAGTTTTCCCTCCTTCTTAAGCATTTGGTCTTTTACTTCCCGACCTATAATGCTTTGAAAATCTCGGACAATCGTAGGAAATGGATGAGGCCCCATCACTGATCCCAAAACATAATGGGTATCTTCCATTCGTTTCGTCCACTCCCGCATCGTCTCATTTACTGCATCCTTTAAGGTCAGAGTTCCGCTCGTCACTGCGTGAACTTTGGCACCAAGAAGCTCCATCCGATATACATTGAGAACTTGGCGATCTGTATCTTCTTTTCCCATATAGATTTCACATTCTAAGCCCAGTAATGCTGCTGCAGTTGCTGTAGCTACCCCATGCTGTCCAGCTCCGGTTTCAGCAATTACTCTGGTTTTTCCCATCTTCTTCGCTAATAGGACCTGACCTAGTACATTGTTTATTTTGTGGGAACCGGTATGATTTAGATCCTCCCTTTTTAAGTAGATTTTTGCTCCACCCAGATCCTTCGTCATCTTCTCGGCATAATATAGAAGGGATGGCCTGCCAGCATATTGATTTAGCAAATCATTTAATTCTTTCTGAAATTCTACATCTTCTTTCAACGCAAGATATGCTTCTTCTACTTCTTGAACTGCATTCATTAATGTTTCAGGGATATATTGGCCCCCATGTATTCCAAATCTACCTTTTGACATTACCTCACACTCCTAACCATTGTTACCAACTCTTTTATTTTCATCGCATCTTTAAAACCATCTATCTCTACACCACTGCTAACATCAATCCCATAAAGCTTTTCTTGCTTTAATACCAGTTCTATATTATCAATACGGATACCTCCAGCCAGAAAATACGGGATCGGGATATTTTTTATCAATGACCAATCAAAGGTCATTCCGCTACCTCCTACCATGGACCCATGGTAGGAATCAAATAAAATAAAATCTGCAATATACACCATACTTCGTTTGATATCGTCTTGATTACGGACTCTGATTACTTTTATAATTTGATTCGGAATCTCCTGTCTCAGTTTTTTGATATAATCCGTCGTTTCTTCTCCATGGAGTTGAACAAGATCGATGATCTTCCTTTGGCAAAGATCGATAATACTCTCCATCTCTTCATTGACAAAGACGCCAACAGCTTCGATGGATGGACTTAATTGCTTTTTTAGTTTATAAGCCAACTCTTTTGACACCTGTCTTTTGCTTTTAGCAAATACAAATCCGATATAATCCGGTAAAACTTCATTCACTACCAGGATATCTTTTTCTCGGGTTAATCCGCAGATTTTTATCTTAGTCATACCGATCACCTCGCAGTAAGGCAATCATCTCCCTTTTGAGGTTACTTCTCATTAATGCTTCTCCGATTAGTACAGCATCAATATTAGCCTTCTTAACCAGTTCAATGTCCTGTAATGATTGGATACCACTTTCCGCTATATAGATTACTTGATCTGGGACCATATCCCGTAAACGGATACAATTTTGTATATCTACATCGAAGGTTTGTAAATTCCGGTTATTGACACCTATGATACTAGCCCCAGCTTGCAGAGCAGAAGCTATTTCCTCTTCTGTATGTACTTCCACCAGGGCAGAAAGTCCTAGGGAATCACATAACTTAATAAATCTTTGAAGGGTATCTGTAGGTAAGATAGCACAGATTAATAATACAGCATCCGCTCCTAAGTACTTAGATTCATAAATCTGGTATTCATCGATTGTAAAATCTTTGCGAAGTACCGGGATGGAAACCTGCTCACTGATTTCTTTTAAATACTGATCACTTCCTTGAAAATAGTCCGGCTCAGTTAAAACAGAAATTGCACTGGCTCCTGCCTCTTCATATTCTTTTGCGATGGACAGATAGGGAAAATGCTCTGCAATTACTCCTTTTGATGGGGATGCCTTTTTTACCTCACAAATCAAAGCGATATCATTACCATCAAAATCTGATATTATTTTATCCTTAACCTCCCCAGCGGTTTTGGACTCTAATTTCATGGTATCCTCCGTTATTTTATTTGGTCTCTTACTCCTTCGCTTTCGTAATGCATCTTCAAAAGCATATGTTGGCCTATGATTAAAACTTCTAGGAATACCTCCTAGATATATTAATTCCTTTAATTCCTCTAATGATTTGTTTTCTTTGGCTTTCTCCACTCTTTTTTTGCTGGAGTCAGCTAGTATATCAAGTATCATAGGGTAATCCTCCGTTTCGAATACTGATAGCCAATTCCCTTTATCAATTCTCTTTCTATATAATGAAAGGCTTATTAAGTTATTAATCTGCTTATTGATTGGACAACTGAATAAATCTCATTAGTTTCTCCTTTGCCTTACCGCTGTCAATGATTTCTCCTGCTAATTTAACACATTCTCTCAAAGTAATGTGATCATAGGACATATAGAGACAAACAGCTGAATTTAATAACACGATATCCCTTTTAGGACCTTTCTCACCCTCTAGTATCGATAATGCAATCTCTGCATTTTCCTTTGGATTCCCTCCCACCAAATCAGCAGGGTTACAATAGTCAAGTCCAAATTGTCTGGGATCTAAGAAAAAGCTATTAATTCTGCCCTGATTGACTTCACAGACCGTAGTAGAGGTCGTCAAGGACACTTCATCCAACCCATCATGACCATGAACTACCATCGCTCTTTTTACCCCGAGATTGAAAAGTACACTTGCTAGAGGCTCTACCAGCTTCTCGTCATAAACCCCAAGCAGCTGTAGATTAGCACTGGCAGGACTTGATAGGGGACCTAGAATATTAAATAGGGTCCTAACACCCAGTTCTTTCCGTACCGGCCCGGCGTATTTCATCGAAGTATGGTAAAGAGGAGCAAACATGAAGCAAATACCGATCTCTTTTAAAATCCTCTCACTCTTCTCTACTGGTATATCGATCTTAACTCCTAAGGCCTCCAGTACATCGGCACTGCCACATTTACTGGAAACACTGCGGTTCCCATGTTTTGCGACGGGAATGCCCCCTGCTGATATGATTAGGGAGGATATCGTAGAAATATTAAAGGTATTCGCCTCATCTCCGCCGGTTCCTACGATATCCAGGACATCACCGGATACTTTTAACTTTGTTCCGTACTTTCTCATTATCATGGCACAAGCGGTAATCTCCTCTATAGTTTCTCCTTTCATCCGCATCGAGGTAAGAAAGGCAGCAATCTGAGCATTAGTCGCCTGACCACTCATAATCTCATCCATGACCGCTTTGGCAGAGTTAAGGGATAAATTCTCTCGATTAATTAATTGATAAATCGCTTCTTGTATCATAGTCACTTCCTCCGATCTGCAAGAAATTTCTAATGATTACCTCGCCTTGAGGTGTTAAAATAGATTCCGGATGAAACTGCAAACCATATATCTCATGATCCCGATGCTTTAGTGCCATAATTTCACCTTCTTCATCCTCTGCAATTACCAAGAGCTCATCCGGAAGGGTATCTTTTCGTACAATAAGCGAATGATATCTTGCAGCTTGTATGATCGGAGCTAGACCCTTAAATATTCTGCTGCCATTGGCAATATGAATACTACTTTGCTTACTGTGCATCAGTTTCTTTGCTAAGCTTACTGTCGCTCCAAAAGCTTCTCCGATAGCCTGGTGACCTAAGCATACCCCAAGAATGGGAATTATTCCCTTTAATTCATCTACCACTTGTTCACAGACTCCGGCATCTTTGGGATAACCAGGTCCTGGGGATAGAATAATGTGACTTGGTGCTAATTCTTTAATCTGTTCCAATGTCAACTCATCATTGCGGATTATTTTTATATTCTCTTCCATACTTGCGGCTAGCTGAACCAAATTGTAGGTGAAGCTATCATAATTATCAATTAATAAAATCATAGATCATCCACCTCCCTGGCTGTTTTGATTGCCTCCATCACTGCTTTTGCTTTCTGTTCTGACTCTTCATACTCCTTCTCAGGAATACTATCTGCGACAATTCCTCCACCAGCCTGAACATAAACCCTGTCATTCTTTTTTACTGCCATACGGATTGCAATGCAGGTATCCATATTTCCAGTGAAATCAATATAACCAATCGCTCCTCCATAGATTCCTCTAGGTACTGTCTCTAATTCATCAATGATTTCACAAGCCCGTATCTTCGGAGCTCCGGATAAAGTCCCTGCCGGAAGAATTGCTTCAATTGCATCATAGGCATCCTTATCTGGTTTTATCGTACTTTCAACTTCAGAAGTGATGTGCATAATTCTGGAGTATCTTTGTATTCGCATATAATCAATAACCTGAACCGTGGACACCTTTGATATTTTCCCAAGATCGTTACGGCCAAGATCCACCAGCATATTATGTTCGGACAGTTCTTTTTCATCGGATAATAGCTCCTGTTCTAATAAGTCATCCTCCTCCTTCGTCCTCCCCCTTGGTCTGGAACCGGCAATTGGAAAGGTAGAAAGTTTATTGTCCTGTAATTTTACCAGGGTCTCCGGTGAAGTACTGATCAGCTGCACGTCATCATTTTGTAGGAACACCATATATGGTGACGGATTCAACAGTATTCCTCTTTGGTAACATTGCAGGTAAAGTGTGGTATCCCATAGGTGGTATGCTTTGGTAACGGAATTGGATCCAGGATAAAGCGGGTCAGATTTTCAATCTCTGCTACTGCCTTTCCGTAGTTTTCCATCACCTGGTCGGTTTTCATATTTACCACAATACAGATTTTTTGCTTCAGATGATCATAAGCAATGACTTTATCAAATAACATTAGGTCAAAGTCATAAAATTCACTGGATTTTAGTTTTAATACCGGCTCAGCATATCCAATCATCTCATATGCGAAATAGCCAACGAAACCTCCAGTGAAAGGTGGCATTCCATTCAGTTTTGGAGCCTGATACTGCTTCATCATTTCTCGGACGATATTTAGAGGTCTTTTAGAATGGATTACGGTTTTCTCTTCTTCCTCAATCGTTACTTCTCCATTTTTACATGTAATTCTAAGAATTGGATCAAATCCTAAGAAGGAGTATCTTCCCCATTTTTCACCACCCTCAACGCTTTCTAACAGATAATACCGTTTGCTCCTCTGTGCCAGCTTTCGAAGTAAAGTGATAGGTGTTATAACATCGGCATAAATCTCTTTGCAGATAGGTATCATGCTGTAGTTATCTGCTAGAGTTTCGATTTCTTTGCAGCTTGGTGTAATCATAGATTCTTACTTATTTTTCATTGATGGGATGAAAAACTCCTTTCTTGAAATTTTAGTATTAAGTGTGGGAAGTTACGGAAAATATCAAAGTAAAGTCTCAGCATAAAAGTTATGATCATAGATTACATTTCTACATAAGCTTCGAGTTGAGTGTATTCATTCATTGATAATTTCCTAAGCAATAAAAAAAGCCCTTGCCCCTGCTCAAATAAACAGGGACAAAAGCTTACACTTCTGCGGTACCACCCATATTGATGTATGATAAATACATCCACTCCTTTTGCATACCATCATATGCACCCCACTGATAACGGACAGGGTTCCCGTAAGCGCCTACTCTACTATGATTTCGGGCTTCCCTCACAAGTCCATTCAGAATCACCTTTGTAACCGCATTCCCACCCATAGCGGCTCTCTGTATACAAGTAATGTTTCTTACTTCTCTTGCTCAACGGTTTCTTATATTAAACGCATTATAACGTAGGACATTTCTTTTTGTCAATGAGTAATTTGTAAATATTTTATAGTTTTCTTTTTGGACTTCGTAATGTTGGTAGAAAGTTTTATCATAAGATTACCACCAATTAGACCAAATAATAGTGTTATGACATTCACCGCGGTGACTGTCATTAGTATTGTGATCCATTCTCCTTGTTCATCCAAAGATACCTCCTCGATTTCACTGTCTCCATACATCTCTGCATATAAAACTGAGCTTTTATTCTCCAGCTCATTCGTTTTAATATCCTCGATGATCTTTCCAGACAACAAAAAACCTCCTGTACTCCCTAGAATGGAGGAGGGAACCGATATCATAACTATAGCCAGTATTAAATACACACGAATACTTCTAATCCCACAACCTAAGGAATTCATGACGACTACATCCGTTTTTCTCTTCATAAACTCAAGGAATATAAAAACCGCACTCAACACAATCATACATACCGTAGCCATAACCATCACAAGACGAGCCAGTTCATCAAACTGACGAATGATTTTGCTTACCTTGGAATACCCTTGGTCATAGATCGTAGCCTTAATATACTTTAATTGACTGACCTCTTTTAAAAACTGCTCAACGTTAGATGTCTCCACTTTTAACGTGATAAAATGTAGCTGTGAAGGAATATGATTTAATTGAAACTCTCTTTTTGTAGTTTCACCCACAAGGGCAGCCATTGTCTGATCAGGGATGAGAATCATTTTGTTGATTAATATCCCATTTTTTTCTTCCTCCAATAAAACATTCGAAGTTTCTTTCGTAAATATCCCTTTGATTATAAAATCTGCTTCTCCATAATCATTCCCCCAGTAATCAGGATAGGAAGGTGAATATATTAGTGCTTCCGGACGATTATAAAGTCCATGAGTGAAACTGATATAAAAATGTAGACGAAACGTATCTCCCTTCTTCAGTCCGTTGAGCCTTGCTGTTTCATAATCAATCATACACACTAGTTTACCATCCTCATAATCTTCTGAGGTGAAAAAATCCCCTTGCGTCAGCCATGCTTTTCCTTCATGAAAATCATAGATATTTTCTGCGTCACTTGTTGAGATAACAACAATCGAGTTATTGGAAAGCACTAGAGACCTAAGGATATTATCCTCCCAATAAGTGCTATGCTTATCATATGTCTCTATTCCAAGCCATGGTTTTGATTTAGTCTTTATGTAGTTCTCGGTAGCTTTATTATCTAGATAATTATTTCCATCACCGATATAGTAGCGTGATTCATAATTATAGGCCTGGAAGGTGGCCCCATTGATATCATTACCTTCATAGTCAAGTTCTTCACCGCTGAACTTACCATAAGCAATATAATCAACGTCCACCTTTAGTGGTTCTGGGTAGGATGTATGATTTACCAGTTGCATTTCATTTCCAATTACACCTTCATTCCCAAAGAGATTCTTTTTAATTCGAATCCTATGATCACCAAGATAAGTAAATACAACAACTCTCTGTTCATACTGATGCAAATCATCTTGAGAAACCGGATCTCTCTGCAAACGTACAGAAGGAAAATATAGGTAATTCGACTCCACTATCTGCTTACTGGAAGCCGAAATTACCGAGGGCTCATGGATCGAAACATAGGATAAACTCTTAATATACTCATATTCCTCCTTCCATTGCTTCTCTTCAACAGAATCACTGGATAATACTGCTATGACATGGTAAGCGTCCTTGGATTTATCCGTGTTTTTTTGTGTTACCATGACTAGATTAAAACCAATGCATAAGATAGCAGATACCGTTCCTAACAGTATAAAAAATAGTATTGATTTTATCAGTGATCTCCGGATGGTTTTTATCACATGTTCCATGGATTTTATTCCTTTCTTCTGATAACCTATCTATTTTATCATTCCTTTCATCTGATAGCTTATCTAATTTTATTCTATTCCGTGATTATTCAGCTCTTTTTTTACGATCAGAACATACTAATTGAATGATCAAATAGAATACTAAAATAAATCTGGTATGTTTTATTATGTAACACCAATGATAAATTTTTATACCATCCGATGGAACAAATACTCTTGTGGTGTTCCAGAGAAGATCACCGATCCGTTCTTTAATTCATAGAACCTATCTGATTTCTTCGCAATCTCAAAATCATGGGTAACTATAATAACGCAGTAATTTAATTCATGGGCTAAATTAAGAAGGATTTGAACAATATTCTCTGTGTTCGTTGTATCAAGATTTCCTGTGGGTTCATCAGCCAAAATTATTTTTCCTGGCATTCCTAGAGCTCTTGCTATGGCAACTCTTTGTTGTTCTCCTCCACTTAGCATGCTGGGTAATTTATTTTCATAAGTTTCCGATAAATCAACCTTCTTTAGCAAGCTACGGGCTTTTTCCAAAGCTTCTTTTTGGGGAATATTGTTCATGCGCATGGGGTACATGATATTTTCTAAAACTGTTAAGAGCGGAAATAAATTTAAGTTTTGATAAATCACAGCGATCTTATTCCTTCTGTATTGATCTCTATTTAAATCAAGCAGATTTTCACCTTCCGCAATAATACTTCCTTTCGTCGGGACATCGAGACCGGAAAGTAAAGAAAGCAGTGTCGATTTTCCACTTCCCGATTTACCTATTACTGTATAAAGTTTGCCCGACTCAAAGATACAGTTTACACCACATAGTGCTTCAACTATTTGATACTTGGATGGATAACTATAATGTAGTTCTTGAACTTCAATCATTTTGTATTCCTTTCATATTGGGTATTTTACAATCCTATTCTCGTCCAACCTCATGATATCTCATATGTAATATTCGTATTACAGAGACAGCACAACCAATAAGATAGCTGCATAGATAGATGGCAACGTAGCCGATCGATAGGAATGCCAATCCCAATAAAGCTCCCATTACACTATATATCGTTTGTTTTACAAAGATTGATAGAAACCGAAAGGCGCTCGGTGTACCCATGGATTTCATTAGAAAAAGATTTCTAGCTTCCAATCTCCCTGTTACATAGGATAATAAAAATCCTATTCCTGTAACAAATACGAACATAAATGGAAAGATACTATTTAATATCTTAATCGTACGAATTAATGGTGCCGTACTTTCATTTAAAACACCATCAAAGATCTCATAGGTATACTCCACATTAAATTCTAACGGATTTTTTTGAAATAGTGATACTTCACTTAGATCCCTGTATAATTCCGTTATATTTCTTGTATCCTTAATGATAAATTCTGCTGTTTGGATGGTACTTGGAATTTCCAGCTTACCACAGATTTCTTTAAATTGCTCATAATTAAGATATAGATTATTTCTATCATTTTGACCGACAGATTTTAATTCCATTAAAATTCCCCTCTGATCCTCTTGCGCATCCTTCGGACCTTGGTAAATTTTGACTAAAACCTGATCCGTTTCTTTTGAAGGTTGAAAAGGATATCCTCCAATACATTCCCCATAACTCAACTTTAGACTTTGATCTCCTACAATATAGGACAATGTAAACTGTACATTCTCACCATTCTCAGCCGATGGGAGTAACCATACTCTTAAGTTATCCTCTAGATTAGGCGATTCCTCCCCATGAGATAGGCTACTGTCATATTCAAATGCTTCTGAATAGATATAATCTTTAAAATATCCACTTTGTTCTAACTCCCTCAGCATTTCCCTTGGTAGATTTAAGTTTGATGCTCCATCTCTACGGCGTATCACCATCTTCACTTCTAATGTATCATAGTATTTTTGCAAATTTATTTCACTTTTCGCTATGCTCCTAATAAAGCTTCCCAGAAAAAGAATTAACAAAAAAGATGTCCCAATCATTAGTAAGGTTTTCCATTTTTCCTTTATAAGATCTTTATAAATCCATTCAACTAGATAAGAAAACAATAAATCCCCTCCTTCCCCCCATGGATTTTAGTTTATATTGGTAAATAATGTTTGTCAATTACATATTTTGTATTATTGTATATTCTGTACAATCTTATAGAATGATCAATGAATTTATTGTTAAAATTAGAATACCTACGCATTCTGAAAATAGATCTACTTAATAATATTTCATATATGTAAAACTACTTTTATACTTATAGTAGAACTTATGTCTATGGATAATCGAATCATAGCAATATTTGCAATATTTTTCGCAATATACACTAAGAATATCATCTATTATTTTATTAAAATAATAGAATAGCTTGGCTATAAGCTCTTATTTTATATTGGAGGAGGATATTATGGCAGAACCAATCATTGCAGTACAATTATATACCCTCAGGGAGTTTACAAAAACACCGGAGGATTTTGCAAAGACCTTAAGCAGAGTAAAGAATATGGGTTATAATGCTGTTCAGGTTTCTGGAACCGGACCGCTGGATCCACAGTTTGTGAAGAATACTGCTGACAAGGAAGGCATTGCGATTTGTGCTACTCACATTCCTTTTGAACGGTTAAAGAACGATAAGGAGCAGGTAATCTATCAGCACAAATTATGGAATTGCAATTATGTAGGCATCGGCAGCATGCCGGACAGCTACCGTACCGACCGGGAAGGTTATGTATGCTTTGCTAAGGAAGCCTCCGAGTATGGAAGAATTCTTGCAGAGAACGGCCTTACCTTGATTTATCATAATCATAACTTTGAGTTCCGTAAGTTTGGTGATAAAACCGGTATGCAAATCTTATTGGATGAAAGTGATCCCGATACGTTTCAGTTTGAAATAGACACCTATTGGGTGCAATCCGGCGGTGCAGATCCGATCGAATGGATAAATAAGGTGAAGGGACGTATGGACGTCGTCCACTTTAAAGATATGGCAATCAATGAACAAAATCAGCAGATGATGGCTGAAGTTGGCGAAGGAAATCTCAATTGGAAGGATATTATTGCAGCTTGTAAAGCGAACGAGGTGATCTGGTGTGCGGTTGAACAAGATATCTGTCAGAGAGATCCTTTTGAATCCTTAGCAATCAGTCAGAAGAATTTAGCGAAATTTGGCTGTCATTTTTAGGAGGTAGCATATGACTAATGTTAAAATAGGTATTATTGGTATTGGTAATATGGGCAGTGCCCATGCGCAAAGCTTAATAAAAGGTGAAATTCCGGGTGCAGAGCTTACTGCTGTATGTGATTTAAATCCTGCTCGACTCACCTGGGCAAAGGAAACCTTAGGTGATCAGGTATTGTTATTTGAACAACCAGAAGATTTATTTAAATCCGGAACGATCGATGCAGTAATTATCGCTACACCGCATTATGACCACCCTACCTTGGCAATCAAAGGCTTCGAACACAATCTTCATGTTTTGATTGAAAAGCCCGCCGGTGTATTTACCAAAAAGGTTCGTGAAATGAATGAAGTTGCGAAGAAAAGTGACCGAGTATTTGGCATTATGTACAACCAAAGAACCAACCCTCTCTATCAAAAGTTAAAAGATCTCATTGAGAGTGGTGAACTCGGCGAAATCAAAAGAACGAACTGGATTATCACCAGTTGGTATCGATCCCAGAGTTATTATAATTCCGGCGGCTGGCGTGCAACCTGGGCTGGAGAAGGCGGCGGTGTTTTATTAAATCAGGATCCTCATCAGTTAGATTTATGGCAGTGGATGTGCGGCATGCCGGTCAGAGTCCATGCTTTCTGTGGCTTTGGTAAATACCATGATATTGAAGTAGAGGACGATGTTACTGCTTATGTTGAATATGCCAATGGAGCAACCGGCGTTTTTGTTACTTCTACCTCTGATACACCCGGTACAAATCGTCTGGAAGTATCCGGTGACCGTGGTAAGATTGTGATTGAAGATGATAAATTAACCTTCTGGAGAAATCGTGTACCGGAACGTCAGTTTAATGCAGAATACACCGGTGGCTTTGGTAATCCGGAATGTTGGAAATGTGAGATCCCTATTTATGGATCAAATCTCCAACACGTTGGTATCCTTCGTAACTGGGTAGATGCTATTCTTAAGGGAACACCACTCTTAGCTCCCGGAGAGGATGGAATTAAAGGACTTACCATATCAAATGCAATGCATTTATCTGCTTGGACCAATCAGACCATTGAATTACCACTGAATGAGGATTTGTATTATGAACTTCTACAAGAAAGAATCAAGGAGTCCTCTTATCAGAAGCCAAATGCGAATGGAAAAACCATGGATGTTAAGGGGACTTTCTAATGAACAGCGATCAGAGTTGTAACAAAGAAAAGCTGGGTTTTGGGATTCTTGGTTGTGGAAATATTAGTGATACCCATGCTCTGGCAATCAGTGAACTAGAGGATGCTACTCTTCTATCCGTTTGCGATATTGTACCTGAAAAAGCAATGAAGATGGCGGCGAAATATAACTGTAGTTACGATTTACATATCGATGATCTTTTAAAGCGTGAGGATATTGATGTTATCTGTATTTGTACTCCCAGTGGCTTACATAGTAAGCATGGTATTCAAGCTGCCAGAGCAAAAAAACATCTTATCATAGAAAAACCGATCGATGTATCTCTTATCGCAGCGAAAGAATTAATCCAAGTCTGCAAAGAGGAAGGGGTTCTGCTCTGCGGTATCTCACAACATCGTTTTGATGATGATATCATCCGACTGAAGGAAGCAGTCTCCTCCGGTAAATTAGGTCAGCTTAATTTTGGCGGCTCCCATACCAAATGGTTTCGAAGCCAGAATTACTATGACAGCGGTGACTGGAGAGGAACCTGGGAATTGGATGGTGGTGGTGCTTTAATGAATCAATCCATCCATTATATCGACTTATTGCAATATATTATGGGACCGGTAGACGAAGTATTTGCTTATTGTGTTACCAGAGCTCATGAAAATATTGAAGTAGAAGATATCGGTATTGCAACGGTAAAATTCAAGAGTGGAGCTGTTGGAGTAATCGAAGGCAATACCGCAGCATTTCCTGGTTATTGCACGAGACTTGATATCTATGGTACGGATGGAAGTGTAGTTATTATCAATGATAAAATTCATGACTGGAATTTAAAATCAGAAGGTGTGACAGAAGCTGATTTTGGAAGAGCTACCACGGAGGAGGATTATACAAGATCCGGAGCTATCAAAGGTTGGGCTTCTACCCCTGGTGTATGGCATACGTCTCACCAACGCGAAATAAAGGATATGATTACAGCTATTAAGGAAGGTAATGCACCAAAAATACCTGGTGAGGAAGCCATCAAACCGCTTGAAATTATATTAGCTATCTATGAATCTGCGAGGATTGGAAAACCTGTGAAAATACCATTGATATAATAGTCTTAAAATAATACCTTAAAATATTGAAATCCTCTAAGATCAAATTATTTATCTTGGAGGATTTGTCTATGTATCTTATGAATTGATAGCTACAATCTCTTCTGCTTCTCATATTTTTTTGGTGAGCTTCCCGTAATCCGTTTAAAGGATTTATAGAAGTTAGAATAATCGCCATAACCAACTAAGTCCGCTACTTCCAGAACAGGAATGTTTTGACTGAGTAGTTCCTGTGCTTTCATAATTCGTTTATAGGCTATGTACTCGTTCACTGTAAATCCTGTGCTTTGCTTAAAGATATGGCACAAATAATATTTATTGATAAAGAACAAGTCTTCCAACACATCCAAAGTAAGTTTTTGTTCCATATTCCCATTGATATATTCCAACACAGAAACCACTTTATCGTTATTATCAAAGGAATCCATTATGATATGCTTGTTCCTGGAATAGGTTTTATTAATCTCGATTAGCATTTGTGATACTAATAGCTTGATTAATAAATGATTTTCTAAGGTATCTTCTTTCGTTGCTTCTTCTATTTTATTCCATATACTTGATATCCCAGAGGATATTACTTCTTTTGCACTTATTTTATTATAATACCCAAGTTTCCTTTTTTCCAGATATTGAAACAGACTATAATCCTCTCCCTGCAGAAAAGATAATAGCTCCGGTTTTAAATGTATAAACTTTCGTTCATAGGGTTCCTGGGTATGGAATACGATCCTATGAAGTTCTCTCCGATTGGTAACAATCATATCATGGGGTTCTAATTGGTAAGCTTGCCCTTCGATATAATACGTAACATCACCGGAGATAAAATAAAACAACTCATAACAATCGTGAATATGAGTTGAAATATCACTGGGAATCACTCGGATCGAATGATCGTATATAAAATGATTTATCCCGAACGATAATGTTTGATTCACCAAATTAATACCTCCTGCAACATTGTATCCATCGTAGTGTTAATAACAGATTAATTCTTAATTAATACCCCATCACTGGCTTCATTATAAAACAACATTTGCAATATGACAAGTCGTTCCCTCTTTCCCTATGATAAAAAGGTTCGGTTTTACTTCCATGCTGATACATAAAAGTATATAACCGAACCCTCATTAAGATCTAATATCTAATTCCATTATGTTAACTATCCAAAGGATATTCAACTTATCTATCCTACTATTTTTCTGTACCGGTGTAGATAAATATTGCATCTCTTAAAAACTCTGCTACTCCCTTATGGTTCTTATCATAATAAGCAGTAAATCTTTCATCATCTACGTACATCTGTGCAAGTCCGGCATGGGCTTCTTTGCTGTAGCTTCCCCAGCTATAAGTAAGCCATTTATGGTGTAGTTTTGCTGCCTTCTGTGCCAATTCTCCAGCTGGATCACCTGTTAAAAAAGCAGCTTCCAATGTCTCATTGACTTCGTTACTTAATTTTTCGAACTCTTCGTACTGTTCTTTTGTCATATTGAGCATCTTGCGATTTGACTCATTGACTGTATCATCACCATATTTTTCTCTTATTTCCTTACCATACTTTTTCTCATTTTCATCAATTAAGTTCTTCTTAAAACCTTCAAATTTTTCTTTATCACTCATTTTTATTCTCCCTTCGGTTAAAGCAATGGTCTTTTCAACATTAGCAATCAATAAATCTAATTGTTGTCTTCTTTCCAGAAGTTTGATGCGATGCTCATTCAGTGCTAATCTGCTGTCAAAGGAAGGAGCGGTTATTATTTCTTTGATACTCTCTAGGTTAACTCCTAATTCCCGATAAAAAAGTATTTGCTGTAACCGATCTACTTCATCCTGTCCATAGATCCGATATCCTGAAGAATTGATTCTTGCCGGCTTAAGAATGCCAATCTCATCATAATATCTTAGGGTTCTGGTACTGATACCAGCTAATTTTCCTAACTTTTGCACTGTGTATTCCATGCGATCACCTCCTGACAAAATGAGTTTACACCTTGACGTAACGGCAATGTCAATAGGTTTTAAGAAAACTTTTACGAAAACTTTTTCTAAAATGAAATAGTTACCTTTTGATTGTAATACTTAAATCGTGAAATAATTAAATTTAACGTATATATTAAATAATATTGAGATCATTATTAAAATGTTTTTACACTACTTTCTATAATTATTTAGAGTTTCTTTTTATCATTGTGATGAATGCTTCGACTAAGTCTGGATCAAACTGCGTTCCTGATTGTTTCCTGATTTCTAATAACGCCTCTTCCTTGTTCTTAGCTTTTTTATACGGTTTATTCGCAGTCATATTATCGTAACTTTCAGCAATAGCAATGATCCTTGCTAATCTGGGGATATCCTCTCCTTTTAGTCCCTTTGGATATCCTGATCCATCCCACCGCTCATGATGACTTAATATATATCTTGCTAATTCTACAGTTTCATCCGATGAATTGAGGATACGGTAACCAACCACAGGATGTTGTTCTATCTCCTGCCACTCCTGATTGCTTAGTTCCTTATTTTTATTCAAAAGACTGGAATTTAATACAATTTTTCCAATATCATGAAGATATCCTGCATCTTTTAATCTTCTGATCTCTGATTCAGATAAATTCATTTCCTTCCCCATATCCTGGCATAATTTAGAAACATTTTTGGAATGCTCCTCTTCTCGGATATTATTTTCGTGTAAGGTATGCATAATCGAATGAATCGTTGCACTACTGATATTACGTCGGTTTAAAGTTTTATCCGAATACATTTTATCTTCTGCTTCATTCATTACTTTAAAGATATCTTCTTCGGCAGTAAGTTTCGTATCATAACCCAAAGAAATGCTACATTGAAAAGACTTAATATGAACATCCATTAGTTGATTTTTTATTCGTTCCATAATATCCTCTGCATGCATACTGTTTGTTCTAGGAAGAATTATCACAAATTCGTCACCACCTAATCGAACTACAATATCACTATTGCGACAGGCATTCTTTAGAATTTGAGCAGATTTTTGTATCAGAAGATCTCCTGAGGAATGACCAAAAATATCATTCGTTAATTTTAATCCATTGATATCTGCCATAATAATTGAAATCGGTAAATTGTTTTCATGATCAAGCTTATAGATTTCTTCCTGGAAATATCGTCGATTATAAAGTCCTGTCAAAGGGTCTGTATATAACTGATGCTTCGCTGTATCGTCCTGTATGGCATCGGTTTTTTCAATTTTTTTACGATACCCAGGATCCTTCGTTACATCCTTGATACAAGCTCCAACTCCATAATTACCATCGGATATCAAAACCGGAAACTTAGTGATCTGAAACTTTTTTTGTCTCCAATGTATTTCTTTTATGAGCATTTTTTTGCTCTTTAATACTTCCATTTCCATTTCTCTGAGACTAATTGCCATCTTCTCTTCATGCAGTTTAAAGTCATCCTGTCCGAGAAGTTCAGCCTCCGTCTTATGATAGAATTGCTCTACCGCTTTATTGATAAACATATATTTTAGATTTTTATCTTTTACATAGATCAGGTTAGGATCAGCGTCCATAAATGCTTTATATATATGATATTGATCCAGTATCCTGTTCTGCTCTTTTAAAAGTGCGGCATATTTACGGTATAGGAAAAAGATAACCAGACATAATAGGAATATCATAGCTAACATGATCATGAAAGTAATAGATGAGTTTGATAACCTGATATTTATCCCATCATTTAATTTCATAGATTGGTTACTAAATAGCAGTGTTAATAATTTAATCACTTATACATCCTTTCTAATAGCTGTTTGAATATTAAAGTGCTAAAACATTTCTTAGTTTCTGCAAAAGACATAATCCCTACAAATCATATCTTCTAATTAAATTATAAACTTTTCTTATATAAATAGCAACTTATATCTATTTGCCAAATATATTCTAAGCAATATTTAGACAAAATCGAGTAATGCTAATCTCTATCAATTATAATAGATGTATATTTATTCATATTTACAGTAGAATTTTAGTAAATAGTAGAATAATAAGCAAAAATTAATAATTTCATGAATTTATAAAACTATTTTAGTTGACATAGAAACGTAAATAAGTTAATATTATAACAATCAGAGGGTGGTGATTCATTCATGACCAAGGGACAACTAGAAGCCAAACTAAGTGAAGCTATAAGTAAATTTGAGATTGAATATATGGGCAGGGGACCTAAAGCAATTCGTACATTTATACTTCAAGATATGATTGTCATAAGGCTATACGGTATATTAAGTCCTTCCGAGCAGAAGCTTACGGATAATCCCCAGGGAATTGAATTATTTAAAAAGGTACGTTCTTCATTATTTGAGGGAGGGCGAGGATATTTGGAGACATTAATCAGAGATATCATCAATGTAGCCATAGTCAGCACCCATTCCGATATTAGCACGAAAACCGGCGAGAAGATTATCATTATAACCACTGATAGAAACATTGAAGAGATGATAACAAACAAATAGTTCCGGAAGACAACACAAAGTAACAAAGTCACATATTAGCTCTGCTATAGTGCTTTTTTAAGTTGTACGTAAGCCGATATCTGAAGATTAACTCTGAAGATATCGGTTTTTTTATAGATTTATCAACAAAGGAGGTTCTTATGAGTAAAAAAGTTGCAGTAATCATGGGTAGTGATAGTGACTTGCCAATTGTGAAAGGCGCTATTAATACATTAAAAGATTTTGGTATTCCCGTTGAGGTTCATGTCATCAGTGCTCACCGTACTCCACACATAGCTTCTGACTTTGCTACTAATGCAAAGAAAAACGGCTTTGGTGTTATCATTGCAGCTGCCGGAAAAGCAGCTCACTTAGCAGGTGTTCTTGCTGCTCACACCACTCTTCCTGTTATCGGTATTCCTTGTAAATCATCCAGTCTCGACGGATTAGATGCATTACTCGCTACCGTGCAAATGCCGAAAGGAATTCCTGTTGCTACTGTTGCAATTGACGGTGCTGACAATGCAGGTATTTTAGCAGCTCAAATATTAAGTTTAAGTGATGATGAGATTGATCAAAAACTTGATAAAATGAAAGCAGATATGGTATCTGAAGTAATTCATAAAGATGAAAAGCTACAGACTGAGATGTGGTGGAAAATGTAATGATATAAATTTATTCTCTTACATCAATCAAATAAGTGTATATTTAAAAAACGGTTCACAAAAAATATATCATAAGGAAGAAAATATACAAAACATAGATTCGTAAGATAATAGATTAGATAAATTTAAGTCTAATGAGAAAACTAGGAGGAAATATGAAAGATTACTTACAAAAATTTATTTTGGCAGATGAAGTACGAGATATTATTACAAGTAGCAAAAAAGTAGTATTCCCCAAAAATAGAGACGAGCTGATTAATCTCGCCTTTGGGAATGAGCATAGTGACAACTTTGAGGTTGCCTATGAAGTGGAAGGCCGTGGCATGGTAACAGAAGCTTCTGTTATTCGTTGTAAAAACGGTGTGGCGGTTAATTATCTTGAGGATTATATGCGTCGTCGTGATCCAGACAGTTTAGTGATTGGCGATGATAAAGATACAGATAAACCTAAGTACAAGAATCTCTACAATCAAGATTTTGATCCACTTCGTGATCAAACGTTTCAATGGTTAAAAGAACAAGAGTTAATCGTAATGCCTTTTATGGCTGGTGGCTATGAATATGGATATGATGCTCTCTTGATTGCTCCTTTAAATGCTGCTTTTTTTGCATGTGGTCTTGCAGATTTACAGGCATTTGTTAGTGTTGATGATATGAAGGAAGGGTTCAAACCAAGAGCTATTGTATATCTTGCGCCTCCTTTCAGACATACCCATTTTAACGGAAAGCAAATTGTAGTTCATAATAGATTAGATGAAGTTCATGAAGTATTCTCCTACAACCTTTATCCAGGTCCAAGTGCAAAGAAAGGTATCTACGGTGTTCTCCTTAACATTGGTGAGGGTGAAAACTGGGTTACTGCTCATGCTTCTACTGTTAAGGTTATTACACCCTATGATAACGAAATCGTTATCATGCATGAAGGTGCTTCCGGCGGCGGTAAGAGTGAGATGATTGAACCTGCTCACAAAGAGATGGATGGCAGACTTGTATTAGCAGAAAATCTTGTGACTGGCGAGAAATTCTATCTTGATTTGAATGAATCTTGTGAATTACGTCCCGTAACCGATGATATGGCACTCTGCCATCCTAAAATGCAGAATGAAAGCAAAAAGCTTGTAGTGCAGGATGCAGAAAACGGTTGGTTCTTACGTCTTGATCATATTAAAAATTATGGAACTGCTCCAATGTATGAGAAGATTTTCATTCAACCAAAAGAACCATTGGTATTCTTTAATATTCAGGCGACTCCAAACGCTACTTGTCTTGTTTGGGAGCATACCTTAGATTCTAACGGAACACCTTGTCCGAATCCAAGAGCAATCCTTCCTAGACATATGGTACCTAATACGGTGAGTGAACCTGTTGAGGTCGATGTACGAAGCTTTGGGGTAAGAACACCTCCTTGTACAAGGGACAACCCTTCCTATGGTATTCTTGGTATGTTCCATATCCTCCCTCCTGCTCTTGCATGGTTATGGAGACTCGTGGCACCAAGAGGTTATAACAATCCTAGTATTGTTAATTCCGTTGGTATGACGAGTGAAGGTGTTGGATCCTATTGGCCTTTTGCTACCGGTAAGATGGTAAAGCAAGCAAATCTATTACTGGATCAAATCGTAAATTCCTCCAGTACCAGATATGTATTAATCCCTAACCAACACATTGGTGCATATAAAGTAAGCTTTAATCCTCAATGGGTTGCAAGAGAATATATTGCTCGTCGCGGAAGTGCAAAATTCAAGCCAGAGCATTTACTAGAAGCTCGTTGTACTCTGTTAGGTTATGGTCTTGATTCCTTAAAAGTTGATGGACAGGTGATCAGAAAGGCATTCTTACAGCCAGAGAGACAGCAAGAAGTAGGTACTGACGGTTATGATAAGGGTGCTGCAATCCTGATTGAATTCTTCAAGAAGGAAGCTTCTAAATTTAATACTCCTGAACTTCATCCTTTAGGAAAACAAATTATCGAATGCTTATTAAGAGATGCTTCATTACAGGATTATATTGATTTAATCCCAATGAGATTTTAATAAATGATTAAGAGAAGAAATATGCCTGGCGCAGGAATAAAGTGGATTGACTTTATTCCTGCAGTCTCAGGACTAATCGGGAAAACTGCCTTAGTTACCTCCTTTGCATATGTCTGGGCTCAGGAATTATCCATAACCTCCCCGGGCTTTGTATTTGAAAATGTAAGAATAGAGATGATGATTGGCTGTCTGATTACATTAGTTGCTGCTCTTCTGCTTCCTGATACTGCTCCTTCCGGTACCTTAGCTCCATTGATTGTTCTAATACCAACCATGGTAAACTTTGGAGTACATCCATTAATTTTAAGTATCCTTGTTGGTATCTTTGGAATGATTAGTGTGAAAACCGGATTATTTCATAAATTACTATCATTATCAGGCAATTTAAGCAAGACTAGTATCACCTTAACCTTTGGAATATCAGGCATTATTCTATCCATAAAAAACCTTATTACTTATTTTGATTCCAAACTTTCCATTTTAATTATGATATTGGTGATACTAACTCTCCTTTATATGGTTTTGCTAAAACTTCAATTAAATTGGTTAATGATCCCTGCTTCAGCAGTTGTTTCGGTATCAATTTCTATACTATTCGGAAAAGGGATTGATTTATTCGCTTCTACTTCTTTTCCACATTTTAACCCTTTTTATTGGTGGAATGATATGTGGGGAATAGGATTTGGTTTCAACGGTATTACCATAATAAAGACAATCCCTTTTGCATTATTTGTAATTCTGATGTGGGCTATTGATACCGGATCCATACAGACGATGATTGATGCAAGTTACGATAAGGACGAAGATAAAGCGCATATTGATTTGAATACTTCCTTTATCATATCCTCTCTTCGTAATATGTTTGGAGGTATCTCAGGGGGTTCTCAAACCAGTGCTCTTTGGAGGAGCTTTTTAATTCCACTCTTTATGGTGAAGCGTCCCATTTACTACTCTTCATTATTACTAGGTATTTTAGGTATCCTTGCCGGTATCACTGCGGTTCCAATCAAAATGTTATCATTTCCTCCACTGATATGGACAGTTCTTTTATTTGGAATTTTTCTTCCTTTTACGGTGGTAAGCCTTAAAAATACTTCCTTAATGAAACATAAATTGTCGAAGGGATTTATTCTTATCTTTTCCGGTATAGGTATCTTTTCAAGTCCAATTCTTACTTGGATATGTGCGATCCTATATGAGAAAGTATTTCAATTCAGGAACTCTAAATAGGAGTCAATTCGCGAAAAAACCTATAAGTTAAAGTAAAATAAAAACGATTATAGACTAACACATGGTTAGCTTATAATCGTTTTTTATGATCAAATATTTAATCATATGTTATAGTCATTATTATCATCAAAGATAATCGTTCCTTTACTATAATTACCAAATTATGACTTGGTAACTTTCCAAATAGCTCCGGTATAAGGAAAAAAGAAACTTGGGTCTTCCAGTTTACTCACACCAAAATCAAGAATGTACATAGCTTCATCCGGACCAAATTTAATATCGATTGGTCTTCCAAATCCTCCCTCATTCGTAGCATACACAGGTAAACTGGATTTATTAATCGCAAAAGTTGAAACTTCTCCATCGACCATATTTACTTTTGACACACGATGTCCAATTCCCAGAAAAGGTCTACCTCCAGTAAATTTAAAACCTAAACTACCAAATTCAGCTACATAAGCATCCCCAAAAGGACCAAAATTTGGATTTAGATTAAATGCAAAACCACTCACACTCGAATATGGTGGAAAAGTTGCGAAAGGCTCCGGGGGTTCGGATGGATGATTCGTAATCAAGAATTCCGGTTGAGTTTTACCTTCTGGTTGAAATCTTGAAAGTGTTATTGGCATACCGGCAGAAAAATCTGGCCAACCATACCATCCACCCTCTGTCACTATTACTAATTCATCGGGAGCATTAGCAATTGGTCGGCTGCCTCGTGAATCATATCCTTGGTTGGTTACAAACATT
This sequence comes from Herbinix sp., assembly GCA_029238935.1. GTDB lineage: Bacteria > Bacillota > Clostridia > Lachnospirales > Lachnospiraceae > Mobilitalea. The sequence continues at coordinate 24,949 of JAQZBN010000034.1, forward strand.
CGATTATATTGGTCAAAGTTAATCTGGACTGGATTCCGTAGCCCCCAGGCTATTCTCTCTAAATCAGACCCATCTGTATTTACCCTCATGATGCTCCCTGATGCTTTCAGAAAGCTTCTCTGGACTTCATAAGGTCTATTTATTGCACCAAAGCAAGTGAATGCACCGGTATAAGCTGGCTCATCGGCAGCAGACATTACATTTTCCGTTTCAAAATTCTGTCCATTTAATATAAGATAGGATCCTGGGTAATCATATAGGAATGGATGTTCATTAAGCCATTCATTATCTAGTCCCACCACTGCCGAATTTGTAACAGTACCCTACCCATAATATAATTTACCATCCGGCCCAAAGGTTACTTGATTATTACAGTAGTCGCCATTGCTTGGTAATCCTGATAGCAAATGAACATATGTACCATCTGGTTTTACCGATGTGATATAACCCCGTTGTGATACATACATAGTACGGTCACGATAGCATAAGCCATGGATAGGTGCAATAAAATCACTTGCTATAATATCATATCCACTGCTGGATAATCGCAATATTCGTGGATCATCGGTTAAGATACCTGATTCAGCAATTAACAGATCTCCTTCTTCTGTAAACACCATACTGATTGGAGCATTTAATCCGGATGCAAATAACTCAATCCGATAACCCTCTGGCACATAAATATCAGAAGCAATAAATCTCCTACCACTATTCTCCTTGACACCACTGTTATCATTGCATATCTTTACATTCTCTTTGAGATATTTCATCTTTATAACCCCATATCCATTCATCATGGATTACCTTTTCTTAGCTGAGATCTACTATGACGATAGCTTTGATATCTTCCATATCACTCCTGTATTCGGTTGAAAGTCCTTGGGATTTTCTTTTGTTCCTGATGCAAAATCCAAGATATATAATGCCCCGTCGGGACCAAAAACCGCATCAATCGGATGACTGAAACCTCCTGAACCAGTCAATGAGGCCGGATATCCTGTTTTATTAATAGCAAAGGTAGTAACCAATCCGCTGGTCATATCTATTTTTGATACCTTGTGTCCTATACCGGAATACGGAATATCACCTTTCACAAATATTCCTACGCTTCCGAATTCTGCTACATACGCATCCCCATAAGCTCCAAACTCTGGATTTGTGTTAAAATCAAATCCCATCACATAGGATTTGGGTGAAAATGTAGCGAAAGGAGTTGGTGGAGTGGAGGGATGCATTGCTAATAATAATTCTGGTTGCACTCTACCTTCTGGCTTAAAATGGGGCTGATTCACCGGTTGACCTGCAGAATAATCCGGCCAACCATACCAGGCTCCAGGCAGGATCAAATGAAATTCGTCCTTAGCATTGGCGATTGGTCGACTTCCTCTAACTTCATATCCATGATTTGTTGTAAACAATCGGTTGTAATGATCAAATTTACATTTATGTGGTGTACGCAACCCCCATACTACTAGCTCTAGATTAGTACCATCGATATTAGCCTTTAGAATACTTCCTGATGCCTTGACCGCCGCTCTATGAACTTCATAAGGTCGATTTGGTGTACCAAAGGAGCAAAAAGCACCGGTTAACGTGGTTTCATCATTGCCTGAAAATATGTTCCTTGTTTTATAGTTTTGTCCATTTAATAATACATAAGATCCTGGTATATCACATAAGGATGGACAATCAACGAGCCAACGGTTATCCAAGCCAACAACCCCTGAATTCGTTACGGTTCCTTGCCCAAAGTACATTTTTCCATCCGGTCCGAATACCACTTGATTATTAGTATAATCACCATAACTGGGTAATCCCATTAAGATATCTTTCTTGGTACCATCCGGTTTCACTGTAGTAATCTTACCTTTATGAGAGACATAGATATCTTCGTTATGATAATTAATTCCTGTCATAGGTGCATGAAAGCCTTCAGCAATCAATACAAAACTTCCGTCTATATATTTATATACTTTAGGATCGTTTGATAAAAAGCCTGAATCATTTACATATAAATCTCCTAAATCATTAAATACCATACTGGAAGGAGTGTTTAAGCCTTCAGCAAATACTTCAATTTGATACCCAGGAGGTAACTCGATATCAGAAGGATTAAGTCTTCTTTTAGCATCTTTTCCTTCTTCCCTATCCATTAAGATACTTACTATGTCCATTTTATCTACCATGATCCAAGCACTCCGCAATCTATCCATATAGTATTTTCTAATATTATCGTATACGAAAGATATCCAATTTATTCCATATTTAAAATTGCTAGTAAGTAATAAATAAGAAAGAAACGCAATCCAATTAAAATAAGACTACGTTTCATTTCAAAAAATTATTTATTCACTATCTTATTTATTCGGTACCTTCCGGTATATCCTCCTACTCCACCTCTTACTTGAACCACTTCATAGCCTGCTTTTTGTAAAGCTGCAACTGTTCTTGCACTTCTCATTCCGGATTGACACATGACATAGTATTTCTTTTCCTTCTCAAGATACTTCTCAGGCATTTTGATCAGTTGATTCATTGGAATGTTTTGCGCACTTTGGATACTACCGGTTTCGAATTCAAAAACCTCTCTGACATCGATTAAGTTAATTTGATTCATAAGTCCATCGATCTCATTCACGTGAATGGATGTACTTTCTTTTTGTTTTAAATTAGGAAACATATACTCTTCTCCGTTTCATATTCGAGATTGAAAAACAATATTTCATTCATTTTCTATACGATATCACAATCCATGATTATTATATGTGATATTATCACGAAGAAGTAATAATTTTTATCCTATTCTGTTTGAAATCTACTCGCTATTTTCAGCTAAGTCCTTTCCGATAAATATATCCCTTGTTAGATGTAAGCAATATATACGTAGATATTCAACATATTTATTCCTATAAATATCTAAGTGTGCAAACGATTTCACCTTTGCCGGATGGGGTAATGATTGTATGATTATCTACGTATTCAACCGTTCCATTCTCTATCGTATCGATTTCTGTATTAATAAGAAGCACTTTATAAGGATCTTTCGTTTCAACATTGATTATTATCGTAGCTTCTTCTTTGATGATACAGGCTTTCACTTGCATTCTTCCTTTATTATTATAAACACTGGTTTGTGCTGGAACGTGATCCTTTAATTCAAATACCTTTAATAATAAATGATCTGTATCATCATAATCTGCACATTTTACTTGCTCTCCAACTGGTATAATGCTTCCTTCCTTGACAAATAGCGGTATGCTTAAATAACCGTGTTTCTCTTCATACCAACGTAATCCTTCTTTTCTCTCTCCCGTTAGATAATTAGTCCATATACCTTCTGGCAGATAATATCTTGCTATACCTTCCTCATTAAAGATAGGAGCAACAAGCAGATGATCACCTAACATATACTGCTTATCTAAATATGCACAGGCAGGATCGGATGAATATTCTAATACCATACTTCTCATCATAGGAACGCCAGTATCTGAAGTATCGATTGCATTGCGATATAGATACGGCATAAGGGATAACTTAAGTTTCGTAAAGAAACGTACAACTTCCACTGCTTCTTCATCGTATGCCCAAGGAACACGATAGGAAGTGCTACCATGCAGTCTCGAATGGGAGGATAATAAACCGAACGCCGCCCATCTTTTATAAACATCTGGAGTAGATGTACTTTCAAAACCTCCAATGTCATGACTCCAATAGCCAAAGCCAGACATGGTAAAGGATAGTCCTCCTCGTAAACTTTCTGCCATGGACTCAAAATCCGACCAGCAATCACCACCCCAATGAACCGGGAACTTCTGACCACCAGCGGTAGCTGATCTGGCAAATAAAACAGCTTCCCCTTTGCCTCTTTTTCTTTCTAATAAATCAAATACTGTTTTATTATAAAGATACGTATAGTAGTTGTGCATTTTCTGAGGATCGGAACCATCATAATAGACAACATCCGTTGGAATTCTCTCACCAAAATCAGTTTTGAAGCAATCTACTCCCATATCTAATAATTCTTCTAATTTAGAGCTGAACCACTTACATGCCTCTGGGTTTGTAAAGTCTACAATTGCCATGCCCGGCTGCCACATATCCCACTGCCATACATCTCCATTGGGGCGTTTTAAGAAATAACCGCCATCCACACCTTCCAAAAACATAGTGGATTCCTGACCAATATAACTGTTAATCCATACACAAATTTTTAATCCTTTCTCCTTAAGTCTCTTAAGCATTCCCTTTGGATCCGGGAACACTCTGGAATCCCAGGTAAAATCAGACCAGCAGAAGTCTTTCATCCAGAAACAGTCAAAGTGAAAGACACCCAGTGGAATATCTCTTTGTAACATACCATCGACAAAGCTATTAACCGTAGCTTCATCATAATTAGTAGTAAATGAAGTCGATAACCATAAACCAAAGGTCCATGGAGGAGGCAGTGCTGGTTTTCCGGTTAGGGAAGTATATCTCGTTAAAACTTCCTTCATCGTAGGTCCATTGATCAAGAAATAATCCAGGTATTCTCCTGAGACAGTAAATCCCACTTTTTTTACCATCTCCGATCCCACTTCAAAAGATACCTTTTCCGGATGATTTACAAATACTCCATACCCTCTATTCGATAAATAAAACGGAATATTCTTATAAGAAAGCTCCGTGGAGGTGCCACCATCTTCATTCCACATATCTATGGATTGTCCATTTTTTACAAATGGTGTAAAACGCTCTCCTAGTCCATAAATTAACTCACCGACCGATAGAGACAACTGCTGTCTCATATACGTATCCTGCTCTCCTCCATCATCATAAGCTAGTCCCTTCCAATTGGTTTTTACGTAAGCTAAATCTTTCGCACTACTACCGGTTAGTTTCTCACTCCCTCTGGTATAGGATAAAGTTCCGTTGTTTTTATTGATACTTAAGCATAAACTTCCACTGTTAATATTGATCTGCTCCTCATTCTCGGTGACATCCAGAGAGTTTGTATCCTGTATATCTAGCTCAAAGAAGGGTGTTTTCTTACGCACTCCCATATAATGATAGGTCTGTAGTCGAATTACTTCCGGTATCGGCGACGATATCATTAAGGTTAAATTCACACCGCCTAAGGTATCACCTCTATGGTTAATACGATGTGTCGGAGCACAGATGGTTACTTGATTTTCTTTCCTATTGCTAAAATACACCTGGGCAGGTGAAAAGATTTCTGTACCTTCCTTCTGTTGCCAGCATCCATTACTAAATTTCATTTTGATCTCTCCTCACTATTTATTTACAGTACATACGAAAACTAAAGTTAGCTTTACCCTATTACCACATTAGTTTTTACGCTAAACTATTCCAATTATACCATTAACGAATTAAATTGGAAAGTGAGTTCCTAATTTAAGTAAATTACAAAAGAAAGCGGCTGCCATAATTCTTGAGCAACCGCTTTCTAAAATACTAATCCAATTCTTTTGTGATAAATTCAATAAATAATTCTACAATATCCGGATCAAATTGTGTTCCGGAATTTCTTCTGATTTCCTGAATTGCTTCCTCCTTAGACATCGCTTTCCGGTAAGGCCTATCTTCCGTCATCGCATCATAGGAATCAGCGATTGTGATTATTCTTGCTAAAAGCGGAATAGCCTCTGCTTTTCTTCCCTGGGGATAACCTTTACCGTCATAACGTTCATGATGACAAAGAATATACTCAGCGATTGGGGTAAGTTCCGATGATGAGATAGCAATTCGATATCCGATTTCCGGATGCTTTTTCATTTCTATCCATTCGTCATCCGTCAGCTTATCCGGTTTATTAAGAATTGTCTCACTGATCCCGATCTTTCCTATATCATGTAATGTTGATAAAAGTTCTAATTCATTGAGTTGTTCTTCAGAGAGATTCATCTTAAGTCCCACTGCTTTAGATAATGCAATTAATCTTGCTGCATGTTCTTCCGTCTCCTGACTCTTCTCATAAAGTGTTGTCTTCATCGAGGTAATTAACGAACTGTGTGGGCTTTTATTATGTAGTAATTTTCGGCGGAACATACTATCTTCTGCATCCTTTATGATACTACCTAAGTTTTGGCTTGTATTTACCTTCGTTGCACATCCTAAGGAAATACTGATGTGGTATGCTTCATCCGTTGTTTTTCTCTTATACTCTTCGCATAAAGCTCCCATATGCTTCAAAACCCGATTTGCTTCTTCATAACTGGTCCTTGGCATAAGGATGCTGAATTCATCTCCACCCGTTCTGGCTATAATATCCCCATCCCGACAACAACTGCTGATTAATTTAGCCATGGTAACGATCGTCTTATCACCTTCCGTATGCCCTAGGGTTTCATTAATGAGTTTTAATCCATTAATATCCCCAATGATAACAGACATAGGAAAATAAGCCTCATTATCTAGTCGTTGTTTTTCTTTTTCAATAAATCTTCGATTATATAATCCTGTTAAGGCATCGTGATAGTTTAAATAGATGATTTCATCTTCTCTTTTTTTCTGATTGGAAATATCAATGATAAGACCTTCGATGGCAATAACCTCACCATTTTCATCATATACCCCCTGCCCTTGCTCATAGACCCATTTTTTATCGCCTGATGCAGTATATAGGTAATATTCCTCTTTAAACACATCTCTTTTTTTCAATAATTCATTCCAGGTATTCCATAGGTATTCTCTATATTCTTTACTGATTAAATCATTAAAGGAAATATCCCTATTATTTATTAAACTTTCCGGAGGATACCCGGTTAATTCATAACATCCTTTCGAAGCCAGTAGCATTGTCCAATTTCGATCAAATTTACATCGATATGCCATACCTGGTAGATTAGATAACAGCATTTCATAACTTCGCTCACTTTCCATCAACTCCATCTTGGTATTCACACGATCTGTAATATCTTCAATTGTACACAAATGACTAAGGTCCGGACGACTATCAATATGTAAACTGGAAATCTGCATATTAACCCAAACGATATCCTTATTGGGTTTTAAATATCTCTTTTCCAAAGAGTAGTGATCAATATCACCTTTTAACAATTTATTGAAATATTCGCGATCCTCTTGTATGTCATCGGGATAAGTGATCTCTTCCCAATTCATCTTATCCAGTTCTTCTTTGGATCTTCCAACAATTTTTTGATAAGCTGGATTAGCATCAATAATAATATCTGTCTTATTACCAAATGAAATTCCCACAGGAGACTGTTCATATAAAGTTCGAAATAATTCTTCCTTTTCCCGGAGTAATGTATTCAGATCCTTTAATTCATACTTTTCCTCTTTCAGACTATTATTTTTTCTAAGAATATGGTAAAGAGCTATAATCCATAGGAATAATCCCAGTATGATTCCAACCGATAATATCAGAATTGTTGTTGTTAAGGTATGATATTGTATCGTATCAGCGTTGATTAACCAATGAACTAATATTGAAAATGCTGTTATCGCCGCAATGCACACCGCAGCAAACAGATAAAATCTTCTGTTTGTATGTCCCATACATTTCTTCCTCCCTGAAGTAAGCATCGTCCATGATATTTTAGGTGATTGAATTCACTTAATTTTTATATTTATTTAATATATTTTTTAAACTTAGGTAGTTCTATTATATAAAAACCTTGTTCACTTTACAATGTATTTCTGCTTATTCCAATTAATTTCTATCAATTTAGACATAAAATACGATCATAATTTACCTTCATTTTACACATTTTTTACATACTAATGATTACACGGGATGATGATATCATAGTAAACTAACGTTATCACACTATTAGAACACGTGAATAGAGCTTTACAGAAAGGTATGGTACACTTCAAATGTGGTACTTAGGGAATATATGAAACAGAAAAATAATGCATATAAAGAAATCATACAAGTGTTCCTCCGTCTTGGCCTTTTTGCTTTTGGAGGTCCTGCTGCTCACATTGCTATGATGGAAGATGAAATTGTTACAAAGCGAAAATGGGTTACCAAAGATAAATTCATGGATATGCTCGGTTTTACTAACCTAATACCAGGTCCAAATTCAACAGAAATGGCAATTCATCTGGGTTTCATTCGTGGTGGACGTATTGGCTTATTCTTGGCAGGAATCAGTTTTATCTTACCAGCAATGCTTATCGTCCTTGTACTTGCTATGATCTATCAATCTTATGGTACTCGACCATCTGTATCCCATATTTTCGATGGAGTTCAACCAGTCATACTAGCAGTCGTAATTCAAGCACTTTACCGATTAAGTACAACCATTGTAAAAAAGAAAGAAGCTATTATCTTATTCATCGCTATCCTATTATTGTCCCTTCTTGGTATCAGCGAGATTCCTCTTCTCATTACAGCAGGCATACTTATGTTATCTGCTCATGTTTTCGGGAAAAAAAAGAATCAACTGAAAGCAGTTGATCCAATGTCTTTAGGACTTCTCTTTTTTACTTTTCTAAAAATCGGTTCCGTTTTATATGGAAGTGGGTATGTACTTTTGGCTTTTTTAAACACTGAGTTTATTGCTAAGAATGCCCTCATGACTAATCAGCAGTTACTTGATGCCGTAGCAGTTGGGCAATTTACTCCTGGTCCGGTATTTACAACTGCTACCTTTATTGGATATTTAATTCATGGACTTCCAGGTGCTATTTTAGCAACCGTCGGTATTTTTTTACCATCGTTCCTTCTGGTATTCTTCTTTCATGGTTTCATTGATCGAATGAGATCCTCCTCTGTGGTGTCCTATGTCCTTGACGGAGTGAATGCGGCTTCCCTCGCACTGATGACTTCTGTAACCCTAGATTTGGCCAAATCCATGATGTCTGTCCAAAGCACTGTCCTTTTTCTTATAAGTGCTTTTCTCATGATCCGTTATAAGGTCAATTCCACCTATCTAATCATCGGAGCTGGGATGCTAAGCTTTATCCTGTCATTATTTTTATAATTGCTCGGTGTACCGTTATGGATTCGAATTTGATACTTAGTACAAATATAAAACCTATCGGAAGCAATGATTGCACCGATAGGTTTTTGCTTAATACCACAATATGAAATTATATGGAATCTCTGTTCCTTGATAATCTTTTTTTGTGTACACTACGATATAATATTCACCTTTTGGAAGATCTATAGTCATGGTTTGGATTGGATCCTCTTCCGATTCGGTACCATAAGCAACGATCTCACCATCCATATCAATGACAACAAAATAAGTTTCTTTCATCTCTTCAAATGAGTTTGATCCAATAGCACCAATAAAAGGTCCATCGGTTGGTTTATAAAAATAGTAGTAGTCATAAATATTTGGTTGTTTTATCGATCCAATCACACTATAATATGGATCAATTTCCTGACAAATCTCTGGATCCATGCTTACAGCTCTATTCTCTATAATGTCGCCGAGATAAAGCTCATCTAGAAATTGCTCATAGCAAATGTCATAAAACTCTGTGACAGTCAGTGGATGATTTGTATTAATCTTTTGTAGCTCTTTAATATTGACAGCGAAATTAATATTCTGACCATCTGTATAAGTAAATGTGTTTACACCAATAACTTCTCCATAGGCATTCAATAAGGGTCCACCGCTGTTACCATGAGAAATAGACGCCGAAATCTGGATGCAATCTACCCCATCGAATATTCTGGAAGCAGTTGATATAATCCCATCTGTTAAGGTACCGGTTAATCCAAAGGGACTACCAAGGGCATAAATTGTTTCTCCTATGGATATATCACCTTGATGGATTGGCAGACTATCATTCTTTGTATCTATTTGTAAGATCGCCAAATCAATTTGTTTATCATACCCAAGAATTTTTGTTACATTATACTTTTGCTTATCATAGGTAGTAACCTCGATCGCCTTTGCACTATCAATGACATGAAAATTTGTAACCACTATTCCTTTATCAACAAAAAAACCGGAACCCTGGCTTGTTCCATTCGACATCGTCGCTAAGATCTCTACGGTTGCCGGACCGCATTTTGCATATAAGTCCTTAGCATTTAATTCTTTTTTCGTTATATCTTCAGGTGCATCCATTACAATGACATGTAAGATCAAAAAATCAGTCGTAGTATTAGACTGGATTACAATCGTTGTCTCACCGGTTTTTTCCGGAAGGATTTTTAAGGAACGTTTCTTGGTACTAAAGTCTTTGTTCCAGACGCCCCATTTATAATTAGTTATAGTATCATCCGTTACCTTAGCCTTAAAGCTCTCATCTTCCGAGTAATTATCTACTGTAATCCAGATCTCCTGCTGCTGTCCCTTATAACAGCGTATTTCTGTATTATAGGTTCCAATTCTGTTGGTACCGATGATCAGTTCACAACTTTTTGAAAGGGCTCCTGCCTCTGCTGTAACGGTTACTGTACCTGCTTGTGTAGCCTTTAGTAAGCCTGTTTTACTGTCGATGCTAGCAATCTTTTCATCGGATACGCGATATGTAATGATATCCGAAGACCCTACTACTGTAGCACGATAATTAAACTGTTCTCCTATATTTAGCATGCCAGTACTAGAGGTGAAACTTAACTCCGGATCTTTCACCGTAACTTTTAGTTTCAATGGATAGCTTTTCCCATTTTGCTTGACATTTGCTGTTACGACCGCATTGCCTTTTGACACCGGCGTGATGAGTCCCAGTTTATCAACTTTAACCACCTTACTATTGCTGGTCTGATAGGTTATTGTTCCATTTTTTAATACCTGTTCAATTTCAATTTGGTATGTCTTAAAACCGATATATAAGGTCTTTTTATTGGCTGATAATGAAGGTACTGAGGTAGTTGCTGCAGTACAGTATCCTGCACTTAATCCCTGTATTATCATGGTTAGTACAAATAAAAGAGCTATGTACTTGAAGTGTTTTTGTCTCATGTTATGCAATAGTTTATCCTCCCATCGGATCAATAATGCTATTATAATGAAAATATTCTATAGATACAAGAGATTTAGAAAATTTTCACATTTTTTATATTAACTGTCTTGCTTATCCAAATAGTGGTACCATGATCCATATATCTGTGCTATAATTTCTTTTATTATAAGGGTCTGCAGTATTCCTTTTCTAAAATACTGTACTCTAAATATGTAATCAATCTCCATCCACAATGAACTAAGAAGATTATCATTATCACATTAACTAGGAGGAACTATGAGAAGAAATGATCGAGAGCTAACTAACATGGATGATATTTTAGAAATTTTAAAAAAGTGTGATGTATGTCGTTTGGCATTTTTTGATGAGGAATACCCATATATCATACCGTTGAACTTTGGTTTTAGTTACGAAGGAACTGAACTGATATTCTATTTTCATGGAGCAAATGTAGGTAAAAAAATAGATCTGATCAAACAAAATCCAAAGGTTTCCTTTGAGCTAGATTGTTCACATCACTTAATAACTGGTGAAAAGGCTTGTGATTATACCATGGAATACGAAAGTATTTGCGGTAACGGTATTGCAATGGTACTGTCAGAGGATGAAAAAGTGAATGCACTTACTTATCTGATGAAGCAGTATGCAAAGGATACCACCTTTGAATTTAATGAAAATCATCTAAAAGCTGTTACTGTATTTCAAGTTAAAGCCACCAATCTTACAGCAAAGAGATTGAAACGATCTTAAGGTCATTGATATCGCTTTTATAAAGGAGGTTAGGGAAACCTAGCATTATTATGCTAACGTTACCCTACCTCCTTTATTGTATCATTTATATAAATTGAATTGATAATTATAATAATTTTTATAAGAGCTATAAAAACAATACATGAATAATAATCTTTATAACTTAAGATTGTGAAAAAACTTATAAATAAACATTTTATTATTATGTTGACATTTATAGCAAACTATCATATATTATGTTTATACTCTATTTGAGATCTAGCAACCGTTGTAATGTTTCTAATTGCAAATCAGAGGCAAAGATATTTCGAAAACGAATAGGAGCTTATACCTATCATACTCCGGAGATAACCATAAATAATTCTGAGCTTATCCATCAATAACTAAGAAGAAAGGATACGATGCATGTATAATTTTGATGATTTTTCAATGGAAGAAATCAAACAGGGTTATTATTATGATACAAATCGCAATCATTATATCTGTATGACCTGCGGAAAAACATTTGAAGATGGAGAAATCTATCCTATCGATAATCGCTTCTTTGAAGCTTATCGGGCGGTGCAGCTTCATCTGGAGCAATCCCACGGCGACAGATTAAAATCAATCATAGTCTCAGGTAATAAATATATCTCAGTTACTGAGAAACAATTGGATTTACTTCTAGCCCTCCGGGAAGGTCTTACCGACCAGGAGATTGCAGCTAAACTATCCATATCTGCTTCCACGGTCAGACACCAGAAATTCATGTTCCGCGAAAAAGCAAAACAAGCCAAAATGTATCTTTCCATCTATGATTTAGCAATGGAGAAGGTAGGGAAGGATAAGGATACCATCCTTCCAATTCACGATAGTGCAACCATGGTTGACGATCGTTATATAACCACTAAGGAAGAAAATGATAAAATACTGGCATCCTTATTTGAAAGTCTGTCTCCTTTAAAATTAAAGACATTCTCGACAAAAGAGAAAAAGAAAATCGTAATCTTAAGAAAAATCATGGAACAGTTTAAGAAAGGTATGATTTATACGGAAAATGAAGTAAATCAAATTTTGAAAACGATTTATTCTGATTATCCTACGATGCGCCGCTATTTAATTGAGTATGGCTTTATGGACCGCTCCACGGACTGTACACAGTATTGGGTAAAATAAATTATGTTTCATTTACAAGGAGGTATGATATGCACGATATGAATGAAGTATCAAATTTTTTAGATTCCAATGGTAAGATCAAATTATTTCCATCAAAGAAAAGAAATAAAGTATTAGTTTTAATGTATTTAGCTTCTAAATTTGAACCAGGAATTTACTACACAGAAAAAGAAATCAATGCCATCATTGAACGAAATCATACCTTTGAAGATAAATGGCTTCTTCGAAGGGAGCTTATTGATAAAGGATTCTTAGTACGTCTCACTGATGGTTCAAAGTATTGGATGAATGAAAAGCAACCGGTATTAGAGGATCTCCTTCCTACTTCTTAAACTCTATAAATATTTGCTTCTCTATCTCTAAACCGGTGTTGGTTCCTTTCCCTTGGTACAGGATATTTCCATGATGATCCTTCAGGGTGACATTCACGTTACCATTGATACTCTCAATAATATCCCTATTCATCTGTCCATTCTTAGGTGCTTTTAAGGACCCGCCCGTAGAATGTTTTGCTTTGAGGGAAAGGATATGTCTCCGGTCGTATAGAAGAATGTTTACTTGATTACCTTCGTATTCAAGCTTTTTTAAATGTGCACCGGTATAGGTAGCAAATACATAAATCTCCTGCCCCAATCTTAAAAATGAGATAAAACCAGGAAACGATGTAGTAAGCCAGGGGATCATAGCCGCTGAAAACATGAGTGTAACATCATCTCCATGAAAATGATTGGACTGTATCCAAATCCAAGACTCCGGAAATGATTTTCCCCAATCCTTCTCAATATAACCATAACCCTTGGTAAAATCGATGCAATCACCTAAGATACTTAGTTTCCCTATGATGCGATGATGCATATTAATTAATCCATGATAGCACTCCATGTATGGAATATATGAAAATATGCCCATAATACCCGGACGAAGGAGTGATTTGGGCAACGAAATTATATCATTAAATAGAAGCTCACCCTCGATCTCAATCTCCTTCCGATGAATCTTTAAGCTTAAGCTATCTTTGCTAAAATAATTATCACCTATTCTGATCCGAAATTCTTTCTGATCAAACTCAAATTCAGAGATAGGGTAACGAATGTAGTTCACTTGATTTTCCGAATTTAATACTTGAATAAAAGCATGGGCATGCTTCCCATCCTTTCCAAAGGATACTCCGGGAATAATTGCCAGCGCATTCTTCCTCTTCTCATCAATTAATTTATAGTACCAACCTTCAAAATAATTTCTTCTTTTGTGTCTTCCCTGAAAAACCTCAGGATGAAAAATTCTATAAAACGGATACATATTGTCCTACCATCCCATTTCGTTTCATTCATCAAAATGATGTCTCTCATAATTCTTTCCCAATATTATGGAACTATGCGAAATAAACTGTTGAAAAAATCCCATGGAAATGATCCAATATTCCATTCCATCCAGCCCATTTATGAGGTAACATATGCTTAATCAAAAAATTTAGGAATGATACAGGAGGTTATAAACAATGAAACTATTATGGAGGCTAGGAAAAGAAGCGATCAAATACAAAGTATTATATCTCACCGCAATCTTATCTACCTTTGCTTTAACGGTCATTAATCTGACGGCACCTAAACTGCTTTCTGCCATGACAGCTTATGTGGAACAAGGGAAAACCGAAGACAGTACGCAAAATATAATACGAGTTACTATTTTATTAATTCTTTTATACCTGTTAAGAATCTTATTTCGTTATCTGAGTAATTACCTTGCACACAAAGCAGCATGGAACCTAGTGGAGGACTTACGAGTCCAGGTATATAGCAAGATACAAGATTTTTCCATGAGCTTCTTTCATAATAAACAGACCGGAGACTTAATGAGTCGCGTAGTCAATGATACTGCAACCTTTGAATTACTGTATGCACATATTATTCCTGAAATGGTGACGAATATCGTCACGGTAGTGGGTGTTATGGCAATCTTATTAACGATAAATATAAAACTTGCCCTTCTCACCTGTATCCCCATTCCGTTTATTCTATTTTCCGGATGGATCTTCGCAACAAAGGTTCGTCCTAACTTTAAAGTATCCCAGAAAGCCTTAGCGGAGTTAAATGCAAAGCTTCAGGATAATTTCTCAGGGATACATGAAATCCAAGCCTTTGGTCAAGAATCTTATGAAAAAGAGCAGATTACTATCCAAGCAGGTACCTTTACGAAGGCCATGCTCCATGCCCTTAATCTTAGTGCTGTCTTTCATCCCGCTGTGGAATTTCTATCTTCTACTGGTACTGTAATCGTCGTTGGAATCGGAGGAATCCTGGCTTTTCGCGGTGAGTTATCGTTATCTGATATTGTTGCCTTCTTACTCTACCTTTCCTTATTCTATGGTCCAATCTCTGGTCTTGCTAGGTTATTGGAAGAAGTACAGCAAGCTTATGCTGGAGCAGAACGAGTGATGATGATATTAGATACCCCGAATGAAATTACGAGTTGTGAGCATGCCATAGATATTGGCGAAGTGAAAGGTAATATCACCTTTGAAGGAGTGAACTTTCAATACGAAAAAGGAGTAACGGTATTAAATAATATCTCTTTTACCTGTAAGCCGGGTCAAATGATCGCATTAGTAGGTCCGACCGGTGTTGGCAAAACTACATTAACACAACTGATCTCCCGTTTTTATGACCCTACGAAAGGGCGAGTACTTATCGACGGTCAGGACATCAAAACGGTTACACTTGAAAGCTTAAGAACCAATATTGCTCCGGTACTTCAAGACACCTTTTTGTTCAACGGAACCATAGCAGAAAATATTGGTTATGCTGATCCAAATGCCTCTATGAATGAAATTATTGCCGCAGCAAAAGCAGCCAGAATTCATGATAATATTATGGAGATGCCAAATCATTACGATACGAAGGTAGGGGAACGGGGTATGCGTCTCTCTGGTGGGCAAAAACAAAGAATTGCAATTGCTAGAGCCATCCTTCGAAAAGCACCGATCATCATCCTAGATGAAGCAACTGCATCCGTTGATGTTGAGACCGAGAAAGAAATCCAGAAGGCAATCGCAGACTTAGCGGGAAGAAGAACGATCGTTGCAATCGCCCACCGTCTCTCTACGATCCAAAATGCTGACCAAATTTTAGTCTTAGAAGAAGGAAAAATCGTTCAACAGGGAACGCACAATGAACTTTTGGAACAAGAAGGCTTATACCGCCGCTTAAATCTGGCGCAAAGCCGTACCTCATAGTAATTAGTTATCCGTCATCAGATAAATGTTCTTATTAATTCATACGATACTTTTCCTTAATCAAAGGCTCCTTATACGATAGATTCAAATAGAGGATGAAACTATAAGTCAGATATGTACATAACATAAAAAATACCTTATGTTTATAGTACTAGTTCATGGACCCTAAGTTTCATCCTTTTTTTAATTACCTATTTTTACCAAATTCTATTAGAGATTCTTTATCGTAACTATTCCTCACAGGTTTCGATTTTCACATCAGCGACTTCAATCGCAATCTGTTTCTCCTCAGTCATGCGATTCACATAAGTAATAATATCCTCCTTATACTCTGAAAGAAAATGAACTGCTAGTTCATCCTTCGTCTGCTGAGGTAATACTCCTAACGCAGCTCTGACAATTTTACTTGGCATTCCTTTCATTCCTGAGAGAATTTTTGCCAATTTACTGGACTTATCATTTTTTTCTGACATCTTCTGTATTGCAATAGGAATTACCCTGTCAGCTATTTCACTATAGTCGATATCTTTAATTTTTATTTCTATTTTAATCATTCGATACTCTCCTATCTTTTTTATTCTATTAATAGCTTACTGCATTAATGTAATTCCTTCAAGTCTCTATCCTATATTTTCTACAAAAAACCGATGTATTCTATCATCCTTCGTTAACTCCGGGTGAAAGGATGTCACAAGCATATTCTTCTGCCGTGCAGCAACCATATGCTCATCTACCGTAGCTAAGACCTCCACACCGGGATAAATACTCTCAATATAAGGCGCACGAATAAATGTCATTGGTACAATGCCCACCCCTTGAAACATAGCCTCAGTAGAAAAGCTCCCCAATTGTCTTCCATACGCATTCCTTCTAACTTCGATATCCATGGTTCCAAGATGGAGCTCATGCTCTGGAAGGATTTTCTTGGCAAGAAGTATCATTCCGGCACAAGTACCAAAGACCGGCAGTCCATTATTAATTGAATCCTTCAACTCATCCAAAAGATCCAGCTCCTTCAATAATTTCCCTATCACGGTACTTTCTCCCCCAGGAAGTATCAGTCCATCTGGTTGTTTCTTGGTGTAGTCCGATTTTTGTCTAATCTCTATTGGCTCTGCTCCAACTTTTATTAAAATGTCGCAATGTTCTGCAAATGCTCCCTGTAATGCTAATACTCCGATTCTTCTCATCGCATCTTCACCTTCATTCCTGCTGACCTAGTAATACTTCGTTATATTCCTCTTTGAGCCATCAGCAGTTCAATCTCCTGTTCGTTGATACCTACCATTGCTTCTCCCAGATCCTCCGAAAGTTCAGCTAACATCTTAGGATCATTATAATTTGTAACCGCCTTTACAATTGCCCTGGCTCTCTTGGCAGGGTTACCTGATTTAAAAATTCCGGAACCAACAAAGACTCCTTCTGCTCCCAATTGCATTAACAAAGCCGCATCTGCTGGAGTCGCAACTCCACCAGCAGCAAAATTAACAACCGGAAGTTTCCCATGTTCATGGACGTACTGAACTAATTCATAGGGTACTTGTAATTCTTTTGCAGAATAATATAACTCATCATCCCGAAGACTTTGCAGCTGCTTTATTTGTTTATTCATCATTCGAATGTGGCGTACTGCCTGAACTACGTCACCGGTTCCTGGTTCTCCCTTCGTTCTTATCATGGATGCACCTTCATTTATTCTTCGTAAAGCTTCTCCTAAATCTTTTGCTCCACAAACAAAAGGAACTTGAAATTTTCTTTTATCGATATGGTAAGTATCATCCGCCGGTGATAATACCTCGCTCTCATCAATATAATCAATTTCAATTGCTTCAAGAATTTGAGCTTCCGCAAAATGACCGATGCGCACCTTTGCCATAACCGGGATAGAAACAGCGTCTTGAATTCCTTTGATCATCTTTGGATCGCTCATTCTAGAAACCCCACCTGCCGCTCTAATATCCGCTGGAATTCTCTCTAATGCCATGACTGCGCAAGCACCCGCTTCTTGTGCTATCCTAGCTTGTTCCGGTGTCGTAACATCCATAATCACGCCGCCTTTTAACATTTGTGCTAGATTTTTGTTTAGTTCATATCGGTTATTCATAAAATACTCTCCTTCTACTCTTGACTTCTTTCTATGATTTGTTATTATATTACACATCTGATATTGTCATAAGTATCAGAATCGATAAACTTAATGGTATCAGTTTAAGGAGAGTATGCCTATGGATATGATAACGCTAAATATAACAACGGAAAGTTCCATCCCCCTATATCTTCAACTCTACACCTTCTTAAAAATAGAAATTCAAGAAGGACGTATTCCTTGCGACACAAAGCTTCCATCCAAACGTAAACTTTCCTCTTATTTAAAAATTAGTCAAAATACCATACAAACTGCCTATGATCAATTGATGGAAGAAGGCTATATCATACCGATTGAGCGAAAAGGGTTTTTTGTATGCAAACTAGATCTTATTGCCAGCCTTAAGACTGAAGAGATCACAAAGTCTTTGGATCATGGCACTCATAACCCCTCAATTGCCTATGATTTCTCCTATCATGGCATTGACATGGAGACATTTCCTTTTTCCACCTGGCGAAAACTCACGAAGGACGTGTTGAACGAGTTTGACAAAGAGCTTTTAAAATTAGGTAATTCACAAGGATACGGACCTTTACGAAGTGTTATAGCTTCCTATCTTCATCAGTCTAGAGGTGTTCCATGTACGGAACAACAAATCATCATAAGTTCAGGAACTGAACTGTTGTTTCAAATTCTTTTTCAGCTTTTTGAAGAGGATTGCATGTATGGAATAGAAAATCCCGGATATGAGAAGCTTAATTTATTGTTTACCAGTAACAGAGCAAGATTTAAAGCTATAAATATAGATAAAAACGGAATGATTCCGGATGAAGTCATAAATAGTGGTGCAAATATCTTATGTATCACACCTGCTCATCAATTTCCCTCCGGTGAAATCATGCCAATCAATCGACGAATACAATTATTAAATTGGGCAAATGAAGCAAGTGGACGTTATCTAGTCGAAGACGATTATGACAGTGAATTTAAATATAGTGGTAAACCAATTCCTGCTTTATGTGGCCTTGACTCCAATGAAAAAGTTATTTATATGGGATCTTTTTCAAAAGCCTTATCACCTACCTTGCGAATCAGTTACATGGTATTACCTCATCATCTTCTGGTTAAATATATAAGTAAACTTTCGTATTTGATCTGTCCGGTTCCGATTATCGAGCAAAAAGTTTTGTACCAATTTATACAAGAGGGATTTTTTGAACGTCATCTAAATAAAATGAGAACTATTTATAGGAAAAAAAGAGAACTATTAGTTAACCAGATTCAACAATTACATCAGAATATTATCATATCAGGTGCTGATGCAGGATTGCATCTTTTATTAAAAGTCAACAACGGTATGACGGAGGAACAGTTGGTAACATCAGCTTTTCTAAAGGGTGTAAAGGTATATGGAATATCGAAATATTATTATAACCAAGAAAACCCGATTCATTTTTGTTCTGTATTAATTGGATTTGCGGCTTTATCTGAGGACGATATTACAAAAGCGATAAAGAAATTATCAGAGGCTTGGTTTTCATTTTCCTTGAATTCGTAACATGAATAAAGAGAATAATCAATCATATATATAAGAAAAGAACCTTTTTAAGGACGATCAAGATGGATCCAGCATGCAGATCTCGAATATTTAGTGAAGAATATGCTGATTTTATGATAAAGTACGGAGAACCATTTCATGATATCACCGCAAGGTTTGATACATGCAGTGATTCTATTAATAATGATACTGCTGGAGTGTATATGCCTGTTTCTCAGATACCACCGAATATGATTCATCTCTATGGATACGGGGCCTTTCCGAATACTTATGGATTATTAGATGCTTCTGCTAATGAATCCTCTGGTATAACGAAATTACGTAATATTCCCAAATTAAACTTAAGGGGCCAAGGAGTATTAATAGGAATTGTGGATACGGGGATTGAGTACATGCATGATGCTTTTTTATATGCAGATAGAACCTCTAAAATATATTCGATCTGGGATCAGTCAATCAATAGTGATCAAATCCCAGAAGGATTTAACTTTGGTACTGAATATACGAAGGATGACATTAACCTTGCTTTGTCAAGTACTGATCCACTTTCCATTGTTCCCAGTATCGATGAGATTGGACATGGTACTATGTTAGCAGGAATTACCGCTGGAAATAGTAGTGACGCAAATAATTTTACTGGTGTTGTTCCGGATGCTGAACTCGTTATTGTTAAATTAAAACCAGCAAAGAAATATTTGAGAGAGTTTTGGAAAATACCAGAAGGAACTGTTTGTTATCAGAAAAATGACCTTATATTAGGAGTAAGGTATTTATTACAAACTGCCGAAAAAGCTAGGAGGCCAATCTCTATCGTAATTGGTATTGGTACTTCCCAAGGAGCCCACGATGAACGTGGTGCTTTGAGCTCTTACCTTTCCGATTTAGCATCGCAAAGTGGAGTCTGTATGACAATTGCAGCAGGCAACGAAGGAAATAGAGGACATCATTATTATGGATCTGTAGGGAAAGGAATGCCCTTCGATGAGATTGAATTATATGTAGGGGAACAAGAACAAGGGTTTGTTATGGAATTTTGGGGCAAAACCCCCACTTCCTTTTCCATTGATATCCTATCTCCAACCGGTGAATATATACCACGTATTCCTGCACGGATGAATGAATCCCGTGTATTGGATTTTATTTTTGAAAAGACAATTATCAATGTTGATTATCAGCTGGTAGAATCTCAGTCCGGTGATCAACTCATCATGATAAGATTTACCCACCCAACAGAAGGTATTTGGAGATTTCGTGTCTATTCAGGCGGAAATTTATACTTCCAATATCATGCATGGCTCCCGATTCACCAATTTATCAGCGAAAGGACGTATTTCATTAAATCCAATCCGGATTATACATTAACTTCTCCTGGAAATACATTTATACCAATTGTAGCTACTGCATATGATTATGTTAACAAAAGCTTATACATCAATGCTAGCCGTGGTTTTATGAGGAATGACAATATAGCTCCTACCTTAGCAGCTCCCGGGGTAAATATGATTGCTCCAACCTTAAACAATGTTTATCAAGCAGTTACCGGAACCAGTGTGGCAGCAGCTCATACTGCCGGAGTTGCCGCTATGCTCTTAGAGTGGGGCATTATTCGAGGATTGTATCCTCAAATCAGTACCGTTGAAATAAAGAATCTATTAATAAGAGGTGCTAAAAGAAACCCAGATTTATCATATCCTACCAAGGAATGGGGTTATGGGATGCTAGATGTGTATCATACTTATCTCAGCTTAACCGGAGACAATTAGTTTTTTCTGCCGTTTAACTCAGCTTTTCTCATACGCCAATCAGGCATAAATTGATCCATATATGCCTTAAATACATGGTTATGTGATCGCTCAAGCAGATGAACGAGTTCATGTACTATCACATATTCCAAACAAGGAATCGACTTTTTAGCTAGTTGTAGATTAAGACAGATACGTTGGTCTCTTACATTACAAGTACCCCAGCGGGTTTTCATATTTCTGATACTCCATTCCTTAGCATGAACACCGATTTTTTCTTCCCATTGAGGGGATAAGAAAGGAATTATATTTTTTAATTGGTTATAATACCAAGTATTGATTAGCTTTTCACGTAAATCTATATCGCTCGTTTCTTGTACATACAAATAAATTTTATCCTCTTTTACAATTACTTTACTTTTCTTATCCGTATTAAGAACTTCCAATTGATAATCTTTATTCCACAGGCTAATCACTTCTCCGGTGACATATGATAAAACCTTCTGTTCTGGCTGTTGAATGAACTTCTCTTTTTGATTTATAATCCAATCCAGTTTGGAATTTGCAAATGAGTTGATTTGCTGATCCGTCATACGTTTTGGAGCTGAAATATGAACTTGTCCATCGGGAGGTAAAACTTTCAGATATAAGTTTTTAATATTCTTTTTTTCAACACTTATTTTAATATCATTTATAATTAACTGCTTCATATTTATCATCCTACTTTCTTATACTGTTTATATTATTCACTTTTAACCATTCTTTCAAGAAATTTTTGCAAAAACTAAGGTGCAATCAAATAAAAACGCCAAAGTAGTCTACTTCCCTGAACTGCTTCCCGTCAAGTAGACAATCAAAAAAATATAAATTTTTCCTGCCAGTAGGTATGAACCTGCTGGCAGTTTTTATGCCGCTTGTAAATATA
>JAQZBN010000154.1 GCA_029238935.1 Herbinix sp.
CACTATATCGTTGGGTACAAAATATCTGAAATTTCCGAAATACTTAACTTGACTGAATCTGCGGTTAAAATGCGATTAAAGCGTGGAAGGGAATTATTAAGAATTGAATTGGAGGATGTAAAATGAAGGAAAGCGAATTAAAGAAGATATTAACAAAGCCGGTCATGGATCAGACCATGGATCAGAAGATTGCCGATTCTTTACTATATCATGATGCAAACATTAATAATGTTGGCTGGAGGCGACTATTCACACAAAAAACTTTAAGGTTTGGTATTTCAAAGATTGCTGTTTTAATCTTTCTACTGGCCATAGTTGGAGTAGGATCCGCATGGGCTGCCGGATTATATGTAAAATCGTATTTCACTGATATAAAAGTAATGACAGAAGAGGAAATTGAGGATGATAGTGATTTAGTAATTAGATTTGATCGAGAGAATGCAACTCGGAAGAGATTTGGTACAGGGAATAAGATGATAGGGTTGCTAAAGGATATGAATGGAAATATACCAGAAATAGATGCAGATGGTTATTATGTTTTTGAAGATGGATCTAAGTTTCTAGCACCTTATATACCCGATCCCAATCGTCATGAAAATGCCCGAAAAAGTGGTGATGAAGCGTTCGCAGAGATTGATTACCCCAATCTAGTGCCGACCTATCTATATGATAACTATGTTCTTGGTGTAGATGGCTTCGTATATACGATGATAACCCAGGAAAATAAGGTGGTCCTTAAGGAGATTATGGTAGAATTTTTCACGGATGCTTATGATACGGGAGACTTTTTGAAGGAAAATATTTGGATAACATTTCATTCAAGTGAAACATCTGTCAAAGATAGTAAAAGTATTCACATGAGTTATGATGAAAATGATGACAATTATATTTACTCTAGCTACACAACTAAAGGAGGTATCATATGTTCCATTCTTGAGGAGGTAGATAGGAACAGTATAATAGTTCATATAAGTTTTGACAGTGAAACAATAGGAAACGGACGGATGATGATACAATTCAAAGGACTTGAGATGGATAAAATAAATGAGATTCTTGATACAATTCCACTCACAGAAGGTAATGTCGATACGCAGATTGTTGAATGATTTAGAATCAAGAAAAGGGGCTGAATGATATGATAGAATTACCAGAAAGTAGAACTCTTGCAGGTCAAATAAATGAGATTGTAAAAGGTAAAACCATTTTGAATGTTTATGCCAATAAATCTCCCCATAAATTCGCATGGTTTAGGGGCGATCCTGGAAATTATCATAATTTGCTTAACGGCAAGATAATAGAAGGAGCGAAAGCCTATGGCGGTATGGTGGAAATTAAGGCGGAAGAAATGCGTCTTATTTTTTGTGATGGAACGAATATCCGTTATTACCAGGCAGGGGAGGAAGTTCCATTAAAGCATCAGCTACAGATTGAGTTTGATGATTTTTCGAATATAGTTTGTAGCGTACAGATGTATGGTGGTATATGGGCACTCAATTTAGATCAAACGGAAGGGTATTGTCAAATTTCAGAAGAAAAGATAAGTGTACTATCGGATGATTTTAATGAGAATTATTTTAATTCACTTTTTACGCAAATGGATAATAAACTAAGCACGAAAGCTTTTTTAGCAACAAAACAGCGTATACCCGGACTAGGAAACGGTGTTTTACAAGATATACTTTTTAATGCACGGTTACATCCAAAACGTAAAATGAGTTCTCTTAGTGACGAAGAATTAGAAGCAATGTATAAATCGGTGAAAAATACATTGTTTGAAATGACTGCCCGTGGAGGTCGTGATACAGAAAAGGATTTGTATGGTTGCAGTGGTGGATATAAAACAATACTTTCAAAGAAGACGAAAGGATTACCATGCCCTATATGTCAAAGTGAAGTTATTCGCGAATCTTATCTTGGCGGTAATATTTATTTTTGTCCTGTATGCCAAAGTTTAGAGCAGTAATTTAGGAAAAGACGAAGCAAATTTTAGATCAATTACTTTGTAACAGTAAAATCGATGATGGTTATATGGAATATAGTAATGAAGGGAAAGTATTAATATGAGAAAAGTAGAAAGAATTAAATGCGGAAATGGAAATTGCTATCTTATTCAAGAAAAAGAAAGTGCACCGATCGCTATGCATAAAGCAGATTATGAATTGACTAAAAACAATATGATAGAGCCATTAGTTGCCCATAAATTGCTGGGGAAATTAATCCTAGCATTATCTATAAAAAGCTTTCATTATGATATAATTGAACCGTTTGAACCAGAAATATTTTTGCAAGAGGGGGACTCGCTGCAAGCATTTGGGATTAATGCAACTGTAGTTGAACTGCCAGGTCACACAAAAGGTTCAATAGGATTAAATGTTTGGGATTCAGATTTGCTTGTGGGCGATGCGTTGATGAATATGTTTTATCCGACAAAATCAATGTTGTATGGAGAACGTAGTAGAATGGATGAAAGTGCTATCAAGATAAGTAGCCTTGGAAAAAAGACAATTCATTTTGGACATGGAAAGCCGGTTTCTAACCGCAAATGGTAGAAAATGAATCATATTTAAAACTCAGGAATGATGCAATGGAGTATCGATATATTTTTGGCCAATGGTTTTATAGAAGATGGTGATTATTTGCAATATAGTAGTGATGGGAGAATATTAAACTTTTTATTCTAAAAATATACCTTGACTTTGACGTCGCGTAAACTACTATACTTACATATGAGAGGAGGGTTTCAATGGAACTGCAGACCATAAGCCAAGTATCAAAGGAATACAACATTTCAACAAGAACACTTCGCTATTATGAACAGATAGGACTTTTACCGAGTGTCAAGAAGGAAGATTATGCTTATCGTACCTACGACATGAACACAATCGTACGCTTACAGCAGGTTATTATCTTAAGAAAACTAAGAATACCGCTGAAGCAAATAGGCAATATTCTAGAAAACAAGGATACTTTGATAGCACTAGAAGTATTTCGTAAAAGTCTATATGAGATTGATGAGGAAATCAAAGCACTCTCATTAATTCGATCAATTTTGAAAACTTTTACTAATAAGCTTAGTGAAAATAAAGAAATGAATATGGAACTAGATTTACTTGGAGATGAAACCATCCTTAAAATTGTTGAGGAATTAGCAGTTACGAAACTCAATCTTAAGGAGGATAAATCAATGAATGATTTAAACAAAGCAAATGAGGTATTAACAAAATTACAAGACATACGAATCTTACATATTCCATCTCTAACGGTTGCATCATTTCAATGTGAGGGAGAGAATCCAGAAGACAGAGCTAATGAGCTTATGAATGAATTTGTACATGCGAATCAGTTACATATTAAGAAACAGGATATCCGAGTTTTAGGATTTAATAATCCGAATCCGGATGAAACAGGAAAGCATGGATATGAATTCTGGGTAACAATACCTGAGGACATGGAAGTATCTGAACCTGGTATAAAGAAACATTTTGAAGGGGGATTGTACGCTGCACATTGTATTAAGATGGGTGATTTCAATGAATGGCCGTTATTTTATAAGTGTGTATGCGAAAGCGAAGAATATGAACGTGAACTAAGAGAACCC
>JAQZBN010000003.1 GCA_029238935.1 Herbinix sp.
GCTTCCGCGCTGGGGTCGGTAAATGTATTTCATTTTGACGGACTGACGACTGGGGGGTCCGAATCAGGAAGACATATGCATTATCATGTCTTATCTGATACGGGCCACACAGTCGTCTGTCCGGCAACTTAAATCACATACCGACCCCAGCACGGAAGCTGTTCAATTCCTAAAAGGGCAAGCCCCTTTGTCAATCCCTTCAGCACACTCCTAGAACTATTAAATTCATTATCTTAAGTCAATATATCTTCACGTTTCCAACCCCAGCTTGCCCTCATAACACTACATCAGCTTCCGCGCTGGGGTCGGTAAATGTATTTCATTTTGACGGACTGACGGCTGCGTGGTCCGAATCAGGAAGACATATGCATTATCATGTCTTATCTGATACGGGCCACACAGTCGTCTGTCCGGCAACTTAAATCACATACCGACCTCAGCACGGAAGCTGTTCAATTCCTAAAATGGCAAGCCCCTTTGTCAATCCCTTCGTCTCCTATATGAATTTAATACGTCAACCCATATCCTACATCGAATAGAAGATGCGCATTCTCTTTTCCGATATCCTCTACCTTCTCATAATAAGGCATAGAAAGCTTACCTGAAAATTTTGCTTCTCCCATTAATACAGAGGCTATACCATCTCCTTCGGTACCTGGAAGATAGCACATCACAATACTATCCCACTGGTTCATATAATCGCTAATAATTACATTTCTTCCTGCTACCAACAAGGTAACCACCGGCTTATCGAGATTATTAACAAAATCAATCGTACTCTTGTTATCGGAATGTGCTTTTTTACCGGTAATAGATAGATCCTCGGTATCACCCTCATATTCTGCATAAGGTACCTCCCCAATTGCCATCAATACAATATCAGCTTCCGCAGCTCTATCTCTATCGGTGATAATTTCAATACCATATTCATCGCCATATTCCTGTAAACCTTCTAAAATAGTAGTTCCATCCGTAATCTTCCCGTTGCTATCTAATTGACCTTGCCAAGCTAATCCCCAGCCACCGATCTGTAGTCCCATGTCATTCAAAGCAGGACCTGTTACATAAATCTTTTGGCCTTTCTTCAGCGGAAGAATATTATTATCATTCTTTAACAGTACTAAAGATTTTTCAACCAGCTTCTTAGCAAGACTACGATATTCGATACTACCCTGTTCTGTAACCTCATGAGTCACCTTTTCCATATAGGGATCCTCAAATATACCCAAATCAAATTTTACCTTTAGGATACGTCGAACTGCATCATCAATGCGTTCTTCACTGATTTTTCCTTTATTGACGCCATTAACAATTGCTTTTATGGTGTCATTATAATAATTCGGCTCCATTAACATATCGACACCCGCATTAATTGCTAATGCAACATTCTCTTCAAAATTACTTCCACTTAAGGCCTTTACAGCTTCCCAATCAGATACAACAAAACCTTCGAATCCCAATTCTGTTTTTAATACATCCGTAAGAAGATATTTATGTTCATGCATCTTCAATCCATCGTAAGAACTGAAGGAAGCCATAACTATCTTTGCACCTGATTTAATTAACGCTTCATAAGGTACCAAATGAACTGCTCTTAACTCTTCTTCCGATACAATCGTATCACCACGGTCTAAAAGTCGATTGATTTCACCGGTTCCAAAGGAAGTTCCGCCATCTCCAACATAGTGTTTGATCGTGGATACTACTCCATGATCTGCCTGCCCTTTTAAATAGGCATCTGCTAAAGAGGTAACTAAAGCCGGATCACTGGAATAGCTCTCATAGGTTCTTCCCCATCTAGGATCAGTGCTGACTGCTACACAGGGTGAAAAGTTCCACAGGATATTGGTTAATTTCATCTCCTCAGCTACTGCAGCACCCATTTCATACATTAATTCCGGATCATTGGCAGCACCTAGACCGATATTATGAGGATATACTACTGCTCCTTTTAACAGTGCATGACCATGAACTGCATCCACCCCATAAATCATTGGTATCTTGTGGGTTGAACTTAAAGCTGCTCCTTGCAGATCTTTGAACATCTTATTCCAGTCCTCGATCGTGTTATTACCAGGTACTGACCCACCACCACTGAGTACAGATCCTAATCTAAGATTTTTCATGTCTGCAGTTGTAACAACATTACGTTCTGCTTGAAGCATCTGCCCTGCTTTTTCCATCA
This sequence comes from Herbinix sp., assembly GCA_029238935.1. Taxonomy (GTDB): domain Bacteria; phylum Bacillota; class Clostridia; order Lachnospirales; family Lachnospiraceae; genus Mobilitalea. Next base: position 2,186 of record JAQZBN010000003.1, read on the forward strand.
ATGACATCTGACTTACCAAGATATCCACTCGTTCCGCCGTTGGTAATGATGCGTCCAAATATCTTAGATCATCTTCTGTTTCTTGCTCTGTACTTGCATCGCTTTCCTTTGCAGGTTCATCCGCCTTTTCCTTCGTATCACAACCTGCCAGAGAAAACAGGACCAATGTAAGAAGTAATAACCGAAACCATTTCATCATTTTCATAACAATAACCATGCCTTTCTTCACAACCTGCAAATCTTGAATCGCAGGTACTATAATTGTAAAGTGAATTGTAATAACAATTTACCTTACTAAATAATGTTGAAATTTCATAGTATTTTCTTGCTAAGCCTTTACATTACTTTATGCAGCCAGAAAACTACTCTTCCATGAATTCTATTTATTTTTGTAAATAATATAAGCAAATGAAGTCATATCTTCCCCATGAAATTCAATAACTATCGCCTTTATAAATAGAGCCCTCTGGAAAATCTTTCAGAGGGCTCCTTGTAGGTCTTTAAATTACGGCAGTTACCATGGATTGCTTTGCAACAACAAAGTCTACTAATTTGCCGTTGATGCGTAAAGTAACCGGAATATTCTGTTCCTTGCAGTTTAAGGCTACAAGAACAATGGATCCATCTGGATTTTTAAATGCCGTCATCTCTAATTTGTCAGTATACTTTGTTAATGCGATGCGTTTTGCACCTTTGTTGATATATCTGCTAAAATGTCCAATGTAATCAAAGGATAATTTCACTTCAAAGGTATCATTTACAGTATCAATCATAATAGGTGCATCACAGAAATTATTTACGTGGTTCGGTCCACCCTTCTCATCCAGTAAGATATTCCAATCAAGGAACCCTGTCATGCCGGCATTGAGATTACCCATGATGTCATGAGCATACATCTGTGCATTATGTAATTGATCTGCACCAAAACGGCTATACTCCACACACCCTTCCGTAAAAATTAATTCTTTGCCTGGGAATGCTTTCTGGGTTAGTTCTATGGCTTCAAAATGATCACCGGTATACCAATGGAACGCTATTCCGTCTATCATTTTGTCGGTATCCTGATCGATGGAACCTTTTGCTCTTTCATACATAATCTCTTTGTTATGATCCCAGATATTAATTTTAACATCGGTGAGACCATTCTTAACAAAGGCAGGATATAGGAAGTCTCTGACGAATTCTTTTTCTTCCTGTGCGGAATAGATGCAAGAATCCCAGCTTTGAACTGCTGCGGGCTCATTCTGCACAGTCAGACGACTTACTTTAAGCCCTTTGTTATTATATTCTTTAATGTAACGGCAGATATATTCTGCCCAGAACTCACGATATTCCGGTTTTAATTTACCACCATGGTTCTTTTCCCCGTTAGTTTTCATAAATGCCGGCGGTGACCAAGGTGATAATAAAAGATCAAGAGGCTCCCCTCTCTTTTCGATTGCTGCTTTCATCAGAGGAATTATGTATTGTTCATCTCTTTCTAAGGTGAAGGTTTCCATTGCAGTATCGGAAGGATCTGTGATTGCAGAGTAATTTCCTAAAGAGAAATCACAGCTGTCAATATGTCCTCTCGCCATATTGTAACGGTTGCCCTCCTCACCATAGTACAATTCCACAATCTTTCTCTGATTTTCTTTGCTTAACTTGGAATATGCATATCCGGATGCTTCGGTAATTGCTCCGCCAAAGCCCAAATAAGTTTGATATTCAACCTCAGGATAAATATTAACGACCTGCATCTCCACTGGTCTTTCTTCATTTATAAATTCAAAATTTTCAGTAACAGTTGATTTTTGTTTATTCTCATAACTAGTGGTTATTAATTTCATAGCTTCCTCCTTTTTGCTCTATTCTTTTTGTTAAAAAAGAATAGGAAACCTGTTGCTGCGGCAAGTACTATAACTCCTGCTCCTAAGACTAGGATGGTTGCTCTATTGACATTGCCTTTCTGATTGCTTTTTTCTGTATCGACCCAGTCCAGAATTGTTCCCTCTGTACCCATATCCTTCTTCATTGCCTCTACTGTTTCCCGGGGAAGAGGATCTGCATAGGACTGCGCAAAATAGATATCATCAAAATAATAGGATCCGGGAACATTTGCTCCAATTCGTACCTCAATAATTGCAGACAAATCAATGTCGTTCTTCGCTTTCGTCAGATCAATAAAGACTTTATCCCATTGGTGAGCTTGGGGCATCGCTGCTGCCGAGGTATAATCAGACCATGTCTTACCGTTTTTATCAACCAAGGTAATATATAGTGCTCTACTTCCCTGATTTCCATAGGTGTTGATGATCAGATATTCCATTCCTGCGGTGTCTACAGAATTACGTATTGCAGGGGAAATACATACATTTCTAGAGATAGGGGTAGGCATACTTTCCACTCCTGTGACAGTCAACTTTATAACATTACTCTCTTCCCTGCTGGAGTATGTTTCCTTACTGGATACAATGGAAGACTCTGCATCCCTGCCCGCTTTTAAGTTAATTTCATTCTCTACATTTTGATACCATTTTCTAAGATTGTTATCCGTTAATTCGGGATTTGCCATGGTACGTAATAAATCGTAAAGATATTTATTCTTTGTAAAATAAGTGTCTGTATCAAGCTTACTCCATTTATCTTCAATTGCCTCTGCTGTATCAAAACCGATATTAGCATCCGGAGTTTTACTGCTTTTGCTGGTATAGATACCCCAATTTCCGTTATCTACGGTCTTATAGGTCCAAGTTGTCCAACTCCAGCCATTCTCCTCATACACCTTCAAAGCATGCTCCCAACTTTGAAGCTCATCAAATAGAGTAAATTCTCCGATCAAAACCGGAACATTATGTCCCGCTTTCTTGTTATTCGTTACTTTTGATTCCGTAAAGTTTTTTTGGGTTGTTGCATTGTCCGTTCCATTCCAGCAGTAGTAATGATATTCATACATTACATTTTCCCATCCATACTTGGATGGATCCGGCATATTGGTAGGTTCCCAGATGGAATTTAATATAATCAGATGGTCCGGATCAATGGCACGAATTGCCTGATATAACCTGTCATAAAAGGGTAGCTGCACACCCCCCCAGGGAGCTCTCTCCTGTTCTGTGCCCTCAGGTTCATTGAGTAAATCATAGCCTGCTATGGTTGAATTCCCTTTATAATGCTCTGCCAGCTGTTCCCATAGGGATACGGTAAGCATTTGACTCGTCTCATCGGTAAATAATATCGAACCGCTGTTATCACCGGAATGATCCCTGCCGTTTTGAGACCCCGGTGCAGCATGGAGATCTAGTATAACATAGATTTCTCTTTCTTCACATTCTTTTACAAACCAATCATAGGTTGCCAGGGTGTCTTCTCTTAGCTTCCCTTCCTCATCCAATAAGTTTAGATATGATATTGGAAGACGCAGTACATTAAAATTCAGTTCCTTCACATGATCAAAGTCTTGTTCCGTCCACCAGGACTTTTCATATTCCTTGATCAGCGCTTCGGCCTTATCCTTCCCAAATCGTTCCGTTAAGGTTTCAATGGCAGTCTTCTGATCTCCGGCAGTGGTAGGGCACATCCATGCCTCCATCACCTGCCAGCCACCGACATTGGTTCCCCTTAAGGTAACAACGTCTCCCTGACCTGATCCATTCCTTAAAACTTTACCGTCTGCTTTTAAAAACCGTGCATCCAATTCTTCAGGTTCCTTGATCTCTTGTGATTGTGAAACCGCTGCCAGGCACGTAGACCCAAGTAAAATTCCAAATAAAAAAACTAAAAAGATTGGTATCCTGTTTACTATCATGGAACATATCTTCTTCATAGCATTACCCCAATAAATTTATATTCGTTTCCTGCATTGAAAACCACGTAAGAAAGGGGTAACCCTATGTGGTTTTTCAATGCATAAATGTCTTCGTATCTTTTTACTAAATTTTTTCAAACAGAAATAATTCTATCATGATTCAATTACTGCTGTTACGATTGAGCTTTTCGGAACTGCCAAACCTACGGATTTACCTTCCATACGAATGACGGTATTATAATCCTGCTCATTGCGGTTTAATACCACTAGTACAATGGATCCGTCCGTATTTTTAAATGCTGTCATCTCTAACTCATTTGTGTACTTGGTGAGACCAATACGTTTCGCACCTTTATGAATATATCTGCTGAAATGTCCGATATAATCAAAGGAAAGTTTCACTTCAAAGGTATCCTCCTTGGTATTGATCATAATTGGTGCATCACAGTAGTTTTCGACATGATTAGGTCCACCCTTTTCATCTAGGAGAATGTTCCAATCAATAGAGGCTGTCATACCTGCATTTAAATTTCCCATAATATCATGGGCATACATTTGTGCATTCTGTAACTGATTGGTACCAAAGCGACTATATTCTACACAACCTTCGGTAAAGATCAGCTCTTTCCCAGGGAATGACTCTGCTGTAATTTTAATTGCTTCAAAATGATCACCGGTATACCAATGGTAAGCAACTCCATCAATCATTGAAATCGTATCCTGGTCAATGGTTACCTTCGCTCTTTCATACATTCTTTCTTTGTTATGATCCCAGATGGTAATCTTTACATCAGTAAGCTCATTTTTTATCATGGCAGGATAAAGGAAGTCTCTGATAAATACTTTTTCATCCTCTGCTGTATAGAGACAGGAATCCCATTTTTGAACTGCGTTGGGTTCGTTTTGAATAGTAATCCAGCTTACGAAAAAGCCTCTCTTTTGATATTCTTTAATATAACGGCATATGTACTCTGCCCAAAAGCCTCGAAACTCCGGTTTTAATTTTCCACCACAATTTTTTTCACCATTGGTCTTCATAAATGCCGGAGGAGACCATGGGGATAATAGCAATTCTATCGCTTCTCCTCTTTTTTGCTCGGCTGCCTTCATGAGGGGAATAATATACTGTTCATCTCTTTCTAGGGTAAAGGTCTTCATCTCCACATCTTCCGGATCAGTTATCGCGGAATAGTTCCCCAGGGAGAAGTCACAGCTGTCAATATGTCCTCTTGCTATATTATAACGATTTCCGGTCTTACCAAAATAAAGTTCTAATACTTTCTCCTGGTTTTCCTTACTCAGCTTTGAATACGCATAACCGGAGGCTTCGGTAATAGCCCCGCCAAAACCATGAAATGTCTGAAACTCAAACTCAGGATACAGATTAATTACCTGCATTGCAGCTCCATGATCCTGATTTAATGCTACTTCTTCACATACCGTACTCTTTTGATTGTCTTCATATCTCGTAGTAATAACTTTCATTGTTACCTCCATGTCCCTCTATTGACTAGCCTTTTCCTTCAGCAGATCATAGAGCTCTGTATTTTTTGCAAAATTCGTTTTCGTATCAACAATACTCCATTTTTCTTTGATGACCTCATACGAATCAGTTTCTAGTTCTGCTTTCGGTGTATCTGTCTTTTTGCTGTTAAAGATCCCCCAACTACCAAAGCCAACAGTTTTATAGGTCCAAGTAGTCCAGCTCCAACCATGCCTTGCATATACATCCAGTGCATATTCCCAGCTCTCTAATTTATTAAACAAGGTAAATTCACCTACTAAGATAGGAACATTAAACCCTGCCTGATCTGTCATTACCACTTTAGAATCCGTAAATTTCATCTGTTTCTCTATATCGTCGATTCCATCCCAGCCATAGTAATGATACTCATACATCACATTTTCCCACTGATATTTCGCTGGATCCTGCATATGACATGGGTCCCAGATTGCTTCCATGATAATTACATGGTCCCTATCAATGGCTCTGATCGCATGATATAATCTGTCATAGAATGGAAATTGTACTACGCCCCAAGGAGCTTGCTCTTCTTTCGTTCCTTCCGGTTCGTTTAACAAATCATATCCTGCTATGGTGGCATTTCCTTTATAATGCTCTGCCAGCTGTTCCCAAAGTGAAACAGTTAGATCCTGATATTCCTTTTCATTATATAATCTGCAACCACTGGTATCCCCTGAATGATCCTTTCCATTCTGGGAGCCAGGAGCACTGTGCAGGTCTAGAATGACATAAATCCCTCTTTTTTCACACTCAGCAACAAACCAATCATAGGTAGCTAAGGTTTCCGTTTTACATTTACCCTCTTCATCTAATAAGTTTAAATAAGAAATTGGAAGACGCAGTACGTTAAAATTCAGCTCTTTACAATTTACAAAGTCTTGTTCCTGCCACCAATGATTTTCATATACTTGAATTAACTCTTTTGCCTTTTCATCTCCAAAACGTTTCGTTAATGTCTCAATTGCAGTTTTTTGGCATTCTGCATCAGTAGGACACATCCAAGCTTCCATTACCTGCCAGCCGCCGACGTTGGTTCCCCGTAGAGTAACAACGTCTCCGGTACCAAACTTATCTCTAAGAACTTCTCCATCTGCTTTTAAGAATCTATCCATACTCATAGTTGACTCCTTCTATGTTCCCCGACAAGCTGAATTCGCAAGATCATTCACTTGTCATTATGGTTACAGGCTATGTTAACAAAATGTTCCATAGCCTGTATTTGTAATCTTATAATTTAAGGTTGACTATTCCAGTGTAATAACAACTTCTTTTATTTCACCATTTCTAATGCGTTCTGCAATATCACCTTTTAATACATTTCCTTGATACTCTTCTTCCGTATCGATTACGGCAATCGTTTTAATTACTGCCTTGTCGTCGCCATACGTTGCTTTGCGAGCCACGTTACGATAAGTAACCTTACACTTTGTCATTAACATGAAGGATGCATCTCCATTATCATCAAACATCCATCCGGGGAGTTTCGGAGCAAAATGTAATCTTAACTCACCTTCTTCATATGTAAAGATTTTCTCACCGAGAAACATTTCGAACCACATGGATATAATTTCAGTGGTAGAACCGCTGAGTCTGGCTACATATCCTCTTCCATGAATCTGACTGTTTGGATTTTCACTGGAAGCGATGAAGGAAGAGTTCTCTAAGATACTTCTACCATATACTTCCGGTTTTAAGAAAGCAATCATTGCTGTTTGAATATCCTCATAGTACTTCTCATACAATCCCGATCTTATGATGGAAAGCAGATATTTATATTCCATATGAAGGAATACGCTTTCTCTCTCTAACCAACCTGGCGTAAAGGCACGAATTCTTCCGTTTTCCATGGAAACATGACCAATTGGTACAGAAGTCTTATACATCTGTAACTTTTTGTCAAATAATCCACTATTCTTAACGTTCTGATACAGAGTCTCTGCTTCTTTCGAACCTTTCAATGTACCCAGCATTTTAGCAGGTCCCTCTAAGAAGGATGGCAAAGGTAGCACTTCAAATCGTTTTACTTTTGCTTTTTGCAAACCGTAATGAGTTTTTACCGGTTGACCATTCTGATCTACTACCGCTTCATACTCTGTTGCACGGAAGGTAAAGTAGGTAGGTACAATTCCATCGCCTAAGCTACACGCTTTTTCAATACCCTCTTCTAATTTATCTTCATATTCTTTAAATATCTCTTGAACTTTCTCTGTACTGATTGATTGTTCTGTTCCTTCTAATGTAAATCTAACTTGATCTCTGAATTCTTCACGAATGGTTGCTACCGCATCCCAATAAGTGAAAGCATCCCAATTTTCTTCCTTTGATGATTTTAATGTATCAGAAACTTTTAATAAAAACTCATACACTTCAGTCGGTAAAGATACCATATCTTCATCCTTGACTGTCTTTGTGATGAAAGAAATTAGTCTCTTTAATTCAAAGGTTTCCGGCATACCACTTCCGAATAAACCTGGGAGACCGTTCATTGCATCATTCCAACCTGGTTTTCCACCTTCCATCTCTACACCCATGCCATAAGGATCCAGCATAGAGAATTTATTAAGAGCTAAAGTGATTAATTTTGCCATCAGGGAGGAGGTCGCATATTCTCCGGACTTCGTCTTTAACCAATTGGTTCCATGTCTTTGGAATCCTTCTCTATTCATCTTCTCTTCATCATGAATTAAAGCGCCATATTGTCTAACTTCCTGCTTGCTGTTGATCACATACTTCTCACTTCGAGGCATAACCAAGCCAGGGCTGTCATAGAAACGATAGCTGGTATCCTTAAATAACAGCTCCTTTTCCTTCTCGGGATACACACTGAGGTAATTATCAATTAAATCCATATTGTAATCCCAGTGATCACTCCAGTATCCTTCACCAAAACCGGCTTCTATGTTCTGGTCGCAAAGATTTAAAATATTCTCTAATAATACATCTTCGTTACAAGCAACTTCGATATGGTAGCGAGCAATACAGTTTGCAATTTGTCCGGGAGTAAAAGGTTTATGTACAATTTTCTGCAACTTATCAAGATTGTTTGAAATATTATTCTTTAATAACTGATCTAATTCATCCCTGTATTCCTTCTTTACAGAGAAAGTGGAAGGGCGAACCTCAAGAGGATTATAACCATCAATTTGTATTAACTGGAAGAAGGTCTTAATGTTAAAATCACCAATATCCTTCTGGAAGAACACATCATTTCTGCGATTCTGATTTACATCTCTAAAATTACCGTTTCCTTGTGAATAGTACTCTCCAGCGATAGAGAAGAAATTATAATCCCTCTCCGGATCACCATGTTTACGGCTAAAAAGATGTACAACAGATTTATTAGTATCCTTATTGAATACAAATGGATATCCGCCTCGAAGGAAATTATCCAAATAGCTCGATTCAATATACTGATCAAATAAAGGGCTTCCTGTATGAGTCTTAACATCATTTGTTAATTCATCTACAATCTCATCTGCCAGTGCTTTCTTTGCTTCTAAGTATCCTTCCGAGCAAAGATCTGCTAATTTGTCGTTAATCTGTTCAAGAGAACCGGAAAAACCTACCATCGTATTGAATTGATAGGATGTTTTTGAAATTAGCGAGAATGCAAGTGGAGTGAAACCGCAAGGAACTTTATTATAAAAACATTGTTCCTTATTCATGACGTGTTCCAGAGGATGATTTAAAAATTCAATTGGATTTACCAGAGAGGTATCATAATCAAAAATTGCTTCAGCATCATAGATAACAGGAAGAATCTTTCCGTCATGTAAGGATAAATAGATATAACCGCCTTCCACATCAGAAACCTCTGCCGAATCGTCACTGGAAGCACGCATTGTATAATAAGGTACGTTATTTTCGATATTTTTAATTTCTGTCCAGCTCTTTAATAAATTGGACATTTCCTTATATGCACCGTTTTGAATTCCATACGGTATTATTTTGGGTAAACCATCCAATAGCTCAATCTCTTTTGTTTCTTCATCCAGATTTTCAATCTGTACATCACGAACCAGAGCGCCGATACTATCTTTCGGTAACACATAGTATTTTACTTTAATACTTAAGCCATGCTGCTTATTAATTTCTTCAATAGTAACACTATTTCTTCTTATATATAAATTACGTTCTGCACTATTGTCATAGGTGAAGAAAGGTTCAAAGTAAGATCCATTGCACTTTATAAAAGTACGAAATCCTTTGATCGCTGTATTCTCATATGCAGTGTTAGCCGGATTAAACTCCATAATTGCATTGCTTTTATTATGAATACCAAAGCTGTTAATTCCTTGTCCTCGATTCGTATAATAAACCCAGAGTGGAATTCCCTTAATTCCTGCCAAACCAGGCAGGAAACTGGAGAATGCAGGCAACTTGTCGTAGTTTTTAATGATATATGTATCACCTTGTAAACTGTAATTTCCCATAATAACCTCTTTTCTACATCTTTAGGAATTATTTTATATATTTCTATAATGGTCTTATCTACAATAATTCCATGAGAATTCCCGTAAAGATGACAATTTTTAAAGTTTTAACTTGCAGGAATTTCTTACTACCAGACTAGGAGATAACCTTGTGATTTCTCCATTTACAGGACCTTCCTGTTGGATCAGACGAAATAGTTCATTCGTACTGGCATTCCCTAGTTCTGTCACTGGGCTTTTGATCGTTGTTACGGATGGAGTATAATGTTTTGAAGAATAATGATCATCAAATCCAATCACACTGACCTGATCCGGAACACTTACACCAACTTCTTTGAGTGCTCTGATACATCCCCAAGCCATTTCATCGTTTGCACAGAAGAATGCATCCGGCAGTTCAATTCCTTTTAGTAGTAAAACACGCATTTCACTGTAAGCGAGGGTTTCTTCAAAGTAACCCCGTAAAATAATACTTTCATCGATCGGAAGTGAATACTTATTCATAACATTTACAAAAGCCTGATATCTTGTTTTATCATCATAATTATAGATACCATGAATATATCCGATACGGCGATGCCCTTGTTTAATTAAATACTCTAAGGCTAAGGTTACTCCTTCACCGTTATCGATTATGACACTGGACATATGATCTCCAGCGTATTCACGGTCAATAAACACGATCGGAAGCTTTGTTCTTGCAATACGATCAATGTATTCATCCGATAACCTTTCATTTAAAACGATAGCACCTTCTACACCGGAGGAAATAATCATCCCGTAAATCTCCTCACTGGTGTTTTCATTGCTAATATATATATTTAACAAATAATTCTTTAATTTACATTGCAAATGCACTGCCTGCATCAGCATTCTATAATAATCACCTTGTATACTGGACAGAAATAACCCTATGGTATTTTTTCTATTTGACTTTAAAATCTTAGCATTCATATTAGGTACATATTTCAGCTTTTCAACAGCCTCAAGAACCTTCTTTCTAGTCTCAGGGCTAACAATGTCCACATTATTTAAAACATTGGATACCGTCGATATAGCTACACCCGATTCTTTTGCAACATCCTTGATCGTTACCATATATTTCTCTCCATTCTGATCTATAAAATTTTGTCCAACAGGTTCAGTTTGATTTTATTCTTGTATCAGTGCATTAATCTCTTTACTCTGATATACTCTTACATAGTCAATTACCATCTGTTGTGGATAGATACTGTCATCTACTCCTTTAGCTCCACCCCAGTTTCCACCTACCGCAATATTGAGAAGAAGATGCATCTTCTTATCAAACGGCCACTCCTTAAAGGTAGGATTTGCCTTATACTTCGTCGGTTCAAATGTAAAGTATAGTTCATTGTCGATATAAGCCATAATTTTATCCGGAAGCCATTCTATGGAATACAAGTGAAAATCATCGCTAACACCCTCAATGTACTTCGTCGCTGTCTTTTGGGTACCGATGCTATGATAATAAGATTGGGTATGTATGGAAGCATGGATGGTATTTTGATTATATCCAACATGTTCCATTATGTCAATTTCTCCTGAAGCTGGCCATCCGCCATATTCCCAATCGGTAGAAAGCATCCAGATCGCCGGCCATGTACCAAGACCTTCCGGGAGCTTTGCACTTACTTCAATCTTTCCGTAGAGCCAGTCACCCTTTCCCTTGGATATGAGCCTGGCTGATGTATAATCCATTCCCTCATATTCTTCTTTTCTTGCTTCAATGATCAAATTGCCATCTTTTACAGATGCATTTTTGTCATTGGTATAATATTGAAGTTCATTATTTCCCCATCCACTGCCACCGACATCATAATTCCATTTGGTATCATCCGGTAAGCCTTCATAATCAAATTCATCCGACCAAATTAAATCATAAGTCAGATTGTCATAATCGTATTCATAACCTTTTGCTTTGATATCTTCTTCTGCCACTTCTTCCTGCGCTTCCCCATTAACATAAGCTTTGGAGACATTGGTTCCTACTCGGTAACTTTCCTCCTTCTGACAAGCAGTTAACATACTGCACATAACGACTCCCGCTATCAAAAAAAGTTTACTTCTTTTACTGATTGGTATCACAACTTACCTCCCTAAGCGTCTTTTTGTTACTTTTAATAACAAGGGAGTTACGAATACCATAACACTGTTATAGCCCTACGGTATTCGTTTCTCTCTTTTGTTTCTGGTACCTACAGATTATTCACCTGTAATACCAGTATTCTCAATACCTTGGATAAATTGTTTCTGAACAAAGGCATAAAGTATAAGCATCGGCATGATAGAAATCAGTGTTGCTGACATCTTATATGCTTCATTAATTCGAAACTCTGCCTGACCTCTGCCTTGCGAAGCCATGGACTGGAATACACTATCAAACATATTTAATCTTGCCGGTAACAGCTCAATGCTGTTTCTTACCAGAGTTCCTGTGATATATGTCTCATTCCAGTTCCAAACAAAAGAGAACAGGAAAACTACAAGAACGGTAGAAGCTGAAAGCTTCATAGCAATTTGGAAAAATACCTGCAGGGAGTTGGCACCGTCAATCATCGCAGCTTCATCCAAAGAATATGGTATCAAATTAAAGAAATTGTAGAATATCAATACCAATATTGTTGAATTAACACCCTGACCTAATAAAGCCATTAAAATCTGTGGGATTGGTGTACCGATTAAGTTAAATCCAAGGATGGTCTGTGTAGAAATAAAAATCATTAATCTTGGTATCATTAACAACGGAACCGGTATAATAAACGCTAATAATATCATTACAAACCAGAAATTTTTGAACTTAAACTTATATCTGGATAAAGCAAACCCTGTTAAAGCGGATACTAAGGTCTGACCAACTGCCAAGAGTCCGGAGAACCAGATAGAATTCAATAAGGTTTTTTGTAACTTTAGTACGGATCCTGCAACTACCAAATTACTTACGGAAGGATGTTTCGGCAGCCATTCCACGGATGGGTCAATAACATCCGAACTAGACATAAATGACATGGAAATCATCTTAAAGATTGGCTGTAAGTAAACGAAGCTGATGCAGATTAAAACAAAGTAAATACATAATTTAATAAATGTATTGAATTTACGGGATTTTAATAATCTAATTAGTTTATTCTTATTCATTCTTAGTGCCTCCTTACCTTTTCTCTATTACGGAATATAAGAAATGCAATTCCAATAATGATAAGAACAACAAAGCTATAAATCCACGCATAAGTTGATGCGATACCAAGACCACCACTGGTGTTTTCTGTTGCTGTACCGATTAAATCGTATACCGGGTTTGTAGAAAATGTACCAAGGTTTGCAATGGTAAATATCGTAACAACAAGTGCTATTGGTTTTATGATCGGTATCGTAATCTTCCATAAGATCTGCCATCCATTGGCAGAGTCAATCGAAGCTGCTTCAAATAAACTAGGATTGATTTTTTGTAAACCGTTAATGAAAAGTATAATCGGTATTCCTGTAAACCATAGAATAATGGATAACTTTTGAAAAATTCCTACCAGCAATTCAGCTAGTGCAAAGGAATAATTAGCTATCATCTGTACGATGAAAATATCGGTAAATTCTCTATTTGGCACAGATTCACTTGCTTGAGCGCTGGAGTCAATTAATTGGTACATTACTGGACCGGACATAATAATAACCGGTAAAAAGTAAATCGTACGCAGCATTCCTTTTAAGAATTTTATGTGGTTCAGCAGGTAGGACAGAATGAAGGAAATGATTACAATAACAAAGGTATATGGAATAATCATACCTAAAAACTCCATCATAGCCGGCACAAACTCAACATTCTCAAAGAATGCCATGAAATAGTTGTCAAGACCGATGAACTTTATCTCAAAACCAACAACGGTCTGTCTTACTTCCGTGAAGCTTAAATAAATTGTTGCAATAAATGGTATTGCTGTAAAAATGATAAAGCCAATAATCCATGGAAGCATGAATCGGTAACCAAGTTTATTTTGTCTTTCAGCGAAGGTTGTTAACTTCTTCTTTTTCTTTTCCTTCTTCAACTTACTGCACCTCCCCTAATGAAATGACAGATGCACTAAGCGGTGCAACGGTAGTTTGATTATAAACTGCATTCTCATCGGTATAATTAATCACGATTTCTTTCGTATCGGTACCGTTGGTATAGGTATTCTTGATTACACCATCTGCAAGAACGGTTCTGCCGGTCCAAGTATAACCAATTACCTGACTTAGAGCTTCATTTACTTTGGTATAAACATTTTTAATCAAACCTTCATATTGGTTAAATTCCGTTGAATATAACTCAGCAGAGGATGTAGATGCCAAATGGTAAGAAGGTTTCTCTGATAATATAAAAGATGGAGATAAATTATAATCTATCATTCTTAGGATATCGGATTGCGTATAGAAGGAGAAATTGGAATATGGTGCATAAACTTCCATCGTTCCTCTTAAAACCATCTGTAAAAATGGAACTGCATCGGTTTCAAATACATACTGGGAAGATCCAACCGGGCTTTGCAGATACCGATCGGTATATTGCCATAAGTACATATTCGGGCTTTCCAGATTCATCTTTAATCCGTCCGCTTTCGCAAATGCTTCCTGGTACATTGCAATTGCTTCTGTTACCGTAGTATCAATTCCATCGCTGGTATAATTACTGATCAAGGTATTACTAATACCGCCAACTGTCATTGAAGAAGAGGATGATTTAAAGCGTTCTACCTGAGTTGAAAACCAATCAGCACTTCGTTCCGGTGTAGCATAGCCAAATAAATAAACTGGTACATTGAACGGTAGAATATACATTTTATTCAATTCCAAATACCAGGAATTTACATGTCTTGCTGCATTTCCAGTATAATTTAACATCTCCTTATTGATTGTGACAAAATCTCTTGCATAGGAAATATCCACATTCTTTTCAATGAACTCTTTCATCAGATCCTGGAAATCCCCTTTGGTGCCAATCTTACGGGAATAATTCTTGGAACTTGGCTTCGCAAAGGTTTCTCCACCCTGCTGCCAGCCATAAAGCCCCGTATTGATATTAGTAATAACATTTTCACCTATGATCTTATTTAATATCGATCTGACATCATCCACTGTAGTAACAACAACTTCTTCTGTACCTACGATACCTTTCTTAGAATCTGACATGATGAAATCAAGTCTTAAAGGAATATCAGATTTGTTTTCCGGTGAAACTTCAGTGAGAATTCCCTTATCAATCAGATGTTTCCGATAGGTTGCTGCCATACCGGTATAATCAGCTGCAGGAGTACCGTCAGATCCATCACCGGAAAGGAACGTGTAAGTCATTTTAATATTCATTTTGTTCGGTTCATCCATTAAAGTGAAGAAACCATCACCTTTTTTGTTATAAACCTGCCAATAATTCACGTTATACACAAATCTAGGATAAACATAGTTATAAGCGGTCAGATTTTCCTCCGGTCTTACAACAATTTGCATATACTCAGCCGCACTATCGGCATATGCGACAAATGCCGCCTGACCATTCCCATGAGCTACACCAAATACCGGCATTACCGGATCCTTAAGAGGAATAGCATCGGTCATCCCATTGTTGTAATACTGTGCTTGGGCATGATCATTACCATAGACATCTCCATAATACATAGAGAAAGATGCACTATTATCCTTGAAACGGATTAAACTACCGCTTCCGTCCGGAACAAAGATATAACCGGGTACCATATATTTTTCTTCAATAATGTCATACATTTCTGTATCAGGATTATAGTATTTTGTCTTACCACCGCTGGCACCAAGAAATGGTGTGATGTTAATCGCTACTAGGCTAGCTCTTCCATCTCCGGTCACTTCTTCATCCTTAATTTCATAGGTAATTGAGTCATTTTCAAAGGTAATATAGACCTTTACTTTTAACTCTATATTCATAAAATTTACATCAAGACGTCTTGTTGCAGGGTTATCATTTAAGGTAACCAGCTGTGATTCTACAAGGTCTCTTGCTGCTGATGAAATATTCTTAATTGTTCCTTCTTCATTGTATTCAACCGTCAGTATTGAATTAGATATACCAGTAAAGGTAGTATTCATACCTTCTTCCTGCGGTATAGCAAGATCCAATACATCCTCCGGAGTCTCTGCTTCTAAGATCTGATCATTAATATCTGCTCCGAAGGGAATGTCTAAACCTGATTTCCAAGTATATCCGTTTCTTTTATCTTGAATTGCAAATACATCCCGATCTTCACGAAAATAATACGCAAGGGTATCTGTTTCATAAAGCAGCTCATACTCATCGGTCTTAACAATATCATAAGTCACCTTATCCGGTGGTAATTTTGTATCCCGGTTGGTTGTAAGATACGCTGCTTTTACTGAAACAAAGGAGATAATTCCTACAACTATGAATAATAACAACGGTAGAATGAGTTTTTTATATTTAACCAAGTACATTACGCATCATCTCCTTTCCTATCGTCTTGAGGAATGACCATAGCTGTTCCCACATAATGATAACAATTAATACCATGATAGCTGCAATCATCATAAATACAAAGGTAATGATCATACTGACCACAGTTTCCTTCATAGTATAATCATGGACAGTCTGGAAACCTAAGAAAATACAAATCACCGACCACACAATACCGATATAAAGAATTACTGTTAAAATAAATGCTTCATTATTGGTAAGATAATGGGACATAATTGTGATTGATATTAAAGATATCAAACAAGGAAGACTTCCGTAGGCAGGGATCATATATACTTGCTTGAAGCTTCCGTCACCATCTTTAATGGAGGTTACCAGGTAGTTACAGATTATAAATAATATTAAAATTGCAAAAAATCCAATTACAATTGCATTAATATCTAAGTCTTCTACATCATAAAGCTGATAGATAAAACCTTTGCTGGTCTTATATGCCATATACGCAATGAAGAACATGGTGTAGAGTATGGTAGCACCAAGAACAGTGCCTTTCCGTTTCACCCGAATATCATAATAACGGTCAATCGGATGTTTTGGGATCTTCATGCAATATAATACATCACCCAAGATCGGTATCCCCATTATTTTCGCACCAATAGCTCTTTTTGCATTACGAACCTTACGTTTCTTATCTACTCTTTTCACAACAGCAGAAACAAACCATAAGATTACACATGCTGTTACGATGTATTTTAAATTGCTCTGGATCCATTCATTACGAACTTCCCAGAAAGCTTCAGAGTAAAAGTCTCTGTCTCCGGATACTTTAAAGTGTTCCATCGCTTCTCTGTAATGCTGGGAATGAAGATAAGCTTTACCAACACCGTTATGAGCCAGAATTGACATCTGATTCAGCTTCAGAACTTCGTTCCAGTTCTTCATGGCATCCTCATAAAGTCCTTTTTCATACAGTCCCATGGAATTATATACCATGAGAGCATAATCCGTGGGTTTAAAAGATTGTAAATAGCCTTTATCTCCGTCTACAGTCCATATATTGCGGTCTTTATCTACTGCTATGGAAGGCAGAGACGAATAGAGACCGGAAATATCTAAATCGAATACGAAGGAACCAAAATCAAAGATTAATTCACCTGAACTGGAATAAATGTTTATGTAACCGCTAGCTTCACTAGTATAGATAATACCTTGTTCATCTACATATACATCGGTCATCGAATCAGATACCCAATCTTGTGTAATGAACATGTTACCACCGGCTGTATTGTGTTTCTTCAGACCATCGGTATTGGTACCCATCGTAGTCGTATAAACAATTCCCTTATTATCAATAAAAATATTTGAAAATGTGGTAGGTACACGGGCAACCAGGTTTTCTAATTGTGCTCTCGTAAAGATTGCATTCTGTATTGCCTGAACCAAGGACAATTTGGTTTTATTTACTGTAAAATATCCTAAAAAATCACCGCTTGGTGCTAACTGTATAATACCATTGTAAACACCTTCACCCACAAGATACATGTTCTTACTGTTATCCACCGCTATTCGAAGTGGCTCAAAGGAAGTATCCGCAAAGGATGGTGTTTCAGGCTTACTAAAGGATTCTATAAAGTTAAAATCCTTATCAAAGCGGAATATCATTTTAGCACCGGCATCTGCTACGTAGATGTCGCCTGTCTTCGTTACGTAGATGCCTCTTGGGGTTGTAAAACCTTCGTATTCCAGTGTTCCTTCTACCACAGCGGTATCAATCGAATATTTTACGATTCTTCGGTTGCCGGAGTCAGCAATATATAGCTTATTATCTTTATCAATAAAAAGATCATCTGCCGATGCAAGACCCAAATCTGTAATCGTCTTATCCGGTAAATAGGCATCCTGAGTCCGGGTCCAATATCCCTTATCATCCATTGTATAAGTATAGCTTGTTGCCTGGGACGCTGATGCAGAAAGCGTCGGAATACCTGAAACAACAAAAGCTATCAGCAGAAGCAACCCTGCTTTTATATGTTTTTTCATAATCTGCGCCTCCTATTTAATACCGGAATGAGCCATAGTATTCATAACTTGAGTGTTCATACAAATAAATATAATTAAATTAGGTAAGAACAAAAGAACCGATGCTGCTGCTGCCATACCTTCTGCTGCAACCGCATTATTGGTTGATAGAGATCCCAGGTAAAATGCTAAGGTTTTCATGGTATCGTTTGTTATAAAGTTATTGGATGCCTCTGTGGCATTCCATACGGATTGGAACGTAAGTACGATGGATGTAGCCAGAGCCGGTCTGGTTAACGGTATGATAACCTTCTGGATAATTCTAAAATCCTTCGCTCCATCCATGATCGCTGCCTCAATTAAAGCATTCGGAATTTGATCAACGAACTGCTTAACTAGGAATAAACCAACCGGCATAGCGATTAATGGAAGAATATGAGCCAGCCAGGTATTAATCAGTCCGGATTGAACGATTACGATATATCTTGGAACCGCAACCGCAGTCGCTACGAACATAAGCGCCATCTGATTGATATTAAATAATGCACCTTTTATTTTAAATTTCTTCTTTGAGAATGCATATGCAGCACTTACCGTAATAATCAAGTTAATAATAACAGTCAATAAAGTAATCATAACCGAGTTAAACAAATATCTCGTCATTGGTACTCCAGTGGTGCCGGAAAGAGCAAATAAATCTCTAAAGTTCTTCATCGTAGGATTTCGTACAAAGATTGTCGGTGGGAATGCAAACAACTCACCAAGAGGTTTAAATGCCTTATTAATAACCATGATTACCGGTAGTATCATAAAGATTCCCAAAGGTATTAATATAATATAAAATTTCAGCTGTGAAGCAGAGAAACGCTTCGGATTCATTTTGGAACCTTGAAAATTAGCCATGTTTCATTCCTCCTAATCTTTCTCACCAAACAGACCATGGGCAACCTTAGAGAATAGAGTTACAATCAGTAAAAGTACTACAGATACTGCAGCCGCATAGCCCATCTCATATCGTATAAAACCAAAATCATCAATATGGTTGGTAATCAATTGTCCTGCCAAACCAGGGGTTGGATTTTGTCCTGATAAAGTAACACCGATCCATCCCATGTTGAATGCATTTACGATTGCCATAACCGCACCGAATAACATCTGTGGTTTCATTGACGGTATCGTGATATAGAAAATTTCCTGGAAGCGGTTTTTCATACCATCCACATAAGCTGCTTCGTATAATTCCTCGTTAATATTTAAGATACCGGAGATCATCGCAAGGAAACCGATACCCATGGAGGACCATAAGGAAACAAATATCATAATATTCATCAAATAATCTGTAGAAAGAAGGAATTGAATTGGTTGATCAATTACATCCAGCTCCATCAAGAAGTGATTTACGATACCTCTTTGATCTCCGGAAAAAACGGTCTTCCAGATAACACCGATAAATACATTACCTAACATGGAAGGTGTATAAATTGCCAAAGAAAGAATGGTTCTTGGCACCTTTTGGATCTGCGCGAGCATCCAGGCTAATAAAAAGGATAATACATAACCACCGGGACCAACGATTAAGGCATATTTAAAGGTGTTTGGAAGAACATTCTTTAAAAATGCTGTATCCTGGGTAAATAAGTTAATGTAATTGGTTAACCCGGCAAGGCTAGGTTTATTAATAACATCAAAGTATGTAAAGGAGAGTCCTATTGCTACGGCGATCGGTATTGCAATAAATGTAAAAAACAATAATCCGTAAGGTAATAGCAATAAAAAAGTACGAATACGATCTTTTTGATGTCCAGGCTTCTTTACTTTTATTTTGTTATTTGAATTTAAGTCTGTCATCGTTATTCTCCTTCCTGCTTTGCTTTTTCAGTCTGTTCTTTAATCCAGTCAATATCACGGATGACATAGGATTTAATTTGGTTACCTTCTTCATCATAATAACCAAGTTCCTGCATCTTCTTTTTAATTTCACGATTGATACCGATCACCTGCTCATCAATTGCTACCTGTGCTGAGGTACCATTCTTTATCATAGAATTCCAGATATCGGATAGGGAACGCTCCAGCATATATTGACCCGGAGTTCTCGGAACGTCTCTTAGCCATTTTACTTGTTCTAAGATTACTTCTTTATCTACCTGATCAATTGGTGAGTTTTCTACTGCTTCTAAATTCGATGATAACCAAACGAAGGTATTACCATAGGTTGACTGCAAAGTATAGGTATAATTAACTTGGGTCTCGTAGGAGGTCCACCACTTTAAGAATTCCCATGCATCTTCGGATTTTTCGGAATCTTTAAAGATTACACCACCAGTACCATTTGCAATAAACCATCTGGATACGGTTCCATCCTCTTGTTTCGTTCCAGGATAATTAGATAATGCCCATTGTCCCTCTAATTCTGTTGCACCATTCTTAATCAGAATGTAATCATTTAAACCAACGATACCAACCGGCATAGTTCCATAACGGAAGTCATTAAAGAAGGAAATTACTTCTTTCTTTAAGGAATAAGCAATAAATAAGTCTCCTAAGGACTGAATTCCCTTAACTGAGTTAGGTTGATCAATCGCAGCCTGCATACCATCCTCTGTATATAATTTACCATTATTCTGGTAAATCAAAGGTGACGTCTGCCAGAACCATTTATATCCGGTACCGGATGAAATATTATGATAGAAGTTCATACCATAACGCTGTAAGGTTGGTAACATATCAGTAACATCCTGCCAGGTGTCCGGAGGTGTTAAGTCCAAACTATCAAATACATCGGTACGGTAAATCAGCGCATTGAAATCTAAAGTTTCAGGAACAGCATAGATTCCTTCATTATAGATAAAAGGTACACTGGAACCAGGAGTAAAACGATCGATTACTTTCCAGTAATCATCAAAGCTGGTCAAGTCAAGTAAAGCACCTCTGCTGGCAAGGTCAAACGGCATATAGGAGGTAAGTCCTAATGCAACATCTGGCGTTTGATCCGCTGCAGTTGCTAATATTAATTTATTAGCATCCGGCATAATAGAAATCTTAACCTTAATTCCGCTTTCCGGTGTAAATTCTGTGTCTGCTAATTTCTGAAGAAGATCCACGTGAGTGGTTGCTCTGTTTACCCAAACATTAAGCACTTCAGGATCATTTTTAACATCGAACTTTTCAGAAATAAAGGAATTTACTAATGTCTTTAAATTATTTCCAACCGCTTCTAAAATGCTGGCTCTCGCTTTTGGTAATTTTTCATTACCGTAAACGTAAATCATATCCAGAGCAAAATTCTGATTTACTAATTTGGTAGTAAAACCACTCATAGATTTTAATACGGAATTATCACCGGATGTAAGATTTGCTTTATATAACGCAATTTCATCCGGATACTCAGCCATTTGCTCGATGAATTCCATTGCTTTATCAAGTTCAGAAAGAATTGCTGAGTTTATTCCGTTTGGTGTATACTCCTGCAATGTATAACGTATGTAATTAATTAAAGTTTCATATGCTTGTAAGTAATCCGGAATTTGTGGTAAATATCTCGTCATCTGCCATGTACGGTTATCATCCAGTTCAGAACCAGTGATTTTGGTGATATCCAATTCAAATCTGGTAACATGTTGAGATATTAATTTAGCATAACGATACGCTTCTACGATTGGTTCCTGTTCGGAACGAAGCGCAAGGGTATGAGTACCCTTAGTGAGGTAAATCTCATAAGGTTTTCCTTCTTCATCACTGATCACTTCATTTGCCCAAGTGTTGTCTGTGGAAGGGAAACTATAATTGATAAGTTCTTGATAAGGAGCTTCTCCATCGATTAATATGGAGTTAAAAACATCAAATTCTTCTTTTGCATTCTTATAATGGAATGCCAGCTGATAATACCCATCCTGTGGTGCCTCAAAATCATAGGTGATTTCAGATCCCGGCTCCGTCCATGTTAAGGTATTTATCTTTTTATATTCACTGTCATGTGGTGTTAAGGCAGGATTATTCTCAGAGGAATAGATCGCTTGAGTGGTATTCTTTTCTATATAATTAATAGAATTAATCGGCACCAGAGTAGACACCAGAGAACCGCTATGCATATTACGGTACTCTGCATAGGTAGGCGTATCATTCACAGGTGCTTCTACTTTTAAAGTTCCTACGCCTAAGCCATTACCGGAAATATTAGTGATCGTAATTACATTTGTACCAGCTTCTAAATTGAATAGAAGTGGTTTGGAAGTATTGTGAGTATTACTATATAAATACAGAGATGTCCATTCTTCCTTCTTCACCTGTCTCGGTGCTGTTTCATCCCCATACCTGTCTGTAGGAAATTCCTTTGTTTCATCCATCCATACCAAAGGAAGTCCTATATTTTTCATTTCTATAAAACTTTGAGTATCATTAATTTTGACATCAATATTAAAGTCAGCCAAGGTATTTCCCATTGGTTTGTAATCTAAAACCAAATAATAGAGCCCTGGCTTATCTACTTCTATACTATATTTTGTTGAGTTTTTATAATCTAGTGTGACTGCTAACCCATCGTATCCTTCAATTTGAGTACCTGTATCAGGCTGTACCAATAAATCTTCCTGCCCGAACTCTGCAGATGTTTCACTTAAGAAATCTTTATACGCTGCAGTATCTGTACTCAGGGAATTATTCAATAAATTAAAGGCTGCTTTAACCTCATTTTCATCTATTTCAGATACATACTCTGCTTTTTTTCCAAAAATAAATACAGATGCTGTAACAGCAACTGCAACTATGCAAAAAAGTACAATGGATAAAATACGTTTCCTATTCTTCATTGTAACTCGCTCCCTTATTATGTGCTCCGGAATACAGTTACCCGTATTCCGGAGCTTTGTCAACTACCGTTGATATTTCATCTGCCATTCTCGGCTGATTGTTACTTATTTAAGTTATCACATACGAATACTATGTGACTTATACTCACCTGCATCGATGAAACAAGTTCAATTATTTCTTCTTTGCGAAATCATCATCTACATAACCATAGTAGCTCTTAAGACCATCTTTTAACTGTTGTTCAGCAAGAATGTATCTTTCATTAATAGCAGTATTCCAATCCGGAAGTTTTGCTTTAACCTGATCTAACCAGTTAGCATCTGTTCTTAAAGCACCAGCAATTTCTTGTTTGTAAATATTAGCCCATTCATTGTTAGCAGGAATGATTGTTCCATCTTCCATAACTTTTCCAGGGTAAGCTTTATCGGATACATCCCAGAATTGACCTTTTTCCCATAACTCAACAACTTTTTGGAAACCAGGCATCTTAGCAGCATCGCCAAAACGTGCATGTGTTGATGTTGAATACCAAACATCCATCTGCTTATCAAATTCATCACCAGTTACAAGAGGGAAGGAATCGTTAAGAGCTGTTTTCTCAACACCCTTATCTGACCACATCTGATCAGCTCTTGCTTGCATAGCATCTGTGCTACCAGCCCAGAATGCAGCAAAAGTATAAGCAACCTTAAGTTTTTGTTGTTCTTCTTCTGACCACTCTGTAGTTCCATCATCCATTGCATAGTTGTGGATAGCCATAGGGTCAAGAACGATACCAATGGTATTCTCTTGATATTCTGTGCTAGGTCTAGGATAGATATCCCAATCATTAGATTTAACAGTTCCCCAATGTCCTTCAGTAGGATTTGCTGCATCACCCATCATCCAAGGATCACCATCATAGCTTAAGCAGTAGTTGTTGATGAAGAAGTTATAACCCCACCATCCGTTTGATTCCATAATCTCAGTAGGAACAGCTTTTATATCATTTTGAGTCCAGATAGCAGATTTTGACCACTTAGGAACGTATTCCAGAAGAGATTTAACTGCATCGGAGTTAACATTTACATGGTCTCCTTCTCCTTTATAATTAAATAAGGAGTAGTTAAGATCTTTTGTTCCTGAATTGATGAAGCTCATAGGAATATCCATAGCGCCCCAGAAATTCTTGTTATCACCGGAAGTAGCGAATGCAGTATACTCATCAATATTCCAATCGATCGGAGGAACATCGATATTATTCTGTTCTGCTAATTCATTATTAACATATACACCCCAAGGAAGAATGTACTGAGGTAAACCAGCTTGGAAACCATAATAGTTCATCATCTGCATAATGGACTTGTTAAAAGACTTATAAACCGGATCGTCTGCAAATACGGATAAGTCTGCAACCATACCTCTTGCTACGTCACCTGCTAAGTCAGTGGAAGCATAGATATCAGGATAATTGCCATGTTCTGCCTTGAAGTTCTCAAGTTCCTGAGCCCAAGGAGTTTCATTTCCGTTAGGATCGCCAACTTTAGCGAATACATTGATCTTAATATTTGGATATGTC
Organism: Herbinix sp.; assembly: GCA_029238935.1. Taxonomy (GTDB): domain Bacteria; phylum Bacillota; class Clostridia; order Lachnospirales; family Lachnospiraceae; genus Mobilitalea. The sequence goes on from JAQZBN010000003.1 coordinate 26,768, forward strand.
TTATTGAACGCTTTAGCCATTGCATAAACAGAAGCTTCGTTCTGTCCAGTTAAATCTGCAGGAGTTAAATCCATATGGCCGATATCCTCCATATATGTACCTGAACCTGACCAAAGCATTACAGTGATTTCTCCTGAAATCTCTGAGTCTAATGCTTCATACTTTTTACCGCAGCCTGTAAAAAGAGTTACTGTCATAGCACATACAAGCAATAGACTGAAAAATTTGTTAAATTTTTTCATTTTTTACCCTCCTAATAATTATATATTATTATTACTACACTGCTATTATATAATGTATTATTTCAAAAGACAATACATAAAAACAATTTTATTTCATTTTTTTTAATTTTTATTATGCATCTTTTATATTTTTCATAATATAAAATTATGCTAATTGTATAATATGGTTATGTAAATTAATAAATAATCATTAATTCGTGTTTTGAACTCAATTTATAGAATTTATTATACATAAAAACGTTTTTATGTAAATATCTCCTATCATATTGAACGATTTAACATGAGGTAAATAGGATTTTTTCGTTATTTATACAATTAAACTTAATTAAAATACTTATTTTCATTCGATTAAGGATTACTTATTTTTAATTCACCCATAAAACTCAACGTATCATATCATAAAAACAAATGAATAATGATGCAAAATAAAAAAACTGTCCGTATTTTTATCGAACAGTTTTTTTATTTCTTTACCATAATATCTTATTAGTCGTTCTTCTTTCAGTAAATCCACCTAAAAAATTTACAATCTGCACATTAATATCAGTGATTATTCTAAATAAATCATTATAACTTTTATTTATCCATAATATGGAAATAAAAATGTTTTTTATTATATTCTGCTTCACTGTAGATTTCATACAAAAAATAAGCAAATACACCTTAGTCGCTATACATATTTTTTTTCATTTTTGGTCATCCAATGGTGTTACCGTTATATAATCCAAGTTTATTCCTCCGTGACCACCGGTCAGTCGAATCGAATTCGTTTTGCCTGGGTTTAGATCTACAGTAATGTAAGCACATCCGGCATATTTTTGCCATCCCCAGGTACATCTCGCATTTAATAAGGAGTAGTCTTGCCCATTCACCATAAGACTTAGTTTTGCCAATTGTTCCCCTGTAGCAAACCACACTTCTATGGTTGCACGGCCTCCTTTTCCTCCATCCACCTCAAAAAATTCACAATATGCCCCTTCCAGATATAAGTTATTGATTACACTTTCCTCAGGAAGATCCAGCTTGTTACCAAGGGTAGCACCACCACCAAGCAGAGCATCTGTAGCACGATAGATTTTTTTATTCGGATTTGGAATAGGTGCTTCCCCTACGGAATTTACTCCCTCTCCGGTCTGTTCTACCATTTTAATCGTTCCATCTTCATTAAAGTATAAATAATCAATACAAACTGATCTTAGATTACCTTGGCCGGAGATCGCTTGGTTATGATAAAACAAATACCATTGGCCTTTATACTCTACCACTGACCCATGGCTGGTATCACATCCGGTAGGTTCTAAGAACACACCACGGTAAGTCCAGGGTCCAAGAGGATTTTCACTGGTCGCATATCTCATTTGATTTGCTCCTGGATTATTATCCGCATATGTTAAATAGTACAATCCATTTCTTTTGAAAACCCAAGTGGCTTCATGGAAATCCTCTAATCCTTCCATATCAACCATCTCTGTTTTTAAAGACATCATATCATCATTTAACTCCCCACCTTTGCACATAGAGGCACCACCATAATACATATATGCCCTGTTATCATCATCAATAAAAACACATGGGTCAATCATACCAAACCCACCTAAACCTTCGATATAACCCTGGTCCTTAAAATCAGATGCCGGTTTTGTACTGGTTGCGACACCAACTTTCCAGGTACTGGTCCATTCGCCGCTAGGATGCGGGTAATAAAAATAATAGGTGCCATTTCGATATGCACAATCCGGCGCCCACATAAAACCGCCTTCCGGTCTACCCCAGGATACCTCCTCAGCTCGTAATATTTCGCCTTCATCTGTCCAGTTCACCATATCTTCGGAAGAGAATACATGATAACGATCCATTAGGTCGCATCCTCTAGCCGGATCCATGTCGTGGGATGCATAAATATATATTTTCCCATCCTCCCATACATGGGCGGATGGATCTGCTGTAAAGATCGTTGAAATAACAGGATTTTCAGAAGTTAATTTAGGTTCTACTTCACCACTTTTCACCGCTTCATCAATTTCCGTGATTACTTCAAGTTCATTCTCTGTTTGTCCATTCTCTGTTTGTCCATTCTCAGTTTGTTCTATATTAGCTTGTTCTATTTCTGTCTGTAAAGTCTTTTGCATTTGATCTTCTCCATTCCTTTTACTTGTATAAAAAAATACACCTATACATACGATTGCAATGATCCCTGCTGCCAACACCGGATAAATCCATTTTTTACTTTTCATATTCAGCCTTTCGTAGACAATCTCAAAAAAATCTAACAAATCATCTTAAATTTCTAAACTTCCTCACTAGTCATAAGCAATGGTAAAACTTTCGGTATTCGTTTTTGTATAGGGTATCACTTTATTATGTGATACCCTTGTGTCACTTTATTATGTAATACCCTTGTGTCACTGTATTATGTGATACCCTATACACTTTTACTTATTTTATTTTTCTACGCTTTAATATTAGAAGGAACGTTACCGCACCTGCCAGCAGAATAAATCCTGCGGCTATGTATGGAATAATATTATTCTTCTTCATAACTACCTCATCCTTTGCTATCGTTTCTTCTGTAGAACTTTCCTTCACAGCCGCAACCAATCCTTGTTTTGCTTCAGTTAATTTTTTTGCCATATCCTTAAACTCACGGGCGGAAGTGACTGTATTTAACTTACCATCCACTGTTGCGATTACAGTTTTGAGTGGTCCGTAGCTTTCCGGAGTATACTCCTGCTCCACTAAAAGTTTGCAGTTTTCCAGAACATTCACATACTCATTTTTAGAAGATAACAACTCAATATCCGGCATCATTGTTCCATCCGATTCAAAGGAAATCCAGTTTACATTCATACCGGCATTTAAGATCAAATAAAAATCATGTCCTCCGGTCAAGGTACTGCCATCCGTGATTTGTGCGGTACTGGTAGTATACGTTTGCCATTCACCGGTCGGAGTCACATTCACTTGTGCTACAATCGGTCCATTCACAGCATCCAAACGAACATAGACCGGATTTGCCGAAGTTCCTGCAGAACGAATATTAAACTTGACAGGAACTTCCTTAAACATCATATCGTGGAATACTACAAAATCTCCTCCGGCAATAAATCCCAAATTCATGCCACCTTCGCCACAGGTATCGGTTTTCATTCCATTTCCGTACAGTTCATCATAATCTTCTACCTCTATCTGGCCGGGAAGCATCTTATAATCGTCATAGGAGCTCTTCACAAAGAACAGGTATTCATATGCTTTTTCTCTCCAGATCTTCAGCCCAAGGACATCACCCTCACTGCTGCTTTCATACATTGATAGAAATCCATTAGTGTCCTTCACCGCTTGACCATTCACTTCGATAATAAGATCATTTTCCTTAAGTCCAATGACCGTTGCAAAACTAAAAGGCGAAATATTCTCTATGTACACTCCTGCTTTCCCTGGTGCTTCCAATTTACTAACAATCGAAGGGTTATAAAGATTTTCAACAGTGGACTTCATAAATTCTCTCGGATCAGAAAAAACTCTGTCCTGCGGTATATCTGATATCACATAGGTCTCTCCCGGCTTTGTCTTGAAGGAAATAGTATCCTCATCCAGTACCGTTACTTCAACCTTTTCTCCATCACTATCCCTAATTACTGTAGCTTTGGACAATCCATAATAATTCAATACACAATCATTACCGGTTAAAGAAGTAACCAAAACATTCTGTGCGATCATATTCTCCCAGGATACCGAGATATCAAAATTACCCCTAGCCTTTAAACCGCTAAAATCACCGGTAGCCCAATCGGATGGTAATGAAGGCAGAAGATCAATGGTATTCCCCTGACTCTGGAGAAGCATTTCACTCATGCCGGCTGTCGCACCAAAATTACCATCGATCTGGAACGGCGGATGGGTATCAAATAGATTTTTCAGTGTAGATTCAGAAAGAATTTCTTCAACCAGTTTATGAGCATGGTTACCATCCCTCAGCCTTGCCCAGAAATTAATCTTCCAAGCCTTGCTCCAACCGGTACCACCATCACCTCTGGTATTTAAGGTATTCTTCATAGCTTCTACATAAGCATCCTCTTCCTCACTCCGTCCCGCTACGATCTGTGTTCCAGGATGTAGTGCGAACAAATGATTCGCATGGCGGTGTCCAGCGTCACCGGTGATATCTAAGGTTATCTCATCCTTCCACTCCATGAACTGACCCGAGAGGCCAATCTTAGGACCGGAAAGCTTTTCTTTTGCAGCCTTAATCTCATCCAGTTCAGAAGATGTAATTCCAAGAACTTCGCTGGCTCTCAAAACCTCATCAAAGATTTCCCAAATAATGCCCTGATCTGCTGCTGCACCTAAGGAATAAGGCCCGTGTTCCGGTGAGTAGGAGGGGTTTGCAACCAAAGATCCATCTCTTGCATCGGTCCACAGATTATCCACCCAGAACAAAGCGGACTGTAACAGAGTATTATAATTCTCCTTTAAAAAGTTCTTATCCTGATTGAAGGTATAATATTCCCATATATCCTGACACAGCCAAGCTGCTGCTGCTGGAAAATAAAAGCCGTAATAATAATTTCCCGGACCGGTATTACCCCAGATATTATTTTCATGATGGGTTACCCATCCTCTTACCTCTTCCCCTTCCTGCGTGCAGTAATACGTCTGTGCAGTTATGGATCCCCTCGGAACCAGACTATTTATGTAATCAATTAATGGCAAATGACATTCCCGTAAGTTCGTCTGTTCAGCCAGCCAGTAATTCATCTGTAAATTAATATTCGTATGATAATCCGAATTCCATGGACTCGATAGACCTTGCGCCCAGATACCTTGAAGATTTGCCGGTAACGAACCCTCTCGGCTGGAGGAGATCAAAAGATATCGGCCAAACTGATAATACAGCATCTCAAGATAACGATCTTCCTCTTTTGTATTGGGATTTTCTCCACGTCCATTATAGCCTGCCAGTAACTGATCGGTAGATTTACTTGGTATTAACACATCTCCTAGATTTACTTTTACACGATCATAAAGAGTCGTATAATCACGGACATGTTCATCGAACAATTGCTGATAGGACATTTCGGATGCTTTATTCACATTCTCCTTCACAGTAAGGAGCGGATCCTTATCACTAAAATAGTCAAAACTGTCATCGTTACACTGCTGGTAATTAGTGGCTGTACTCATGATCAGTAAGATCTCATCTGCTGCCTTGACATCAATTGATGCTTCCTTCTTCGCAACACTTCCTCCGGATGCAATGACTTTTAACTGTCCTGCAAATTTTAGACCATCTTCCCTTTGATCCGCCGGTTGGCCAGTCATTGTAATCACGTTATCTTCAACCGTGATATGCTTTTTGGTTTGCTCGGAAGTTAGGGCAATATTCTTGGTTAGTTTCCCTTTTTGATCAGCGGTTAGTCGAATAACTATAACATTACCCGGATTACTGATAAAATACTCTCTTTTATAATTCACTCCACCCATGGCATAGGAGACAGATGCTATGCTTTTATCAATATTTAATTCTCTCCGATAATTATCATAAGAAGGCTCTACCTTCGATGTCTGGTCTCCTAATATAATTTCCGTTAACTGGCAGGGAGTCCCTTCCGTAAATGTACTCAGTATTTCTATTTTATAATACTGATAGGAAACTTCTTTTTTTAGTTCAAAGGTTCTGCTTTGATTTCTCCCTGTAAACACTTCTCCAGATCTGTCATCGATCAGTTCATAGGTTTTGCCGTCATTGGAACCGTAAAGCTTCCAGTCCTTTGGATCCCGATCAGGAACATCATTGCCGGAGACCATCTGATATGAAGCAGCCGTTACAGGCTGATTATACTTCCAACCAATCCAAACCGGTGATGGAACCGTATAACCTTCCGGTGCACCAGCTACGGAATACCACTTTGTACTTAAGCTACCATCAAATAATTTATCATATTTCTCTGCTTCACTATAAGAATCGCAGTTTGAAGTGACCTCTTCAATTCTGGGTCCTGCTGTAGCAGCATCACTTATAACTATATTTCCAAAGGTTTGATAATCACCGAAATTATCCTTTTCACCCATCAAACCATTGATTAAACCTTGTAACTCCTCATCCTCCAGCGCATAATCTTCCGATATCACTTTTCCAGACGCATCATCAATATAAGCTCCATGATTTTTTGTAAAGTCAGACATTTTATCCTGCAAAAGGTTACGAACCTTTTGTAAGGTATCTTGTATTGCACCTGCTTCGCCATTGATTCCACCATCATAATTAACATTCGCTCCCGGTCCCCCAGACCACAAGGTATGCTCGTTAATCTGGATTACATCACTTTCAATACCACCAAAAATCATTCCCCCAATAAATCCATTCCCTATCGGTGTTGCTTCACTTTCCCAATCCTTTGCAGGAGCTCCATACCAAGCAATTAGCTCCGGTACAACAAAGCCGCCGTTCGTTTGAGCTGACATAGCATACTGCGAGGACGTAATTGGCAATGAGGTAGCCGCTACGGTAATGGCCAATGCCGCCCCTATTACTTGCTTTTTCATAAAAATACCTCCTTCTCGTTTAAATGATATATCTTTTTTTGACATACAATAAGAAGACATGTGCAAATGTCTCTTAGCATTTCATGATGGAAACCAGTTAAATTAACGGTATCATTCTCCATTCATGATTTAAATTAAATATATCTTATTTGTACATAAAAGTCAATTTTTATATATCTTTTATATATCTTTTATATATCATTTTTACAACCTATCGATCAAAACATTGATAGCAATCTGCAAGAATACCAAATTAAAAACATAAAAAAGCTGCCGCATTGTGATACCATCCGAACCGGTATAGAGCATACCCCTTCTAGATAAACAATACAGCAGCATTTATGAAATATTATACTAAGATCTATAAAACTGAAACAACATATAGCACGGAAAAATAATTTAAATCACATTTACCTCATAAAGTCATATTCTCTTATATAGCAAAAATAATCATGTAATAGCTATTATTCCTTACTTAAATTTGCAAAAAATTCATCTAATAATATATTTAAAGCATCTTCCATAGAAGCTATAGTTGACACTATATCGGAGTACGAATTATTGTAGCATCCACCGAATAAAGCACTGGCTGGAGTATCAAAATTACTGTTGGCATTCTTAATGATATTAATCACATCGTAAGCGCCATGACCGACGATATAGTCCGACATCATCTCTTCATCCTGATCAAATCTCCAGAAGGTGTCTACATAATCCTGCATCTTCTGTGCTTCCACCGCTTGATATCTTCTCGCTAAAGCACTAATAATAATTCCTGCCTCATAGGTATTTGTATTGGTATTGGTTACTGCAAAAATAGGAGCATTATGATCCACTGCACTGATGTAGTCCTCTTGAGCTTCATTCCATTTTGGTGTAGGCAGAATACCAAAATCATCTTCCATATTCTTAGTAATATCATTGGTATCATTACCATAGAGCATAAAGAGAGAATTACCGCCAGCAAACATCTCCAGATAACCAATGTTCTCGTTTTTAAAGAGAACATTATCCTTCTGGAAGAATTTATACATAAAGTTAATCTTTTCAGCAGACGCAGGATCAAGACAAGCTAAACGCACCTTACCTTCCTCATTCTCCTGATAGTACTTTCCTCCCATACTAAAGAACATGGATGGAATCAAGTCGCCTGCCGGGCTAGAAACACCCCAACGATCTGCTTCTGTACTAATGAGCCCATCACCGTCATTATCCCTGAGAGCACCTTTTGCATACTCAACAAACTTATCCCATGTCCATTTTCCACTTCGAACAAGTTCATTCGGGTCCTCATAGCCAAGCTCATTCCATATTCTTGAATTATAGAATACTAGCCAATAATTTCCCATATGAGATCCAAACGGAGCACCAAAGGCATAAGTTTTATTGCCAAATGTAGCCGTATCTGATACATTCTGATTAAAATAAGGCTGGGTTAAATCAATCGTATCTATGGTTTTTAGGTCTGTTAATAAATTTCCACCCAATAATCTGCCAAATGCCCACATAGTTGTACCAATTAAATCAGCATATTTTCCTCCTGCCATGATCTCTGGTTGTGCTGTTTCAAATACTACTTCCGGTGATACATTCTCAAATACAATATCACAATTGAAGGTCTTCTCTACATCATCGGTGATTGATACCACCAGTTCATCCATTGGACTTTTGATCTCCTCCGGTGCCCATCGATCCGTATGAAAATCGACTACTTTAAATTGGTAGCCGTTCAAATCAACGACTTCTTCTCCTTCTATGTATTCTGCGAAAGGACTGGTGCTCTCCGGTACATCAGTCGGTTCGTTTTCTTGCGAGAGCGTCTCCTGCGTATCTGTTGAAGGAGTATCCTCCTTATTACAGGCAGTTAGAGATGCAGTAAGTGAAGCAATCAAAAGAGCTGTAATCAATTTGTTCCCAATGCTTTTTTTCATAAATTATCCTCTCCTTATTATGTATTGGTCTCCTAAATTCAGGAAAAGTAAAACCCTGTAAATACATCTTTAGTATATCTTATTTATATCATATTGTCAATTTTAATATATCTTTTCTATATCATTTTATACAAAATACATAACAAAATACACCTCCATACCAGGAAAAAATCCGGTCGGAGGTGTAATGAAGCCGTTATATCATAAATCATTTACGTTTCTATCGTTTTACATCATTTCGTGTTTTAATTAATTATAATAGATCATTCGCTATGTTTGATCCAATATAATGATTAATCAATTATGATGTTTGATCGATATTATCGACTATTAATGATTATGTTTGATCAATAATATCGACTAATTAATGATTATGTTTGATCGATATTATGACTAATCAATCATTATTTATTTAATCGATATTATGACTAATCAATCATTATTTATTTAATTGGTATTATGACTAATCAATGATTATTATATTCAATCGATATTATGATTAATCCATGATTATGTTTGATCATTCTTAATACATTACCAATTTACGTTTCTTGTTATTTGTTTGTTGCTAATGTTTGCTTCTTGGTTTCGTGACCTGTTTCCTATCATTTCTACCTTAGTTATTTAACGCTTCCACGGTAATATAGTCCAGATTGATACCTCCATTGCCGCCGGTTAATGTAATGGTATTTGTCTCACCGGGATTAAGAACAACCGTGATATAAGCACATCCGGTATATTCCTTCCAGCCCCAGGTAGTTAAACAGTTTAATAGAGTATAATCTGTATCATTCACCTTCAGATTTAACTTCGCTAGTTCATCACCAGTTGCATAATAAATACGAAGTGTAGCTCTTCCGCCGTCAAATCCATCCACATTAGCAAAGGTGCAAAAAGAGCCTGTTACATGGAGATTATTCACCACCATGTCATCGGAACCTTCTTCCTTCGCTTCTATAGCAGCTCCTCCTCCGACTTCACCATCCATGGCATCATATTTAACAATATTCTCACTAGGTATCGGTGCTGGTCCGACTGATTTCACACCAGCTCTGGTTTGTTCTACCGTTTTAATCGTACCGTCCTCATTAAAATACAAATAATCAATGCAAAGGGTTCTTAAATTACCTTGTTTTGATAATGCTTGGTTATGATAGAATAAATACCACTGATCTTTATATTCTACTACGGATCCGTGGGTAGTATCACAGCCGGTCGGCTCTAAGAAAATCCCCTGATACTTCCAAGGTCCCATTGGATGATCGCTGATCGCATATCTCATGCGGTTTGCTCCTCCATTATTATCTGCGTAAGTAAGATAATAAATACCGTTTCTCTTAAATACCCAAGTAGCTTCATGGAAATCTTCCAATCCTACCATATCATAAAGCTCTGTCTTCAATGACATCATATCATCATTTAACTCTGCAGCCTGGCATTTGCTTCCTCCGCCATAATACATGTATGCCCTTCCATCATCATCTACAAACACGCAAGGGTCAATCATTGCAAAACCACCGAGGCCCTCTATATATCCCTGGTCAGTAAAATCCGAAGCAGGCTTCGTACTGGTCGCTACTCCCACCTTCCACGTACCATTCCAGTCGGAACCACTCGGATGAGGATAATAGAAATAATAGGTTCCATTCTTATATGCAGCATCAGGAGCCCACATAAAACCACCCTCCGGTCTACCCCAGGTTACCTGGTCAGAACTTAATATCTCGCCTTCATCTATCCAATTCACCATATCTTCCGATGAAAATACATGGTATCGATCCATAAGATCACACCCTCTTGGCGGATCCATATCGTGAGATGCATATATGTAGATTTTACCGTCTTCCCATACATGGGCGGAGGGATCTGCCGCAAATATACTCGTAATTACCGGGTTCATGGAGGTTTCTTTGACAGGAACCTCTACTACCGCTTCTGTTGTAACCGATATTTCTTCCTCCACATCTTCTGTTGCTAATGCATCCGATGTTACAATTGTTTCATCTGTTGCTGCCTGATCGTCGCTTTTGGTTTCGCTTGACCATCCTGTCAATTTACTCATAATAATAATTCCTCCCGCAATAAGTAGTAATAGAATGCTGACTAGGAAAACTCTTTTCCTCATGATTTCTTCCCCCAACATGATATATATTTTACTAGCAGGTTACGACGTTAACCATCACATCAGATCATTGTTATAAAACACTCATCATGATCTGATATATCATCTTGCAAGACAACTCCTCTTTTTCTCCACATTTCATATATCATTTGTTTTAGCTATTAAAATAGGGTGTTACAAAAACTTAAGATAAAGTCTTTGAAAACACCCCATTCAAATACACTTTAAATAATAGTTTTACTTCGCTTGTTTTTTCTTCAATACTACAAATACTACTGCGCCGAGTACAACAACCGCTGCGATAATTGCAATGATAACTCCAGTATTCATTCCAGAATCTTCTGTTTCTGAAGAATCAGCTTCTACTACCGCTTCTGTTACTTCAGGTGCCTCAGTAGGAGCTTCGGTTGCTTCTGGAGCTTCGGTTGGCGCCGGTGCTTCGGTAGGAGCCGGTGCTTCCGTAGGAGCTGGTTCTTCCGCTGCTGGTTCTTCAGCAACTGGTTCTGTTGTTGCAGGAGCAACTGCATTTTCATCTGGTTCAGCGCCTAATCCAAAGATAGCACCTAATGTGATATCTTTATTCTGTACAATACCATCAGCATATTCATAAAAACCACCAGCATTCATATGGAAGGACAAGGAGAAAGGAAGCATCATGCCGTCAGTTAATTCTGTTGCAGTAGTTGAAAATGCAGTAACAGGAAGAGCAATTTCATAAGTAGTTACTTTGCCATCACGAACTACAGTAAAATCTTTACCAGCTTCAAGAGCAAAGGTACCTGTGCTAGCCCAAGCAACGGTCATAGGTTGATTTGTGATGCTGTTAAATGCAAAGCCGATTTCGTTTCTATCTGTTCCAACGGTGGAAGAGATCTGGATTTGCATACAGTCTCCCTGCCATAGATCAGAAGGAAGTAATACTTCATTTTTATGATCATCATAAGTTGCAACCGCGCAAATATAAACTTTCTGTGCATCATAGCCAAGGTAAATATCTGCATTAATAGGAGCAGGTAAAACACCTGTGCCGCCTTCTTCAAGGGTTCTGATATTCTCAGCACCATCAGCTACTGTAAACACTTTAGTACCCCATTCATCAGCGTTAAATACGCCATCAATGGTAGGTGCAGTGGTCATTTTCTGGATATTATATCCCTTGATTGCTGCTTTTGCTGCAGGTGTAGGTAGCGCTGCTGCTACAAAAGCGAATGCCAAAAGACCAACGGCTGCTTTTTTCATAAATACTTTAAAATTCTTCTTCATATTCATTCTCCTTTTTCATTCTTTATTAATTGTGGTACTTTGTTTCTCCTCATAAAATAAAACCTTATATCGTTATGTATCAATTGAAATGCTTTCTATTTCTCTACTTACTTAAATTCATAAAGAACTCATCCAAAAGGATATTTAAAGCATCTTCCATCGAAGCGATCGTGGATACAATATCAGAATAGGAATTGTTATAGCAACCATCGAATAACGCTCTTGCCGGAGTTTCAAAATTAGGATTTGCATTCTTGATGATGTTAACAATGTCATATGCGCCATGGCCGATGATGTAATCTTTCATCATTTCCTCATCTTCTTCAAATCTCCAGAAGGTATCAACATAATCCTGAAGCTTCTGATCCTCAACAGCTTGGTATCTTCTTGCTAAAGCATCAATGATAACACCAGTTTCATATAAATTAGTGTTTGTATTGGTTACTGCAAAAATAGGTGCATTATGGTCAGGAGCATTGATATAACTCTCTTGCTCTGCATTCCACTTTGGAGTAGGAAGGATACCAAAATCATCTTCCATATTCTTAAGAATGTCGTTCGCATCGTTACCATAAGGCATGAATAATGATTTACCTGCAGCAAACATCTCTAAATAACCGATATTTTCATTTTTGAATAAGATGTTGTCTTTCTGATAGAACTTATACATGAAGTTAATCTTATCTGCGGAAAGTGGATCAATACATGCAAGACGAACTTTACCTTCTTCATTTTCAGAATAGTATTTTCCACCCATACCAAAGAAGAAAGATTGTATTAAGTCACCACCAGGACAAGTAACACCCCAACGATCGGCATCGGAGCTAATTAGTCCATCACCGTCATTATCTCTTACAGCGCCTTTTGCGTATTCCACAAGTTTCTCCCAAGTCCATTCGCCGCTTCGAACGAGTTCATAGGGATCCGGATAGCCAAGCTCATTCCAAATTCTTGAATTGTAGAATACCAGCCAATAGTTACCCATATGGGAACCAAAAGGAGCACCAAAGGAATAGGTCTTATTACCAAAAGTTGAAGTTTTGGCTACTTCATGATTAAAATATGGTTGGTTTAAATCCAAAGACTCGATGGTATTTAAATCTGCTAACAGGTTACCACCAAGCATTTTACCAAATGCCCACATTGTGGTACCGATTAAATCAGCATATTTTCCACCCGCCATGATCTCCGGCTGCGCAGTTTCAAAAATAACATCCGGTGATACATGTTCAAATACAATGTCACAATTAAAGGTTGTTTCTACATCCTCAGTAATGGATACTACGAGTTCATCCATCGGGCTCTTGATTTCTTCCGGTGCCCATCGATCATCATGGAAATCCACTACCTTAAACTGATAACCATTTAAATCAACAACTTCTTCGCCTTCCAGGTATTTCGCAAAAGGTCCGGCATCCTCTACAGCTTCTGTTGTAGGAGTAACATCTTCATCTGTTCCTGTTTCTGCTGTGTCTGTGCTGGCAGGTTCATCTGTCTTGCCCTTATTGCATGCTGCAAGGGATGCGGTCATGGCAGCGATCAGCAATGCAACCGTCAATTTCCTCCATAAATCTTTCATTTTTGTCATCCTCTCCTTACTATGTATCATTTAAATTCATTGATAACCATTCATTAGAAAACCTTGTTTACCCCGCTCCTCCTTTTTCGTCATTCTCCTCTATTATTAACCGACAATACCGCTTCTCTCGATGCCGGCAATAATCTTACGCTGTAAAAAGATATACATGATTACCAGAGGTACAATAGCCATCAATACGCCAGTTTGAAGTACTGCAGTCTTATAGAACTGTCCACCTCCAAAGGCATCCGTAAACGCTGACTTAATAACAAATACAGCATTGGATAATACGGCATCACTGGTAAAGAAAATTCCTGAATAGAAGGTATCTGTCCACTGCCATGCAAAGGACAGGATAAAAATCGTAACCATCATCGGGATAGAGATCGGGAAAATGATTTTAAAGTAAGTCTTGAACACGCTGCAACCGTCAATCGCTGCTGCCTCTTCCAATTCCTCCGGTACCCCTTTGTAAAACTGTCTCATCAAAAAGATGTAAATACCATTTTTAAGTCCCGTACCTGTAATAGATAAGATCACCAAAGGCCAAGGGCTGTTCATTAGATTAATTTCACTTCCGGTAAACAATTTAGCAATTCCCAGTATATCAAAGAAACGGAACTTCAAATAAAGCGGAACCAAAATAACCTGCGGTGGTACGATAACAGTCAGAATAACTAAAATCATAATAAAATTAGTAATTCTTGACTTCATCTTAGCCAATGCATAGCCGGTGCAGGCACAGATGATCGTCTGAGGTAGTGCACAAGCCATGGAAATGAGAAACGAATTTAAAGCTGTCTTAAAGTAATTCGTATCACTAATAACTGTCTTGTAAATATCAATATTGGGATGTCTTGGTATAAAGTTTACCGTTCTGTCATACATATCCTCAATGCTCATGAAGGATGCTGATAACTTACTGATGATCGGAAACAAAATAATAAATGAAATAATAATTAATAGCGAATAGATAAATAACCGCAGAAAAAAGCTTTTTATCTTACTTACGATAAAATAACGGTCTATCTTTTTCGTACGATGGAACTTTACTTTTTTAGTTTCTGTCTTCATCTTCATCCCCCTAATCACGTTGCTGATAATAAACATAGCGGCTAATTATCAAGGTGATAATTATGATGCAAACCGCAATGACAGCAAAGTAAAACCATGCCATGGCAGATGCAATACCCATACTGCTGGACCGAAAGCTCTGTTCCCTGATTTGCGTCATAATCGCATTTTCCGAATCTGTAAAGGAATCTATAATGGTATAAATAACATTAACTACTATGATTGGACTAATCATCGGAAAGGTAATCAGCCAAAACTTTTCCCAAGCAGAACATCCGTCAATATCTGCTGCTTCATAAATAGAAGGTGATATGGATTGCAGGCCTGCTAAAAAGATCAGCATTTGTACACCGGAGATATTTACGATATTAAAAATTTGATCTACCGCTCCTATTACATAACCGGATAATTGCGGACTAAAACTTAAATTCATAAAGAACGATCTTAAATCCATCGAGTCAATCAAACCGTTTGCAACCGATGCCTGCTCTGTTCCTGCCATACTGTTCCACTGCTGGCTGAAGATTGCACTTAGAGAATCAGCCTTTGCCATAAAGCCGGTTGCTAAGATAACCGGAATGAAGTAGATGGCGCGGAAAACGGTACGTCCTTTAAACTTCGAATTTAAAATAACTGCTATCATTAAGCTGTAGAGAATTGCCAATGGTATGTTCGTCAGCATTGTCATTACCGATGCTCTGATATTTGTTACAAAATCAGGATCTGTAAAGAGTGCAAACTTATAATTGTCAAGTCCTGCGAAGCTTAAGGTATACCCTTCAGCACCTTTCATCTCTAACACATTAAAGCTGAACTTCAGGGAATTATAATATATTCCTAGGAACAACAGGAAAAATCCTGCTAAGAACGGTACCAAAAATATTGCATAGGATAATTTCCGGCGATTCGTATAAGATAATCCTTTTCTAATTTTCTTATTTTCTTTACTCATATTAAACTCCTTATTCTTAAACGCCATCGTTTATCATCTCACCACTACAAAGCTTTTGGCTTCCACAGTTGTATCATTAACGGTAACTGATTTCTCGTTATAGTTGACAATAATTTTTGTACCATCTTCATAAGTAGTTTGATAAACCTGTTCGTCTAGTTTTATATGATCAACCATCGCCTGATCCTGCAAATTCCCATATACTTCATTAAACTTGTTATAGTGCTCTACTATGGATTGCTTCCAGGTAGGATAATCAATGGTATAATAATAGGAATAAGGTGTTTCCTTTAGTTCCTTCGCATTTTTATAAGCAACCGTAAAGAAAAGGTTCGATCCATACTCAAGACTCTTTAACATGTAATCCTCTACATTACTGGATAAATTAAGTGCATCCCCTGCATAATTTACGTAACCATGTAAAACCATCTGCATAAACGGTATGCTTTCATCAGCTAATGTATAGGAACTATCCGTCATTGGAACATTCACGATATCCTTTGTATATGGCAAGGTATAAGCATTTCCACCATCCGTTAATAATGCCTTCTGATCACTGCAATAGGTTTCTAAATTCGTTTGCAGAATTCCCATCGCCTGTTGTCTGTTTACTGGATCGCTTTTCTTAAAATCGGAGTATAACATAGTACCGGCATTTCCAACAGAAACTCCTGGAGCATTTAATTTGTCATAATCCTTAAAGAAATTTTTAAAATTTTCACTGTACCTGTTTGGGGATACCGAATAGAACATAAATTGCAAAAATGCTAAATTCGTAATTTCCTGAGGTGTTATTAAATAAGCAGTCTCTCTCGATAAGGTTCTCGGTGCATGTAAGGATTCATTGTATCCATCAAACATTTCATTCTTTCTGGCAAGGTTAAAGTCAACTTCCGGGAAGAGTCCTATTTTGTTTTCTTTCGTATAATCCAGTAATTCTTTGAAGCCCTTTTTACCTCCCAGATTACTCTCAACCTTCATATGATCCGAAACGGTATAATCCATACCACCATTCATCCAGCCCTTCAGCCTTAAGTTGATATGCTCCATTCCCTGATCTTTCATATCAGAAAGAATATCTTTTGCTTCCTCAAAACTAGTCATACCAACTGCCTTATCATAAGAAAATCCCAGGAAGGTATCTTTTTGATAAATAGTACCCAGCGTTTCCAGATACAAAGGTGTGTCAGCACTCTTCTTTTCAAGTTTACTTAAGTCACCCTTTTTCACCAGATAATCTTGATAACATTTTGCCATTCCAACATAGGAGGCAGCTTCTCCTGTTAAGAATTTAAAACGAACTCGGTAATTTCCGTCATAATAATTTCTATCATGGTAGGTATACATACCTCTCATCTTAGTCTCATCCTGGTAATTCACCGTATAGGTGGTCGCATAATTAAATTCCGGATAAACGGTTTCATAAGAGCTAAGGATATTACCGCTTTCACTGATTATCTTAGCCATTGCATCTCCCTCTTCCAGGATAGCAAAGATCGCTTTGTCGTTTTCTTTATTACCATAAACCGGGAAATAAATCTGTTGGTCCAAACTGTTGTATGCCCATTGATTTGTTAAGGCGTAATCATCACCATAAACGGTATTGGTCGTATACAGAATAGACTTCTCTCTCTGGGTATTATATTTGATTAAAGTACCGGAACCATCCGGAACAAATAAATAACCATCGCTTCTTGAATAACCCGCACCAAAGAATTCACAAAGAATAATCTTTGATAAGACAAACTCTTCTTTGTCATAACTAATCCGCTCCGTCGGGACATTAACAACCAAATCACCATCCTGCAGCGAAAATTCTACTGAGACATTAAATAATGCCGAAACGCCTTCTTCGCTGACATATCCGCTTAAGGCAAGATCATCTTCATAATCCTCTAAGGTATACTCCGTTGTTTTGATAATTTTCTCTATCAATCTTTTCTCACGGTCAGATACATTACGTAGAACATAGAAATCTTTTTCTAAAAGACCCGGATAATTCTCCTGGTAGTCCTTCTTTACTTTTTCGCCTAAGGTAGGATCTGATAGAGAAATCTTTGTATAGTAAACGTTAATCTTACGAGCATCCTTTTCACTAAGCTTACTAATCACCTTTTCTTCAAATCTAGAAGCTTCTGCAGCATCTGGTAGCAGCATCTTTGTCTCTACAAGACCGATCTGCATATTTAATCGGATACCATTTTCAATCGCTTCTGTAGTAAACTGCGGTGCGGCTTTCGCTATACAATCGGTATAACTGTTCATCTTAAGCTCAGTCATTTTCTCATCATAATAAGTAATTCGTACCATAGATGCTAATAAAGCTTTTACATCATCGCTGGCCATGATATCACTATTATAATTATAAGGGGTAGAAAACCAGGTTTCCTTTGTTTGCGTATCTACTACAGCAATCTCCCCATAACTATTATCAAAATATAACTCTTTGCCTCCTTCGGAAGCAACCTTCTTCATCGTAGCAATTCTAGCTTCTGCAGTCTCATATAACCCATGTTGTTCTGCTTCCTCTGCAGTCGGAACCTCTGCACTTTCCCCGGTGATGACCGATTCTTTAGTCTCCTCCGTTTCTGCCTGGCTTACCATAAACACACCGCCGAACTTACCACAGAAGGCTGCAAAGACTATGACTAATATGAAGCATGGGATTAAAACTTTCAGTCTTTTTTTCATAAAGCTCTCCTTCCTTGATACCTATCACATCCAATAATCCGGCCGATCTATAAACGCAGAATTATTTCATCATAAATACCTGCAATGAATTCCCATATTCTTTGCGACAGTGTTATGAACAATAAAGCCAAGAACATCATTACACCCATACCTACGATAGAGAAAATTACAGTAATCAGGTTTTTATTAAAATGATAATCGTGGATTACCATGGAACCAAAGAAGATTAGTCCTACAGTCCACACATATGCTAATGATACAAAAAAGCTCATAAACTGTACTTCTTCCAACACCAGGAAATTACTTGCTATAACCACGGGTATATTGAGTAAAATAAGCGGTGTCAAAGAATAGGAGGTCATAATATAGATATCTTTTAAGCTTCCTTCTCCACCCATCAATGTAGTGAGTCCCCAACTGGCAAAGCACCACAAAATCAAAGGAAGGATTACATTTAAAATATCATTGATTACGTTCACATAAGCTACATCCATTGTTCGGAATAAAAAGCCCGTTCCCATGGATTTATAGATGAAAGTTAAAATAACCAGTACAACTATGATAGAAGCAGAACGCACACTACCTCTTGCTTCTCTTTTGATTTCCCAAAAGCCATCAAAGGGATGATAAATCAAACGGAATGCATAAAATAATTCATCCTTAATAGAGTGCTTTGAGCCTACTGCATAGAGTTTTTTATTTTCCTTCTTAACATATTTCATAAAGAACATCCACAAAGCAATTGCTATGATAGGAATTGCTATGACAAGAAGAAAATGTCCCTTTACATAAGCACTTCTTGCATATCGATAAGCTTCGGAATACCCATTTTTGTCATCGATCATGCGGAAATTCTCAAGGGCTTTATCATAATCACCCATTCTTAAGTAATTTTTAGCCATGCCTTGATAAGCAAGGTCATAGTTTTGATTTTGTTCTAAAACTTTTGTCCAGCAATCAATGGATTTTTGGAAATCCCTCTCCCGATCAGCAGTAATTGCATTTTCCAAAAGTTCACCGTAGGCAGTTCTCTTAAAACGGATAATGGTATCATCTTCTTTATCCAGAACCAGAAGATCCTCACCCAGATAAGCAATACCAGAAGCTAAGGTAAATACACCATCCTGAGTACCGGTTCCACCAAAAGCATAGAGTAAATCACCGTTGGTATTATAAGTAAAGAAGCGATTGTATCTATCATCCAAAACGGTATACATTCCGTTTTCTTTGATTGCAACATCTACAATGGAGGAGACATCCAATAAATCACCACCGGGTGCCCACACACCATTACGAGCCAATACATCATTGCCATTCGGATTCATTCTCTTGACTGTTGCGTCTTCTTTCGCTTTGGAGCTCATATAAGATATTCTTGAGTACTCATCTCCAGAGTTTGAGGTCAGCCAGATAAAATCCATTTCATCAATAGAAATGTTGCTATATACACGGGGTATAATCTTTGCAATACGTTCCTTCTGAGCATCGGTCATGAATAAGGTTTTTAGCCAATCAAATACCGTACGCTTTACAGACTGCGCTCCGAAATAACCAATAAACTCACCATCTTCATTCAATTCTACAATACCCTGATTTTCATTTTGGTTCATGATGTAGATACGGTTTGCACTATCTACAACGAGAGATTGCGGTTTAAATGCATACTCCGTACCCAGGATATCTGATTCCGGAGTGTAGATGCTCCGTAGGTATTCATAATTTTCATCAAATTCAACAACTCTTCCATTCTCTGTGTCCGCTACATATAAATGGCCATCACCGGTAACAAAAATCCCTCGAACACCATTAAACTGATCAATACCAAATTCATTTTCCACCGGATCAATGAGCGCTGGGTTCGTAAACATCTTAAAGTCTTTGATCTGTTTGAAGTTTTCGTCCAATATGATAATGCGGCTATTTCCGGTATCCGCTATGTAAATTCGATTATTCTTATCAACAAATATATCACTGGCATCCGCTAAATTCGTTAATCCCAAGGATCTACCGTCATATTCCTCGGCAGGTTCATAAGCATTAGGGCTTTCCAGTGCCCATCCATCCTTATCAAAGGTATATGTTGTATAAGGAACCATAGAGGAGGCAGATGCCTGGCTGGGAATGAGCATGCTGACTGCAAGTAATGCAAACAGCAATTTATGTATTCTGATTTTTCGTATAATTTTACGCAAGCTATTCACCTACTCTTTCATTCCGGATGCACCCATAGTTTCAACGATGTTACTCTGGGTAAAGATAAATACTGATACTGGAACTATCATCATAACTACAGCAGCCGCACCACCAACGCCGGCTCTACCGATACCTCCGGCTAAAATCTGGCTCATTGCATAGTTAAAGGTTTTCAGTTGTTCAGAATGGATATAGGCTGTTCCGCCCATACTCCATAAATCACGGAAGGAAAAGATAATTAAGGTTAACCATGCCGGTTTCACCATCGGCATTGCGATATGCCAGAAATTCATCCACTCACTAGCGCCGTCAATTCTTGCAGCCTCCAATATTGTGTCATGAACCATCTGTTCCATAAACTGCTTCATCAGATAAAGACCTAAGGTGGAGCCAAACGCAGGAATAATCAACGCCCAGTAAGTATCCAACATATTCATCCAGGTCATTACCATGAAATTCGGGATTCCGGTTACCGCAGCATTAAACAACAATGTGGTTACTATGATACGAAACATCAATTTGGATCCCGGAAATTCATGTTTGGATAATGCGTAGGCACACATGGAAGCCAGAATAACGTGACCAAAAGTACCTACTACGGAGATTAATACGGTATTAAATAAATATCTGGAAAATGGCACTACAGAACCAGACAACACACGAAACAAATCTTGAAAATTCTTAAGCGTAGGATTTCTTACAAAAAATCTTGGAGGGAAAACCCACAATTCATCGAGCGGTTTCAGTGAAGAGGAAATGGTATATATTAGCGGCAGTACCATAAAAATTCCTAGCAATGTAAGAATAAAATAAACCCCGGCATTACCGATTGGCGACCGATTTAATTGTTTGGTCTTTTTATATTTTTTTAATTTCATGTTCCTTCTCCCTTCGCTATTCTCCAACTTTATTGAGCAACTTCTGTACAACATAATTTGTAAATAGCATAGTTGCAAACAGAATGGTTGCAATAGCGGAAGCATAACCCATCTCATACCGCATACCACCGTAATCCTCCAGATGGTTTACTATGGTATGGGTTGCATAATCAGTACTCGGGAAACCTACCAACCCCGTTACGATGGATCCTATACCAAATGCACTAGAGATACTCATGACAGCACCAAACATTAACTGCGGACGCATGCTGGGTAATGTAATAAACCAAAGTTCCTGCCATCTATTCTTCACACCGTCTATAGCACCAGCTTCATACAGAGACTTATCAATACCCTGAAGTCCGGCAATAAATGCAAGGAAACCGGTTCCCAGAGATGACCAGAGAATAACTACAACAACAAGAGGCATCATGTATTTTTTATCTGTAAACCAACGGATTGGTTCATCTAAGATACCAGCCTGCATAAGCCATCCATTTGCCCAACCATTCTGGTCACTGCTAAATAATACTGTCCAGATCAGAAGAACATTACCGGACAAGGATGGAGCATAAAATACAACAGTTACTAAAGCTCTCAGAAAAGGTTTTAAATCATTGATAACCCAGGCAATTAACAGAGCCATCATGTAACTGATCGGCCCGGTTACCGCTGCCAATATGAATGTGTTTTTAATAGCAAGAATGAATACATTATCATCCAAAAAAAGTCTTATGTAATTATCTATCCCGATAAATCTCGGCATTTCCAGCATATTAAAATCCGTAAAGCTGAAAAAGATAGAGATAATAACCGGACAAACAGTAAAGATACAGAAAATTATAAAGTAAGGTAGTGAAAATGCATAACAGGTTGCATAACGTTTCAGTCGGTCCTTGGTTAGCTTTCTGGGGTTTTTCATTATCTTTTCTACCGAACCCCTTTTCGCATTTCCACCGCTGTTTCTTACGGAAACATCGTTTGCGCTCATATGAAATCCTCCATTAATCATTCAATCCCAAATTCTTGTCTTTTACGCTTTAGCTCCGCATTCATAGGTTCTATATAACTCTGTAGAACATCCGCAGCGTCCTTTTTATCGTTATATACCTTGTTAAAAGCGAAAGTCAGAACTCGAGCGGTGTAATATCCACCCGGTACTTCCGGTGTTCCCTTTACATACTCCCATTGCGCCAAGATATTGTTCAGATCATTGGTTGACCAAGGCAGCATTTTAAGCGCTTCCATATTCGCAGTCGGTTGTTTCGCCGCTGCATTGATTACACTTTCCATCTCCGTACCAAAAGAACTTTGAATCTCTGCCGAGGTCCACCATTTCATAAACTCCCATGCAGCATCCGGATTTTTGGCATCCTTCATCATGATAACGGAAGATCCACTAGAAGGAATGATACGGTTCATGGTTCCATCTTCCTGAACAGTTCCAGGTATGGATACCATTTCCCAATTGCCCTTAATTTCAGGCGCAAATAAGGATAGTTGATTGTAAACCGTATAATCTGCAATTGCTAATGGCATCTCACCGGAACGGAAACGGTTTGCGAAATCATATTCTGTCGGGAAATCATAGAGCTTAAAGTAATCCATCATCTTAATAAAGGATAAAATAGAACCTTGTGAATCAAGATTTGTTTTCTCGCCTTCATTGATGTATAACTCAGTATCATTCTGATACATAAACATGAGCAAAGTATTTAAATCATGAGGTAAACCAATGGACATATTCTTTTTCTGAAGTTCCGGTATCAGGATATCCCATTCCTTCCATGTAGTGGGTATTTCAAGACCCAGTTCCTCAAAGATATCCGTTCTATAAAACATCATATTAAAACTTTGAGTTTCCGGTAGTGCATAAGTTGCTCCCTTATACTGATAAGGTACCATAGCACTTTCATGAAATCTCTTCGTAACTTCTTCATAATCCTCAAAAACACTGATATCTGCAACAGCATTGCGGACTGCGTAATTAATTGGATCTCCCATCCCGTTGGATAAGGATACGTCAGGGCCTCTTCCTGCCAATATAGAAGGAAGTAAGGTTCCTGGATTAACCAGTTCCAGCTCTACCGTAATTCCAGTATCCGGCGTGAAATAGGAATTGATTAAGCTTCGTATAATAGACTGCTGGTCTCGTCCGGTTGATAACCATACCTTAATGGACGCATCCTCTTTTCCAAGGCTTTCTTCAGTTGTACCGACGGAATCATAGTCAACTGAGAAGGAGGAAAAGAAAAGTTTAACCGCAAATGCAATATTTCCAAAGAAACTATCATTTGCTTTCGGTGCTTTTTGTTCCGATGGAACAAAAGCAATGTAATCAATTTCCAAAGGTTGCTTGGATGTCTCTAAAATCCAAGTACCAAGAGCTGCAATACTATCTTTAAAATACTTAAACTTACCTGCAATTTCATCCGGTTCTTCCACCATACGTCGTACTAAGAAAGCCATCTTCTCTAACTGTGATACTCTTTCTCCTTTAGATCCTGTTAACTCTATCATCTTATCTACTAGATCTTCTAATTCAGCAGCTTCCACTTCCATCTGAGCTATCGTCTCAGGAATCAGCTTATCAAATTCGTAATCACGATATTTGTCCGGTGTAGCTCCGGTAATCATGAGAATTTTACGGTAAATAGCGTTAAGATCCACCACTACATTCTGAACTCTACGAAGTACATCGCCCATATCGCCAAGTACCGCTTCCATGGTGATTTCATATTCTTTTCCAGCTTCAAAGAAGAATAAATAATCTTCCGTTCCATTACCAATCGCATTGCACTTCCAATCTGCACTATAGTTAAACTGTAAATTAGATGCTTCTGCAAAAGGAATTTCTCCGTTGATTAATAATTTTCTGGTTACATAAACACCGGAGTATACATTTTGGCGGTATCTAGGAGCAAGCTTATAAAGTCCTGTCTCCAAAACGGTGATCTTCCAAGTTACACTACTACCGGCGGTCTGCCATTTGGAACCACCCATAGTATTTAGAAGTACTTGGTTTACATCCTGAGGTTGTGTAAAGGATGAGGATCTGTCATTGATCGGATAGTTCGACTTTTCTGATTTTTGCTCCATCTCTTCCGCTTGTTTATAGACGATCTCACCATTGGCAGCCTGGTATCCCTGCTTGGTATATTCACTTTTTAATTCACTATAACTAATTGGGGATTGTTTATGAAAAAAAAGAATGCTCGCAATCATCAGCGGTTCTCTTTCCGAAATCAATCTTAAAGTGTGTGTTCCTTTTTCCAGATAGAAGGATAAAGGTTCTGAATAAAATCCAGAACTATCTTTAAAATCTGCTGTCATCCATTGCTTTACTTCTTGCTGCTGTGGACGAATATCATTACCGCTGATATCTTTCTTAGCTGAGGTATAGACATCTTTCCAAATTCTTGGAAATGTTATGTAATTTGCTTCTTTATAAGGTACTTCTCCATCCAGAAGCATAATACGTTCTATCGTGCTTCCCTTACCTTCATAAGGGTAATAGGTAAGATTGATTTGATACATTCCTGATTGCTCTACATCAAATTGCCACTCTACATAGCCTTCTTCCGGAGTCAGGATGGCATCCTTCTCAGATCCCTCAAAATTTTTAAAAACCTCGATGTTTTGATCGGTATCTGAAAATTTGGCTGCATCCAGTAAAATTTCCTTATCTGCAAATGATACATCTTCATGATTCTCTAGATACCTTTCATAACTGCCTTCTTCCGAAGTTTCTAACTCTGCCTGTGTATCTTCCTCTAAGGAATCCTCGTTGATCTCAGTCTGCTCGTTTTCTGGTGTACCCATTTGCTCTGCATAACTGATGGTGCTAAAATTCGTAAGAATTAAAATAGTACAGAGCAAAAACGCGAACAGACGTTTATGAATCTTTGTTTTCCTGCCAAAAAAATATTGATCCGCCACAGCATAAACCTCCAATTTTCATAAAAAAATATATCAACTTACAGCATAGGTTTTTCGTTTAACTTTGCAAAACATGATATATCTTATTTTTTATTTAATATATCATATAAAATCTGGAATGTCAATGTAATTCACAAAAAATCGTGCTAAATTATAACATATTTATGCTTTTCTCCTATAACAAATATACTATATAAATATCAATTCCAAAGTTGATATATCTTATTCGTTCAACAATGTCGATTTTTATCGAATATGTTCCAAAGAAAAAGAGGTTAACTTGTAAAAGTTATCAAGTTATCCTCTTTTCCTTTTACTACCTATAGGAAGGAGTTATAAAGAAACTGTCATATTTAATTCCAGAGGTTTTTGTCCGTACAGACTAACACTTCTGCTATCTGGCTGACATAAGCCTGAATAAAGGGTAAATTTCCCGCTATCAACTCTTCTTTCTCCATTCTCATCTACAACTTCCAAGGAAGAATAAGGGATACGGATGATAACCTCTTTTTCTTCACCTTTCTTTAGTGATACTCTCTTAAAACCACAGAGACTATAATTAGGAACAGCATAAGCCAATTCTTCCACCTTGATATATACTTCAATTACTTCCTCTGTATCAAAATCACCGATATTTTCAACTTTTACCTGAAGTTCGATCTCCTGATCAGGCTCTATAGTACCAAGTATTTTTGCTTCTTTGCACATTACCTGGCTATAGGTGAGTCCAAATCCAAATGGATAGAAGGCTTCCTTTGTCATATATCGGTACGTTCTGTCCTTCATGGCATAATCGGTAAAGTCCGGTAAATCATCCACAGAATGATAGAAAGTAACCGGAAGCTTACCGGAAGGCGAACAATGACCAAACAAAAGGTCAGCCAAAGCTTTCCCCCCTCTTGCGCCGGGATACCAAACCTGTAAAACTGCATCGAAATGTTCATGAGCAAAACGTAAATCTGTTGCACTTCCAACCATATTACATAAAATTGTCGGCTTATGTAACCCAGCAATCGCTTCGATTAAATCCAACTGTGCTTTGGGTAAACTAAGACTCATACGATCTCCCGCACAATATTCATTGCTTGCATCTCCTTCTTCCCCTTCCAAGGAAGCATCGAGACCCATACAAAGAATTACCACATCACTGCGTTCTGCTACGGACAAAGCTTCCTTTAAACGATCATTCGGCAGTGCTCCTCCTTCCGCAGTGCTTCTGATCAGTTGGCTTCCTTCCGAATAAAGCACTCGGATATTTTCACCTGCTTCATCTTGAATTCCTTCTAATGCAGTAATATATCTGGAGGAGGTTCCGAAGTAATTGGCCTTTAAAGCATCTCTGCTATTGGCATTGGGACCTATGACACCAATGGTTTTTAGTTCTTCTTTCTTTAGTGGTAATATACCGTTATTTTTTAATAACACCATGCTCTTTCTGGCAGCTTCCTCCGATAGTGCGAGATGCTCTTTGCATTCCACAACTTCATAAGGTATCGTATCGAATTCCGTCTGATCAAACATCCCAAGACGAAATCTTGTTGTCAGCAGATGTTCCACCGCACTAGTTACTTGTTCTTCTGTAATTAAGCCGTCCTGTACAGCTTTCCAAACATAGAGATAAATATTTCCACAATTTAGGTCACAACCTGCAGACAAAGCCATTGCCGCTGATTCTTCTGCGGTACTGGTAACTCTGTGATGCTCATGGAAATCTGCAATTGCTCCGCAATCCGATACTATGTATCCATCAAAGCCCCATTGACCTCTTAATATCTCTCTTAATAATGTATTACTTCCACAGCAGGGTTCTCCGTTTGTGCGGTTATAGGCTCCCATAACGCCTTCTACTTTCGCTTCCTTCACAGCGGCTTCAAATGCAGGAAGATAAGTTTCATATAGATCTTT
Source organism: Herbinix sp. (assembly GCA_029238935.1). Classification (GTDB taxonomy): domain Bacteria; phylum Bacillota; class Clostridia; order Lachnospirales; family Lachnospiraceae; genus Mobilitalea. Next base: position 54,080 of record JAQZBN010000003.1, read on the forward strand.
TTTTGATACGATAGAATTAAACTCATGGCGTCCCTGTTCCGGTCCACTATGTACTGCAAAATGTTTTGCACAAGCAGCTGCTTTTAAATACTCTTTATCCCCCTGTATTCCTCTAATATAAGAAACACCAAGCCTAGCTGTTAAAAATGGGTCTTCTCCAAAAGTCTCATGACCTCTTCCCCATCTTGGATCTCGAAAGATATTAATGTTTGGACACCAAAAGGTTAACCCTTTATAGATGTCTCTATCCTCTTTGCGAATGCTCTCATTGTATTTCGCACGACCTTCCGTAGATATTGCATCCGCTATTTTCTCCATAAACGCTTCATCAAAGATAGAAGCCAAACCGATTGCCTGAGGAAAACTCGTTGCTACCCCTGCCCGGGCAACACCATGAAGTGCTTCATTCCACCAGTTATAGGCTGGGATTCCAAGTCTTTGAATGGCCGGTGAAATATATCGTAATTGTGTGGTTTTTTCCTCTAGGGTCATTTCCATGGCTAGTTTTTTAGCCCTTATTTTGCATTGATCTAATGTTTCCATCTTATCCCCTGCCATTCTAATTTATTATAATTGTCTGTTCTAAGCGAATATCATTGCAGCCAGAGCCTACCAAGATAGTAAAGTCTCCCGGTTCAACAACCCACTGATATTTTTTATTCAATAATTTAAAACTATCAAAGTCTAATAAAAGTTCAACCAATTTTGTTTCTCCCGGAATTAGGGAAATACGCTCAAAGCCCTGCAGCGTTTTTAACGGTGTAACAATTGACGATTGAAGGTCACTTACATACAATTGAGCCACTTCATCAGCTGCCATGCTACCGATGTTTTTAACATGGAACGATACCTTGTATTGATATTTTCCATCCAGTTGCTGCACATTCATATCGCTGTATTCAAACTCTGTATAGCTTAATCCATGACCAAACCAGAACAAAGGCTCCTTATTATTTTCTAAAAACCAAGGACTTCCGCCCGGTAACATCGTATAATAACAAGGAATATGACCTGTACTTTTCGGAAAACACATAGGAAGCTTACCGGAGGGACTGATTGATCCAAATAATACATCAACGATTGCTTTAGCTCCAAATTCTCCGCCAAACCAACTAACCAAAACTCCATCGATCTTCTTCACTTCATTACTTAAGTCAACCGGTTTGCCATTCTCCAGTACAAGAACCGTTGGTTTGCCAAGTTCCGCAACCTTCTCGATCAGTTCTCTCTGTTTCCCATGAAGCTTAAGTTCACAACGATCCATACCTTCCCCGCTGGTAACCTTGTTATCTCCACAAACCAGAACAACCGTATCACAGCTCTTCGCTATCTCGATCGCTTTATCCAAAGAATCTTCATGATGGTCAATACAGAAGCTTAAATCATTTCCATTGACGTCACAATAATATTCAATTACAAAATCATGAACTGTACCATTCACAAATTCAAACTGGCAGTGGGGCAGATGCATTTTTTTATCGCCATAGCTTTCTATTACATAGGTTCCGTCGATTTTAACTTTTACAGTATCGTTGGTAGTAAAAATTAATTTGCCTATAAATTGATCTTCTTCCATAAATTCATGTGTGTTAATCTTTAATTTGCCGCTCATTCGGACAGAATATCCGTTAAACTCCAGATCTCTATGGGGTTTTGCAAGAATCCAGTTAAAATTGATAAGATCAACCTGCTCCGTACCAACCGGATCCCCTTCAAAATTAGAGTTATTAAAATACTCCATTAAAATTCCACCGTCATACCATGATTTTGGAATTAATTCCACATCGTGCTCTGTTATTCCACAGCCATCACTCTGGCGGACAATCGTATGTTTATCCGCAACTTTCTTAATTTCCTGGTATACCGAGCTTACCTCATAACCATAAGGTACCGATGAATAACTACCAATTCTTTGGGTTGCAGAACTTGGACCAATGACTGCAATCGAATTTATTTTTTTTGCTAACGGTAATATTTGATTTTTGTTCTGAAGCATTACGATGGATTGTTTCGCAACCTCATAGGAAATACTTTTATGTTTCTCACAGCGAATGACATTTTTGTAATTCATCTCATCAGTATAAGGATTTTCAAATAAACCTAAGTCAAATTTAACTCTTAGTATTCGAGAAACAGCGTCATTTATTATTTCCTCTTTTATCTTTCCTTCTTTTACTAGTTCTAACAAGGATTCCTGCCAGAACTTATTGGAAAAGTCAAATCCCTGAACATCCAAACCTCCATTCACAGCCATTTCAATGCTCTCTTTGTTATCTCTTGACATTCGATGGGTGTTCTTCAATCGGTTTACTGCACCAAAATCCGCTCTGGCATAGCCTTTCATACCAAATCGCTCTTTTAATACTTCTCTCAAATAGTGTTCTGAGGAAATGACCGCCTCACTGTCAATACAGTTATAGGAAGCCATGGCGTTATAAGCCCCTGCTTTTTTAATACCAGCCTCAAATACCGGTAAATAACAGGTTTCAACCTCTCTAATTCCGACTCTTGCAGGAGAGCAGTTGGTTCCGCCTTCTGGGATACCATGTACACAATAGTGCTTGGGTTCACATACAATTTGATCCGGTCTACTTACATCCTCTCCTTGTTCCCCGGTAATAATGGCATATGCCATCTGGGAGGAAAGGTAAGTATCTTCCCCAAAGGTTTCTTCTACTCTACCCCATCTGGCATCTCTTGCAACATCCAGATTAGGTGCTAATATTTCACATATACCAATACCTCTTGTCTCAGCCGCAATCGCATGACCTACCTCATGGACTAATTCCCTGTTAAAGGTTGATGCCATATTAATTGGCATAGGAAATACCGTTGCACTGGGATAAGATATACCATGCAGGGCTTCCCCTGTGAAGATACAGGGAATTCCCAATCTCGTATTTTCAACAAAATACTTCTGTAATTTATTTAAAACTGACGGAACAGAATACACATCATGAACAAAACCAATACCCTTAGCTCCGATACTTTCTTCTACCTTGTCCCAATAAAAATCAGAATTTTCTGCTACGGAACAAAAATGAGCTTCATGAACCTTCGTCGCCAATTCCACGCCTCTGATCATATCCATCTGCGCTACTTTTTCTTCCAATGTCATTTTACTTAATAGGTCATTCACCCGTTCCATTACAGGAAGTTTTGAATCCTTATACTTATGCTTCTCCATAGTTACCCCCGTTCGCAATCTTTCGATGCCTACACTAAATATTTCGTCTTTTTCATAGTTCTTTTTTCTATCCAAAGTTCATTATTACTTTAAAGTTCTTTTTTCTTCCATAGTTCATTTTTTCCATAGTCCTTTATTCAGACTAAATATCATATTTTTCTAATTCATCATACATATTTTACTATATTTACCTCGTAAAAGATTGTCAAATCTTGAAGTAATAATAGACAATATTTCCAATATTCTAAACAGCTTACTATATAAAATATCTGGTATAAGTAAACCTAGGATAAAGTCAGCTTTTGTTACTGTTAATTTATAGTAATGCTTATAAATTACTAAGTTACGATTAAGCTGACTTTATCATAATTTTTTATTAATACGAAATTTTTATTGTCTTAATCTCAAATGGACGGAAAACCAGATTAAAATCATTCAACTTATCTAATACCTCTACCGTTTCCTCTAACATATTAGTCACAGCAACCTCTTTCGCATCTTGGGAAAGCTTAATTGTTGCATTGGTATAGGTACCCTCTGCATCATAAAGTCTCATGATATAAGCTTTCTCTTGATCCTCACAGGGTTTCACTGCTTCAATCATAATATTATCACAATCTACTACCGCAAAGGAATTTCTTGTATATTCACCCTCTACAATAATTGGTTTGTAGTTTAAGCGATAAGCAGGTTTGATAACTGAATTTGCATTAAATCCTTCTTTATGAGGATAAAAAGAATAAGTACATTCATGAATTCCTTTATCTCCATTAAAATCAGGTCTCGTGCCACCCTTATGGAGGGATAGTCTCATCTGAGCATCCTTTACAGAGATTCCGTATTTGCAATCATTTAGAATTGCAATACCATATCTGCTTTCCGATAAATCGGTATATTTATGATTGGAAACTTCAAATTTTGCTTTTTCTTCCGCTGTATTTCTGGTTGTCTGTCTCTTTATATAACCAAATTGTACTTCCTGTCTCGCAATATCTGAGAATATCGTGGTATCAAAAGCGGTTTTTAGGAAGCGGTGATCATCCTTCCAATCCATAACTGTTTCAAAACGCACTTCAGGACTATCGGCAAAGAAGATCATATCCTGAGTCAAGGACGATTTTTCACTGATCCGGTAGGTACTGCGAATTCTATATTCCACAGAGCCGGCAGATACCACTTCGCGGCTTACTAATACCGCAGAATCCCTAAACTTAAATTCAATATCCGCATCAATATCCCAATTATCCCAAGCATTCGGAACATCCTCTGCCATCAAGAATGTATTCAGAGGATATCCTTCTCCCTTGAGTTCTCTGTTTACACTTAAATCAATAAAGGATGTGATAAAACCTCTATCGTTAAACATAATACGAGCAAACGGAGTTACGAGTTCATTTCCCGTTTGAGTAAATACAGTTTCCTTCTCCAAGGATCCTTCCACTAACTTTAAGCTGACGGAAGAGAATGCAGGAACCACAACACCAAGGACTGCCAGCTTTTTAGTTCCATGGAGATCTGTAATAGCTTGCTGTTTATAATTTCCTTCTACGATATAACCTTCTTTATAATCAATGTACACAACATCCGATCGGTCGAAGGACAGCGTATTTACAACAGAGATATATTGATCCTTTTTCTCTGTTTCAAATTTTTCTGCAATCAAACGTTCAGAATCTGTAATCAACTGAGTAGTCTCCTGAATGGATTCCTGATGAGCTCTCGGAATACAGGTACCCGGTAATATATCATGGAATTGATTAATTAATAAAGTTTCCATCAGTGGATGGATTTCCTGATCTGATGCAGGAAGCTGTTTTTCCAATGCATCACGAACAGTAAGGTATTCCAGGTTTCTAAGGTTGATTTCTGCCAAACGATTATTCCGCTTAATCGTATGCTGATTTGTCAGAGTACCTCGATGGAGCTCTAGATATAACTCATTCGCATAGATGGATGGATTTACAACAGAAGCTTCCAGTCTCTTCATAAACTCGCTTACGGTTATATGACTGGATTTCGGAAGCCCTTCAAAATCCTTTACTCTTCTTGACATCTCAACCATTTCAAATTGAGGACCGCCACCTCCGTCACCAAAGCCATAGGATAAGAGTCTCATATTGGATACGGATTTCTCACGGATGCAATCATATCCTCTTACCACATGCTCCATCATTGCTTCCGGATCCGGCCATAAATGGGTTTTATTTAAATGAGTTAAGACTCTGGTTCCATCGAGTCCTTGCCAATAGAAGGTATCGTAAGGGAAGGTTGTTGTATCATTCCAGGCCATCTTTGTTGTAAGGAAATAGTTCACACCACAGCCTTTCATAATTTGAGGAATGGACGGACTGTATCCAAAGGTATCCGGAAGCCAGAATACATCTGCTTGATAATTAAAATATTTCTTAGTGAAGCGTTGTCCCCATAAGAACTGGCGAACCATCATCTCACCATTGGGGATATTGCAGTCACACTCAATCCACACACCGCCGTTGGGTTCATAGCGACCTTCCTTCACTTTTTCCTGTAAACGTTCAAATAATTTTGGATAATGCTTACGAATCACTTCACTATGATATGCGGAGCTCTGTATAAACTTATATTCCGGATACTGCTGCATCAAATTAATCTGATTGGAATAGGTTCTAGCACATTTCTTAGTCGTTTCATCCTTATGCCACAGCCATGCGGTATCCATATGAGAATGTCCGATAAAGCCTGCATATGGAGCTGTATCAGAGTTCGTCTGTACTAGCTTTTCTTTCAATAACTTTCCTGCGGTTATAAGCGCATCCATAAAGGTATCATGATCAATATCGTCATAAGAGTAATATAAAATTTCATGAACCTTCTCTAAGGTATTGATGATATCAGCACGACGGAAACTATTTCGATCCAATGCATTTACAGCCTGGTTTAAAGTTCTTAAATCAAAGTAGAAATCACAAATAACCTCGTTTTTCAAACAAATATCAACACTATTGTACGTAAACTCATAGGAAATCCTGTTATCCTGTGAAAAAGGTTCACACCCCATTACATAATGTCCTGCATAATATTCCAGAGCTACATCGATTTGTTCACCGGCTTTTACCTCCTGTTTCAACATATCACAATAATGGTTCCCATGACCAGTTACTACGATCTTCGTACAGAAAGTACCAAAGGGAACTCCGTTCACCCATAACATTGCCTCATAGCCTTCAATTTTAGGGTATACATACAGTGTCTTTCCATCAAACTTCTCCGGAACTGTGTACTTACCCTTAAACCAACAATACGTACTTTCACCACCCCAGCGGTCACCTTTTTCGCAGGTCGTAAATACACCATCCTCTGGTATGTCATGAAATTGATCCGGAGTCTGAAATTTTTTCATAGAAACTTCATCTATTTTTTCAAACATCATCGGAGCAATTGTATTTTCAAATCTTCTTAGTTTGGATAACATCTTATCAATCTGTCTGTCACTTTGCATATCATATCTCCTTGTTATTAAATTTGTTATTCATTGTCTTTTTGTCAGTAAGCATGCTTGCTCTCATTTATATAATATCTTTTAGCGAAAAACTGTAACATAGTCAATCAGAACATCATTCGCGCTGGCTTTCTGGCTGATGGTTCCACTGAGTGCTCCATAGATAAACGCTCCAAAGCCATCCTTATTATTTTGCAGACTATCTGCAAACCGTAAGGTCTCAGATGATCCTATGATCTTATTGTTATCATCATATAGATGAACTGTGTATGTTTTGTTCTTGATATCTGTTAAATCCACGTCAATAGCAACACGATACCAAGTTCCTTCCTGCCAATTAGCCACAGTCTTTCCATTCACTTCAAACGTATGGTTATTGTTAAAATTAAATAACAATACAGTACCGGTTTCCTTTCCCTCCAGTACATTATGCATGCAGCAGAAAAGTCTTGCACCACTGTTTTCACAGATACTGTTAAATTTAAGTCTTGATTCCACCGTATACTTACTATCCCTAAGACCGGAAGGCAAATCCATGGAATGGTTATAAATATAAGACTGTGCAACCGTATTATCTGCATATAGTCTTGCATAGGTTCCAGCCTCATCCTGAAGCAATGATACATACGCATTAGGGGCAGGGGCTTGAATTTCACTAAAATTATCCGTAGTACCCAGTGCATTTTCCACTCCGTTTAAATTGGAGGATGGATATCCAGTGAAATCTTCAGCAAATAAAATATCTGAGGTGGTAGTTAGCAAAAAGGAATTTGACGGTACATTAAACCGTTCCCCTTTCTTCACCACATTACGTAATAATCCAAAGCCCTGACTCGATCTCAAGCTATTCTTATAGAGCATCGTTGTAATACTAATCTTATCCAGTCCATTCTGAGCGATCTGCAGATCCCCTCCATTATTAAAAGAGAGATTAACAAAGTTAGCTTTAGCATTTCCTTCTACCACCATGGATGGATTTGGTACATCACTGATATTTCCGTTGTAAAGATTAAGATTACCGCCTTTTACAACAATATTATTACCAGTGCCACCCCAGAAGGAAACATTATAGAAATCTACTTTTTGGGTAAAATTTTCTTTTAGTACAATCTGAGCCAACATATCTGTCTGCACATAGGGTTGTTTAAAACTAACAAGCTGTGTGTTTACAAACTGCATATCTTCGATCTGTTCAAATACAAAGGATTTTGTGGAATAGTCAACACCCTGACCTACGCACCAGCCAGATGCACCACGGCCATTTTCACCGATAAACTTTACACTTTCTGCACCATAATAGGAGAAATTATCAAACAGTAACTCATCTGTTACATCGCCAATCAGAAGAACCGTCATATGCTCTTGTGCAAATTTATTAACAGCTTGATTTTTCGTTTCTTTATCACCTTCCAAAGAATTTGGCCAGGTACCAAATTTAGCTTCATCGCCAGAAGTCAGACAGTTGCCGTTCATTTGAATATTCATCAGTTTACCACCAACAGACCCCCCGCCTACCTTTAAAACATTGTTCAGACATACTCCTGCAAGATATTCTATGTAGTGGTTATCACAGCGATTCGTCATAAAATCAAGTCCATTATAACCATTACGGAAAGAAACATTTACAACATATATATTCTCACCCTGAGCTCTTACTCCATATGGATAGGACTTTAAGTTAAGATAATCCTGCTCCGGATAGTTAAATACAATACCTCTTAAACCACTACCCGCTTCCATGGTAATGGTTGCTGTTCCATCCGCATCATTCGCACCTCCGTAGACCTGCAATACCGTTCCTAAATTAATTGGATTTCGTCCGACATCGACCGCTCCTTTTAACTCCACTCCGGTAGGTACTTTAAGGTTACCATCAATTCTAAATTTGCCCGGTGGTAAGAAGACGATTCCTCCACCTTCTTTTCCTGCTTTATTTAGTAATTCCTGTATGATGCCGGTTGCATCCGTTTCGCCTTTCGTATCTGCCTCAACTACATAAATTGCTTGTTTCGCAGGTTTGCAAACCTCTGTACTACAATCAGGAATTTCTTTTAACGGCTCAACTGGAACCGGTTCTGTATCAAAATTAACTTTACAAAGTGCTATATTATTAATCTGTGGTTCACCACGAAAACGATTACCTGTAAATGCAGCATTTTCAGTCCCAGTATCGAGAGTAGCATGATTCCCGGCGGTATTAAACTCACAGTCGGTATAAACTACCATACCATTATTGGAATAAACCTCTCCATTTTGGATTTTACACTGTAGCATCTCTAATTTACCGTAACCCTCTTGTCTAACCGCATAATCAGTTGCTGTAATCTCGCTGTTATAAAACTGTGCATGGGTATCCAATGCATTATTATTTGCAATCGTATGAATTCCAGTGATGCAGTTATCAATTTTAATTTCTGCAAAGGATTCTCCAACAGAGGCTAATCCATCAATCAAGATACCCGTTTGACAATTGGTGTAGGTATGACGAAATACCTGACCATTGGGATAATTATGTTCTTCTGCGCCGGTATCCGCATTGAGTGCAGACCGGAATCGAATTCCTATATTGTATCCGGTCACCTGCGTATTAGTAAAATAGGACCAATCGACACGGCCAAGAGTAATTCCAGTTGCATGGGCATAAATATATTCTTTATGAGGACCATCCAGTTCCGGAGCACCCTCCATTCCAGAATTTGCCCAGAAATCGGGAGAAAATGTGATATAATCAAACCTTCCGACATCAATGAGACCATCCACATTTAACCCTTGATACAAAGCAGTTCCATATACATTTTGTACATTAGGACTGTTACTTGCATTTGGTCCTTGTTTGATCGCTATATACGAGTTAATAAAGGTACAGTTCTTTACATGAGTATAATCTGCGCCCCATACAGTCGGATCATAGAGTCGTATGGTTGGAGGATATTCAACTATATCCTCTGCAACCTGTTCCGGATACCAGAATGAAATATCTCTTACACAGGCATTGGGTTGAACTGTAATAAAAGGCTCTGCTTTGCTATTGCCTCTTCCGTCATATACACACAGAATGGTTCCCTTCACTTCCGGATGATCCAACGGATTTTGCCAATCGCCACATAGAGTTACACCTTTTGGAATATTGAGTTTCCCTTTGATTATGTACTCTCCTTCCGGGAGAAATAATGTACCACCGCCGTCCCTTCCAAGAACGCTAAGAGCCGCTTGTATCTTATTGGTAACATCCTCACCAGAATTGGGTTCCACTCCAAAATCACGAATATCAAACCCCATGACCAGAATATCTTTTGTCTCATACTTAGTGGGTGCTATTCTCCACTCAATCGTTGGCATAACGAATTGCCCGTTATTTCCGTTCTTCGTATTATTATTTTCTGTATTTTTCACTGTATCTGAATCTTTTACTACTTCAGAGGTTGTTTCGGATGTATCCTTCTTATTTAATTGCCCATTCACAACAATTCCGATCACTGTAAGTAGTGCCACAATCCCCAATACACCAATAATCTGTAATATCCTACTCCTTTTCATTTTTACCTCCCGATTTTCTTGTTTCTACACTTGGGCATATTCAATCCCTCATAAATACATTAAATCATATATTATTTGATATATCTTATTATCTCACAAGCCTGTATTTATGTCAATATAAATATACCATATATATACCATATTTAGTAAAATGCATCCAAGAAAAACAAAAAACCCCAAGTAAATCATATCAACTTTTTATACAGATCATTAAGGTTATAAAAAAAGAGTTGTTCCAAAACCAACGAATATTGTTAGTTAAGCAACAGCTCTATGTGTTTTGATCATATAATAATAACAATAATAATCACTGTATAACATATAACCATTAGATATTTTGTATTGTTAAAGCCTTAGAACAAGAATCTCTCTCGATCAGTTTGGTAGGAACAACACTCTTAAAGCATTTATGCTCCCCACCTTCTATACCTTCTAGTAGCATCTGCGCAGCAACTTTTCCTATTTTATAAAAGTTCTGTTGAACCGTAGTCAGCGGAACAGATAAATATTTTCCAAATTCCAGATTATCAAACCCTATCACCGACAACTCATTAGGAACAGAAATTCCAAGTTCCGTAGCACTTTTCATCAAGGAAGATGCTACATAATCGTTAATTGCACAGATTCCGGTAACATTTTGATTAACCAGTTCTTTCACTAAGTTTTTATACATTTCAATGCCATCTTGGTTACTGTTCAAATCAATAATCCCGCTCTTTACCAATTGCTCATCGATACTGATCTTATTTTCATTTAAAGCTTTGCAGTATCCAAAATAACGGTTACGAATGGAAGTAGCATCTTCTATCTTACCATCCGATACGAAAGCAATCTTTTTATGCCCTTTACTTATTAAATATTGAACCGCTTCATAAGATCCTCTAAGGTTGTCACTCACCACATAGCTAATCGGAATACTCTCATAATACTTATCAATGGTGACAATCGGATAATTGTTCAAATATAACAAATTCATCACTTCAAGGTTCTTACGGTCCGAAATTGGATAATGTATAATACCTGCTACATTTTTCTCATATAAGTGCAGCAGAAGTTTTTTCTCCTCATTAATATCATCATTACAGCAGTGGATACTCAGAATATATCCTTTCTCATCCATAACTCTGGAAGCACCGATTACCACATTCATAATACCACCGTTAGAGACATCAAAGGGTAATACGATCGGTACAACTCTACTGTAATCCAGTCGGTTATTTGTTGTACTTGTACTTAAAAATTTATCTAAATTCTTTTCTAAACTTGATACAAAACTACCGCTGCCTCGTACACGGTAAATTAAGCCCTCACTTTTTAAATCCTCCAAGGCTCTTTTCGATGTTATTCTGCTCACCCCAAATTTTTGAGCCAGCTCTTTTTCTGTCGGAAGCTTATCTCCCGGCTTGAAATTTTGACTATGTATTTCCTGTCTCAAATAACTAATTATTTTTTCGTATAATAGTTTATTCTCACTCATTTTCCCTCATTCGAATCCTTTCTATATATTTCAACAGCCGGTCTATATTCACAGATAGATATTATTAGCAAAAATATTATACCAAATCCAATATAGTACATGTTTTATAATTAGTTATTATATCATTTATCTAAATCTTGTCAATATTTATCGGTGCATTTCACTCTAAAGTAATATAGCTGTCATAATTTTATATCGAATTATATCACATTTTGCGTGAAAACAATATGAATTAATAAGAAATTTCGTTTGTTATAAAAAAAGGCCGCGATAATAGAATTCGTTATTATCGCGACCCAAAACTACTAGTAATTAGTTAAGAATATCTTTTCTAACTTTTTTATTAGCAACTACTGCTACTAATAAGCATCCAACACCTGCAAATAAGAAAGGAATATAGTTAACTGCTTCGCCTGTCTTAGGCATATCTGTTGCTGCTGCATCCTGAGAAGCATCTTCTGCAGGCTCTGTTGCTGCTGTTTCTTCCGTAGCAGCTGCTGCAACTTCATTCTTTACATCTAAAAAGTCGATGTTAACCCAGCCATGTTGAGCGCCAGCATCATCTAAGATTGTAGTAGAAACATATATTGTATTTTCGCCTTCTTTAAGATCTAAGCTAAGAGCGGTTTTTGCATCAGCAGCTTTAAGAGCAACTTTTACAGGAGAACCATCATTCGCTTGAACTGCGATAAAATCAGCATCTTCTGCACAGGTATATCCAACAATAACTTCTGCTGTACCAGCAGCTGCTGCGTTAACTTTTAATTCAACGTGAGCAACATTAGAGAATGTTGCATCAATTTCTTCGAACTTACATCTGGAAACATCTAAATAACCAGCTGCACTACCATTGGAGAATTGATCACCAGTATCTGTTCCGAGACCATTCGGAGCATTAGAACCTACAATATTACCTGCTTCACCTTCATAACGAGTGTAGCCGTCAGCAACAGCTTCTGCTGCACTTACGGTTAGTGTGGATGCTAATACAAGCACCATTGCTAACACAAAACTTATCACTTTTTTCATTTTACCTCTCCTTTTCATTTATCCGGGTTAACATACCCATTTTATTTTTCAACCCAGAAATCCGCTACTATGTACAATGTAGATCTAATACTAAATTCTGGTAGCAAATCCCTCAATTGATATATCCTATTCTAGCACATCAAGAACCAGAAATCAATATTAAATATATCAAATACTTCTTTTTGTCCATTTTTTAACATCGTTGAAACTCAAGACAATATATTGTATATGAAACATCACCGAACTACTATATGCTGTATTATTCCTAGCTGTAACTGATTAGGTTTTTGGCAATTTTCACAAAAAATTAGATGATCCAACTGAATTAGAACACAGATATGATATATTTTTATTGACATATTCCTACCATAGTGTAATATTAAGTATATCTTTTTTAGTCTAAATTAAAGATGCTATATTTCGACATAAAGCATCCTATTACCTATTGATATACTAAACCGAAGCAATAGCAAATCAAAAAAGATATAGAATTTATGAGTAGGTATTAGTTGTTCGCTTCAACGGAGGTGATTTTTTCTTTTATTAATTCGCAAAAATACAAGTAAATATCATTATAATGTATTAAGGAGGATTTTATGAACAAAACAAAACTGATTGTACTATGTCTTAGCTCAATTCTGGTTCTAGCTCTTATTATTACCGGAGCTGTCTTTTTAACGAAAAAGTCTTCTACGGATGAGGTAGACAGCACGGTATTGGATGCGAACAAGGAACCGCAAGTAACAGCAGCACCAACAGAACAGCCCCTCGCAGAAGAAACAGAGGAACCTAACTATGTAGCATTTATTGATTTTTCAACTGATGAAGTTGATAAATTAAATTTGGATTTCTTTGATGTGTCGGCAGAAGCTTCTGAAGCTTTTACCGAAGCAGGAGAAATCGACGGCACAAAATGCAGAAAAGTTCCCAGCGGAAAATTCTTATATTTAATGAGTGACCGAACAGTTGTATCGACTACAGAAGAAAATCTCATCATTGATATTACATATTATGATAATAGCAGTACTAATCTTTGGTTTAACTACAACTCAAAAACCAACAGCTGCGCCATAGCAGACTTTGCAAAGTCCAATTCCGGAGACTGGGTGACCACTTCCATAGCTGTTACTGATGCACGTTTGTCAGGTGGGTTAATGGGCGGCAGTGATTTTAGAATGGGTTATAACGGCAACGAAAATTACATTAAGTCCGTCGGAATTCGTTATGGTAAATTAGATCCTGATGCTGAGCCTATCCCGATTTCACCCGGTACCTTTGATTCTGAATTTACCGGTAAATCTTTCACCGGTTATCAAGTATGGCATCATGCTGGAGATGAACCAGGTGACTGGGTTCATTGGGCGTACGGTAATGTTCCTGGCCCAGGCTCCCGTGTGAATGTTCATGTGCTAAGTTTCCCAGACCTATCTGAATTTCCAGACGATTTATTATATCCAACGAAGTTTGCGAGCCTAGGAAACGGTCGTCCTACGGGACTATATAACGATAAGGATGAAGCTGTAATCGATCTTCAGTTTGATTGGCTAAAAGAGGCAGAAATTGACGGCGTTGCCATTCAACGCTTTGTTGGAAGCATAGGAAAGTCAGTTACAAAGTCTGAGAAATCCTATTTAAATTATATAAAGAATGCGGCGGAAGATACCGGTAGATTATTTTATATGTGTTATGATTTAAATGGTTCTGACGAAACTATTGTAGAACGTATGAAAACAGATTGGGTCTATGAGATCGAACAGGCTCGTGCCATGACTTCTTCTCCTAATTATGCAACTGTTGATGGTAAACCGGTTGTTGAAATCTGGGGCATTGGTTACGATCTTGGCTGTAACAAAGAGCAAACCATGGAAATACTGGAATTCTTCCATAGCCGTGGTTGTTATGTCATAGGAGGTACACCAAGAGGTTGGAGAACCAATTCTGACGGTGCTATGGCTGATTATACGCAAGTGTACCAGGCACTTGACTGTATTTCCCCTTGGACAGTTGGTGTATATAGTTCTGTTGAAAGCGCTGCAAACTATCTGAGTTCCTACATGATTCCTGATAAGGGATGGTGTGATGAAAATCAAAAAGATTACCTCCCCGTTGTATTCGCAGGCAGTGGTAACTGGCTGGCTGCTGATGGTTCCTTTAGTCAGGTTGATCGTGCAGGCGGAAAGCTTTTATGGCAGCAAATAGTTAATGCTAAGAGTCTCGGATTAACCAGTGTCTATTTTGCAATGTTGGATGAATTTGAGGAAAGCACCAATCTGATTAATGGTGCTGTAGATTATTTTGATATTCCGACAGACCAATATTTTGAAACCTTTGCTAAGGATGGTATCTGGGTATCTTCTGATTATTATTTAAGACTTGCTGCAACTGCATCAAAGATGCTTCGAGGTGAAATCGAAACTACCGAAACCATACCAATCCCTTATTCCAACGGTCCAATCTATTTTAGAAACAGTTTCGAGTATAGATCTACAACCTTTACTCAGAATGGTCAGGTACTAGATAAAGTTATGCAGATCGATCCTTGCTTTTTTGAACCATCCGTAATTAGTGCATCCGGTGTATCAAATCAAGCCTGTGAAATCATTGAAAGTCCGATTACAAAGCACGGTCTCTATGCCGCCAAATTAAGTGGTAAAGCAACCGGATCAGCTTCTTATTACTTTAAGACCTCTACTGTGAAAATCGAAGTAAAAGAAGGCATGGAACTTTCCTTCTCCAGATATGCAGAAAATGATCTTGGCTGTTATACCGGTGTTGATTTATTATTCTCAGACGGAACAAGATTGAGTGAGTATAATATTAAGGATACGAATAATATTAATATTAGTCCTAAAAATCCCAAAGGCAGCGTAGGCAGCTGGTATGATTGCACAACCTTGATCGGTCAGGGTGAACTCACAGGTAAAACAATTACCGCAATCATTCTAGGATACGAAAATAACGCTACCGGTGATTTTAGTGCATTATTTGATGATATCTTAATCCAAGTGAAATAGTCATTGAAGCGTTACCTGCCACGTATTTACTTTCCCTAAAAACGAAAGTCATTTAAGTTAAGTAAATATATACATTTCACTGAAAATACATATAAAATTGAAAATTGATTACTATCCATCTTTTACATGATGGCAATTAAGTCCTAAAAGTCGTTAAACAATTTAACGAAATACAATAAATAAGCTTCCACTACTTCAAAGCAGTGGAAGCTTATTTATTTGGGATTGGTTTATCAATAATAAGTTGTAATCTTTTCTGGTACCTCTGCAAAAACTTTCAATCTTTCAATAACTTCATACACCGGTTCCTTTAGCTCATCCAGATCAGGATCTGGTAATCCGAACTCTCTGGCCGCAAAGGTTCCCCAGACAGCATTACCAATCGGATTGACATGAATATCATCCGTCATGATAGTCTTTGTATATTCCTCTGGCTCTGCACAGTAGTATGATCCAAAAATTCGGTAGCTATCTATCAATGGAATTTTTTGAGCCTCTGCTACCTTTTTATTCAATTGCATATAACAGGGGAAACGTTCATTATAATCCTTGGGATAATCGTGCATAACCGGTGAATATAGAGTCTGCAATACTGGTATTCCTCCGATACTTTTCACTCTCTCACAAAGGTAACTTAGCTTTTCTTCAAACTCATCCGCCGGTACAATTTTTTTAGCATCATTGCCCCCCATTGTGATTATTACCACATCCGGTCGAAAACTTAAAACATCTCGATCGAAACGTTCGCATAATTCAACTACCGAATTCCCATTAATTCCACAGTTAATTGTTATAAAATGAGGTCCTCCGTTGCATCGAAGAGATTTTTCAAACCACTGAAACCAGGTTGGTCTAGCATGACTATGACTGGCAAAATGACTTTCACTGGCTCCAAAGGTCATAATCTTGATGGCACGATTGGTCTCTTTCCTCCACTGTTCCATCTTTAATTTCAGTAAACTGCTCATTCTATTCTCCTTGTATCCATCATTGATATTTTTTTCGAAAAGAATTACTTGGCCCAGTTCCAGCGTTCCTCTACCATACCCTCATGGAATTGAATCTCTAGATACTTACTGCTATTTGTTCTCTCCTCGCTTTTCTTTACGGTCATATTTCCAATAAGCAATGAATTTCCACCATTACTTACCAGATGATTGGTATTGTGATAGAAAAATCCTCCTGTTAACTTTAAATTCCCATTTTGTACAGTGATGGCAGTTTTTCCCTGATCTACGATGTTTACCTGCTGCAACTCCATATGACCTCCACCTAATACAACAGCATAATCCGGTGCACCCCACATCAGTGTATTATAGAATTTAGTCATTCCAAGGGAGTTTTCCGAAGTATCTAAATAAATCCTGGTATTAGGTGATTCAATCGTCACCAGTTCCGTATTAATGAAATCAATATGTTCTGCTCCTTCAATATGTATCCCTTTTTCACCACCATCTGTGCCATGTCCTATAAAGATACCATTGGTTCCTCTGCCGTTCTGCAGTTCAAAACACAACCCATGTTTTGCAGCAAATACAAAGGTTCCCAACAAATGCACTTGTTCATTATACCCAAATTTTAACGCATCCAAATATTTAATCTGATTATGCCAGAAGGATCGCCAGGTATCTCCATGGGGTTTATTTGGTAAACTACAACGATACCAATAATGAGGATTATATTGTATATTTTCAATCCATCCTTCTTTGCTGTTGTTTCCAACAAAAATACCACATCGAATAGGAGCACCGGAGATATAGGAAACATAATGATTCTCCGAACCATAGGTTCCGAGGTCTAAACCAAGCCAGGAATTCACAAATACTGTATTGATTACCCTGCAGTAGTTCCCCCTGCTCTGAATGGACCAAGGGTATTCCACTGGATTCGTGGGATCCTGTTCCGGATAATGAATTACAACTCCACGAATTCCTGTATCACTTTCCATTATGATAAAGGGACATCCCTGCTCCGTCCCTTTATTCGCAAAAGGCTGTAAAACACTTCCACCGCCCATGGTATGGCAAGGTACATCAAAAGTTCCTCTCAACTCTACACCGGTAGGAATCGTTATACTGCCATCAAAACGATACCATCCCGAGGGAACATATACAATACCTCCTGTTATTCCTGCCGCATCCAAAGCATTTTGAAAAAATAATGTGTTATCTGATTTACCATCAGCAATTGCTCCATAATCCTCCACAAGGTATAAACGTCTCTCCTTGGGATTTATTTGAAAAGGGTAAGGTTCATGACCCATTCTTGGAGCACTGGATAAATATAACGGTTCTTCTGAGTAAATTAACTCCTTACATGCTTTTTCTCCTACCTCTTTCCGAACACTGCCATTATAATTACAGCCTAAAATCTGCGTACCGGTTACTCCATCATCGATTCGAAAGTGCATACCCTCACCGGAGAATTTACATTGCATTACTGATAAACCGCCATTTTTTTGATGAATTGCGCAACCTTCACTCTTCCAATTTTTAAATGTACAATTCACAAAGCTTAGTTGTCCGCTTCCTTCATGCAGTACTAGTTTCTCGTATGGACCTGCCAAATCTACCCCATTCAGCTGCATCACTGTACTAAACTTACTCTCACTAACGATAGCAGCAGTAAGTCCCTCCAAATCAGTCGTAATGGCACTATCCGATAAAGCCACACCATAAGGATTTACGTTAACTAATTTAAATCCGACCATACAGTTATGTAGAATGAGTCGGGATAACTGAGTATTGGGTCCACCGTCTTTCATCGAGGTAATCATAAATCCTATATGACAACCTTCCACGAATATACTATACCCATACTCCCAATCGGATCTTGCCATATAAACACCGATAACAGAATGAAGCATATAGTCCCGCAGATTTAGTTTCATCTCGGCAGACATTACCTCGTCGGTTGGTCGTAAGGTAAACCGCTCCATATATTTATAAGATATATTTAAGTTCTGCATTCTTCCGATATCTGTGGTCATATCCATATAAAATCCAATATGCAGTGGGGTTATGTATACATTATTCAGGAAATGAAGTTCGTTGCCATCCGGTCCGCATTGTACACCAATCCACGGATTCACAAGGGTTACATTCTTAAGAGTTATACTATCAGCCCCATGCTGCCTTATTGTAGGAGAATAAGGGATAGGCTCTTCTATCCTCTGTTTCGGATAAAACAAGGTCATATTAACCAGACCAGTACAAGCCTCCATAGTAATCTGAGGTATTCCCTGTTCATCATTTTCCCCACAATAGCAGCATAGAATTGTGCCTCTGCCAGCATTACGTTCTACATCAGGATTAAGCCATTCTCCCCGTAAAGTAACAGCAGTCTTTATAGTCACATAGGATTTCAGTGCATACCTACCCTCCGGCAGATAAACTACACCTCCTCCTTTGGTGAAGCAATCGTCAATTGCCTTTTGTATCCCAGGAGCTGCATCCATTTCACCGGTTCTGTCTATTTCGTAATCCTCACAATGTATCGTCGCTACGACGATATCTTCCGATGAATATAATTCTTTTACTATCCGTTGTTTCATAATCGTTTTTCTCTCCTTTACATAATTTTAGTTAAAAGTTACGGAGCCATCTTAGATCGACGAATCTACCATAGACTAAAACTTGATATATCTTATTTTATATAATTTGATATATCAATTTTAAATCATATCAAAAGGAATGATAAAATACTTGCCATAAGACATCATTTTATAGACAAAAATTGTGATTTAACTTTTTACAAACGGAGGAATTTTGATGATTACTTTCTACGGAAACCCAGATGATAGCTATCATGCATCAATTGGACAAAACTTAGCATGCAGCTCTCATATACACAAGAAAACAGAATTATAATACGTAATAAACGGCAGTATTACTGTACAGATCAAGAGTTTTTTATTCTTTAAATATATCCGGAATCCAACTCATTTTGATAAGCTTCCTGATTGGATTTTTTATCATCTTCAAAGAAAAATCCCAAATCATCCTTCACCATCATATATTCCCTAATTAATTCATTCAGATATTCATTGATAATTCGCTCGGTGAGTCCAAAGATATGATCAACAGAGATGATAATTACCACAAACATTCCAATCGTAATCTCTCTGTGCATCAGCATAGAAAATATGATCCAGAATATACCACTATATCCCAGAAGAGAAACAAGTTTACCACAAATACGAAGTATAATCATCTTTATATCCGACTTCCCATGAAAATGCTTTTCTAAATTCAACGTCAGCCGAAACAATTGCATAAAATAAGATCGTGATCCAAAACTTCTAGCTTTTTTAATATAATTTTGATGATACGAATAGTTGATAACCGATTTACGGTTCTTCTCCCATTTTCGAAACAATTTTATCTTCTCGTGTAATACATAAATCATGGTAAGAAGATCAAGCACTAACAAAAATACCAAAAATGGATCAATTCGGAATAAGTATAGACCAATGACAAACATATAAGCTATATAGTAAATACCGGAACCTATGAGTGTATGAATACAGTCAAGGGCATGCCATAGTCCTTGATATGCTCTTATTACCCCCTGCATTTGCATGGAATAATGCCTTCCATTCAACTTCATGGCACTCAACTCCTGATCTATACCAAATGCCATCGCATCCCATACTCTGCATCTATGATTGCACCATAACCGGTCACCTAAATACTCTATGACAGCTTCCAGTATCCGAAATACAAATAAAATTGTTATAACAGCATACAACGAATGAAAAGAGCTCTTCCATCGAAAACATAAAGCATCATCAAATAAATACTGCAAATAGAGGATAGATAATCCGAAAAGAATACCACCGATCGCAAAAAGAAGATAGTTCAGAAAAAACATCCCAAAAGACGCACCGTTTGATTTATAAATCAATCTTGCTATCATATGAAACACGGACGTTTTCTTTTCCTTTCTCTTCTTCATCCTATCAACTCCTCTGTATGTTTCAATTCTCCAATAAGTTCATATCCCGTTCCCATTATCTCTTCTAATTCTTTATCATTTACAACCATCTCTCTGGATCTGTAAGAAAAACTACGTATCCAATATTTCTGTAAGGTTATCACTGCTTCTCCGATCAATTGCCTAACCATCAGGTATACAATTATAATAAGGCCAATATATAATCCAATAATGATAAGATCATTATCGGCAGGATCTTTCAGCAATCCGTCAAACATCAAAGTAATTACAGCAGTATTAAAACTTCCCATTCATTTCCTCCCAGATCTCCTCTCACGGTCCGATTTATTGTTATCTCCCGTGTTATAGGTACTTCATAACAAATTATATAAAACATAATTTGTTATCATAATTTATGATTTAAGTACATATATATATTATCTAGGATTAATTTATAGCCAAACCTCATAAAAAACCATAGCGTTTGACGAAAGTTTAAATTTTCGTCAAACGCTATGGTTTAATCGTGTTTTATTCAGTACAATTAATTAAAAATAAAACATATGAGGTGTTAAATTATGAAAAATACAAGAAAATTCTTAAGTTTACTGACAACTGTTTGCTTTTTGTTCGTTGCTTTCGTCGGAGTAACTACTCCTACCTCTAATCACGGTACAGATCCAGGCGTAACTACAAATTGTATTTTAGATGATGTCATTTTTGATGCCTAAACAATCGGTTCCTCATAATTATCTAACATATATTTTTTAATTTGATTTGCCTCTCCTTCTTTATTCATTGCAAGAAATGTATAGTAAGCCATACGCAAGAATGGTTTACTATCCTCCTGTTGGCCCAATTTATTGAGA
Organism: Herbinix sp.; assembly: GCA_029238935.1. Lineage (GTDB taxonomy): Bacteria > Bacillota > Clostridia > Lachnospirales > Lachnospiraceae > Mobilitalea. The sequence continues at coordinate 75,606 of JAQZBN010000003.1, forward strand.
CACCAGGCCTTATTAAAGATGATATTGGGTAAAAGTCTCATTTTACCATACTCAATACAGGCATTTTGCCCAATATCGCTTATCTCGATGGATTCCTCATATCTTCGTTCTCTACCCAACCATTTGGACAAGTTATAGAGAATCATAGGATAGGTTTTCGCCTTTTCCACAAGGCTAACATGTTTTTCATCCATATATTCTTTTAAGGAATATAACATCTCAATTGCTTTTCTACGGTTATCTAATAGATCATGAATTACGGCGATGCTATTAATGATAGAGATTTCATCTGAACTAAGGTAAAATCGATATAATTGCTTAATATTAAAATCTGGTATTGTAATTGTAATTGCTTGTTCAAAAAGTTCTTTTATTTTTTCATATTCTTTACTGGTTCCAAAAAGAATTCCTGCTCTTGAATGAGTTACAAACTGACGATTTAGTTTATCATTCAAATCAAATACCTTTTCAAACTCATCCAGAAGTATTGATGCTTCTTCGAATTTACCATCCGAAAGGTGTAATTGAATTTTATACTTCATTTCTGAATTTAAATACTCTTTTTCGCTAACGAAAGATGTATACATATCCCCCGTTTTACCCATTCTTTGCATCAGAGCTTCAAAGGTGTTACGGCTTGGCATTTGTGCACCGTTTTCTATCTTAGATAACGTGCTGACGGCACAAATACCGTAACATAAGCTTTCTTGCGTAATTCCAAGCTCTTCTCTCGTCCGCCTCATGATGTCACCTATTTTATATACACTCATGCTCATCACTCCCAACATATATTACTCGAATAACATCATTTAATAATCTATATTGTAATATAATTGGGATATGAGTCAAGAGTTTTATGGTGATTTGCTAGTATTTTCAAATAAGTTTCTTATTTTATAAAAATGGAACCAAACCCATAATGGATTTAAAACCATATTTTTTCACCAGTTCATCCGCTAACTTCTGCAGGGTGTCTTTACTTAAGAATGGATATATGCCCTGGCATTCTTCGATATTACCTTCTTCCAGTGCCATTGTAACCAATCGATCCAAGGTTTGTTTGTTTAAAAATGGTGCAATTCCCGTAATTTCCCTAAGGTTACCTAAGGTGGTGAGCTTCGTTACCAAATAGTCCAGAGTTTGATCATTAAGGAATGGTGCTAACCCTGTAATCTCGCCGATTCCATTTACTAGATCAACTTTTCGAACTAATTTCTCAAGCGTCTCATCATCAAGAAATGGTGCTAACCCAATGATATCATGAAGACTTCCGGCTTCAGTTAATTTATCCACCAATTGATTCAAGCTGCTCTTACTAAGAAAAGGCGCTAATGCGCTTATATGTGATATGCGACCTGCATCCGTCAGATTTATCACCATATGATCCAATGCTTTTTCACTTAAGAAGGGTGCCAATGCAATAATGTCATGTATGTCCTCAACCACATCCAGTTTGCTGATCCATTGATCAAGGTAATTTTCAGAGACAAAAGGAGCAATTCCAATCAGATCGCTAGAAGTAATGTTTTCCGAACTTTCTTGCAGTACTTCATTAAATAAACTTTCTGTTTGATCCGGTTTCAGTAATGGAGCCGTTGCTGCTACCGTATCAATGGTAACATGCTCTTGCTTCATATACTCTTTAGCATCTCCAGATATCACATGTTTTAGGAATGTTACTTCATTACTATCAGACAAAAGCTCATCAATGGTACATCCCAATAATTCAACCAATTCTGGGAGTTTTGAGATATCCGGCATGGAATTTCCTCTCTCCCAATTACTAACTGCCTGGTAGCTTACCCCCAGAATATCTGCCAATTCCATCTGTGTCATGTTGCTTTCCTTACGTAGTTCTGCTATTCTCTTTCCCGTTCTTCTTACATCAAACATAATCATTTCTCCTTTTCCTTCTACTTGATTCGATTTCATATCGAATGTCTATGTTTATCTATCGCTCTTAAATCATAGCAGAATTGGTTGCTCGGACGGAAGCAAGCAATAGTTGAGTTTTATACTTAGGTTAAAAAACCACTCAACAATGACTTGAGTTGCCCAATTTCCTTCTATTTTAATGTATTTTCTCAGAAGATACAATACAGTCTATAGCAATTTCACATTCAGTATATCTCTCCAAAACAAATACCTGTTCATAGCAAAACAGCATTCATCCTGAATGATAAATGCTGTTTTTATTGAACCATAATTGGAACGATTTTTAGTTTAGCAAAATCTAAGGAAGTTTTTTCCCACATTGATTACAAAACTCGTAGTCATTTTCCACTCTAGTGCCGCAATAAGGACAAAATCTACTCTCATTGCTGCCCTGCCCTTTCTCTTTATTATAGATACTATTATCAAACGTATCAGTATAAGTTGAATTTTCATGATAGGAAGTGTTGATACCCTGTTCCTTCCGTTTTCCATAAATCTCATTGAGTGGATCCTGTTCTTCTTTATCATTAGTAATATCATACATTGAAAAACGGTTTTTTCCAGTTGCATTCTTTAAGTTATAAATTCCATTTACTACAGCCATGCCGATAAATACAAGTCCAAATAATCCAAAAAGTCCTGGTGCTCCGATAGACAAAGCCGTGAATGTCCAAAATATACCAAACAACGCTGCAGCAATTGATCCTACAAATCCCATCATAGACGGGCCTCTGCCCGGTTTTATACTTTGCATATAGAAATCTCCTTCTTTGATTAACCATATATCGCATTCCTAGTTAATTTTTATAGCTACTACTCTTCTAGCTCTTATATAATAATATTCTAAACGCTGTTATCGATTTCTAGATTTAAATCTCCTATGGTTATTCTTATGCTTTCTCTATCAGATTCCTTAACTCATCTTCTCGCTGCAATATAGATATCTTCACCGATTGCATCATCTGTCTGAGTTTTGTCAAAACTGAATTAACATCACCCTGAACATTCCTTACACTACTGATAGAATCATTGATTCTCGATTGAACAATCCAGTCGGAAATCAAACCATCAAAGAAAAAATCAGCGAACTTTGCAAATCCATCGATATCGATAGTAATCTGGGATGTAATTTTAATATCTGCCAATTCTGTGCGAAATCTATTCAGCAGGACTTGAATTTCTAAGACCGATGATTTGGCATCATCTATATGGGAATGCTTCACCATATCAGCAATGAGGCCACCACCAAACATATCCCACATGCCCCAACCTTCTGCGCTATCTAAGCTATCCTCTGCTTCTTTTAGCTTATGTAAAACTTGGTTCCCTGCGTTAATTGCTTCGTCTATTTCTTTCATGGTTGATTTGTACGATATGATTACATTTTCCAGTGCCGTAATACGATCTGCATTTTTACCGCTTTGTTTGAGCATTTGATACTTAACTTTATATTCATTGTTATATCTTGCTTCATAATCAGAATATTGACACTGTTCTTCCTTAAGCTTTGTTATTTGCTTCTCAATCTCATTTATCTGCACCAAAATATTATCATACTTTAATTTTGCTGCGAGAACTTCCTGTCTTTCCTTATTTAACTGTTTCTCTTTACTGCTTAGAACAGAATAGAATATGGCTTTTAGACTTGTTCTGCTAAGCTCTTCCACATCCGATTGTTCATGCTTTAATTCATCTGCATATTTAGTTGCATCTGTATTCAATTTCGCCAGTTGCAGAGCATATTGATTCAGTAATTCATTAATTTTTTGATATCTTAATATTCCTAGAGATAATTCCTCCAGATTTTTATTTAATTGCTCAAACATAGTTTGACCTCCTTGGAAATATTCGGCACTCATTGAAGTTATTATATTTTTATTAAAAGGATATTGTCAAGGGAATCTACCTAATCTCATATCATTTTCATAATTTATTAAATCGATTCTAATTTTTACTTCGAAACTGCAAAAGAAAGGGTAAACCTCCTTGCACAAGATAGTTTACCCTTTCTTTCTAATTACATATGCCATTACTATTATGAAACATTATTCTTTAATCTCTTGTAATAATCCTTTGATTCCTTAATAACTACTCCACTTAAAGCAATCAGTGCGATCAAATTAGGAAATGCCATCATACCGTTAAAGATGTCTGCGATGTTCCAAACGGCTTGGATCGTCATATAGGGACCTATAAATACAGCGAGTATATACAGCCAACGATAAGCAATTACCGGTTTTTGATTTCCCTTGGTTAAGTACTCTAAGCAGCGCTCGCCATAATAATTCCAACCAATAATCGTAGTAAACGCAAAGAATATGAGACAAATCATTAATAAGAAGGATCCTACCCAAGGAGCAAACGGAAGCCCTTGTGCAAATGCATTATCCGTTACCTTTACTCCTTCTAAACCAATATCCCAAGACTTCGTAATAACAATACTAAGACCAGTCATTGTACAGATAATGATAGTGTCAATAAAAGTTCCGGTCATGGATACCAGTCCCTGGCGGGCCGGTTCCTTCGTCTGTGCAGCTGCAGCAGCGATCGGTGCGCTTCCGAGACCTGATTCATTGGAGAAGATACCTCTTGCAATACCCTTTTGCATCGCTACCATAATTGCTCCCAATGCTCCACCGGTAGCGGCTCTAAGGCCAAAAGCTCCTTCAAATATCTCCACTAAGGCACCTGGGATTGCTTGATAGTTATTCACTAATAAAATAATACAAATTCCAACATAAGTAATTGCCATGAACGGTACAACAATTTGTGCAAAGTTTGATATTCTCTGAATACCACCAATTAAAACTAATCCCGCACATAGTGTTACTACTATACCCGTAATAATTAAGGATAGCGTATAATCTTTACCTAGCAAAGATATTGTTGTTGCATTTTCACTGGAGAAAAAGTTCTCTACTGCCGTTGATATACCGTTAATCTGTGTAAAGGTACCGATACCCATTAAACCGGCACAGGCACCAAAGAAGGCAAATAATTTGGCCAGCCACTTAAAACGGGATCCCATACCTAATTCTATATAATAGAATGGACCACCTAGAACATGTCCACTCTTATCTATGTGGCGAAACTTTACTGCTAATAGACCTTCCGCATATTTGGTTGCCATTCCGAAGAAGGCCGCGATCCACATCCAAAACAATGCTCCAGGACCACCTGCCACGATTGCTGTAGCAACACCTACGATATTACCAGTACCTATTGTTGCGGATAATGCAGTACAAAGTGCTGCAAAGCTGGTAACCTCACCGGTTCCTCCTTCTTCATTATTTACCATAAACTTTAGAGCTTTCGGTAGATGAATTACCTGAAGTAAACCTAAACGGATTGTTAGATAGATACCAACTGTAATAACAAGTATGATGAGCGGTAAGCCCCAAACGATTCCATCGAACCAAACGATAAATTCATTAAGATTTGCTGCCATATTCGTACTCCTTCGTATGTTTTTTATTCCTTATAAAAAAGAGAATACTATATGGTTTCTTTATAGAATTAATTACATAAATATTAATTCTTTACTTCATACAAAATAAAATCTATATAGAACCAAAATCGAAATCTCTTCGTTATTATTGACTTTTTCATACTATCACAATTTATACGATCAAGCAACTATTTATATATTCCATATTTTTACTTGTATAATTATTAATTTAGACTAACGATTGTAGACGTTCTAAAGTATATCGTAACTGTTCTGAAGCAAAGTTATATTGCCAATCATCAGGATAACAACGATAATCTGTCTCAATAACCATAATTAGATAGAGATATAAATCATATAAGTTTGCTCTTATTGGATATTTTGCTCGAAGATCCTCTCCATAGCCTTCTGTAAAATCCGGATGATAGCTATGGGCACGGAAGAAGTATTCCATTAATGGATCTGCCCACATCGATCGCTCAAAGTCGATCAACCCGGTAATAATTCCATCCTGAACAAAAACATTCCCTTCCCATAAATCCCAATGTACTAACTTAGGAGTAGTCACCTCTGTCAAAGAGCCTTTTGCTCGTTCTAAGATATCACGGACCTCCTGGTAAGGGCATCCGATCTCAATTCCAATCGCTTCTCCGTCCTTAAGGACCATCTCAACCATTGTGCCAAATACCTGCTGCCACTCTGTACCTTGAATTTCTGATAAGCCAAAATAACCAAATACATCACCGGTGATTTCATTGATTTCTCTATTATACCGTCCCAAATCTTGCATGATTTTCTGTTGTAGTTCAGCGTTCAAACCATCATTTTTTGATTGAAAATAACTATTACCTTGAAGTTTTTCCATAAAGAAATAGTCAGCCTGGCATATCAAATGTGAATTATCATAATAAAAAATTTGCGGAACCGGAACTGATGTTTTTTTCTTGGCCAGACGAAGTGCATTCACCTCTGCTTCCATCATATTCTTCTCATAGGACATGATCTTCGCATCCGAAGGTGGAGCTATTTTTAATATTACAGTTTGTTCCGGCATGCAAATCTCATACGCCACATTAAAAAAACCTTCCTTTAATTCGCATATCCTGACTTCTGACTCACCATCTCCTATTTTTAGTTTTTTCCCAAATGCTGCTTCTAACATATCCTCAAGCGTCTGGTTTGTCTGTCTGTTTTTTGTTAAACTTTCCATACATACTCTCCTTGTTCATCTATTTCATTGGTATCTTACTTTACCCTTGTCCAATACTTATAACTTAAATACCAAATAAGGTCTTCACTACATCCCCCTTATGGGAATTACGGTTTAGTCACTGTTACGAATTCCTAACTTAGCGCAATAGTAAAGGTAAACTCTGTACCTACATCTTGTTTACTATGACAGGATATATTCCCACCATGCTTCTCCACGATATATTTGCAGATAGAAAGTCCCAGTCCGGAACCCGGAATACTTAAGTTCCTGGATTTTTCCGCTCGATAGAATTTATCAAATACATAGGGTATATCAGTCATACTGATGCCGCTTCCATTGTCCTTTACTTGAAAGGAGATCATTTGCTGCTCTTTTAAATAATTGACAGATATCTCGATCCAGCCTTCTGGTTTATCCATATATTTCAGCGAATTCTCTATCAAGTTATAAAGTACCTGATGTATTCTTTGTCCGTCCATATTTACCAGAAGATTTGGTACCTCATGGTTAAATTTTAGTGTTACTCCTTTTTGTTCCAGATAAAGCTTAAGCTCTTTTACCACCTCAAACAGATAATCCCTGATATAACATTCTGCTTTCATAATTTTAAGTTCATTTAATTCTGCATTGGAATGCTCCAGAAGATCTCCAAGCATTTTAGTAACGAGATCTGCTTTTTCAGCAATAATTTGTGCATAACGAATCCTCTTTTCTTCCTCCTTGGCAAGTCCATCCCTCAATCCTTCACTATAGGCCTTTATCGTTGTAATCGGGGTACGTAAATCATGGGATATACATGAAATTAATTCTTTCTGGGATCTTTTTAGAGTTTCTTCCCGAAGTATCCTTTCCTTTAATTCATCCCTCATTAGTTCAAAACTATAACTTAGATCATCTACCTCACTATGGAGAAGCCGCTTTCCTTCTGACTTAATTACCGGAATATTATAATTCCCTTCAATGATTGCTTTTGCTGATTGACTGATTTCCTCAATTGGTTTTATCATCGTATGTTTTAAATTAATACTTCGTATCATTAGGAAGAGTAATATAATTATCGTTGCAATTATAATCGGCAAAAAAATATAAATCACCCTGTTTACTCCTACATATTGGGATACATCTGATTTCGGAAGATATATTACAGCAAAGTGATCCACTATACCATCGTTATTAATAACAAAGGAAACTTTCATTATGTTTTTATTTTGAACATCGAAGCTGTGATCAAATTGCAGAGTTTCAGATAAAGAAATTGCATCTCCGATGGAAATCTCCAGTCCATCGGAAGCATATACTACTTTTCCTCTTAAATCAAATATTCCATAAGGATACTTACTTTCCCTGTAAAAGCCTTGTTCAATTTCCTTCATCATATCGGCAACCATTAATCTTGCCTGATTATAATAATATTCCTGTTCTAATTTATGATAACGGAGGATTGAGAATACTATTGCTGTTACAAGGATTACTCCTAGTATAAAATTCATCCATAGTTGTTGCTTTATCAGAATTCTATGTTTCATTCCATCCCATCTTCTTCCTTATACTGTCATTTTATACCCTACACCCCATACTGTCCTAATATAGTCCAGCCCGTATTCATCCAATTTATTTCGAATTCTCTTGATATAAGTGGCTACACTGCTGATATCACCATATTCATTCATCCCCCAAATCTGCTCATAAATTTGCTCCTTTGAGAATACTAAATTTAAGTGGTTACCAAAAAAGTATAGCATATCAAATTCTTTCGTTGTAAATTCCAGCTTCTTATCCTCATAAAGTACTTCATAATAATCCTTGCTAAGCTTTAGTTTGCCTACAATAAGCGTACGGCTGGTATTTTCCTTTGGCTCCTGACTGCGATATCTTCGTAAATGTGCTTTTACTCTTGCAACCAATTCCAAAGGACTGAATGGCTTTGTAACATAATCATCTGCACCTATTCCAAGGGATATCACTTTATCCATTTCTCCGCTTTTCGCAGAAAGCATTAGGATAGGGACATCGGACTGTATTCGGATACGCTTACAGACCTCAATTCCATCCATCTTTGGGAGCATAATATCGAGAAGTACAAATCCCGGATGAACCGTTTCAAACGCTCTTAAGCCTTCTTCTCCATCAAAGGCGAGAATTGCCTTAAATCCTTCTACCGCCAGATAATCCCTAAGAATTTCTGCCAGTTCTCTTTCATCTTCGATGATTAAAATTAATCTGTCCTCCATATACACATTCCCCTCCGATTAAATTACCAGCCTCGTTCCTTTATGAACTGGTAGACAACCTGCTCTCTCTCCTGTGTCTCGTCTTTCCTATATTCGCTCAGACGTAAATCACCGTCAATTCTTCCGTCCCTTAGATAGATAATTCGGTTTCCTCTTAAAGCTGCTTTGAGATCATGGGTAACCATTACCACAGTTTGACCCTCCCGATGAATTTCGCTCATGATATCCAAAACATTTTCACCCTGGGAGGAATTGAGGGAACCGGTAGGTTCATCAGCAAATAAAATCTCCGGTTGATTTATCATAGCCCGACAGATGGCTGCTCGTTGCCGCTGTCCTCCCGATACCTGGCTGGGATATTTCTTTTGATGTCCCTCCAGTTCCATCTGCGTAAGAAGTGTATCAATTCTTTTTTCGATTTGCTTTCTGTTTTGCCTTGTTTTATACGTAGGGCTTAAAATATTCTCATATAGAGTCAAATCAGGAACCAAATTGATTCCTTGAAATACAAATCCGATTTTATTTTTCCTTAGGCTTGCCATTTTCTTTTCGGACAAATTTGTTATCTTCTCCTCCTCAAGATAAACCTCCCCGGTGGTTGCCTGATCCATACCGCTTAATAAGTAAAGCAGGGTTGATTTTCCCGACCCCGAGCTTCCCATGATTACGGTAAAATCCTCATTTTCTATCTCAAGATTTATATTCTTAATGACATTATTAACTTCGCCGTCACTTAAAAAGCTTTTGCATAACAAAACCGTTCTCATTATAACATGCTTCATATCAAATATCCTCCAGATTTTCCATTATTTATAGTGCTGATTGCAACCTATTCCTGACCTAACTCAGAGATATCATTTCCGTATAAATTTCTGGAAGATAGATAAACACTGAACAAAAATACGAGAATTATTCCAATATTACCAATCAGCAAGGTTATTACGTTATAACTCACAAGATATTTTTCAAAACCAAAGGCTGCCATGGCTAAGACCATCATTTTTGGAAAGACACTCAAGAAGATAGGGACTGTGATAATCATTGATACTACGGCAACCATACCGATATACCACAAGTTCATCTTCACAAGATGTCTCGGATGATAACCGATACTTTTATAGATACTGTAAGTTTTTCGTTGATTGCTATTCTTTAAAAATACAATATACATTAAATTTAATCCTCCAATAAAAAGGACCAGTGCCATAAATGGACCAATTGCCATCTTTTGAGGTTCGGTAATATTGCTGATAATATTTTCAAATTTATCCTCTCTCTTTACAATCTTCATACGATCATAAAAACGTTCCTCATACGACTGTATGAATTCATTTCGGTCTGTTCCTGGCTTTAGATATATCGAAGCTTCATTGTACTCTAACGCAACATCGTTTTCTGTGAAAGCGGACCCCAGTAGTCTCACTCCCCTCCCCATGTTATAAAAACTTTGATAAGTTCCTACAATAAGAAAGCTTACTCTTTTCCCTTCCTTTAGATATACCTCCATGTAATCTCCAATCTCCTTCTTCAGATCCTGAGCTACTAAATTTGAGACTACAATTTCATCACTGTATTTTGGATTTCGTCCCCTCACCAAAGGCATATTCAGGTTTTCGTAGCTCTCGTATACGATTGCATATCCCATGCCCTTTTGCCATGGTATCATAACCCCTACTTCAAAATTATTCTTTATTAAACGCTCCACCCGAGGATCATCTCTCAGCTTACTACAATCCTCATCAAAGTTCTTTGGATTAATTGCAGTTAAGGATACCTCATGCTGGTCAAAGCCAATCCAATAGTAATTATCCTTCTGCATACTATCAATATTAGAGAAACAAAGTAGCGCAAAATTAACCATATAAATAGAAACAATACAGGTAAGTATCATATAAATTGTATTTTTTTTATCTCTCCTTATCGTTCTTATGGCCATACCGAGGGGTGAGAAGCTCAAGCCTTCCATCCATCCAAAATTTTTTGTTTTACAAAGACCCAAATGATATTCCCTTCCACTCAGAGCAATTACAGGTCTGTATTGTTTTAATTTACTTAAAACCAGATAAATTTGAAGAAATGCTACAGTATTTATAATAAGAAAGCAGATCAATCCCGGTAGCATAAGCTCCGGTGAATTTATCTCACCAATATTTGAAAATGCCTTTTTCATAAATCCACCAGATAAGAAAGTCGACATTAATATTCCTAAGATACTGCCGGTCATTGTAAGGAATAAATAGAAGGTCAAATAAATTCTCAGAATATCACCATTACCATAACCTATGGATTTATAAATAGCTATCGTTTTATTCTCCTGTAACAGCGCGTTCTTGATCATATAGCGGATCATAAGACTACTGACAAAGAATACAATAATGCTTAAAGCCAGCAAAATACCACCTAAAATCTTTTCCGTAATAGAACTGTTACTCATCCCTTCCTCTACGGTATAGAAACGTCCATCCAGAATACCCTCCTTAGAATCAAGGTATTCCAGTATCATATCCTCACCGGAAGCTCCCTCCTCACTGTATAAAGCCAAAAAATTTTCAAACCGAAGTTCTTCCGGGATACGATCTACCAACACCTCAAGGTTATAAGATAAACTCAGCGCATATGGATCCACATAGATTCCAGCTATCGTGTACTTGTACTCCATATCACCATCCAGCAAGGTAAGCTGATCCCCTTTCTTTATCCCAAACTCATTAGCAAGAACTGCTGGAATGAAGCATTCTCCTTTACCCGGCTGCTCCACTTTATTATCCAGCAAGCGTACCTCTCCATAGACATCCTGCTGATATTCGACAAGGGATAAAAACGCTTCTATCTCCTTACCCTTGTATTTCATTTTTTCAGTTACAATGTGCCGTTTCAGTATGGTTGATTGAGAAATTGTCTTTAATCTTTCCAGACTTTCTTTCCATTCCCCAATTCTTTGATTATCCTTTGCAAAAGGATAAAATTTGGAGGTAGGAGCCTTGGTCTCTATCTGCAACTCCTCATAAGGCTTTTGTAAAGAAGTGAGTATTACCATAGAGCTACTCATTAACATAGCGCATATCATAACCATGCTAAAGATCATGACACTTTGCAGCCTTCTTTTCCTAAATTTTTTTATCCATAACATAAATTTCTTTGCTCCTTTTGATTGATTATATTTCTAGCGTAAACCGGAAATCTGAAATAAAAATAGTGAAATTATGAAAATTTATGAATAAACCCACTTTCATCCCTTCCCTTTCCATACAAGAACAACCAGAGAAATCTCTGGTTGCTCACTACATCTTATAATCAATCCCTGCTCTTTTTGCTTGGCTTATCTGGTCCTTCCGGACGATGGTATATATCTTATCTCCTTTTTTAAAATGGGTTCCTGTCTGCTTAAATCGAAATGGAATCTCATATTTGACACACTGCATCATCGTATTTAAAACCCAGGAAAAATCACATACCCTTCCATCCTCTCCCGATTCCCCACCACAAAGAACTGCTTCTATTTTACCTGTGGATAGATAAGTTTCTATATTAATTGCTTCTAACATCGGTTCCTGTATGATAACTCTGTGTTTCATTGGTGCCTCAAGAAAAATCGGTAGGCGATAATCACTTCGATTCTGGTTTTCACAGGTACATCCAATCAAAACATTATCGTATCCCTCTCCCCAATCCTCCGGTAATTGAACGGTAAAACGATGAATTCTTTTGGTGATAACAAGAAAATTTAAGTCCTTCCGCTCCTTCATGAAACCCCAGGCTTCTTTTCGCCATGTATCTGCTTCTTCAATAAAAAAATCAGAAGTACCGCAAGTAAATATAGCCTCTTTATCAGGCTTTAACTTGTACTCTCCTAACTTATTTTTCTTAATCGGAAGATTGAAATTTGAGGTCTTGGCAATGACTTCCGAATCCTTTCCAAATTCCGCATCTCTTCGAAACATATAACAATTTAAACAGCCTGAACTTATCTTATGGCAGCCATGCCATGGGTTCCAGTCCTGCACGGTATCACCTCACTGCTTTGTTTTCTTTTCAGAGGATTTTTAAAGATAACAACATACATCAAACGAATCAGAAAGAAAACCCTATCTATTTTTTATTTAATTCGTTTATTCATTTTATTTACAATATACCAAATGCCCCAACCTATGTAAATACAAAGATCAAAATGTTTCCAGGTAATTCCTATATAAATTCTATTCATAATTTTATGCATTCTGATTATCCATATATGGAAATATTCTGTATATTCATGCGATAATAATGGTTTTATTTTTTTATATAAAATCACTAATATATTATAGTAAAAACGCACGGAAAAACTATTTGCTTCTTATTACCGGACATTATATAATGTGTAATAAATGGAATATTTACGTAATTTTTTACAGTTAAATTAGGAGAAAACCATGAATAATATAACCGACTATAAAAGATTAGAATTCGAGCTACATGAACATCTCGTTGTTCTAAGAGATATGTTAATGCTTATGAGTGCAGACGCAAATTACATAGATAAGACCAATCAGGATATTGAGTTAATTAAGACAAAACGCTTCCAAGTAGCAGTAGTCGGTGAATTTAAAAGAGGAAAAAGCTCATTGATTAATGCGCTTCTTGGTGCTGATATCCTTCCCTCCGATGTCACCCCAACGACCGCTACCATAAACCGTATCACCTACGGAAATCAAGCTTCTGCTCAGCTGATCTATAAAGATGGAAGAAAAGAAGCAATTGTGATTGATCAGCTCTGTGATTATGTTACTAAATTAAATGATCAGGCTGATCTAACCTCCGGAACAATTAAGGAAGCTGTCATTACTTATCCCGTGGAAATCTGTAGGAATAACATTGAAATTATTGATACTCCTGGTCTAAATGATGACGAACGTATGACCGAGGTTACTTTAGATATGTTGCAGCACATTGATGCTGCCATTGTGACAATCTCCGCTGTTTCACCGGTAAGTAAGACGGAACAAAATCTTATAGCACAGCTGATTAAACGAGATAATATCGAAACAATCTTGTTTGTAGTTACCTATATCGATCAAATCGATGAAGATGATAGAGAACGATTACTTGATAATATTAAACAGCGAATTAGTACAGATACTCTAAAACTCTTTGATCAAAGCAGTGAGGATATACGAAAGAAGGCTCATAGAATTCTGGACGACGTTCCCCTTTTTGGCATATCATCCAAACAAGCCTTAAAAGCTATGTTTATGAGCAAACTAAGCTTACTGAAGGAAAGCGGCTTTGAAGATTTTCGAAGTGCTTTATATCAGACCCTAATCTCAGAACAAGGAGTTGTTGCAATACATAAATGTATTCACTCCGTTTATGAGCTGATATCTCACTTAGACCAACAGAAAGAGATCAATAAGATTAGGTTGCAAGAGAAGCTTACTGCTGCAGATGGTCTCCTTCGATATCTTAATGATTATAGAGATACAGACCTGCAGGCCCTGGATCAAGGATTTGTTCAAGCAGAAGAACTGCTGATACTGCTTTTTGATCAATTTCACGAACTGCCCTCAAAATTGCTTCCCTTTTTCGTAAAGAGTTTATCCAGTCTAACCTCTGTCACCAACCAAGCTATACTGGATGCATTGTCAGCGGCTGTACTGCAAAGCCGTGAATATGCCAGTGGATCAGAACTGATGGTAGTCAAAAAAGACATTGTTTCCATCCTTTGGGCTTCTACCAGATTTTACAGAGAAAAACAGCAATTCCTATTACAAGAACTCGATCAGAGCGGTCTTTTTTACCGGACGGACAACTGGAATCTTCAGATTAATGGCCTCCATCCGGACCAATTATTCGGATTTGCTAATTTTCCTGAATTTTCATTTACCCTTCAATCCATACCTCAGAATACTACATTAGCGGATTATAACATCATTCAAAGTGTAAAAGCCGATGTAATAAACTCTGTTACATCTTATATCGATCGGTGGAATAAATTTGTCCGACAGTTTCGCTTATGGTGCTTTTCACAGGCCGAACGGGAAACGAATATAATTTATGGGGATATTGAAAAGCTGTGCAAGGAACAGATAGCAAAAACCCAAAAGGGATTTCAATTAAATGAAGCAAATTATGAGATTAGTCAAAAGATTTCGAAAGAAATCGGTAATAAAATTGATCGTATTAAAATGGAATTTCATTTATAAAAAGGGATAATGGGAGGATTTTATATGTTGTGTAAAGGCTGTGGAAACCAAATATCGAATGAATATGTATTCTGCCCAAATTGCGGATACAAGAATGAACCCGGTAATATTCCAAAAAACACAAAAAAATGTTCCGAATGCGGTAAGGAATTTCCGGAGGATCGCTTTTTCTGCGATTCCTGTGGCGGAAAGTTAGCACCGATTACGTCTGGACAAACGACTTCCAATTCAATGCAGAGCCACTCAACGCAGGGCTTTAGCCAATCTAATTCAAATGTACAATCTGAGATTCCTTATACGACACAGCCAAACTCTCCTTATCAATCATCTCAGCAAGCGACGCATCAATCTTCTCAGAATACACCACCATACCAAACATCACAAAATTCTTACTACCAAACATCCCAGAATGCATCAAACCAAACATCCAATAGCCAGCCTTATCAAGCTTCACAAAACCAATTCTATCAAAATCAGAATACTTATTATAATAATGCGGCGAATTCCCAGTATCAGCCGCAGCAAAATGCACCTTATCACAATGGTTATCAAAAGAAAAAGAACAAATATCTATTACCTATTATACTAGGATCCTCTGCTGTGGTATTGCTCCTACTGGCTGTTATTCTGATACCTATCATACTTGATGAATTAAGAGTCGATGATTCGTATTCCTATGAAGTCACTGACAGCGAGGATATTTCGACTGATGTAACCAGCGATAGTACTACGACTGAGCCTGTCATTACCGAATCCCCCTCTGCTGACACGGTATCCAGTCCATCCTATACCCTGTATTATGATTATACGGAATTATCCGATGTTGCCAGCCTTAATTCCGATAGCCGTTTTGCATATAACTCTTATGATCCCTCCCAGGACATATTTACCTACGAGTATATATTTACAGAAACCTCCCCAACAGAAAGCAGCTTTTTTGGTGCCTTAGATGAATACAGTGTTTATCTTCAGAATAATTATGGATTTTATTATGAGGAGGATTTAAGTGAAGAACAGTCGGAAGAAGGGAATCCGATCATAGTTTTATCCAGAGGTATCTATTATATGACGATTTCTGGTAATGTTCCTGATTATTATGCTTATATTTCTATTTTCATATTAGATGATGAAGAGACTACCGAAGAGACAACCATAGATTCTACAACCGATACGAGCATGTGGACCAATATCACCAACTATATTCAGGATAGGGATTATTATACGATAGAACTTGGAACTGAGACCATTATGGAAAACGGAATGTCCTTTTATTTGAATGAAATAACCTTTACCGATTTAGGAAATGGTACGATGGAGCTTTTGGTGGATATGGATTTAAGCGCATATAATTCAGACATTTATGCAGCTTATTCCGATTTCATGGTGGTCCCGACGGATGATTACGGCAACATTCTTGCAGATGCAAGTCCTGCTTCGTATTATACAGATTCTTCAGGAAATGATGTAACTGCACCGTTCGTCCTTGATACCGCTTACTATTATAATTATACGTTGACCTTCTATGTTCCTGCGGAAACAACTGATTTTACTTTCACAGCGAATAACCTGGATAATAATTATCAACCTGCTGGCCCGATCTACAGAGTTGATATGGAAATCTATTAAGATAAAATAATGGAGGATGAACCATGGATAGTACGATTAATTTTAGTAATTTTACCGGTTACCGACAGACAGTAATGGAGTTAACTGCGGATTTAAATCAATTAAAGGAATACAGTAAGGTCTTAAATTTAAATGGAAATGTAGCTTCCATTGATGAGACCCTAGAAAAATTAGCAAACGATTCCTTTGATGTTGCTATTATCGGAGAATTTAAACGAGGAAAAAGTACATTAATTAATGCATTGCTGGGGAAGGAAATCCTTCCCTCCGACGTTTTACCGACTACTGCAACATTAAACAGAGTTACTTACGGAATCACCCCTTGTGTTTCTGTGAAATATAAGAATGGTACCTCCGAAGAAGTAGAAATTGATAAACTAAACGATTACGTGACAAAGCTTTCTTCCGAATCGGAGCAGAAAGCAGCAACGGTAAAAGAAGCTACGATCTACTACCCTACTTCGTATTGTAAGAACAATGTTGATATTATTGATACCCCCGGACTCAATGACGATGAAAATATGACTGAGGTAACCCTATCGGTACTTCCGCAAATTGATGCAGCCATTTTTGTTATTATGGCACAGGCACCCTTTTCAGAATACGAACGGGATTTCCTTGAAAATAAAATGTTGACCAGTGATATGGGTAGAGTTATCTTTGCTGTCAATTGCATCGATCGCTGTGATGAGGACGATGCAGAACGTGTTATTGACAGTATTAGTAAGAGAATCAATTCCTATGTTCTAGAGAAAGCAAAGAAAGTAATGGGAGAAGACTCTGAAGAATTTGCTGTATATAAAAGAAAAATCGGAAAACCTAAGGTATTTGGTATTTCTGCGAAGCAGGCTTTAAAAGGAAAAATCAAGGGAAACGATGAACTGATTGCGAAAAGCAATTATCCAGCCTTCGAAGCTGAACTGGAACGCCTGTTAACCGAAGAACGCGGTGCCATCTCCCTTCATGTTCAGGTAAGCAAAATCCTCTCTTCCATTGGTGAGATTGTAAAATCCATTCAGTTAAGAGAAAATTCTCTTCGTATGGATCGTGGTGTATTCAATGAGAAATACGAAGCTGCAAGAGAGGAATTTAAAATTATAAGGGAAAAGAGAAAAGAAGAATTTAACAAGATTGATAGTGCCTCCAAAGGGGCTTATCAGAATTTAATGCCTAAACTCAACGAATTCTGGCCTACTTTATTAAATGATGCAATTCGTATCATAAAAGACGAAGTAATCACTGACGAAGATATGAAGAAGGATAATATTCCAAAAACTCAGGACCGAATTATGAAAAAAATCAAGAAATCCTCAGAGAATTTGGGTCAGCTCCTCAATGAACAGATTCAACAGGATATCTCTGTATCACTGGGCAAGGAAGCTACAAGACTTCAGGATTTTGAAGATGTTTTCTATTCTACCATCAACAGCATACATACCTCTTTTACAGCTCATGGTAGTGATTATGAGGTTAACAGCTCTTCCACCGCTTTGAGCACAGCACTGAACTATTTTACCTTCGGTGGAGGTAGTGCCTATTTAGGCTATAAACAGGCCGGTTGGAAGGGTATGCTCCTTGGAGGCGGTGTCGGAGCAGCTGCAACCTATGCTACCTCCGTCGGAGCCGGTATCTTACTCGCAGGTATTGGTCTTCCGATCACCTTACCGGTTATCATTATCGCCGGAGTGGTTTCCGCTCTAGTCGGTACCTTTACCGGTAATAAAGCCTTAAAATGGCTTGTTCCCGATAATAAAGCAGAAAAGTTTAAGACCCAGTACATCGAATCTATCAAAACAGAATATGCAAAACTAGAGAATGATAGTAATCTCGATGTAAAAGTAAAAGACCAGATTGAAGCATCTTTTATAGCTTTAAAAACGAAAATTAATTCAGAAACTGAACATATCTTAAATGATATGCAGGCTACCCTTGATGATTTAAAGATTAAGGTTGCACAAAGTGAAGTTATGGCTGAGAAGGAGCAACAGCAATTAGTGTCTATGAGCGAAAACATAACCAAAATTGGAGATAAAGCCAATGAAATCAATAAACAGTTAATCGCTATTTTAAATAGGTAATTTCAGAATAATGTGAAAAATAAACTTTTCACATAGTAACATTACGTAAATTCACTTTGCAAGTAGTTACATAAAGTAAATTCACTTTGCAAGTAGTTACATAATGAAAATTCATTTTGTAAGTAGTTACTTAAAGAAAATTCACTTCGCAAGTAGTTACATAAAGAAATTTCACTGTGCAAGTAGTTACATAAAGAAATTTCACTTTGTAAGTAGTTACATAAAGAAATTTCACTTTGCACATAGTATGCCTGCAACCAAGGCTTGCAGGCTGTGAAGAAAGGCAGGGTATTACTATGGAGAATCCTACAAGTACCATTGATGTCAGCTTTTTAAACTATATCAAAGAAAGATCCTACAAAGAAAGTTTGCATATCGAAGGTGGAATTCCTGATTATGCATTTGCAACTGATTATGCGTTACGGCAAAAATTAAAAGCCATCCCCGGAATCTACTCCTTTTTCAAAGCAGTCACCAGTCAAATCGTACCGGAACGGAAGCAAAAATTAAATATGAATAGCTTAAAAGTCGGCCCCAGCCAATATCCTGAGATTTATGATATGACAAAGGATTGTGCCAGAATCTTAGGGATTGGTATTCCCACTGTCTTTATCGAGCATGACTTAAGTGTGATGAACGCTTATGCCCTTGCCTGGGAAGATAGTGAACCAGTGGTTATATTAACCTCCTCCCTGGTGGAGCGTTGTACACCGATGGAACTAAAAGCTATTATCGGTCATGAATGTGGTCATATTCATAATAATCATGGTATTTATAATGTAGCTTCTGAAATTTTAATCAGTAATACCTTAGGTAGGATTTCTTTCCCTCAACAGGTTGCAATGCTACTCTCCTCCTCCATCACTTTTGCCCTGCAAGCATGGTCCAGAGCTGCCGAGGTGACCTGTGACCGCGCAGGTATTATATGCTGCGGAGATTCTGCTCCCACCATTCGTGTTCATGGAAAATTGGCTTCCGGTGCAATGATAAATGGAGTAAGTATCAATATTGATGAATTAACGAATCAATATGAAACCTTCCGCAATACTCCGGTTCGTTTGATGGAACTCTACAGTACCCATCCGGTTTCTGTTCGAAGGATTTTGGCTGCGAAAGAATTTATACATAGCGAAGTATATTATGACTGGCATCCGGAACAAAAACAGCCAGGCCAAAATTTATACAGCAAACAAGAATTGGATTCCAGATGTGACAAATTCGTAAGTGTATTAAAAAGTGAAAAAAAAGATTAGGAGGGTTGACATGGATAAGCTTCAAGATAGATTTGTCTTAGATTATGAGGATGTGGAACGTGAAATTAATTTAATCCTTGATTATGTGAAGGAGCTTCGCAATGACAGTTTTATCAAGCGTATTTTAAGCAAGGCTGACCGTGACGCAATCCTTCGATGGGAAAGCCTGATTAAAGAGAAGTTGGATGAGGAGTTCTCCGTAGTTGTCATCGGAGATTTTAAGAGAGGTAAATCCACCTTCATTAATTCCCTCTTAGGGAAAGACTTAGTTACCACCAATGTAACTCCGGAAACAGTAACCATCAATCGCATTTCGTTCGGAACAGAACCCAAAATGGAAGCAGTTCTGGAAAATGGTAAACGCTTTCGTCTGGATAAAAATGAATTAAGCCGAGAAGAGTTAGAAAAGATCATAGCAGAATTGCCCGGTGCCATTGATTACATAGATATAAAAGATAACAATGATATTCTTAAGGAAATTGCTATTGTAGATACTCCTGGAATAGGTGATATCTTGAAAGCTTACGATCAGAAAGTAATGAATTATCTGATCAAAGCCGATGCTGTTATTTATCTTGTATCAGCATTATCTCCCATTTCAGAGACAGAGCAGATATTTTTAAATACTGCTGTCTTACCCCACAGCTTTTCCCGTATCTTTGTTGTAATAAATATGGTGGATTGTATCGATGAGGTATCAGATATCGCCCGGATTAAAAATGCAATCAATGACAAAGTGAAAGCAATTACTAGGCAGGCTAATGTGTTTACCATCAGTGGCCTTGATGAGTTCTGCCGCAAGACGGATCAAAAGAGACCAAATCCTGCGCTGGTAGACTTCCTAGAAGCAAATTACGAGGAATTTGAAACAGCCATCCAATCTGATATTGTCATACAGAAGATGGTAATCAAGTCCGAACGGGTTATTCAAACAGTCAAGCAAATGGTTGTTGATATCGAAGGACGTATTAAG
Organism: Herbinix sp.; assembly: GCA_029238935.1. Classification (GTDB taxonomy): domain Bacteria; phylum Bacillota; class Clostridia; order Lachnospirales; family Lachnospiraceae; genus Mobilitalea. Next base: position 96,542 of record JAQZBN010000003.1, read on the forward strand.
TTGATCAGCAATATGCTATCAAACAGCAAAGAAGAGTTAGATCAATTAGAAACCAAATATGAACAGGAAAACATTCAGGTAACGACGATAATCAAACACAGCAGCGAAGCACTCCATGAGGAAATCAAACGTTATTCGATTGAAGCAAAGGATTGGATGAGCCTCTTCTTAGATCGCTTAAAGCAAGAATTGGAGAGCATTGGTCAGAGCCAAACCACAGAAACACTACAAAAACACCTTCAATTTTATCTATCCGATCATGTGAAAGAAGCGATCCTGCTCTGTGTGAAAGCCCACCGAGACAAAATCGAACAAAAAATCAATGAAATTGCCCGGGACTATTCGAAGAGTTTGGCAGACATAGTTGTATCCATCAATAAGTTTGACATGAACTTTTTATTATCCGATATTAGCTGGACCGGAGTAGATTCTGCTACTTTTGTCTTAAATGAAGGTCTAACGATGATGGGAATGCAGTCTTTTGGTGTCATAGGAATGGCGATTGCCGGTTATCTTCGCCAAAATCGTATGAGCAAAAAACAACAAGATTTATTACAACCAATTTTAACCAACTTTAACAAAGTAACACAGGATGTATTCATGGCGATTGATAAAACCTACGAAGAAATCGAAAAGAATGCTCTGAAGATATTAGAACAGGCTTATCGCGGACAATTGGAGAAATCCTTGAACGCTGTTAAGCAAGCACAAGACGTATCAAAAACAGAAAACATCAAATCCGAAGAAGTGAAAGAACAAATAGCGAATGCTATGGAAATTATTTTCTCTATACATAAATCCCTGGAGAAGTTTTAAATAAGAGGTCAAAAGTCAGTTCTTATGACTTTTGGCCTCCTTTTTCGTCTGTTCGAATAAAAAAATAACCATTCTTTCCGTTCATTTTAGCACCATATACCGCTTGATCTGCTAAGTCCAGAGCAGCTTCTAAATTATCTTTTTCAAAATCAATTTCTTTAATTCCTACACTGATTGTAACTTTAACATCCCCTGTTAAGGTGATTCGATCATTAATTTCATCAATGACAGCTTCCACGATGTGAATCACCGTTGCCTGATCTATTCGCTTAAGCATGATAATAAATTCATCTCCGCCAAATCTGCCCAGACATCCTCCATATTCTTCTACATGCTTTCGAATGATAGAAACGATCTTCATTAAAAGCTTATCACCCTTCATATGACCATATTCATCATTATAATTTTTAAAATTATCAACATCAACAAATAATATGTACAACTTTTCCTTTTTCTTCTTGCATAGCTTCCATTCTGATGTAAAAATCTCAAATATTTTTCTTCTGCTATAAGCCGAGGTTAAATCATCATAGTCAGATAAATATGCTTTCTCCTTGGCAATTTCTTTTACTTCCATATATCTTGATAAGGTATACATTAAGATTAAGATAATTGCCATCGATAATACATTCCGTAATAAAAGTGTAAAGGAATCCCGATTAATGGATGCTAAATAATACTTTTGATTAATATCCACACATAAATAACCAATCTGATCCCCTTCTATGCTTATGACCGGAGTAAAGCCAGTTATAAATTTACCAAATCGATCTTCTACCAATAAAAACGAAGGTGAGGTATGCTCAAATATCGCTTGATAATCTTCATTCAATACATTATAACGGTCTTTTTCCGTTATTCCAATTCCTTTCACTGCCTTTGAATAAGTATCGAGTTCTTGGGCGGAAGTAAGAAGATATGCTACTTTCAGAGGAGTCCCAACCTTTTCTTTATAGATTTTATCTTCTCCCTGTTCTACCTGATAGATCACTTTCTCACTCTTTAGCTTAGTGATTAAATAAATGGATGCAATTTCATCATACTGCATCAGTTCTTTCGTATGTTCTTGAAATATAGCATAGAAATCATCGTTTTGTAGAGATGTTAAATCCAATGCAAGTAATCTTTCCTTATCTTTCGCGTCCAATTTTATCCCCTGTTCGATACTTATGGCAATTAGCAATGCCTTTTCACCAAGTATCTGTAACGCATCATCTACTCTCCTATGATAGGAATAAAAATTTAGAAAACCCATGATAAGAATGTAGCAAAGAACTCCTATATTAACGAATAATCTTTTGTTCTTTTTGATCAATGTCTTCGTAACGCAGCCTCCATCGTTTATTTCTCGTTGTTTTCGTTCCGGTCGCTTCTTTTGTATATTTTCCCCACTTTAATGAGCTAAATTACTAAACTTGAATATATACGAAAAGTAGACCCGTGTCAATATATATCATTTATAACATTTAAAAATGCAATGAAAACTAATCGAATGGTGTAGTTAAATGATTTTTCTTTAAAGCAATTATCATAATTTGTAACTCTTTGACGTTTCTACTCATATGATATCATAGGTAACCTGATATACAATATATCGATGGTTTCCATAATTAATTCTTTAGGAGGTATCTATATGGGAAATTTCAACAATAATTGTAATTGCAATAATAATAATAATAATAATAATAGCCTATTACACGAATTACATCGCCATCTTGGAGAAACAGTAACAATCTTTACAACAAGCGGTGGTGCATCTGGCTGTGGCTTTACAGGTGTTTTACTTATGGTTAATCCTTGTTTTATTCGGTTAATGGTTCGCCAGGGAACTGCACCAGCGAATCCTCTCAGTGAATCGATTTGCGGCGATATGTACCAAGGTGGCATGCAAGATTATCGTTCTAATGGAATGTCCGGTGGTATGCCAGAATATCATCCTCCGATCTATACTGTTGGTTCCGTTTGCGATATCCCAGTAGAAAAAATTGCATCCTTCTGCCATAATGCGGTTTAATAAAATACAAACAAAGGAGAAAGCACCCAATAAGAGGCTTGACGAATTTAGGAATAAGTTACTTCATATTGTAGAATAAAGTCACATTTGATAAGGGAAGCTCATAAGATATATCAGGATATCTTTTCCCTTAATGTGATACAGGATGGATATTAAAGAAGATATAGGAGGATATAACATGTCGAACTGTAATGGAAATAATGGAAATGGTATTAGCGGAGGAAACAGCTTCGTAAGACATATCAGCGAGTTTGTCGGTGAGACAGTAACTATTTTTACAACAAGTGGTGGTGCTTCCGGTTGCGGATTTACCGGCACCATTCTTGATGTTAATTGCAATTTTGTTCGATTAGTAACTCATAGAGGTATTGCTCCAAGCAATCCCCTAAGTGAATCTATTTGCGGTGACTGCGGATATGGCCCTCGCGGTGTTGGCGGCGACAGAAATGGTATGGGAGATAATGGTGTAGGACTCGGACCAAAGGGTGGCTGTGGACCACAGAGACCTTATCCAACCCCTACCGTAGGCTCTGTATGCGATATACCAATTGATAGAATTGCAGCATTCTGCCACAATGCAGTATAATGCCTGTGAGACCTTGATCATAGTATAGATAATAAAAAGAGCTGTTGACGTCAACAGCTCTTTTTATATCAATAACTACTAGACTTCTTCTTCCATCACTTGTTTGTACACCTTAGTTAAATGATTATAATATTCCTCATCAATCTTCTTAATTGCACAGCCGTCAAGTACCAAGACATAATCCCCTGTATTTGGTGCATCAAGTAAATGAATATCAACAATACTCTCGTATCCCATAATCATTACCTTCGCCCGATTTACCTTAGATTGTTCTAAGCTCTGACACTCCTTTGTATCCTGTATAATTTCCAATATATGAGCTGGTATAGCAAGGCACATTTTAATGGCACCTCCTAGATTATATATACAATAACGATTATGATATTATATGAGTAGTCTCATCAAATGAGACTTTCCTTATCTCTGGCAGCAATTCTATGAACAATTTTCTTATATAGTTCACTTGAAATTAAGGATTTCTTGTATTCTATTTCATCGCATAAGCCATAACCAAAGCGTAAATGATGTTCTTCAATTCCATAGATATACCCATTAATTTTAGGATAATAGACATTTAATAAATAACAAAGATGAAAACTATGATGACTAAATCCTCTAGAACTAGTTTGAAATTCCACTAAGGGAATCTCCGTGATCATACCCGGCTCAATTCCATAGCAGGATGAATCGAGTACAAGAACTAAATCGTTCTTTTTCACGGATGCAATTCCAAACCCAAGTTCTTTCTCCCCATAGATGACATCTATCCCGATCCTTGTTAACTTTTCTTCTAGTTCCTTTGCTATCGTTATTCCTATTCCATCATCCATCATCAACATATTTCCCATGGCAATCAGTTTTACACTCATACGGCAACCTCAACTATTTTATTCTCATTTTTAACCTATCCCACATACTTGATCTGTCGTAGTGGCATCCTCTGAAATATACACACTATTATTATCATTTATATCGCTAAAAATGGTAGATTATACTTAATTGGGTGAGAAAATGTTATTTTTATATGAATACTGTCCTTTCGCTTATATCTGGTCGGTAATTGGTGATAAAATCACAGTTCCTAACTTTTTCTTATGATATTCTTTACTCCTAGCAAATAAAGAAAGGAATAACCTATGAAAAACCATAAGCTTTTATTTACTTTTACTATCTTCTATTTTTTGATGGGACTGATTAATATTCATTTTGCTTTATTGGGTATTGTCTGTATGACTCTTCCGATCATATTACTATTCAAAAACAGAAAGAAAACCTGGTGCCAAAATTACTGTCCCAGAGCCAGCCTCTATAAAACTGTAGGAAAATACAATAGGCACTCCTGTAAGACCCCAATTTTTTTTATAAAGGGAAATATGAAATGGATTATCTTACTTTATTTTGTGATAAGCTTAACCTTTATCTCCATATCTACCTTAAGAGTCGCCTTAGGTAGTAAACCACCTATGGAATTTCTTCGATATTTTATATTGCTTCCTTTACCGTTTCATTTTCCACAGGCGTTTGATATTACATTCGCATCTTCCTGGCTTACCCATCTGTCTTATCGATTTTACTCCATGATGATGACAACCACTACACTAGGACTTATAATGGCATTGTTGTATAAACCAAGAACCTGGTGCACGGTATGCCCAATTAATACAATGTCTGATGTATATCTGAAAACCTGTAGACATGAAACAAATAAAATTCGGAACTAAAAAATACATACGGCACCATGCTTGGTATCGTATGCATTTTCACTACTTGATATATGGATAAATAAAGCCTCCTAATATACCGGCTGCAATCATAATCAGAATAGGATTTGGTTTCCACTTTCGTAATATAAAGAGAGCGGCAGCAAATATTCCAACTGCTAAAAAGTTTAGGTCCGTGATTTTACCCGAAATTTTACCTTCATTCCATAGTGCTAGGATAACTAAGGATATACCAGCCGAAGCAATTAATGCAACAACCGCTGGTCTGAGTCCATTTAAGATTCCCTGAGCTGTTGATAATCCTCTGTATTTATAATAAATAACTGCTAAGCTCAATACGATGATGCAAGAAGGAAGTACACACCCAAAGGTCGCTATTACTGCTCCTAGAATTCCACCCATTCGTATCCCAACAAAGGAGGAAGCATTAATTGCAATGGGACCCGGTGTCATTTGAGATATTGTGATAACATCAGCAAATTCAGTAAGGGTAAGCCAATGGTTTTTATCAACAACTTGGCTTTGAATGATTGGCAATGCAGCATATCCCCCTCCGATACTGAATAATCCAATTTGAAAAAAGCTCCAAAATAATTGTAAGTAAATCACTTATTTACACCACCTTTGCGATGATTTGAGACGTACATCGATATGGCTCCGATTATTCCACAAATTAATATAATAAAAATAATATTAATATCAAAAAAATAAGTAGCAGAAAAAGCACCTAACATTACTAGCATTGGTAGCACCTTTTTCGCTTTCACAAATGGAATTGCCATCGTGATCACTACGTCAACGATGACTGCAGCAACTCCTGCTTGCATTCCCCGAAGAACATTTTGAACTACAACACTATCACGAAATGCTGTGTAAGCTATGGATATCACCGATAAAATAAGGAGAGGCGGAAGAACTGTACCAAGAATTGTTACCAGGGATCCTAATATCCCGGCCAAACGATAACCAATTAGTATGGAAGCATTCACAGCGATTGCCCCTGGGGAACATTGTGCGATTGCGATCAGATCCAACATTTCCTTTTCCTCAATCCAGTGATATTGATCCACAAATTTTTTTCTCATTAAGGGTACGATTACGTATCCTCCCCCAAAAGTAAAAGCACTAAGAAAAAAAGTGGACGAAAATAATTTTAGATAAAACTTTAAATCTTTCTTCATCCTGACATCCTCCGACTATTTTACCCTGTATGAATACTGTTTTAGCGATATCTTTCTTTAATGTCTACCAATTTCATGTAATTTATTATACAATAAAATTATATTATTTCAACGAATGAAAGGAAAATAAATGAAAAAAATAACTTACCTTTATATAATTGCTATTCTATTCGTCAGTCTCGTGACCGGATGTTCTTCCGGAAATAATAAAACAGAAGAACCAACAGATGAGAATTCCTCTTCTGTTTATGAAAAGATTACAGCAGAAGAAGCCAAAGAAATAATTGACTCCGACAAGGATTTCATTATTCTTGATGTGCGAACAGAGGAGGAATACAACTCCGGGCATATTGAAGGTGCTATTCTTATTCCCGATACTCAAATCCTTGATAAGGCTGAGGAGTTATTACAGGATAAGGATCTTACTCTTTTAATCTATTGCCGAAGCGGCCGTAGAAGTGCTTTGTCTGCAGAAAATCTGAAGGATTTAGGGTATACCAACATCTATGATTTTGGAGGAATTACTGATTGGCCTTATGATATTGTAACTGATGATTGATCAAATCAAAATAGTTTCTAACTGCATCATTATAAAGCCAAGGTCATCCCATGGACTACTCCGAATAAGGGATGACCTGGTTATATAACAAGCTCGATGGTATCTTATTGTAATTATCTATTTCTCTATTCAAATATATCATCACTTCTATATTTCATCACTTCTATATTTCATCATTTCTATATTTCTTCATTTCTATATTTCTTCATTTCTATATTTCTTCATTTCGCCATTTCTATTTTTCTTTATTTCTCATTTCTATATGTCGTTTATAATTTACCCATAACCGTGGACACATTATTTAGTGGAAACCTGTCTTTCCGACATCCTTACTAAATAGATGCTTAATAATGGACACTGTGCATTCCTCGTTTCCCTATTATTTTATTTCTTCATTTATTAACTATATCTCTCCATTTTCATATCGAATAGGTTATCATTAATACTCTTTATACAATCACAAAAATAATTCCAAATTTTTTTCTAATATCTCTTGACATTAGATTCATAATACTGTATATACTGTATATATACAGTATTACTTATATACATGGAGGTGAAGGATTGGATATTATCATCAGTAATTCAAGCGGAAAGCCAATTTATGAACAAATAACCTCCCAAATAAAAAATCTAATTTTGATCGGAGAATTAAAGGCCGGTGATTCACTACCATCCATGCGCCTCTTAGCAAAAGAGCTACGGATCAGTGTCATCACAACCAAACGGGCTTATGAAGATTTAGAGCGAGATGGCTTTATCGAATCCGTTGCAGGTAAAGGAAGCTTTGTCTCCTTAAGACAAGAAGATTTTATTCGGGAAGAACACTTAAAAATTACGGAAGAATATCTACAGAAAGCAATCGATGCAGCAAGAATATCCGGTATCAGTCTAGAAGAAATGATTGAATTAATAACACTACTTTATCAGGGGGATGATTAATATGGAATATGCATTGGAATTAAAGAATTTATCAAAACAATATAATGGATTTCAATTAGAGAATTTAAATTTATGTCTGCCAAAGGGCAGCATCATGGGTTTTGTTGGTGAAAATGGTGCAGGAAAAAGTACCACTATTAAATTAATCTTAAATATTATCCGCAGAAACAGCGGTGAAGTTAAATTATTTGGCTTAGATAACATCAAACATAACCATGAGATCAAAGAAAATATAGGTGTTGTTTTTGATGGTAGCAATTTTCATGAAAGTATGACAGCGGCTGAGATTAGTATGGTCATGAGAAATATCTACAAAAATTGGGATGACTCCATTTTTCGTTCCTATCTTGAGAAGTTTTCGCTTCCATCTAAGAAAATTGTGAAGGAATTCTCCAGAGGTATGAATATGAAGTTATGTATAGCAGTTGCACTTTCCCATCACGCAAAGCTATTGATCTTAGATGAGGCAACCAGCGGATTAGATCCTATCATCCGCGATGAGATCTTGGATGTCTTTTTGGATTTTATACAAGATGAAGAACAATCCATCTTTATTTCATCCCATATCATCAGCGACCTGGAGAAAATTGCAGACTATATCGCCTTCATTCATAAAGGCAAGCTGGTATTTAACGAATCGAAAGATAAACTACTTTCTGAATATGGAGTATTAAAATGCTCCCATGGAGATTTCGAAAAAATCGATCGGAATCATGTGATCAGCTACCGCAAGAATCAATTCGGCATAGAAGCCCTGATAAAACGTCAGAAGTTACTCGGTAAATATATTATCGATCAAGCCAGTATCGAAGATATTATGTTATATAACATTAAGGGGGAAGTAAAATGAAAGGTTTATTATTAAAAGATGCTTTAACTTTGAAAAAGCAAGGAAAAATCATTTTGATCATGGTTGTTTTTTACACGATTTATTCTGCTTCAACAAAAAATATCAGTATGCTGGGAGCGATGGTTACCTTATTATGTGCAATGATGCCAATCACTACCCTATCTTACGATGAGTTCTGCCAATGGGATAAATATGCACTCTCCATGCCGGTATCCCGCAATGATATCGTACTCAGTAAGTATATATTTGGTGTAATTCTTGATTTACTTGGTGTAGCGGTGGTTACGGTCATCAGTTTAGTAATCGTACTCGTAACAAAAACGATTGATGTAAAAGAGACCCTAATCACAACGGTTGCTATCGGAGGTGTAGCATTGGTTTTTCTCTCCATTATCCTCCCGCTCTTATTTAAGTTAGGAGTTGAGAAGGGAAGACTTATGTTAATGGTTGTCGTCTTTGTTCCTACCATGCTGGCTATGATAGCACCTAATCTAAATCTTCCTATGCCCAGTGAGCAGATGATCAAATATGCGATCTACGCTTCACCGATTGTAGTCATCTTAATACTGCTACTTTCTATGCAGATATCTATTCGCATTTATAATAAGAAAGAATTTTAACTATATTCAATTAAAAAGCAGGATATTCCGTCATCTTACACTCACTTAGAGATTTTACTTAGCTATGCTACTAATCATAGCTCAGTGTAAGAAGTCTTGGATACCCTGCTTTTACTAATATAAAAACAACTTTAATCTTAAATTGAATGAATAATCATCTTTTTTGTTACTTTTTAAATTTTAACAGTAATGCCAATCCTGCAAATAATCCAGCATAGGATACATAAAAATATGGCTTACGGGAATCCCCTGTCTTAGGAAAATCCTCGGTTTCTGTATTTCTTTCAAAATAATAAGTAATGCGATAATAATCCGTTTGATTTGTTGCTTTGATTGTATAAATTCCTGCATTTACATGATACACATGTTGATATACTGTATCGTTGATTATAATATCCGTCTTCTTTATCCTATTTCCATCTTTATCATATAACGCGATATTGGTTGGTTCTTCCGTATCATAATTATCAGTGGTTATCGTTACGGTCCCATTCCCTGGTACTGCAATCTCATAATTGGTAGGCTCTTCATCCACCACAGCGGTGAACGCCTGCTTGCTCTGCATAAGGGTACGATCTTCCCCATTATAATATTGAACACTGAATTTAAGCTGGAGATCCTCTTCTTCCTCATACTCCGGTGCCCTTAGTTTCATATAGTAAAAATCAGCCTCTGGTACATTAAAATGATAAAAATAATCGTACACTTCATCGCTTTCATAATAATTTTCGACCGGGATGGTGCAGGCTGCATCCTTATAAATTGCTGGTTCAATGATACTTCCAGTCTCATAGTTCATTACACCGATATAATAATGGATACGGCCTCTCCCTGAGACAGGAAGTGCTACAGTAATCCCTTCCTCCTTCCTATCAGAAGGTAATAAAAGTTCATGAAATGTAATCTGATCTAATTCCTCATTGGTTCCTTCCTCCAAATAATCAGGAGTAATCGTATAAAATGCTTCCGATGCAGCTTCTTGTATCACTGTAGCCCCAGCTACGGTGCCTGACACCATATTGGACACCATATTGGACACCATATTGATGGGAACCATATTAATCGATAAAACACAAAAGAGAACAAAACTTTTTATCACAGATTTCTTATCAATATTATGTTTTTTCATCGTACATCCCTTTCTTAGGATTATATTTGAGTTATTAGAGCTTTTTGTTATTTATCATTTTTATAATGAAGTTAAGCAGTTAATTATGATGTACTATTCCTTCTACTCAATAGACGAATATTCAAATTAAAAAGTTTCAAAAAAAGAGCTAATAAAAGTAAATGGTTATACATTACTTTTACCAGCTCTCAATGATAAATAATTAAGTTGCGAAAGAAGATCTTCTTTTTCTCCTCCAACAGCACATAAATGCCTTTAGACCCATATTGTAAGCCATCGATCGGACTATCGCTTTGTGCAACACCAAAGAAGGACTTTCCCGCTCATTTATTGTAATGATTTACAAAAACGTAAAAGATTATTTAGAAAAAGTAAAACAAATATCCCCTTATTTATAAATGCGAAACAATCAGATTCATAGTTCCTTCTAATCGATAAGTACCATAACCGGAAGGAAGAATAAAATGATCCCCCTTCTTGATTGAAATACCATCAATTTCTCCGGTACCATCGATTACGCTGACATTTAAAAACAACTGGTCTTGAATAAATTCCTGCTCCCCATGAAGGTCTATCTTCTTAACCGTGTAAAAGCCGCAGCGTATTAACTCTTGTACTTCACAATCCCCTGTTTTATCAAGTTTTCCACTTGCTAAAACATCGACATGAGGACATCCGATTACATCAATACTTTTTTCAATATGAAGTTCTCTTGGTTTACCATTATCCAATCTGTCATAATCATACAGACGATAGGTAACATCGCTGCTTTGCTGCGTCTCCAAGATTACTGTACCACCCTTGATTGCATGAACTGTTCCCGGTTCGATCTGAAAGAAATCACCCTTTTGAATGGGTCTTAATTTGATTAAATCCGTCCAACGACGATCCCCAATCATTGCTTTTAATTCCTCTTTATCTTTTGCATTGTGTCCGATGACGATATTCCCGTCCTCCTCACAATCTAAGATGTACCAGCATTCCGTCTTTCCAAGAGATCCGTTCTCATGTTCTTTCGCATACGCATCATCCGGATGCACTTGGATACTAAGATCATTCTTTGCATCGATAATTTTAATTAATAGAGGGAACACTTCCCCTGGTGCATTTCCAAACAATTCTTTGTGGTTCTCCCAAAGATCGCTTAAATGTTTCCCTTCATAGGTACCATTTTTAATCGTACAATCCCCATTTTTATGTGCACTGATGGCCCAACATTCTCCTGTATGATCGGATGGAATGGTATATCCAAAATCCGTTGCTAATTTATTGCCACCCCATATCATTGACTTAAATACCGGTTCTAAAAATAATATTTCCTTCATGGTTAACTCCTTTTTTTTAAAGTTATCGTTAACTTAATATGACTTTAATTAAGTTTATATTTTGCAAAGCTAAGTTCCATTATCTGGTAGCCTTTGTTACGGAGGCTCCTTTTACTATTCTTACACTTACTACTTTTCTACCAAAATCTGCTTTTGGATGTTTCATCTTCTTGATGATTGAATTAACAGCCATCTCAGACATTGCATCAACATTAACCTCTACGGTTGTGATCGGAGGATTACTAAGCGCTGCATATACATAATTATCATAACCTACAACGGATACATCCTCCGGAACTTGATATCCTGCTTTCTTTAATTCAAGAATGAGATAATAGGCAATTTCGTCACAGTTGCAGACAAATGCAGTAGGCATATCCTTTGGAAGCTTAAGTTCACAGAATTTACCCTTTTCGTCTCGGTCACTAATAATCCAGTCTTCATTTACCGCAATTTTATTTTGCAATAAAGCTTTATAATACCCGATATATCGGTCCATAATACTACGAGTTGCATCCCTATTTCCAACAAAACCAATTTTAGTATGTCCTTCTGAGATAAGATAGTTTGTAATCTCAAAAGCTCCATAAAAGCTGTCACTTACAATGGAATCCACCGGAAAATGCTCGTCCGTAAAATCCAGGAAAACAAACGGAAACCCGGCTTGATCAATACGCTCGATAAAATCCCTATCCATTTGTCCCAGTATAATGATACCATCTACTTTATTATTCTGAAGAACCTGTGGTAATATTCCCCCCATTTCCATCTCTTCCGGTATTACCTCAAGGATTCCAAAATAATTCATTGTCATAAGATCCTTCATGAGCCTTTGGTATATCTTTGTATAGAATGCTCTGTCATGCATGAAACGATCCGCAACCAGAATTCCGATATTATAGTTCATACCTTCCTTCATACTTTTTGCAATAATATTATAACGGTATCCCATTTCTTCAGCCTTTTGCTTGATTGTATCTCGGACTGCTTCACTGACACCCTCTTTACCTGATAACGCTTTGGAAACCGTAACTGTACTGACTCCCAACTGCTCGGCAACGTCTTTCATTGTAATATTTTTGCCCATCTGATCACCCTTCCTAATTTGATCATAACCCTATTAACTTATTAATTAATTTGCTTAATTATAACAAATTATTACTTAATTACAATGTTAATTATGCAATAATCTTAGTATTTTATGATATATAAATTCATGGCATCCCTGATCATGAATACTTGGATGCAGGATATATAAATGAAGCAAAAAACTCGACTCATGAAGGAGTCGAGTGAAAAATCTCTCTAAAACAACTGCCCGGTAGCACCAAGATAGGCACCGATGGCAGAATTCACTAACGAAAATAGCAAACCGAGACTACTTAATACAATCCCCGCAATTGCCATTCCTTTATAAATTGATTTCAGTCCCAGAATTCCTAGAACCAAGCCAACAATAGTGATCGGTAATCCAAATAAAGGAATGCACCATGCCAACAAACCTATGATACCAAGTACTAACGATGCTATTGCCAAACCTTTATGTCTCTTAACCTCCATTGTAGTTTATCTCCCCTTCTATGTAATATGCTTGCAATATAGAAGAGTCTTACAAGCATATAGTTCAGATGATCTTCCTAACATTACAAAACGATTTGTAATTCTCGCTTCTTCACTTTATTAATTCACAACTACCTATTGTGCATCAGAAACCACTGCAATCACTTCTACTTCACATAGTACATCCTTTGGAAGTTTCTGAACTGCAACACAGGAACGAGCCGGTTTGCTAACGAAGTAGTTCGCATATACGGAATTAAAAGCAGCAAAATCATCCATGCTTTTTAAGAAACATGTGGTTTTGATTACTTGTTGAAAGGAAGTACCGGCTGCTTCTAAGATAGCCGCAATGTTTTTCATTACTTGTTCTGCTTGTACAGTAATGTCTCCTTCAACAACTTCACCTGTTGCCGGATTAATCGGTACTTGCCCCGATGTATATAACAGATTTCCTTGAATGATAGCCTGGGAATAGGGTCCAATGGCTGCCGGAGCTTGTTCCGTATAAATTACTTTTAACATGGTGTATTCCTCCTAAGATGTATAATTTTACAATTATTATAAGAATTTTTGAAAATGAAGTCAATGACAAGTTCCAATCATTCGTTATTTTTGTCTATTGCAGAAAGATATCTGCAGGATAACTAAAATTAATTTTTATCCTGCAGATGTCATATTTCTAATATCTCTAAAATTCTATCTTAATTATTATTCTAAAATTCAATTAATTCAATTATGTTTCTAGTATTGTTACAATTCGCTCCATGGATTCTTGATATTCGTCGTCGGAGGAATTTTTAAAAATTAACAGATCATCGATTACCTTGGGATCATCCAAAGTCGTAGGGATGTTGAAATTACACTCTGCAATATATTCTTCCCAATGAGCTAACTTCCAAGTATCACGGTCTGAATTTCTGGTTATCATTCTTTGACGGCATACTTCAATTGAAGTGTCTACCCAGATAACTACCAGTCTTGCATTCTTTTCCTTTAACTTGCTTTTTAATTCATTGATATAATTCATATCTCTGATTTCTCTTGTAAACGGAGCATTAATTAATACAATATCATCATAGTCCAGCGCCTCTAATGCCATGGTAACGATTACCTCATACTCATAATCCCGAATATTAGCTTCAAAGAAATCAGAACTTCTGTCGTAAGGCTCACCTGCCACCCTAAATATCTGTTTTGACAAGCCAATCAACGAATCTTTGTCCAAATACACTACATGCTTTAAAGTTTTTGATAGCTGTTTTGAGATATAAGTTTTACCGCAGGCTGGCGGTGATGTTACTAAAATCAAGCGTTTCATTTGAAAATCCTCCTCTACTTATCGTATTTTTCATTCTTACTTTTGTATCTTTATTGATTACTTTCCTCTTACGTATTGAACCGGCCAAGGAATTTCCTCTCGCAATTCTTTCGCTGCTTGTAGAGGCCAATAGGGATTTCTCAAAAGCTCTCTTCCAAGGAAGACGAAATCAGCCCGATCATTCTGTAATATTTCCTCTGCCATCAAAGGCGAAGTAATAAGACCTCCTGCTATCACAGGCAGTGCTGTGAAGCTGCGAACTGTTTCTGCACACTTCACCTGATATCCCGGATAGATCTTCATATTTTGCGTAGGAATAACTCCACCGGAGCTGACATCGACGAGATCGATTCCTTCTATTTTTAGACTTTGCAGCATCTCAGCCATAATGAGTTCATGATTTCCACCATCCCCATAATCCTTTGCAGACACACGCACAAGTAAAGGTTTTTCCTTTGGCCAAACCTGGCCTACCTCTCTTAGGATCTCTTTCAGGAAGCGTATTCTATTTTCCGGACTTCCCCCATATTCATCGGTACGTTGATTGGTAAGTGGTGATAAGAATTCGCTGATGAGATACCCGTGGGCTCCGTGTAATTCTATTACATCAAAGCCTGCCTGATCTGCTCTTCTCGCTGCTTCCTTAAAAGCGGTTATGACAGATGCAATATCCTCTTTTGTCATTTCCATGGGAACCCGGTAGCTATCGCTAAACGGTATTGCACTGGGAGCAATGGAAGGTTCAGCAATAACCTCTGATTTTCTTCCTGCATGAGCTAACTGAATTCCCACCTTTGCTCCATATGATTTGCATGCTTCCACAACCTTCTTAAGCCCCTCAATATGTTCCTCTTTCCAGATACCAAGGTCATGATCCGTGATACGCCCACGGTTTTCAACTCCTGTTGCCTCCAGAATAATGAGCCCAACGCCTCCTACCGCTCTGGTTGCATAATGAATCATATGAAAATCATTTGCGTAGCCTTCGAGATCTGCGCTATACATACACATAGGAGCCATAACAATTCGATTTTTTACTTGTAAATTCTTAATCTGAAACTCTGTGAATAGCTTTGACATACTGCTTCTCCTTCTTTTGATATTAATTTAATTTATGCCGGGTTTCTTTTTTATAAACCCTTCTATTACCTTAAGTTATCTTGATTTGATTATAATAACCAGCCTCTCTTCAAAGCTTACAAACAATAGTCCGTAGGGCATGATTTTTTGAATATTTCTACGATTTTTCATCCTCATCCTTCTTTAAAATCTCTTCTAATGAAAGAGCAATAAGCGCGGTTGTAGGCCCCTGTGCCCATGGATATTTTCCATAATTCTGAGGATACATACCAAACCCCATACACTCCTGCGATGCATTAGTCACTTCTCCGTTAACAATACTTCGCTC
Organism: Herbinix sp.; assembly: GCA_029238935.1. GTDB lineage: Bacteria > Bacillota > Clostridia > Lachnospirales > Lachnospiraceae > Mobilitalea. Next base: position 112,571 of record JAQZBN010000003.1, read on the forward strand.
CAATGCTCCAAGACCAAGCATTGCATGATATAGATACAGTTTATCCAGAATCCCTATGGATACTCCTCGTTTAATCGCATAAGAAATCATTGCAGTAGCAGACGTATCAATATGTCCCTCCATCGCAGTTAACTGCCAGGAATAATATCCGGAACTTTTTTGAAATTTGATCGTTGTTTCCACAATCCGAATAAAGGACTCGCATAAATATTCGTATTTTGGATGGTTGGATGCAATATAAGGAAGGCTATCTGCAAGGCCAATCAATAGCCATCCCAGAGCTCTGCCCCAGCCGATGATTCCATATTTTAGTCGTTCCTTACGGTTATATCCATGATATGGCAAACCGGTTTTACTGTCAAAGCCAAATTTTAAAAAATTAGTAATTTGTTTGATCGCCAACTGAGTTGCATTGGGATCATGATAGACACTGCCATATCGACATAAGAAAGGGCATATCATTCCTATACTATCAATATAAATATCCTTGTTTCTGGCGATACGGTAGGGAAGACTGCCATATTCGTCTTTCGGATGGTTGTATAAATAATGCACCATTCGATCAATCATCTTCTTATACTTATCGTCTTTCGTCAACTGATGAATTAAAATCAATGAATATCCATTAATTCCATAATCCAGATGACGCAGCTTCATTCCACTGGCAAACCATCGATTATAATAGTCAACCATACAGTAAAAATCCTGATGGTTTTTACTAACCTGAAAGGAATGTTCCAGAGCAACTGCCAGAAGACCATTCGGCCAGAAAAATCGGTCAACATAAGGGATCGTTCGATTTGTTACCATACTGCTGATGTATTCCTTCAGATGATACTGCTTTTTACTCTTAGGATATGCACTTAGCATTTCTCTGGTATGATTAAGGAGTTTATGATAAATCTCGGTTAATTCCTCTGCTACATCTTCATTGACAATATCCTTAGGAGTGATGTCATTCTTCCGCTGTTCTTCTTCTAATTTTTTCATACCATCAATTCTATCCGTTGTTTCATTATTCATATCTTTATGTTTGATAGGAACCTTCCTTATGTGATAAATCTTCATATTCAGAATACCCTCCTTCACCAATCTCAACCACAGGGTTTGAAACCATAGAACCCTTCCATCCAACCATTTTTTTATCCTTCGTTCCTTTCCATCTTCCCTTCTCTCCCTTTGATAAGGCATTCTGGCCAACAGTATCTCCTTTAGATAGAGAAATTCTTCCCTTCTACCAAAGGCTACATAGAATATTCCGTTGGTGATGATAAAAATCATGAAAAAGAAAAGAATAAAACGCATTACGGAAAGCTTTGTGAATACACTATTTCGTAAAAATAATAAAAAACAAAACAGAATTCCTAATACAGTAGCAAACCGCAAAGAATCTGCATAATAAGCTACAGCCCTTTTATGAAAAATCAAGCGGTATACGATGAAAGGTTTCGTTCCATTGGCGATCAGTCCCGCCAGAAATGCTCCAATGAATACTCCTTCCATTCCCAGAAAATGTACCAGGATTACAGATACGATTAAATTAGCAGCTCCTTGTATCATTGCTATGTATTTATCCGCATCAAATATACCTGCTGCCGTCTTAAAATTATAAATAACAATTCTATGTCCCTTACAATAATAATCCAGCGCGATGAACAATATGACAGTAGAATGAATGATCATATCCTTACCGATCCATAAAGTGATAAACGGAGTTAGCAAAAAGTAGAGACAAATCATAGCAAGACCATAAATCCAGAATGCCAGAAAGCGATAAACCCGAAACAAAAAATACTGCCTCTCGATCGTTTCGGTTGCGATGAGATTACCAAAGCCGGAGACCACAGAAAAAAATACGATCTGTATAAAACCCATCACAGACGTTGTAATCAAACTATAATTCGAGAGAAGGCCTACTGCGGTTACATTAATAAAGGTAGAGATCATAATATTACCGGTCTGGTGAATGCTGATATCTCCAATCTTATGAAAGAACAATGCAATCATGTTCTTTTTAATGGCTGCCATCTCTTCCGCTGGAAGGCTTCCCTCCTCCTTTGTATGTAGATATGGATATCTATGATTTAGGTAACCGCTGATTCCTATTTTTTGTACCAGCCCAATGATGGCAGCAATTAATAAATAAAACAGAAAATTATGAAATACAACCAACACAATAATCTGTGCAACCAATGTAACCAAAGAGGTTATCCATTGAATATTGGTCTGTATGTAATTTTTCTGTTCTGCATTGACTAAGCTAAATTTGTAGGATACAAAATACGTACTTACCGTATTAAATAGAAAAATTAGATAATATTGAATTAACTCATGTTGAGTAAGCTTTCCGGGATCTTTAATAATAAAGGAAAGTAAAGGTACCATTAGTAAACCAAGGACTGCGACCAAAACAGCGATATACCGATAAGCCTTTCGATACAATTGCATCAATAATTTTATTTTATGGAAATCCTGTAAAGCAACCGGCTTATAGAGACTGTAATTCATGGCAGTACCAATGCCAAGCTCAGCTAAGGATAATACGGATAGCACGTTGGTATATAAGCCGTTAACACCCAGATAGGTAATTCCCAGTGTATGGATGAAGACCGTTCTGGATACAAACCCCAACAGCAGAGTTACCACATTTCCGATCAATCCAAAGATAATATTACGGGCAGCATATTCAATTCTTCCGGATGGATTTTTTTCACTCATACAATTCTTCTTCCAATTCTAGCGCTTCCTTTAGATACGTAATCGCTTTTTCCCTTTCTTTTTGTAAAACTTCCGCTACGGTGGAAAAATCCACAAATAATTCCTTCCTGCTAGTGCCATCCCACCTGCAATTGGTTAGTTCAAACGTTTGAAGCAGGGTATCAATCCTCGAAGTCATCGAGGGATGATCTCCGCCACGGTCACAGACAAGAAATGGTGTCTCATATAGAATGGAGAATACACTTCCATGGAAGGAGTCTGTAATTAAGATATGTGCATCGGCAATATAATCAATAAACTCTCTAGGTCCTGCACAATAACCTTTTCGATCTTTGATATCCCCCAAAGAAACCAATTCTAGATCATACTGTTTTGCAATTTTTACGATACTCTTTCTAATGCTATGAGATGGTTGTTCCAAAAAATATGTGGCGATATAGTTCCTCTTAGGTTTCCATTTTGATTCCTGTTTTAGTTCATTCCAATCCTTCCTTGTTAGCAGCATTGTAGGGTCTAATAGAACCTTCGCCTTCCGACCTGTTAATTCGTATATGATTGCAGCACCGGCTTCTTCCCTTACTGACAGATGCTCCATTCCTTGAATCCATTCTCTGTAATTCATCTTTACTTGGTCCGGCAATACCGTGATTCCAAAACTAGGTGAGTAGGCAATACGCTTCCTCTTCGGAGCAAAGGTCAAAAAATAATATGAGGATAGATGGATATAATAGGGGTTCCAGACTTGATCACTACCCGTAATGAAGAAATCATACCACTGCTCTAGTTCCTCCATTGTACATTGCTTTTCCTCTATGATATTCGTTTCATGTAAGAATTGTATACTAAACTTAATAAAGCGTTTTTTACGATACTCCATCAGCCGGATCATTTCTTTCCGATGACTACGGCTCCATATTGAGAATAGGATCTTTCTAAAAAACCAGTGTATCTTTTTTTCCTTCGGTAATCTACATTTCCCATTTTCCGGTAGATGTATTTTATCCGGAGGTACCAAAATGGTATCTGCTACACATCCTAATGTTTCTAGGATTTCTTGCAACGCATAGTTTTGCAGACGGTTCCCATAATTAAAATATCCGTTTAAGGTAATGATCCCTATCTTCTTCATTTCATTCCCCCACTTTCTTCTTTCTTTTCCCCGTCTGATACATTTTCCAAAAAAGCTTCGAGTCCCAAAAGCAAATTAACACATAGAATTTCTGGCGGAAGGTCAGCTTCTTCGATTTCATGGCATAGAGAAGATACTTTCTGGAATAGTTCGTTATCCTACGGTAAAAACATCTCTCTACCTTGGGGGATTTCGCCAGGTATCCAATCAGATTGATCAAAAATATACCATATAGCTCCTTGGCATAGCGCAGATACTTCGGATAGTTCTGTCGGATCACTGCTTCTGCAAACATAGGTACCTTCATTCCGGATAATATTTTTCCATTCATCGGCTGATGATTTGCACTGCCCTCTCTTTGCCGATAATGATATCCGGGAAAACTGCAGAGGGATATCCGGTCAACCCGGTCCAAGGCCCGTAATTGAAATTCATAGTCTTCCCAGTAATGAATCTTTGTGTTAAGACACACTCCCCCGAGTATATCTCGCTCATACAGACAGGAGCATATAGAAGTAGGAAAATTCATACCAAGGAGTTCTCGTACGGCTTCCTCCCTCTCTAAACAATCCCCCTTTAAACTGCAATTCTCTAGCACTTTTCCCTGATAGACCTGTTCGGTGCAAACACAGATCTGGCTGTTATCCTTTTTCATCTTCTTAAGCATCGTCTCATACATCATACAATCAATGGTATCATCCGCATCAACAAATCCGATATAGTTTCCGGTGGCAATCTTTAGCCCAGTATTTCTGGCTGTGGAAACCCCACTGTTATTTTGATGGATCACCATTACTCTATGATCTTTTTTGGCATACTCATCGCAGATCTGAGGACAGTGATCCTTTGATCCATCGTCTACTAAGATAAGCTCCAATGCTTCATAGGATTGATGAAGAATGGAATTTATACACTCTTCCAGATAATCCTCTGCTCCATAAACAGGTACAATTACACTAATTACGAACTCTTTGATCTCTTTCATAACTTAATTTCCTATTCCGGCTATTTACTAACCCCTCTCCATGCTTCTGCAAATATCTGCTGCTGGAGGAGCAGGCTATCAATAGCAATACAAGACCCATCATCTTAATCTCACCCAACATAATATTAACCGTAAAGCCTATGAAGATTGGTACAATCCAAAGATATTGTTTTAACGGTGTGACCACTCTTTTTCGGAAGAAGATATACATAAATATTACATATGCGATCATGCCGTACCCGATGATCCAATAAAAGTGACCGTTATGAGGAGAGAATTCCTTCCCACCTACTAAGGTAACTCCACCGGTACCTACAAAGATATAGTTTAAAAAATTAACCTGATTGACTACTTCCTGCCAGATTAAGATCCTGGAGCTTCCTGAATTACTGCGGATTCGTTCCATAGATTCCAGAGCAACTCCTGTCTCTAAGTAATCCGGAATTTTAGGTACCACATAGAACAGAGCAATAACAGCAAGTAATAAAAAAAAGAAATTCTCTGGCTTTACCCTCAGTTTTATATGAAAATTTGCCTTAAGCAGGCTACCAATTCCTGCGATCAGATACAGACCAGCACTTACTCCAAAGGATAAAAATCCACCATTGCTCATACAGGATACCAGGATAAATAATAAGGAGATGAGCGAGAAAACTTTGGTGAATAAACTTGTTTTCTCATTGCACCATAAGTAAAGTACAAGGGCATTCATCATATAAGCGATATTGTTCGCATCCATCCATACAAAGGAATACCGATAACCTACATAACCCTCGTAGATCGTGTTGTTAATTGATATTCCGGATCTTTGATTCCAGAGGAGTTTTATGTTGTGATAGATGGACTTATCCACATTAAAAAAGATGGCCAGAACGACGGTAAATAGTAAAAAGACAAGCAAAAGATTTTTAACATGAAAGTCATACTGATCAATATAATACCGAAACACAAAATAGTACAAAAACATCGATGTAAATTGAATCAAATAAACGATATTATGGTATAAATGCTGCGGTGCAGATACAAAGCCGACTGCTGTACTTACAACCATAAGAACAAGCAGTAAGAGAAATGGTTTATACTCTTTGTAAATACCAATACTTTTTCCTCTTTTTATTAACCAAAGATATAGAAGGGGCATGGAATAGGGAATTGAGACAAACCAAACATAGGGCAAAAACAGAGTATCCATGATACATAAATAAAATATTAAGGTATCAAAGTTATCTGCTCTGCTTTGTATGGTTTGATTAAAAAGTTTCCTCATAATGTCCCATCCTTTATAAAAGTATAGATTTTTTCACATTGCTTCTTCCAAGTTTTATATTTTAAAACAAAGGATTTGGCTTCCAAGCCTTTGTTTCGCCGCTCCTCAGTAGCCAAACTCATCACTTCATTGATTTTATCCGCCAGTAACTTAGGATCATTCTCTCGAACAACATACATATGGGAAAGATAATCCTCTGTAAACCCATTTAACTTTGTAGTCAGAACAGGCGTTCCACTTAATAGATATTCAAATATCTTGGAAGGAAACGTAACTCTTGCGATTGGATGATTTACCGGTCTAGGATTTATGAGAAGATCTGCCGACCTTTGTAACTGTCTTAACCTTTCCGGTTCAATCTTTCCGCCGTAATATACATTGGGCAATGCTTTCACACACTGTATCACTTCTTCCTTTAACTGACCGCTGCCGTAGATATGAAGCGATATGTCAAGGTCCACCATTTTCATAGCTTCGATCAACTTCATAATCCCGCTGTATTCAGATAGAGCACCGGAATACAGAAGAATTTTGGTTTCTTTTGTTTCCTGTTTATCCATAACTTCATTTGCTTCTTCCTCACAATGCAAATCTTCCTCCTCCACTCCTCCCTCTACGACCAGATAAGGACAATGAGGTGCAAACCTTTTTACCGCATAGGAGTTTAGGGTTATGATTTTATCGCAGCGAGGAATGGCATAACAGGTTAATAGGTCCATGATCCAACGCAAAAAAGCGGAGATTCCTTTCCGCCCCAACGTGTCATCAATCGGCAAATCTGCCAGGACAGAGATGATTTCACAGCCATAGCGTTTTTTTAACCATAGGGCAGGCAGACCAATCTCAGGGAACATGTTAAACGTTAGTATCACCTTGATCTTCTCTTTTTCTATGATCCTCTTTGCTTCTTGGTATGTTACGATCGTTTCCATCAGCTGTTTCATGATCGGTAAATTAATCATGCCTATTTTTAAGGAGATAAACCCTGGAAATATTTTTAGATACTTCTTTTTGATTACTAACTTTCCTTGGGGATATGCAGCTACCGGATAAATAGTGATGCTGTGAAACATAAGATCCGGGTATTTTGATAGGTTTTTTAAGAGATTTACCTGCATCAGATTACCGGCAACCGATGCGCCGTATAGTGCGGATGCTTCTTTTTTACTAACTGCATAGCCTAAATATAGGACTTTCATCGCTTTAACTCCTCAAAGATCTCCAGATGCCTTTCCGCCATTCGTTCAACTGTGAATTCCCTGATTTTATTCAAATTGTGATTGGCGATGGATTCCCTTAATTCGTCTCGATTTAACAGTAGATTAATTGTTTCTGCCAGTTTCTTTCGATCACCAACCGGAACAATATAACCGTTCTTCTCATCTTCAATCAATTCAAGACCGGCAATACAACGATTGGTTGTTACCACAGGAAGACCATAGGCCATAGCTTCGTTAATCACTAACCCCCAGATGTCTTCTCTGGTCGGTAATACGAAAACGTCCGCCATACAAAAATACTCCTTAAGCTTCACCTTGGACTGATACCCGACAAAATATACATTATCTAAATCCAACCGATCTATCAGATCATAATAGCGTTCTGTCGGTTCTCCTCCGATGATAACGATAGCAGCATTCGGATCAATTCGTTTCGCTGCTTTCAGTAAAAGGTCAAAGCCTTTACGATGGATGAACTGCCCGACCGTTAAAATGGCCTTTTCTCTGGCAATCCCCAGTTTCTGTTTTAATCGCTGCTTTTTCTCCTGATCCACTACAGCCGGAAGAATATCCTCCTCTTTAATCGAGGTGAAGGGATACCGATAAAGCCTTTCCTTACTGGCACCATAGGTCAAAAAATATTCATCGTGGGAACGGGAAGTGGAAAGGTACGCTTTTGCCCCTTTTATAATTTGTTTTTTTAAGCTCTCCTTCCATCCACTGCCGCTTCCGGCAAACCCACCGTCACCCTCTAAGAGATAAGGAATCTTACATAATTTCATATATTCAATCGCCATAATCCCAGTCGGTGTTGCCAGATCAGACACGACAATGGTTTCTGTTTTGTATTGATTGAGGTAACGTATCATTTGAACCGATACTGCCTTATCAACATCAAAATCAATACCCTTTAGTATGACTCCCCGAAAATGTATAAAATGATGCTCTTCCCAGCTTTCATCCCGTTCCGTAGAGGTTGCTTTCTCAAACAATACTGTAAGATCACAGCTTTTGCCCAGTTCATTAAAAAAATCCACCCGGTAAGGAGAAGGAACATTCGTTAACCATAAAATTTTCAAAATATCACCTCATGATATAATTTTAGATACGTCTGATCATTTTTGACATACTGCTGTGCCTTTCGGATACAGTTCTCTTTCTGAATATTACGCTCCTCCAGTTGCTTGATTGCTTTGTAATAACTCTTACTATTCACCGCCGGGGCAACAATTCCACAAGAATCATCAATTAATTCCGGGTTAGCACTATACCGATTCGTGACCACCGGAGTACCACAGGCCAATGCTTCCAGAGTAACTAACCCAAAGGTTTCTTCTACGGATGCATTTAAAAAAATATCAGCTGCTGTATAAATCTTCGCTAGCTTCTCAGTATGATTGGTACGGGGCAGCACAAGAATTCGTTTGGAAAGATATTTTCTCTGTCGTTTTGCAACACCGACAAGAACAATCTGATACGAATCATCCAGCTCTTCTGCTAGCTTCTGAAAAAGACCCAATCCTTTTCGGTTATGCCAAACGGAGGATACTCCTAATATAATTTTCTTATCCTCCAGATGATAAATCTTCTTAAAATTATTCTCTATTGGCCGAAACTTCTCTAAATCAATACTGTTTGGGATTACCTGCACCGGATACTCCATTAGGAAGGACTGCTTTACTTCATTCTTTAGCCACTCTGAAACTGTAGTGATAGTCAAATTCGCAATTCCAGTAAATAACTGCTTCTTTCTCTCATAATTAAAACGAGATCCATCCAAAAGTAAGCTTGCCGGGTAAACCTTCTTCTGAATACAATGATGGCACCCGGTCTTCCATTTCTGACACCGGGCATACGTATAATGAGCACAATGTCCTGTAAACGGCCAACAATCGTGCAGCGTCCAGATGACTGGTTTTTTTGTTTCTCTTATGTAGTCGAATAGTAATTTACAATTAAGATAGCTTCCATGAATGTTATGAAGATGAATCAAATCAGGATCATATTCTCTTAGCTTGCGAAGGAATTTTTTAGTTGCATAATAAGAGCCAAAACCTTGCAAATCAAAGAGTCTTGTTAAAAGCCCGTGAAGATATACATGAGCAAAGTTATCTCCAATTCTTACGGATCGGATCGCTAAATTTCGGATGGTATTTTCCCTCCCGTATGCTAACAAAGCATCCTCTCCATCTGCCATTACAGCCTCATATAAATCATAGACAATTCTTCCTGTACTGCCATATCCAATATCCGAATTAATAATTGCAACTTTCACGCTTATCTCCATTAATTACGCAATCCAATTAGTATATCTATTATCTTATTCAATTTGAAACGTTTGGAATTATGTCTTATCAAGTTAATTACTGCAATTGTGGAAATAATTACCAGAACCGGGCGAAATAAGGTGATTAACCAAAGATCATAACGATTGCAGATATTCGTTATGATTCCAGCAAAGGGAGTATGCAACAGATATACCGGGAAAGAGACTTGCCCAAGATATACGAACATTTCCCGATGAGGGCTTTCTACTATGGCAGATGCTGTCCCAAATACAACTGCCATAGCCAGGATTTCAACCGGAAATGCGGCATATTTCCAATAAGTGATATAGATACCGTGGTTTAGATAATATAAAAAGATTGCCCCATAAAGATAGGTAAAAAGAAAAAGTCGTTCTCTACAATAGGATACGATATAGTGTAAACTATTTTTTTGCCGGATCAAAAATCCCAGAATAAAGTACACTGCCCAGTTAAAGGGGTTGATATAAGGATAAAGTGAGATTTGATCTAATCCGGTGTAATAAATACTAAGTACAGATAAAAACATAAGAACAAGGAGTAGACTTGTATGCTTTCTTAACTTCCAGAAGACCAAATAGAATATGGTTAAAATGGACAGATAATAGAGATGACTGTAAACCGTAAGAGTTGTAAACCACTGAGATAAGGTGAGTCCTCCTTTTCGCAAAGCCACATAGAAAAAAAGTAGAGTTCCGCAAAAAATCCAAGGGATCAAGAGTGAAGTTACTTTTCCCTTTATAAATTTCAGAAATGTTTTTTTTGTTGAATAATATAAATAACCGGATAGTAAGAAAAATACTCCTACCCCCACAGCTCCAATGCTATGAAGCAGGTAGCTTATTGTGAATTCAATGTTGTTATATGTGTCATTAATCAACGCTACATGGGCAGCGACGATACTAATCAGTGCTACTCCCTTTGCTATATAGATAAAGTTTCTTTCCTGAAACTGAGTTTCCACGTTTGTCACCATGAACTATCGTTAAGATTACTATTATTGTATTCTGCTTTATATTCTCTGTTCATCCCAGTTAATATCCTTCTTAATTATCTTAGCTGGGATTCCCCCCAGAATAACATTGGTTTTGTGAAAGGGCTTTGTTACAATCGCTCCGGTTGCAACAATGGAATTCGTTCCAAGGACAACACCCTTTGTCAGGGTGACCCTATGTCCAATCCATATATGATCACCAAGAATAATGTTTCGAGATTCATTGATGCGGGTACCGTCAAGATTTATGATCGAATGACTGTCCCCGGTTCGTAAGACCACCTCACTGGAGAAGAGACATCGTTCCCCAATCTTAATCTTACACCCTTCAATACAAGCGATATGAGTTTTACCGTTGATATGCGTATCTTTCCCAACGATGATCTGATTGCCTTTATCCTCCAGATAAAATTCACATAGATAAGCAGATACACCTTCCCCTAGGATAATCCTATTATTATCCCCATGGATCGTTATGCTGCAATGAACCAGTCTACCGTAATCCTTTATGATAATAAGATTATTCTTACCATGGATGCTTATCTTACAGCTTTTCATATAGGCATTTTCAATCATCAGTTTATTTCCCCTTCTCCCACGGATTCGATTATTCCCTAAAAGAGTGTAGAAACCAGCAATCAGAGATGATGCTTTTTTATTCTTTTTAAGAAACTCTTTTACCCTTTCTCTCATTCCTCCCACCTCTTCTTTCCTACAGGATTGTATTCAATCACCGGATCCAACTCCACATAGACATAGTCCTTTTTACAGGCCTCCTTAAGGATTTCTTTTTTATGCTGTGATAAAGTAGCTGCATTACTATAGGTACGTCCGAACATTTTATGGGTGATCAGTTCTTTTTTGCAACCTTCCAGATAACAATCCATTGAACTTACCACCTTTGCAGGGATACCAACCGCAACTGTATTCTCCGGAATATCCTTCGTTACGACGCTTCCTGCTCCGATGATGACATTATCCCCAATCACTACATTGGGAAGAATGATTGTTTTTGCTCCAATAAATACATTATTCCCAATCACTACTTTTCCCAATTTTCCTACTCCTAAGTGATTTCTTAGGGCTTGATCATGGGCCAGGATCTGAACATGATTTGCTATGGTAACGTTATCTCCGATCTCAATTAGAAAGCAATGAGCCGGATCAAATTTGGTTGCAGTCTGCCTATGAAAATTCTTTCCAACCTTCATTCCTCTCTTAATATAATAAGAGGTGGGAAGATCCCCGTAACAGATAAAATAAATCACGATGTGTAAATAGGTCCTTAGGATACTCATTATTTTACTCTTTATTTTTCTCATACTTTATTCCCCCCATAATACTTCTTTGGCTTATCAATTCCCTTTTATGTTATCCTTTCCTTCTTAGACATGTTTAACATATCTATTTCTGAAACCACGTCCTATGAATACTCTTCAAGAGATTTATCTGACACTGCTCGTTCTATTAAAATGCTTCATGATAATTTCATAGCTTTTTTCCGCAGTATACTCTGTAAGAAACAGCTGATATCCTCGTTCCCCCATTTCGGATCGAAGCTCTTTTGAACTCATGATTCGCTTGACAGCTCTTTCAAAGCTTTGCAGATTACCATGAAAGGCCTGAAAACCGCAGCCTGCAGACTCCACAATCGTGCCAATATCCGTTGCCGTATCAACAGCTGCGATCACCGGAAGTTTTGCGGTCAGATAGGATAATAGCCGGGACGGAAAATTTGGAACGGTACTATTTTGATGCAAGAAGATGAGACCAACATCACAGGCACGGGTTAATATTTCATATTCTTTGGGTGAAAGCGACGGCATTAACTTCACATTGCTTGCCCGAAGCTTCTTGAAACCTCTCTCGAGATACCCGTATTCTGTGCCGGAACCAGTAATAAGAAAAAAGATTTTCGGATGATTGCGATAATGCTCTACGATCTCCATAAGAAATTTTAGTCCCTGGGATTTTCCCAGATTTCCACCATACAAAAAGATCACCTTATCCTTGGGGAGATGGTACTTCTCTCTTATCTCATCCCGCTCCACATCAAAGAAAGCTCGCTTTTTCATACTGTTTGGGCATACTTCTATTATTTTATTTTTGTGAAATCTGTTATGGGATTGAAGGTATGATACATTGGCCGGTGACATGCAACCGATGTAATCCGAAGCATTGTAAGTCATTTTCTCGAGCATTCGAAATATTCCCCAGACGATACCTCCTTTTCGCATTCCACCAAGATCAACCGTATCCTGAGGCCAGATATCTTTTAATAACAGATACAACTTTCCATGATACCAATGCTTTAAAAATACCACAGCAGGGGTTAAGGTGATTGGAGGAGTTGAGAAAAGGATCAGATCAAAGCGTTCATTCCTAAGGTAGCGAAATGCTGCTATAAGCATTTGCAAACCGGCAAGAAAAGAGAATATTACCTTCTTGTATTTATTCGTTTTCTGTATGCTGCCGGTTTTTACCCGAATTACTCTTACTCCATTCTCTATCGACCGGTAGGTTTTACCCCTCTGGTTCCGATCGTTAATCCCCAGAACAGTTACCTTATGTCCTTGCTTATTAAATTCCTCCATCAGGTCGGAATAAAGATTATATTCACCATAGTTTGGCCAAGCCATCGTAATTAACAATACCTTCATATCATACCTGCATTATGTTGTTCCTCATTGATTAGTGTATTCATCGCAATTATTTCTTGTTCCCCGTATCTCTGATCAATCGTAATGGGAATGAGGTAACTGGACAACCAGTTCTCCATGGAAGCAGGTGCAGTTTCCTTCTTAAGATAATTCCACCAGTGACCCTGAAATATCTTATGCTGTATCAGGCTCTCTAAAATTCCTTCCTCCTCTATGACCAGGGGGTAGACCATGGGAACACAGTCCTCCCTATAATATTTCATTGGATTGATCCGATTACACCCGGTAAAGAGACCATGGGCGATTGCAAAATTATCTCTTCTCTTGCCTTTCACTACCTCATAATTCGTTCCATCTAAGATGGTATGGGTTAACTTTGACATCCGTCTGATATCGGACTGATCAATTCGGTCTTCATTTAACCTTCTAGCCTCGTAGGCTTTTCCCTCACAGCCATATTCAATCCGAAGCAACAAAAATAAACTGGTATCCGAGGAGTAGTCCTGCTCATATTCCTCCACAAAACATTCTGCATTTTCGCCTATTACATAAGCTCCATCAGGCGTACCGATAAATTTTCTGGCGGAATAAACATTCATCGCTCCTGGGATTGGCGTAGCAAAGAAAGCCTGGGAGTTATCAAGGATGGCCTTCTGATAGCGGCTTGCAAGAGACCCCATACGTTCACTGCTCATAATTCCATAATAGTTTACTAAAACTACAGCCTCATCCTCTTTGGGCTTTAGATCTTCGGGATTAAACTCCCAGTCAATGGAATAATATTTTATCTTCATTCCCTTACGCAGAAGAAAATTCCTTACAGTATCGCACTGGTACAAAGGCAGATACACCGTATTACAGCCTAGAACCTTAGCGCTATGATAAATTCCTGCTCTGCCGGTATTTAACCTTGCAATACCAGCCCCTGTGTAATATTCATTTCCGGAAGAAAATGAAAGCTCCAGAAAGCTACCTATTTCCTTCTTTAACATTTCCAAGCTTGTTCTACCTTCTCTTCAATAGAATCCCAATCATATCCATAGTGAAACAGATAATCCAGTATCGAAAGGTTCGGAATAAATTCTCCCCATAATTGCTCATAAGTAATTGGCTGATACTTGGAGTATTGTAGTGCTACTCCTCGGCTGGTAAAATGCTCTTCCTTCTGATACACCTTAGCACCATTTCCAGATAAATATACTTGTGCTCCAAATTGGGTACAGAGATCGATTACCCGTTCTTCTTTCTTTGCCTTAAGCTCTAGGGTGGAGGATCGCTCAAACCTGGTTGCAATCCCTAATTTCTCGCTGATTTTCATGATGATCGCTATATTTAAATCCGCAATGGTTTGATACTCCGGATGAAGCAGCTGCTTATAATCCGTTAGGATCTCATCGAAGAATCTTGCTTTCGAGTAATTTTGCCGGAGCAAACTGATATGCTTCTCCTTCCAGCCTAAAGTATCCTTTGTGAGGACCTCATTGATCTTATCTCCGAGGGTCTGTTTGACCGGAATTTTAAGTCGCAGCTCTCCTCCTGGAGATTTTATTCTATTCCAATGACTGAAGCCTTCGTTGGAAAACTGAGCATCATCCAGAAAAACAAAGCAGTCACTATGAGCGATCTTATAAAAATAACCGGGATACGGAATGTAGTCCGGTTGATGAATAGCTAAAATCATATTGGCTTTACTCTCCTTCCTCTCTTTGCTCCTTCTGTTTCGATAGCACTTGATCATCCTGCTTATCCGGTTCAAGTTTTAAATCCTCTCGTTTATATGTTTCCTGAACTACTTCTTTATGCCTTTTCTGTTCTACTTCAAGTTCATCGTTTGATTTTATTAAACTATAGTTTCTCATCCGATCCGCCCGTTCCTCATAGAAGGAGTTTCTGTTGTAAGCTCCGTAATTTGAGGATTTTCTTTTCACCAAGCCCTGCAATAGTTTGAATATTATCTTGCAGTCCATTCGAAAAGTCACATGGTTCGCATACTTTATCTCATAATCAAACTGTTGCTCCCAGGAAGGTGTGATATCATCATATAATAGTTCCGGAGGAATTAACCCTCCCCTAACTTTATGCCGCTTAAGCTCATGATCCGTATAAAGAATCAGATACTCTTTGATGAGCGGTCTTGGCCCGATGAAAGAGATATCCCCCCGCAATATATTATATAGCTCCGGCAACTCATCCAGCGAAGTGGATCGTAGAAAACTACCTAACTTAGTTAATCTTGCTTCATTCGGAAGAAGTCTTCCTTTCCGGTCAGTTGCATCTGTCATAGTCCGAAATTTATACATAGTAAATATCCTATTGTTTCTTGTAATTCTCCGTTGACGAAATAACACAGGTTTGCCCAGTGTGCAACGGACGGCTAGGGCCAAAATAAGAATGACTGGCAGACCTAGAATGATTCCTAAGAAAGAGCAAATGAAATCGAATAACCGTTTGATATATTTTTGATACATAGGTTTACCTCATGATCTGTCTAACAAGTGCGAAAGCTTCTGCTGCTTTCACCTGCACCGTCGAACCACGGTATTTTGCCAAAGCCTCGATTGCCTGCAAGGATCTGGGACTTGGAAAATCCGACAATTGAGAAGCATAATAGTTCATGGCCTTTATCTTGATATCGATATAATCACTGACATCATTATATACATTAGGGATAAAGGTATTGGATACGTTAGGTATATTCCATTCTGTTTCCGATAATGTTTCGTAGGTATATATGGCAGCCACTTTGTGTTGATACTTTGGGCGAAGTGCTACCATGGCTGATTCTGCAATCATTTGATGGTCCTTTTGCATATCACCGGGATGAGGGATAAAGACTATTTCCGGCTTAACCTTCTGGACCACATCTCCCAGTTTCTCGTTTAGGCTGCTCCGACTGGACATCTCTAGTGCAGCAGCAGGAAAATTAAGCAAGATAGTTTCTGAGATGTTTAAAAACTCATGACAACTTTTTGCTTCTGATAGAACCTGGTCGATTAACTCCTTTTTAAAGATTGGTTCATATCCTCTGGTTACGATGCAGACAACCACCCTATGCCCCTCTGCAATCCACTTTACCATAGAAGCACCAACACCTAGAATTTCATCATCGGCATGGGGTGCAATCACCAAAACATTCATCGGTGTCCTCCTTTTTATGCGCGATAACCCGGGAAAAACCCAGAATTTTCTTGTAATTCATTGTTTCGCAGTAAAATTAACTGGTCATATCGTTTATGATCAAATATTTTTTTACCGATCATAAAATCGTAATCTAAGCCTTTGTTAAAGCTCTTTTTAAATTGATATAGACTGTCTTCTTTGCTACCGACTCCACCCCCTAGATGAAAGCTCTGATATCCCTGTTCACATCCAAAGCAGGCGGCTTCATATAGAAGTAAATTCGTCGGAGCGAACGTCTTGTATTCTGCATCTAAGGCGGACAAATGATAATGCATCTGCCGGTTTGCTAATAATACAATCGACATTGCAATAATTTTATCCTGATAAACTCCATAGAAAAAAATCATGTTATCTTTTAAGTCATTTAATAAACTGTCATAAAAACTCTCTTTAAAATAGTAATAGGGTTTTGCTTTATCCCGATCCATCGTTGCATGATACAAAGGTATAAATGCCTTCATCAGGGTATCACTGCGTCCCCAGTAGATCTTAACCCCTGCCTTTTGTGCTTTTCTGACCATATTTCTATTTTTACAGGTAAAGTCTTCAAAAATCTGGTCTTTCGTATGTAATTTCATAGCAACCGTTTTCCCAAGACTTTTTATTTCATACATTTTATTTAGAATTTCACCATTCCTTCGAATGGGATGAAAACGGACAAATTCACTTATAATTCCGTGCCCCACACAATATTCATTGTAACGGTAATTTAGCTGCTGTATCGCTTCTTCTTGAATATCCCCTTCTATTAAGAAACCTCCGTAACCGTAGGGGGTAACACAATCATAATAAGTATCTGGTTGAAGCATATTATGAAAATGCTCATCTTTTGCAATATCCCGAACCATTATTACATTCATTGCTCTTATGTTGTTATTATGATAATAAATCAGCCTTGGCTCTCCATCTCCATGAAGGGTGAAAGCCTTAACATAATCTGATAAATAATAGATATCATATTTAGCAAAACTCCGTACTGTCTCATCCCATTCCTTCGTATTATTTAAGGTAAACTCATTTAACACATCTCCCACATCCCTTTCCTCTTTATGTATGGGAGTTTATAAAATCCTTTAATACCTCGATCACTCGCTCCATTGCTAAATCTTCATATCGCTGATCACAAGGTATGGATAAAATGGACTGGTAGATTTCCTGCGTCTTTGAAAATCCACCAAGATCGATTTCTTTTGGTATCGGCCAGTGGATGGGACAGTAAATTTCGTTTCTACTGAGATATGTTCGTAATTCATTTCTAAAATTCTTACAATAAATCGGAAAAAACATAGGGCAGATTTGATAGGAAGCTTTTGTAAACACCGGTTGAAGGATATGACTAATCCCTAGCTTCTCCGATAGAAACTTAAAGTTATTTCTTCTTCGTTTTATTAAAAAGGAAAGATTCTCTTCTTGCAGTAAAGAGTTTGAGAAGGGATCCATCCCATGTACGGTATCATCCTTCTCGAGCTGCTCCTCCCCCAGCTGGAAAAGGGAAAGGTAAAGGTCCTTAAGGGGCATATGATCGGATGGATTTTCTTTCACCCTATGCATAAATTCTGTTTTGAACTGGAACGCCTCCTTCCTAAGTTCTGCCAAGGCAGTATCGGGGGAAAGGTGCTTATCTTCTCTTTTTAATTGGGAAGCTAAAAGCCCTCCGGTTGGTAAGGCCATCCATTTTCGAATACTGGCAATCACATAATCATTATTCTTCCTATGAAAATCATCGGAGAATAGCGTATGGGTGATATCTTCCACAACGATAGTATCTTTGTGATGCAACTCTTCTAAGATTGACTCTAACTTCCGGTTCGTATGAAAACCAAAATAACCCATATGATAGAAGATACCAATCTTTCTTTCGTTCATCAGTTTTCTTACAGAATCAAGGTCTGGTGACAAATCCTTCTCTATATCATAAAAATAACATTCATATCCATTGTGTATAAAGGGCAGCAGGATCGAATCACAGAGATAGGCTGGTAAACATACTGTTTTATCTCTCGGGCTTACCTCCTGTAACAATAGAGATAGGGCACCTCTGCCCGATGAAGTCATCTGTGTAAACCCAAGGTTTCTTTCCCAGTCTTTCCAATTGATTTTCCCTGTTTGCTCTTCTCTTTTTTCTTGAAAATAAAACTCACTGCCGATTTCCATAGATATCCTCTCTTAATATAGAATAGATAAAGACATCATGATAAGTTCCCTTTTTATATACTCTTCTTTTTAGTACACCTTCTCTCTGAAAATCACATTTTTCAAATAATCGGATGGAAGGAGTGTTAAACTCATTGATCATGGCATAGATACACTGAAGCCGTAGTTCATCCATGGCATAGGCCGTTATGGTACGAATCGTATCGGTTCCGTAACCTTTTCCTTGATACTCCGGTGAGAGCTTGATATGAAGCTGGGCTGTTCCGTTTTTATAATCAATATCGGATAAAATTACGGTACCGACTGTGATATTTCTTTCTATCTCTTCAATCATACAGCGGAGGGTGTGGTCATCCTGTCGCAAGGATCTCATCCATTCTGTCTGCCCATAAGAGGAAACAGGAAAGGACCAACCTCCCAGCATATATTCGATCGTCTCATTATTGATCATGTTTTGCAGTAGTTTAGCATCTGCTGGTTCTATTGCTCGAAGCACGATCTTCCCCCCAGTTATTATCATTGAGGTTACCTCCTTCCTATCTATTTAAGCTGAATTATTTTCCTTTACAAACATCAATCACAATTTGAGCTACGCGCCTCAAATCATCTTTGGTCATCTTCGTATCACTAGGCAGACATAGTCCCTTATGATACAGATCCTCTGCCACCCCTTCTCCGACAAAATCACAGTCCTTATAGTAGGGCTGTAGATGCATTGGCTTCCATAGCGGTCTTGCTTCTATCTCTTCTTTTTCTAGCGCCAGTAAAAGATCGATTGGCTTTACATTCCCCTGTAACGTAATGCAGCTTAACCAGTAATTCGGCTCGTTCCATGCATTCACCGGCATCATAGTGATCTGTGGAAGGTCAGAAAATGCTGTTTGGTAAAATGTGAAAATTTCCTTCTTTTTTTCAATTCTTTTTGAAAGAACTTTTAACTGTCCTCTACCAATCCCCGCCAATACATTACTAAGCCGGTAATTATATCCCAGTTCGCTATGTTGGTAATGTCTGGCTTGATCCCTCGCTTGCGTCGACCAAAACTTAACTTTATCAATCCTCTCCGGGTCCTTTGCCACCAGCATTCCTCCTCCGGAGGTAGTTATTATCTTATTCCCATTAAAAGAATAAACGCCGTAATCACCAAAGGTTCCTGTGTGTTTTCCTTTGTATAAAGTACCCAAGCTTTCTGCTGCATCTTCAATAACCGTAACTCCATTCTGCTTACATAACTCCATGATTTTATCCATATCTGCGGAAAGACCATAGAGATGAACTACAATAACTGCTTTTGGCATTTTCCCTAAAGCTTTATACTGATCAAATGCTTTTTGTAGGGCAGTACTACTCATATTCCAGGTTTCATAATCACTATCGATAAAGACTGGAATGGCATGCAAATATTTAATCGGATTTGCACTGGCTGAAAAGGTAAAGGTCTGACAGAATACAATATCGCCTTCTCCCGCCCCGGCAGCTTTCAAAGCCATATGAATTGCTGCTGTTCCGTTATTTAGAGCGGCAGCTGAAGTAGCCCCCACCATAGCTGCTAATTCCTTCTCAAATTCATTGACATTTGTACCAAGAGGTGCAATCCAATTTGTTCGAAAAGCTTCCTGTATATATTCCATTTCATAACCTTCTTCGCTCATATGAGGAGAAGAAAGAAATATTTTTTTATTCATAATGACACCTCAAAACAATCCTAATGCTGTTAACTGACACTCATTCTATATACTTTATCCTCCCGAGATATTGCTTCCTCATACTCCCAGTCCTCGGCTCTTCTATTTACTTCATCCGGGTCCAGGTAAGTCGGGACTACCTGTTTCATTGTATTTTTCATCACATCCGCTGATTCTGTCTTAAGAGCGTCCTTTAGTAATCTTAACTTAAGGTATATTTCCTGTTTGGATATCTCTTTCTGACGCTCAATATATATCTTATGATTTGCTGTAGCAATGAGTTCCTCGCTCTTCATCAGCAACTCTTCGTAAAGCTTTTCCCCGGGACGAAGTCCGGTCTCAATGATATCAATATCCTTATAGGGTTCCTTTCCAGACAATCGAATCAAGTTCTTAGCCAAATCCAGTATCTTGACCGGCTGCCCCATATCAAGGACAAAAACTTCCGCTCTGTTTGCCATGGCACCAGCCTGCAAAACTAATTGAGCGGCTTCCGGAATGGTCATAAAGAAACGGACAATCCGGTTATCCGTTATGGTCACCGGTCCTCCCTGCTTAATTTGCTTTTGAAATAAAGGAATAACGGAACCATTGGACCCCAGGACATTACCAAATCGTACTGCAACAAAGGTTGTATTACTGCTATTCTTTCTGCTTTGTAAGATCATTTCACAAAAGCGTTTGCTGGCTCCCATAATGTTGGTTGGATTTACTGCTTTATCAGTAGAAATCAGAACGAATTTCTTTACTCCATACCGCTCTGCTGCTTTCACCACATTCCAGGTGCCAAAGATATTATTCTTAATGGCTTCCCCGGGGCACTCTTCCATCAGCGGTACATGTTTATGGGCAGCAGCATGAAATACAATATCCGGTCTGTAATACTTGAACAGCTGATTCATCTTTTTCTTATCCCGTATGGATGCAATCTCCACCTTAAGATCCAGTTGCTCTCCGTATTCTTTGATTAATTCCTGTTGTATTTCATATGCATTATTTTCATAAATATCAAGTATTACAATACGCTTTGGGTATACCTTAGCAATCTGCCTGCAGAGTTCAGATCCTATGGATCCTCCCCCACCGGTAACCATAACAACTCTATTGTAGATCAATTTTTTCACTTCACAATCATCCAGAGTAATTGGTTCCCGACCTAATAGTTCCTCTATATTAACTTCTCTGACACTATTCCAAAGATTATTTCCTTCCAGAGTATCCAAAAGAGTCAGAGTATCCGGTAAAACTCTGACATGACACTGTAAAATGGAACATATTTCAAGAATCTCTTTTCGTTTCTCAGGACTGGCTGAGGGCATGGCTATGACAATCTCCCCAACCTCTTTTCCCGTGAATATCTTCTCTAAATCATGAATTGGTCCTTTCACAGGAATGCCGTGAATAAACTTACCTATCTTTTCTATACTGTCATCTACAAAGAAAACCGTAGAATAAATACTATTTGGATTGTTGCATACTTCTTCATGTAGTTTCACCCCCGCCTCCCCAGCACCGATAATTACCAGGGGTGTTCTTCCTTTCTCCTTTCTGTGAAATTTTCGATATTGTCGATAGAATAATCTCATTAAAAGCATTCCAAGTAACGAAACCGAATAAGCTGCCATAGTAAATAGAACAGATAAGTCAGCTTTAAAAATACAATGATCCAAAATTAAAAATGTACTATATCCAAGAAATCCACCACAAAGTAGTGCAAGATATTCCTTACTTTGCGCGTATCTCCACAAACTGTTATAGGTTTTAAATACAGACTGAGCCGCAGTACCACAAACAATCAGTAAAATTAAATGCGGCAGTAACAAGTGGAATTTGATGCTATCCGTTCCATTGCTATCCGGTAAAAGTATAAATAGAAGTGTGCATACCACTGCAGTTATTATAAAGTCCATTATAAATACGATTGCTTTACGGTACTTACTTAGATTCAATGTCATCGCCTCCTTCAATTACAGATTGCATCTAAATAACAAATGATAATTTAAGATATATTAATTGCAAAAAGTTACATTCTCATTTTCCATATTATTACTATTTCTAACATTATCATATTCCAAATACCAATAATCTGTGTCTTATCTCATGAAATACTTTAAAATGACCTATTATTGGTTGTACAAAGATTATTTTTCGACTAAATAGGAACGGAAATAATTGGAATTCATATGATGTAATAGAGGTTTATATAAAAACCTACACCTTAAGAAAGGAGATTCAATATGGATTTTATAAGATTTTTTTTAATTCTTTTAGTACCGGGAATAATAGCTGACCGGTTATTCCGTTTAATCGGAGGCACCAGAGCAAGTAGTAATATTTTTACTTCCCTTATATTTGATTTAGTTATATTTATCATTAATATTACCGGCTTATATTTTTTCAGAGGAATTACAACCATGGCTGCTCTGATCGATAGTTTTACCTGCTTAAGCTTTACAAGAAACTATGCGCTGCTTAGTATCTTAATCGCAATCATTCTTGGTTCCATAGCAGGTGCAATTCACAGACTATTCTTCTGGTGGAGAAGGCGCGCATAAAGATATCACAATTTGATCAATAATTAAAATCAGGCTATAGCAAATTGTAATTCATGCTATAGCCTGATTTTTTTACACTACCATATCGTTATAAAGTTTTATTTTGACCAAACTAATACTTACCGTAATATCCTTTACCGTAATATCCTTTTAACTTCGAATCATGCTTATTCATTACTACTCCAAGAATTCGTAAGTTCCCCCGCTCCAACTGACTCTTTACCTTCTGTGCTATTTTAGTACTAATGGCATTTACTTCAATAATTAAAATGATACCATCACATTGTGCTCCAACAATCGCACTATCTATGACACTACCAAGTGGAGGTGAATCTATGATAACATAATCATAGGTTTTCCGAAGCTGTGCAATCAACTTAGCAAAATAATCATTACCCAGCAGCTCGACGGGATTTGGTGGTACCGGTCCTGGAAATATTACATCTACATTCGGTATATTTGTGGTATATATGATATCATCTGCAGTAATTTGCCCTGACAAATAATGAGCCAGTCCCTTCACCGCATGATCCGGTTTATACCGGCCCATGATAACGGATTTTCGTAAATCAGCATCTATAAATACTACCTTTTTTCCGCTCTCGCCAAAAGAAGCTGCCAACTGAAAGGAAACACTGGATTTTCCTTCATTGGGCAAGCAGCTGGTAAATCCAATTATATGGACATCATCTCCACAGAACTGGATATTTGTTCGTAAGGATTTATAAGCTTCGTTGCTTCTTGCGTCCAATTGTTGAAGCTTCTCAAAATTTACCTTAGCCATATATTATTTCCTCCTAATCAGCTGCTTTGCTTTCTTTTTTCTATTCTTACTTAATAACTTCTTATTCGTGGCATTCCCCATCAAAGGGATAACACCAAGAACATTAAGTCCAAGATACTTCTCCACATCATCCGATGTTTTGATGGTATCATTGAATAGAAATAGAAAGGTAAGGGCAGCCATAGAAAGAAATACACCGAAGATACCGCCGATCAGGACATTTTTAAATACATTGGGACTGGAGGGTCCCAGTGGCATATTACCATACTCGATAACATTAATTCTCTCTAGTTCCATAATTTTTACGATTTTTTCTGTGGACACGTCAATTAATGCATCTGCTAGCTTTTTGGCCATGGAAGCATCCGGATGACTAACGGTGATTTGTAGAATTCGCGTATCCGTCGGTGTATTGACTGTAATCATATTCGATAACTGCGACTCTGACATTGAGAGACCAAGATTATCAATAATTTGCTCTGTGATAAGCCGGCTCTTAATTAAAATTTTAAAATCTTTCGTTAATTGAGTTCCTGTCTGGAGATCCGATAGGGTAGTTTTATCTTCGTTCTGTCTATTTATTACATATACACTGGCTGTCGATTGATAGACTGGGGTTATAAAATACTTACTGTATAATCCGGCTAGCAACGCAGATAAGATCCCTGCCACAAGGATAATCCAAAACTTTCTTATGATTTCAAAAAATAATTCTCTTAAATCAATGTATCTTTCATTATTACTAACTTCCATAGAATGCTCCAAAAAAGTATCTTATTCTTTATCATATACAAAAAACAATTTTTTGGAACATTATCTCTCAAATTATCGGATATTAGGTACATATTTTCTCATATCAACAAAGATTAGTAAAACTCCAATTCCAGGCACCGGAATGGTAATGGAGAGGTTTATTGCCTGCTGAATATTAACGTTTTGGTATCCCTTCCCATAAAGAAACTTTCCAATTTGATTATAAAGAACCCTCGAATTCATCTGAAAAGAATTTCCATTTGACTTAATCGCCGGGGGATCCCACTCCTGTGGCAAAATACAGTCAATCTCTTGCTCTAAAGGTAATGTAAATACCGTTCTCACTGTTTTGATAGCATATTCTTTGGAATAAAAATAATCGTCTTGTTGATATAACGTTTCCTCAGCCCTTTTATAGTCGTAACAAGTAAAGACCCACACTCTGCATTCCTTCGAGACTTCCGGCTCAATCACATCAAATACCACTGTTTGCTCATGTTCCTCTTTCAGATTTCGGTGCTTTTCTTTGGATTTTGCTCTTTCGAGATCTCGATCTGGATTTCTATCTAGATTTCTATTCGGATTTCTATCAAAATCTCTTTCTAACATGCTTTCTGTTGAATGTTCCATCCTTTCATCTGCATGATATTCCGATTGATTGAGCAAATTAGAATCCATACTATTTCTAATGTTATTTACCCTGTCTTCTGTCGTAGTTCTATTCTCTGAACCCGTAAAAGTACTACTATCCCTTTCTTTTGTTGCAGTCGCTGCTTTTTCATTTTTCTTAGCTTTAGTTTTATTCTGTGTTCTGGTTTTTTCTTCCTTATGGCTCTTGTTATTATTATTGACTTTTTTTGTTTTTTCCTTTAATTTATCATTTATCCCTTCGCTATCCTCTAACCCCATGGTAACAAAAGTAGATAGTATTGCACCAAGGGATGCACCGGATAATGCAAATAGGTAAGTCCCTAAACCAATAGAAAGAAATACTCCTATCACTGCAAAAAGGAGTTCAAAACCTAGGAGGAATACCATAGTCAGTATCATATATCCTTTTGGTTTCTTACCCCTCTTCACTGCTATAGAAGCATTTTGTCTACACAAATAAATGAGAGCTGTTACTTCAATCATCTCTCCATCCCCTTTATTAGTACTAATACATCATATACAGGGAATTCATGATTTGTGAACTATTCTTCTGCTTTTGTTATCTGATACCCCATCGCCTTAATAACCTTTAGTGTCTCCATGGCGGTATTCCTATCATATTCTTTCTCTACCTCGGATAAATTATCGTATGGAATCAATCCCGGATGTTGCATCTTCCTATCATCTCTGACTGAGCCGTAAGTCCATCCTTCGCTCATTCGCTTGGCAGCCCAGACTTCATGAGTGTTTTGTGCCAAGAGTTCCGTTAGTTGCTTAATATCCTCGGATAGTTCGATTTTCGTTGTATCAAATGGATTTGGTTTATACATCATTCGCTTTGCTCCTATCGTATTGCTTTACCTTGATCCCCGCATAGTGAAGAAACTTAGGGATGTTATTGATTTGTTTTAAATCTTCTAGTTGATAGTATTGGTATTCCGGATATTTTTGAATCAGATCTATTCCACAATTGCCCTCATAACCAAAGAGATCAGAGACAAACACAAGCTCTTCCCAAGTTACCAGACAAGCATGCTTTCTTCTCATCTTATCCTTTCTCTGACTATAAGTTAATTTTTCTTGTTGTCCGTTTTGTAATTGCTTGATTTCCTCTTTTGAATAATTACTCCATCCATTCACAAAATGAAAGGCATTCCACCGTAAATGTTCCACTCTCAATAAATTCTCCATTTGATCTTTATTAATATAATCCTCCAGAGAAGCGTTTTCCAGGAACTCACTGTCTGAACGCTGCACCTCCGCTTCATAGCCGATTAAGGCAAGTTTTGTACCGAGGTGCTCTGCAGCGGATCTATTGGAATTCTTAGCCAAAAGCGATAGTTCATTCCAATTATCCAGGTTTCCTTTTGGTGTATTACTCTCATTCTGAGCAGTTAAGTTGTAATGTTCATTGATTTTTTTTGCAACGGTATCCCGAATTTCATTTACTATAACATCCTCTGTATAAATAGCCTCATACTCACCAAAGAGCTTGATATGTTGAAAAAACTGATCCTCGGCTAATTCAGCAGAAATACTCTTTTGGTTTTTGCTATGTACTGCCATCAATTTATTGCTCCAAGAAATCTTTTTCTGTTCTGCCAGAGCTCGTATATTTCGTGCTAACGTAAGGTTTTCTTTGTCATCCTCCGTTGCAATGATGATATAGTTTATCGTTTCTATGGACTTATTTAGCAGCTGAAAGAACTTCTCACTATGCCAGGATATTGGTTCCCATTTGATCTCTTTATATTCTTCTATCATACTTTGATGAATGTTACGAAATTCCCAGGGCATCATCTCCCAGTTCGGTTCCACTACCGTAATATGCAGAGGCACCGGTTGTCTGTTTTGTCCAACAAACTGACCATTACAGATACATTTACATAAAGCTTCTCTTCCTATCTTACCAAACCCTATGATCAGAACTGATAGTTCCGCATCCAAAACAGCAGCTTTTTTTGTATCAAGATGAAGCCTTTTAACGATTGGTTCCTCTTCAAGGAGTTTTCGTACAGCCAGTTCCGCTTCACTGATGACGTTTACCTCATAATTCGTTGGACAGGCCAGTATTTCATCAATCTCTCTTAAGATAATCGTATCATCACTCTGCAGATATAACCTTAACCTATTACTATCCCAACCTTGGTCAGAAGCTTCTTTTAGTATTGCTTTTGCCAGACTTAAATTATAAGTTTCGTCCTGATCCAGTAAAAAGAGATTTAATTTTTTACGGTACCTTTTCACACCAAGTTTAAAGAGTAGTTCTGATTTTAACTTCCCTTTTTCCAGTACATTCTGTTTTATAACAATTGCTCCGCACTCTTTTACCTTATCGATCTCATCATCCTCTGCCTGATCATCAAAGACGATCACCAGCCGTTTACTTTTTTCCATTAGGCTTTGAGCAAGATTCAACGATCTCTCATTAAGACCACAGATGATATAAATCGTCTTACCCAAGGGGAAAAATAACAGCAATTGTTCCTTTAGTCTTCGACCAAACAAAGCAATTACGGCAAAGGCAAAAGAAAAAACTGCTGCCGCATTCACAGCCCAAAAAGCCGGCAGATACCAGAAGGATGTCATCACTTTAGAGTTCTCCATATGTGCACTGATGGCAGAGAAGTCTTCCTCCAATAACATCATTCTTGCCATACTAAAGATCCCTCGAAGGAAGGAAATAAAAATCGGATTATCATTTTCCAGATACCCTATAAAATACATCACAAAACCACTGACTGCCGTCAGGGAAATGATTATTAAGGAGAACTTCTTAATCTTTAATTGTGTTTTTTGTTTTAAAACAGAGAGGAACAGAGTTAAAAAAACTGCTAGAATCAAGCTATAGAAAAGTCGGCTCAATGAGTAAGATACCGAATGCAACGTTAATGTTTGCTGTAGCACCATAGTTTGCACTTTAAAACCTCCTTTGATCTACCATATATTTCTATCATATTAAATCTTTCCTCTTTGCTTTGTCAATAAAAACCAGTAAAAGGTGTCAGGCACCCTTAAGAAATTCTTACATTTGTAAGAATTTTGTAAGGGTGCCTGACACCTTTTTTTTTCTGGTTGATTAAAATGATTAATAAATAACTTAGTCAGTTATTGTTACTCCTTGCTGTTGTAGTTAAAATAGAACTACGAACCGGTTCAAGAAAAATATGGAGGATGTAATATGAGTCTAGATATGAATAAAGTAGGTGAACAAATCGCCTTATTAAGGAAAATCAAAGGATTAACTCAAGCAGAACTAGCTGATCGAGTAGGAATTTCGTTTCAAGCGGTATCTAAGTGGGAAAGAGGGGAAACCTTACCTGATGTATCAACACTTGTTATATTGGCTGAAGTATTTGAAACATCAATTGACTTTATCTTAAATGGAGGGACGAAGATAGCAAAATTCAAAGGTAGAAAAAAAGTATCCGATATCAAAAAAGGGATCGACTGTCTCATAGAAATGGGAAACTTACTTGGACAAGAAAATCTACTGTATCGAAGTGCAATTGCTGGTATTGATAGTGGGATGAACATGGATATAGAAACATATCTAAGTGATTCTAAAACAAAGGAGGCAGTTCTGGCAGAAGCAATTGTGCAATGTATTCTATCAAATTATTATGTTGACATTACAGATATACGTAAAAATTTCAGTTCCGAGCATTTTGCCGATATCGTATGTGATTATGCAAGCAAGAATGGTATTCAATAAATAAAGGTGTCAGGCACCCTTAAGAAATTCTTACATTTGTAAGAATTTTGTAAGGGTGCCTGACACCTTATGTTTAAATCAACATGATTTGGTTACTATTATATATAAAGTGAGGTGTAGCAGATGAATGATGATTTAAATTTTTTTAAAGGGTTAATTAATGGTCTTCTCATTAGCATCCTATTGTGGATTGTAATCATTTGTATCATAATATTAATAGTCAGATAATTACTCGGGTTTTTATCGTTCTTTATTTCTTCCAAATAACCCTTTTTTCTCTTCCGATGCCTTACCGATCTTCTCGCTTTCTTTTATATCATGCTGATCCGAATCCATTTTCCCGGATTTCTCAACGCTTTTGATATCCTTCTTATTGAAAGTGTTGTTGTTCTTAGGATTACCCTTGTTCTCTTTCTGATTGCTAATTTCTATGGAAGCAGCCTTTCGGAAAATATCCTCTCTGTCGTCCTCTTCCTCCGCATAACTTAGTAAATTACATTCATAGAGCATCTGATAGACTAATTGCTTATTCTCTTCGCCCTTTAATAGCAGGGATTTCCTCTGCATACCATGCTTTAGATACAACCGTATCATCAGCCTTAAGGTTTCCTTGATTTGAGCCTGCTCTTCCTTATGTATGATCGGTACTCCGTTCCATAACTTTGCTATTCCTGTAATTCCTTCTTTTTTTCCTATGACCTCAATAATATCATCCTTATTGGGATAAGCCGGAAATGCGATGAGGAAGAATAATCGGTAATCATCATAATTTGTGAGGGAATGCAGGTATTCGATCAGAAGCTCATTTAATTCCACCGGATATTGCCGTAAGACACTTACGACTTCACTAATGGGTCGATCCAATAGGAACTTAATTTGATACGGAAGTGCAAAATTGTGAAGCACATTCTTATATTTATTATGAAGCAGCTCTTTCCACAGAAT
Organism: Herbinix sp.; assembly: GCA_029238935.1. Classification (GTDB taxonomy): domain Bacteria; phylum Bacillota; class Clostridia; order Lachnospirales; family Lachnospiraceae; genus Mobilitalea. The sequence continues at coordinate 142,272 of JAQZBN010000003.1, forward strand.
GGATGCATTCATCGAACCAGCTTTTTTAAGTTGTTCGACCATTGCAAAATCCCAGGATCTTAAGATATTTTTATCTATTTCATTCAGCTGATAGATATCCGGAATACGATCGACTGCTTTCATTACCAATCTGATTGCCATTGCCTCATATTCTATAAGAGCATCGTGTTCCTTCCCAAAATCACTGGTCTGATTATAAAATGCATAGACATCGGAATAATTGATCAAATCCTGCTGCAGCATTAGTTTTGTAAAGATCTGCTCAAGTACCTCAATATATCGGGAACTTTTTACCAATATGGGATATTTTTGATACAAGCTGTTCGCATCCGTATAAATCTTTGTAATTTTCTCCATTTGCGAAAGGGTATTAACCTTTTCCCATTTAATGAGTTCTTCCTCGATGATGGTAACGGCAATTAGTTGATATTCCTTTATTTTATAGATGGTATCATAAAGAGAAAACTTTAATTCTTCGCCCAGTTCATATTCTAGGATCAGGTGATAAAGGCTATCCTTTTTTTGTTTCATCTCCGTCAGCATCGCATTACAGAGAAGCTTTATGATATCCTCTCTCTTTACTATTACATATTGGAACAAACAGTCTAGCACCTTCAACTGTACTTTTGTAATTTCGGTTATTGTTGAACTATAAATTGTTACAAAAAGATTGATATCCTCTGTAATTTTTTGTTTTAGGAGGTTCGGCGTACCAAAGAGCTGTTCAAAGATAAAAGTGATCCGTTCAATATCAAATTTGATTATTTTATTTTCTTTGATGGAGAACATCGTGTAAAATTCATAAACTGCTGTTATGATCTCAGGTGAAGTGATCTCATTATAATTCACTGTTGCAATGAGATTTTCTAATAATTTTATTAAGAAACCATTATTATCTCCAGATGCCATTGTGTTATATAACACCTGAAGAAGATTTCTAGTATACGAATTCAGTTCCATGATCAGATTTTTCTGATATTTTCCATCAATCAGATAATTCTTCTTCCCGATTTCTTCATATTTCATTGTATTTGAATTATCTCTTGCTATAAATACCAGATTTATCCCTGCCGGAATTGGATTGGATAAGGCTTCATGAAAGGTTCCGGTATAGGTAAGGAAGCCAAAGCGACTTACTAAGATCGGAGGTAATATCTTCATCACTCTTTGAATAAATTCTTTCGCATAGAAAGTCATCTCTTGTGTATTTTCGGGAAGTGTGATATATACCCTGCAATTCATTTGAAAACAGGAATGCAGGAGGGCATAAATCAACGCATGAACATCTACCTGGGTAAGCTCCAGTTTTTGTAGAATAGATCGAAAATCTTTATGATCCTCCTCCGATCTGACTAACCCGGGCTTTTCTAAAATTACACCATTTTGATACTCCTCCACATTGCTGTAGAACTTCTCAATCTCAAAGATTTTACTAGGTTTTGCAATAAGTGCTTGATAATCATCTCCATCAAACAGGTATTTATGAACAAAACTGGTACCACGATAACCACTGGCCTGACTTGTAGCTGCTGGTACAAAGGTAGTTTTACCGACGATCCCCATTAGTTTATTCTGAATTACCGTACTATAAAAATAAAAGCATTCGGGCAAAACCTCCAGATTCATATCACTCAGCAGTTTATAGGAATTTAAGCGTTCTCCTAAAATTGTCTTATCCGCAGTACTTAAATTCAGCTCCTTTATTTCCCCAAGCTGACCGTATCCATTCTGTGATCTTCCATAAAAATATTGATAAATCATACCGGTCCCTCCACCTTAAGGCTATTCTACTTTATGAATCTTTTGAACAAGGATGGAAGTGCATTCTTGCGGCTGATCAGCTTTCTCTGCTGTTCCAACCGATGATATAAGGATTCCTTTGTTTCATTAGCATAATAAAAGGCTGAAATCTCATGCTCTTGACCCTTTGAGTCCTGGAATTTATGAGCAATACGGCATGGAATAATGTTATTTTCCATCATAAGCCAGTAAAAAGGTTCTGTTACACGGTAAGGTTTTATGGCTCCGTTAATTCCAATAAATTTCTCCATACTGTCTACCCCAATCCGTTCTATGAGACTTGGATTTTTGCCAAGGGAGGAGCAGAGAAAGAAATTGGAGGTTCGAAATAATCTTCGATGATTACAGAGCTCCTCTTCACCGATCTCTTTTAAGAAATGTTGTACTGTATGATCTACTTGATCGATTTCATCCATATCCAAATAACCTGGATGAAGATCCCTTTGGTCAATATTAAGTGTACTAACCTTTGAATCTTCAGTAAAATAATCCAAATCCCGAAGGATATCCCCCTTGGTTATTACCAGAGCAGTTGGAATTTTCGTCTGCTCCTCAAAGGTATTGGCGATTAAATACCGATTGATTGCAGTAATAACTTCCAGTTGGTAACGGTTGGCAATCCTCATCCCATCTTCTGTATTGAACTTAATCGCACTAAATCTAGTGGGATCAATTAGGAATAATAAACCTGAGGATGCTTTGATATGGTATCCATTCCGTTCCATGGTATCTGCACTTCTGCAATCCTCACCTGCGATATCACAGAAAATCACAATACAGCTTTTGGGATCTTTTGAATCCGCTGTCTCATAAGTATACTGAAAAGGCATTGGTGGAAGCTTTTGTCTTAAATTAGCATCCAAGACTTTCTTCTCATGAATTAATTTATCAATATTGCCAAAACACAATTCTTTCTCCTGCTCAGTTCCCATAAACTGAATGGTTCCTTTAAACATATCCTTCTTTAACATTTCCTGCAGAACTGTTAAATAGATCGTCTTACCAACATTGGTATCACCGATCACTGAGATCAAGAACATATCATATTTTCCTGCACCGTCAATAATCGGATTATGGCAATGGGGACAGAGCCGCTTCGTAAGTTTTTGCCCTTTATACGTAACCTCTGTAACATATCCGTATTTGGCCATAGCCAGTTCATCAAAATAAAGCTCCGGTGATTGATAATCCACAGTGATGGCTGGCAATAGGAAGGCTTCGTCCCTTGCATCGGATTCATTCATGTTTAGATAATCAATATAATAACGATACAGTTTCTCATCCTGTTCTTTTCCTTGATTGTAATCCTTTGTCTTTGGTTTGTTCTTTCCTTGTGTCGGTATCCCCATCCCGGGTAGTTCCGTGTTTTCTTTTTTCTCTGTTTCCACATTGTCTTCCACCAAGCGAACCAACCGAAAATCCACATGGTTTGGTTGAAACCTTTTACAGCAATATGGACATATGATTTCTTTCCCCATCATCTCTCTCCTAACACCTAAAGAGTTCTATAAACTGTTTCTGATCCTCGGTAAGTAATAATTCAATTACATCATCTTTTCTGACAAAAAATTCATACTGTCCACTTTGAAATCTTTGAAGATCTATCCCATATCGTATTACCTTACCATCCTTACCGATGCTTTGATAATATAAAAAAGGCTGCTGTGTAATTTCCTGTAAGTTTAACAGTTGTAAAATGACCTTTTTGTATTTCCCAAAAGGAGACCTCTCATAACGCAGGGAATAGGATAACTTAAGCTTTCGAAGAAATTTGCCGGTTACATTTTCAACTTTCTGATCGACAAAGGTAATCTTGCCTCCTTTCTCTATATGAACCGGAAAAAGCTTAAATTGTCCTGAAAAACCGGTGATCTTTGTTCGATATTTTAAGTCAAAGGAATCCTCCATAATCGTCGGCTTCTTATATTCCAGAAGATGCTCCAGACTCTCATCCTCATTAATCTCAAAGATTGCACATTTATTATAAAAGGTATTTTTCGGCCACTCCCAGGTGATGGTAACACTGTTTTCCCGGTCTACACACCCCCTGATCTGTGTGATATAATCTCGTTTATTTTCCGAATTAACAATGATAATATCCTCTTTCTCCAACTATGTAGCGCCTCACTTTCCTTTACTGCAAAGTTCTTCGTAGGCTGATTTCCATATCCCGTGGTAAACACCGATCTGTTCTTTTTCAAAACAACCGACCAGATAAATCATATCGATGCTGTTATAATTATGTTCGTAGAAGATACTGATCTGATTTTTTCGATGATCTTGCTGCATCCGTTCCACCACATGATCAATAAAAGCATTGTTTTCATTGGCAAAGAAACAGATGTGTTTATTTAATTGAGAGCTTTGAACTACTTTCAAATAGAATTCCTGATTATCTAGGATGGTTCCATAAGCAAGGTTAAAGACATCGGATTGATCCTTTAGAATAAGAGAACCCTGACGAAAATCAAAGAGCCGTTTGACCATCTCTATGGTAAAATCCTCCTTAAAGCAGTCTTCCTCACAAAAATCCGCAGCATATTCTACGAGAAGCTGATAAAAATAATTCACATCGATCCCATCCTCCGTGATCGCCTGGTTAATTCTTCTGTTTAACTCTTGAAACTTTACTTGATGCTTATTCCTTATCAAAGCAGAAAAAGTATAACTGTAATATTTCATCAAGTTTCCAACCCGAAGTGTTAACTCCTGATCCAGAGAAAGATTAATATTATCTTCCAACTCCTCCTGGGTATTTTGAATGAAGCAGAAGGATTTTTCGTATTTTTCCCGTATAAGCAAGGCTTCGGATAAGTATCCCTTAATGACCTGTAGTTTAAACTCTACACTGGCTTTCTTACAGAGCAGATTGATGTATTCTACCGCTAAGGAATAGAAGATAATCGGTTCTTTCGTTCCTTTCATTTTTTCTCTGATGTTCCTTGTAACTACGTCGTTGCCTAGCCACCGTTTCAAATCATTTTGAAATCCCAGGGTGATATCGGTATAATCCTTTACCATTTTATTTAGTTTGGCTAAGATTTTATTTTCATCCGATAGCAGATGGTAGATCTCATAGATGGAGTGCCCCTGATCCCTACAGATGCCCTGAAGAACTTTTCTAAAATCGATTAGATTAGTTTCGAGCAGATCCTTTGCCTTAGCATCACATTTAAAATTGAGTTCATAAAAGATCTCCAGGTTAGTACCAAAGAGTTTTCCAAGTGCCTCTCGATTGGTCATCCCAACCAAATCCGATGGTTTGATGTCATGATTCCGAATGATCGGATAAAAAAGATCGATCTCTTCTGACGATATTTCCCGAAAGCCTACCTTTTTACATAAGCTTTTTAGACTCTCCTCTGTGATAAATAGCTGTGAAAATATCTCATCGTCAACCGGTCGTATATTACCTTGCATTTCCTTTAATATCTGATGAAGTAGTACTAATTCAATCGAACGGTCTTGCTTTTCTAATTGCAGGTATCCCATGGAGAAGAAGGTCCTGTTATTTTCAATTGATTTAACATTCAATCGATCTTCCTGAAAAGAATTACTCATATTGATTGCACTGATACCATCCTTCATGATAATCACATAGGCGATTGCCGACATAATCTTATCCATACAATTTTGATAGAGTACTCCCTGACTGTTCTTATTGGAGAGACAAAAGACATTATTAATGAGTTCCTGACTCATGGAAAGCTCCCCAAGCTCCTTTAGGGTTAAGTAAGAATAGGCATTCTTCTGTGTATCGTACTGCTCCTTGATAAATTCATCCAGAATACAATAAACATCCAGATAGACATATTCAGGAAAATACTCCTCTAATTTATTTTTTAAAAGTTGGATTAAATTCTTTAGAACGGCTGCCATGGGATCTTCCGCTTTGATAATCAGATTAATGCGGATTCGTCCCGGTTCCTGATATTGATATTGAGCAACACAGTTATAGATTCGATTGATATAACGCTTCAGCTCACTCTGAACCATAGGGGAATTCTGAAATTTTTCTGCAAACATCTCCCTCTCTGTTACTCCGTATTTATTATCATAAGCTACATCCATTATTTTAATAACCTGAAACCTATCGTCCTTATAATGTGAGGTCATCCCCTTACATAATAACTGGCAGAATTGAATCTTCTCAACCGTCCCGATATGTTTATCCAGCAAATTCATGAATACTCTGATATCTCCTGTAGAAAAGTCTCCTAAGAACAGATTCAGGATCGGTTTTTTTAACCGTACCTTCTCTATAGGATGAATGGTTTTCTTTTTTTGATCGGTCTGAATATAATCAATAATTCCCATACTGCTTTTCCTTTCTACAAGAAGATATCAAGTTATTTTTCATCTAAATTTTCTCTTATTCTCATAACGGTTGCTATTTAGCATAAAAACTTAATATAAATTCCGAAATGTAAATAATTCATGTTTTGCTTCCTCTGTAATCATTTGATAGAACTGAAGCTTTGCAATTCCCTGATCCTTAACTCCCAGGTAGTTTTCGTTCAACTCATTACGATTTTCCTGCATTCTGTCAGCGAATTGCTCCAGTGATTCAATTATCTTACTGCGTGTTTCTTCTGAAACACTATCCTTTTGCTTTAGAGCCCGCAGTATCATCTCATCCCGTATCTTCTCCTCCATAGTTAAAAAACCGTGGAAGGTATAAAATTCAATATACTGATCCTCAATCCCGTGGAATTGATATAAATTCTTCTCTGCCCCATCCTTTGCTATATATTTGCTGGAATTTTTAACAATGCAACCAGTGTAGATACAGCGGATAAATTGTCTAATGAGCAGTGTAATATTCTCATATTTCTTCAGCTTCTCGATCACGTTTAAGCATGCTTCATGATTCTTTACCATCTCGGCAATCCGTTCTCTTCCTCCGATCATCTTAATAAAGATGTTCTTTGCATACTCATCATTCGGTGTCACACCATCCTCAAGAAAGACAATGTCATACAATTTAAAACTGCTCATCATTCTCTGACTTCCTGTAAGCTTCTCCCGAATAATATTTAAGCACTTTGTAACCTTAACAGCATCGTTAAATTCACTGTCTAGGTCGATCTGCTGATCCTTTAATATTCCTTCCCAGCCTACCAAGTCACCGTATTTGCAGATAAAGGTTAGAATACCTGGGTCATAAACGATATAACCGTATTCTTTGGCTTTATCAAAAATAGTTTTATACTCAGCGTTTATTTTCGCTTCGCGTGGGTTTTTATGACCGGAAGTCCAAGTAGTTTCAAAGTTCGGGGACGGTAAGCTCTTCCAATTCTTATTCTTCTCATAAAGATGTATTCCATTGGTCATGATCGAAGCCTCATAGGCGTCTTCGCATTGATCCAGTTCAGCATACTCGTAGAGAGGAATTGCAATATCGAAATTCAGCATGAAGACCCGTTCTGAGATACCGCTCTTCTTCACCTGGGACTTTTTGCCTGACATATAGAGCATCGCTGCATTTAAAATCTGCGGAGCATTTTCCGGAATGGAAAGGACCGTATAACGAGGTGCAGAAATCGGCATTCCGCCCATCTCCGGCTTCATCGGGAACATTACCTTCGCTTTCTTATTTAATTCTTGAAGGATCTCCCCATAGAAAGAAGATCTGCTCTTACCTTGATGCATTGCTATAAACTCCATGTAATAATCCATACCCTTATCCAGGATATTCTTAAAGCTTTCCGATATGTATTCATTGATCGCATCGACCACATCGGCTCTGGTCTTACCGGTCCAAAGCTCCGGATTCTCAATCAGGTTCTGGTAGAATAGTCGAACCACTTTTGCGAAATCTATTCTCAAATAAGGATCGGTCTGCATCCTGCCCATAATCTCGCTAATAAATTCCGGTGCACTAACAAGATACCAGGACAGAACCGTATTATTATCCGAATATTGTATTGAGGTAGCTGTATTGATTTTTCCATATTTCTGGAACAGCTTCTTTAAGGTCTCAAATAATTCCGCAATTGAGGAATAGATCTCATTATTGACCTCTAATACCAACTTATAGATTTTTGCATATGCTGCCGCCATACATTCCAATACATGGTTGGTGAGAATGGCATTGTAATATTTATCACAGGCCTTTGCATAATTTTCACGTACCTTCTTCTTATGCTCCAGCAGCCCTTTATTCATCAAATCACTTAATGCACTTTTCATCTCTGCTTCATAAGCATCCAGCTGGATGGAATCAAATCTTCTTCCCAGCAGTCTTAACCTGGTTCTCTCAAGATAGGAGCTGACACTATTACTACCTGCCGGATTGTATAATAAAAGCTGTGTAAATACAGGACCCTTATTAATATCTTTAAAATAGGTATTGATGATATTATTCTTATCCTTTAATAAAACTTCAAAATCCTTTACTTTGGTTTCTACCATATTATTCAGTACTTCGATCTGCCTCTTTGTAACACCCTTATATTCTGTCTCCAGAGCGGAAGAAGCCTGCCTGATCTTCTCAAAGGTATAAGATACAAAATCCGGCCTTGGAGGCATTGCTCTTCGAAATTCCCGTTCTACCGCGCCTTCGTCCAAGCCGAGATTCCTCACCATCTCTTCCACATCCCGCTCTGTAGGGTCACTATTGTATAACCGCTCCGCCTCTTCAAACATGATGTAAGTCATATAACTCATTAAGTCATCAATCGGCAAGAATGCGGTCGAAGCACCAACCACATTATAGATATAGTTCACCGGATGCTTTGCAGAACCTAGGGAATTTACGAAAGTACTGCCATTGCTCATAATATTGGAGATAAAGGAGTTAATCGTAAATTTACCTCCGTTATCCGCTTCCTCAAAGGCTATAAAGTTAACTACAGTTTCAGCTGCGATGCTAAGAGCATATTCATAGGGAGAATCCGAATAAATCGTGCCGTCGCTATCCCTGGAGGAAATGAAAAGACAAATGTTAAACGGTCCTTCATTGGTTTTATTGACTTTAAAATTCGGCCCATAGCCCTGTTCAAAATAATCCTTGGACCGTTCCATGTTCATGAGATAATCCAATTCCTTCAGTGCTGCATACCCGTTTCTTTTAATGTTGGCGGCAATGACATCATTACCTATCCCCACATTAATTAAGGAGACATCCGGCAGGAATAAAAGACCGATATTTTCTACATTTCTGGAGTACTCTTCTGCAACCTTTCGAATCATATATGGAATATCAATAAAGGTTCCACTGCCGGTTCCACCGCTGATACCTGCTAATATAAATACGGAGATTGGCACATTAGCACCATACCCTCTGGTAACTCTGCTGATTTTCTTTCGGATAGCATCAATGATAATGTTGCTGTTTAAGAACAGCATTAACCGGCCTGCCTGACGAACACCTCTTGCTCCATGTATGATCGATGAGATTGGAAGATCCTCGCAGAGCCACTCATCCGCATCCTCCATTAAAAAGGTTTTTCTTGCTTTTAAAATCTTGGCAATATCCCTATTCTGAAATAAAAAGAATTCCTCTAATTCTTTATTTAACTTAATACCTTCATACTCTGCCTGCTCATTGGCATCATCGGTATCAATGGCAAGGTACTCTACATTATCCGGCTTTTCCTTCCATTCTCCCGAAGGGCTTTTGCAATTAATTCTTGTGTTGATCATTTTCTTAGTACGTATTAAGGCATCTACACCTGTACCACCAAGTCCTACGATCAAAATGGGTGCTTTAATCGTCTCTGCCTTCGTCACTACTGCTTTGAGCTTGCAATCTCTGTCAAAATCAAGCCTAGCTTCTAATTTATCTCTTACATCCTTGCTTAATCCCATGACACACCCTCCAAACGTTTCCTATTAATAATTCTGATATTCGTATTCCAAGCGAACATGCACGCAATTCGCACCTTGATCATCCGTAAATTCTACATACTCCTTATCACCAATGGTGGCGTCTCTGCTTTCTGTATATCCATATGATAAGCTCATTCTATACTTTGATTTATTCTCGATTCGGATACAAGGTCCATCCTGAAAGGACGGATAGATCGTAATATCCTTAATTTCCTTGGTATTAAGGTGAGAATCCCCAAGAATCTCACTTAACCGTAATCTTCCCTTACGAAATAATAACTCATACCGCTTTCGCTCTACTCTTTGGTCAGGTAAATCAATGGTATAATAAAGCCTTCCTTCGAAGGGAAGCTTCATTGTTTTTATTCTCTTAAGAAGCATAATAAAACTTACAAGGACCAAGATTAAAAGTGTTATTCCTCCTACGATCGGAAGAATGCTGGTGATAAGAACATCGGTCCAAACATCAAGCAAAATCTCACAGGTGCCACCCTTTCCATCCTGTACAAGAATTGTTAGTTTACCAGAACCGTTGTTCTTTGGAGTAATCTGTAATATTCCATCCTTCATTACAACCTTCACAAGCTTATGATCGTATTCGGTGATTTGATAGGTTAACAAATCACCATCCGGATCATTAGCATAACCAGAAAGTTCTACATTCTTAGATTTTCCAAAGATTACAAAACCTGTGAACTCTATTTTATCCAGATTCCCAGTGGTAAACTCTGGATTATGATTTTCTTTTACAGGCTCAGATTTTGGTACTTCCGGCACCGGTTCGGGAGCCTTTGTTGGAGTCAGTGTCGGTTGTGGTACAATCATTTTAAATGCAACAGGTTCCGAAATTCGGTAGAAGCTTTCATTCTCTACTCTAAGTGTAGCAAAATATTCGCCTTCCTCCTCTATCTGAACATCGCCTTGAAACTCAGCTCCATTTATTCTTGCTGGAAATTCCTTACTGTTTCCATTTGAATCTTCTACGATAACGGTTGCCGTAAAGTTTTGATAGAACTCTTCCTCAGTTATGGGGGAACCCTCCACTTCCAGATGTCCCCTTATCGTAATGTCATCACCTGGTTTATATTCCATTTGTTCGATCGGGTCGATTACCAGTGATACATCATAATTGAAAAGCAGATTGATCTGAACTTTACAGCCCTTTACTCCATTCAGCTCTAAAAACCAATTCCCTTGTCTGGGGCTTTTTATCTTTAATAACGAATAATTTTTTGATTTAGCTAAAATAACCTTGTCATTGTCAATGGTTTCGATATTCCCTTCCGGATTCGTAAGCTCAATATCCTCCAATAACTCAGTGGAAAGCATGATGACATTGGCTTCCAGAATACTTTCATTGGGAATTTTAATGGGAATTGTGGTTTTATTGGTTCCGGTAAGTTCCACCGTACCAAGATCGTGGATTTTAGAATTAATAAAATCAGCAAAGATTTCATTAAAGATATTTGGTAAGTTCACCGCACTGTCCACGATATAAGAATTCGCTCCTGTTTTTTCTGCCATTTTACTAATTAGATCCTTGTCTACACTTTGGTCGGCATTGAGTCCGATCGTATAGATGGGATATTGACCGGTGGCAGCATTTACAACTTCCCATACTTCTGCTTCTGACTGCTCCTGTGTCCTTTGCAGGGTCTTCTTATCAAAGTCAATTCGTCCATCGGTGAAGAGGAGCATCATGCTATTTTCTTTCAACTGATCCAATAAGAGGTTTCCTTCTGTCATGGCAAGTCCAATATCGGTATCATCGCTGTAGGTCAGCCCTTCAATGGCTTGTTTGATTTTTTCTTTATCTTGTGATTCTTTGATGGATGTAAGTGGAATCGATAAGGTAATCTTATCACTAAATCCAATCACTCCTACCCTGGATTCATTACTCTCCATCATATCAATAAAAAGCTTTGCTGCTTCTATGGCAACTCTGTTTGTATCAGATTCCTTCATGGATCCGCTGGTGTCAATCACAAGGACTACATCCATTCCTGATTTATCATGATCCGCAGATGCGGTTGCTGCCATTATAAATAGTATAGCAATTCCGAGGATTGCTAAAATACGCAGCTTCATAGTTTCTCCCCCTCCCCTTACTCATAGATTGCTATCTCACTTAAGGTAGTATCGTTGTACATGGAACCTCGGTAAATGGATAAAATCTCAAGTCGCAGGAAGTTTGTTTGAACCGGTTGACTTAATGTAATTTCAATTCCTGTCGGTGCATAGACATCTTCCAGTGTAATCTCCTCTTCGAACCCATTTGACAAGCGCAGCCTTACACTTTTAACTCGATTATAATTGTTGTAGCTTTCATAGCTGTTTGCATTACCATTGATAATTCTAATTCTGGAAATCGTCGCTTCCTCAAATATCATAGTGATTTTTTCCCCGATTCCATCATCGGATTTCCCTTCCTGCCAATATGTCTTGCAGTTATTATCATACAGAGAATTAGCTCCATGGGTTGCACCATCCTTCTGATCAAACTGAGATGTTGCTTCTCCCTGTGTGATGGTTACTTCAGCAGGATCCAGATATGTTAAAGCAGTTACATCTAGATATCCGGTCTGATGATCCTCTGTCTTAAACCTACGCCAAACTTTCCCCTCCAGCAATTCTTCTTCTCCTACAGCCTTCACTACGGTACCATTCATAAGCCGATCGACCATAGTCGCATTCACTGCAGGTTCCTGACGAAGTACTGCAAGAGTCTCTACGACCAGATATTTTTCTGGAGTAATACCGAAGAGCTTCCCTGCCTTCGCTAGGACCTTTTGATCATAGGTGTTAAATTCATTCAGCTTTAATCGAAATTTTTCTGAGGTAAGTCCTATCAAAAATACAGTCACCAATACCATTATAAAAATACTGAATTTACCTATGCTTTGCTCTTTGATGCGAGTTTTCTTCTGCCGATTTACATCTTTGATAAGATATTGTGCTAGAGTGATAAGGTAAAATCGGTGTTTTAAGTTCGATTGCAGCTCGTTTCCTTCTTTCACGCTTTGCATATGTAATAACATTTGACTCTGCTTTTCCAGATCATTTTTCGTTATCATAAGCTCGTCATGAGCTTTGATTAGCTGCCTATATTGACGGGTTATTTTATTCGCTTTTACCGCTTGATAGGCTTCACGGATTGCTTTTATGAAGAAGAATAGCAGGAAGAAAAATATCATACTAAGTAAAACGAATGTTCCGGTGGTCTCTTGTTGAATATGATAATATCGTTTGATGTGTTCCTTTCCGATATTTAAAAAGAATAGACTGATCGTAATAAGAACCAGTAAAATACCGGCAAAAACCATATTGGGCTTTTTCTTTTTCTTCTGAAGGAAACCATGTTTTTCCTCTAACCCATGAGCTGTTGCCTCCACTATAACCCGAAAATCCTCAATCATTTTTAATGCTTCCGCTTTATCTTGGCTGTGATCTGCGGATGGTATGGGTAATCCCTGTTCCTTCAAAAATTTTATAGGAACCGGAATTCCGTAATTATTATTAACGAAGAAGTATTCCGGGTGGTGTGTAATGATTTGTCTTAAATTAACTGCACTTATTCCATTCAGTGAGGTCAGGGGATTATTGGACAGCATCTGGTAAAATTTTAGGTAGTATTGCTTGAGATTTTCGATATCTTCATTGTTTTCTACTTTTGCTCTGCTTAGTTTGCTCTTTAGTTCTCTTGCTTCTTGTGTAAGAAACTCATACTGATCCAGATTTTTCTGCAGCCAGATACAATTGGTACTTTTGACTCCATTTTTCAACATGTCTGCATCCACTGATCACACCTCCTGTGGTTTTATTCTTTTGGTATTGGTTGGTTATTTTATTGATAAACGCTATTTATTGATTTTTTGGGATATAGGAATAATTGGTTTTATGGTTCTTTGGTTTATGGTTCTTTGGTATATGGTTCTTATATTTTTGGTCTTTCGCTTTTGGTTATTTCGTTTTTGGTACTTTGGTCTCTGGTGCTTTGGCTTCTGGTTCTTTCGTTTCTGATTCTTTGGTTTTTGGTTCTTTCGTTTATGATTTTTTGTTTCTGATTTTTTCGTTTATGATTCTTTGGTTTATGATTCTTTAGTTTATGATTCTTTGTTTATGATTCTTTGTTTATGATTTCTTTAGTCTATGATTTCTTTAGTCTATGATTTCTTTAGTCTATGATTTCTTTAGTCTATGATTCTATGATTTCTGGGTTTTGAGATATGCATTTTTGTTTATGATCCTTCGGTGTTATGTAGTTTATGCTTTATTTAGTTTAGTTTTTGATTTTTGTTTTCCATCTTTCGATTTAATAGAATGGTCTAATCAACTACTGTTTATCTAGAGTGATTTATTTATTTGCAATGATAGGAGTAATAATGATGCTACCAGCAGCAACGTCAGTTGTTTGCTTAATAATATCTTCAATCTCTGCAACTTTTTCAGCTGTAAGATCATCTTCACGGATTACTACATCGGCACCACCATCATCGAGTCGTACAATGACTTCTTCATACCCTTTTGCTACCAATTGATCCTCTGCAGCCGTTTCCTTCTCAATAATTCCATTTAACTCTGCCAGAAGTGATTCTGTTTCTGTTCTTTGCTCCTCTGAGATGTTCTCACTATTCAAGATTCCCTCCAAGGCCGACTTATTACTTTCCCTTACTTGCTCTCGGTCCATTTTTGCCCCTTCAAAATAATCTACTTTCGAAGTTGCATTCTCTTTCACACCATCCAGTTCGCCTATGGATGCTACTTCCACTGGTACAACATCCTGTGAGTCATCTCCCTTTACTGATTGATCCGTCTTATCTTTGTCCAGAAAATCAAAATGAAATAACTCTCTGTCTGTTAACACAACATATTCAACCGCTACAATAACCAAAGCAATGAGCAAGAAGATCAATACACTTTTATATTTTTTGATTTGTTTCATAATTTCCTCCTGAAATTTTCGTTATTTGGACGTTTGTTTAAAAGCCCATTTATAATATATATGTCACTTAGCGATACTATACTAATTAATTCCAATAACTCGTCAAACTTCATGAATTAATTATTCTTTGTTTTTTGATGAAATGTTCGGACTTTCTTGATCAGCTGACTTTTTTCATACTTTCATAAAGCAGGGATTGATAACTACTCCACTTTAATTAAAATTAATACTGTTTTATGTGCTATTGTTTACATTACTGCTTTTTCCACTACTCCCATAAGATACCAACGTAAAATCACAGATTTTACATTTACCATCTTATGGTTCAGTGTTAGAATGGATTTTATTAGAAGATATTCTATGATTTTAAGTAAAGTTCTACCTTGTATCTAGTGTTTGTCTGAAAGAAAGTGTGATACCTATGAAAAAAATAATACGTTTCTCTGCAATACTTTTATTACTACTCACTATAACGGCCTGCAGTAAAAACGACTCCTTATTGGAAGTACAAGGAAATAATCCTTTACCCTCAGAGGATGTGAACGAAAAACCTACGGATCCAACAGCAATCCCTACCGATACAATCACAGATCCCCCAGAGCAGGAATTAACTCCTGTACCGACAGAACCTCAGACACCATTACCATCAGAAACACCATTACCGTCACCATCGAATACACCATCATCATCAAATGCACCGTCATCTCCTGTAACAGAGCCTATAACCCCTAAGCCAGAGGATACATCCTCTACAAACTCACCAACCACCGTTCCTACTAATGAGCAAACCCAAATGAGTAACGAAAAGATTGTTGATAAAATCATTAATAATATGAGTCTGGAAGAAAAAGTAGGTCAATTGTTCTTCGTTCGAATTAGAGATCTTAAAGCTCTCGAGGATATCAAAGAGTTTCATCTGGGAGGATACATCCTTTTTGCGGAGGATGTGAAAGATAAAACCTACGATGAATTAAAAGAAACCTTACATAATTACCAAAAGACAGCTAATATTCCTCTTCTCATCGGAGTCGATGAAGAGGGTGGAACGGT
The DNA here is from genome assembly GCA_029238935.1 of Herbinix sp. Taxonomy (GTDB): domain Bacteria; phylum Bacillota; class Clostridia; order Lachnospirales; family Lachnospiraceae; genus Mobilitalea. Next base: position 157,897 of record JAQZBN010000003.1, read on the forward strand.
AAACCGGATTAGTAAATATCCTGAATTTCGGTCTACTCCTTTTCTATCGCCACAAGATCTTTATAAAAAAGGTGGTCTTGACCAAATCAAAAAAGATACCAAGGAAAAAGCTAAGTTACTAAAGGATCTTGGTATCAACGTAAACTTAGCTCCGGTATGCGATGTATCAACAAATCCTGAGGATTTTATTTATGAACGTTCCTTTGGAAAAGATGCATATAAAACTGCAACCTATGTAAGTACTATAGTTAAAGAAATGTCTGCAAATGGTTTGGGGAGTACCCTAAAGCATTTCCCCGGTTATGGAAATAACGTTGATACTCATACCGGAATTGCGATTGATAAGCGCAGCTATGACACCTTTGTAAACTCAGACTTTATTCCCTTTCAAGCTGGTATAAAAGCCGGAGCTGGAAGCATTCTGGTTTCTCATAACATAGTTATGAGTATGGATGAAACCTATCCTGCTTCCTTATCGCCTGCAGTACATAAGTTATTACGTGAAGATTTAGGCTTTGAAGGAGTTATCATGACCGATGATTTAAGTATGGATGCAATTTTAGAATATACAGATAAGGAAGAAGCCGCGGTACAGGCAATACTTGCCGGTAATGATTTAATTATCGCATCTGATTTCGATATTCAAATACCAGCCGTTATCGAAGCGCTAAAAGAAAAAACCATCGACGAAGATCGCATCGATGAGTCCTTGAGAAGAATATTATTATGGAAGATGAATCTTGGTATTATTACAAAAACGAAATCAAAATAATTTAATACTCAATATGAAATCCCGGATCTGTAGCAAGCCTGGAGTCTGAACTCCATTTCT
>JAQZBN010000085.1 GCA_029238935.1 Herbinix sp.
TCATAATTATAGCGGAAAATGTGCACGAGTAAAATCCGGTATTATTTAAAGCTGGAATTTAGTCGTGCAAACTGGAATTTACTTTTTCATTTTAGATTTTAGATTTATGAGCTGCTTTTCTTGGAAAAGATTGCTTATTACTAGGAACAATGGTAAAATGTGGTTAAACGTGATGAAAATAAAATGATCTATAGAAGAATTAAGAGGTTAAGAATATATGTGTATCTCTTTAAGAAAAAGCAAAGATCCTTACATAAGGGCTTCATATATTTTATTAATATTATTAAGTGTGGATGGCAGATTATCATTGAAAAGGACTTATAATGGGGAGATATATAATAAACCCTAGAACGAAACATAAATTAGTACGGAACCTCTCATTTTGTCTAATATCCATTTGTTCGGCTATGCGAAATACATATAATCTATATTATATACAAAGGAGTGATATAAAATGTATGATATTGCCATAATCAAGGAAACGTTTGAAAGCCAAATGAACCTAAAAGTGAAATCCATTCATAAATTTGAAAATGTACCAAATAACCAAGTTTTCAAGGTTGAGACAGAATCACAACCTTATATTTTCAAAATTTTTAGCACCGGATGGCCGGAAGATGGCAAGTTACCTTTTGTTGCCCACAAGCTCGATGAATATAATATTCCTCATGCAAAACTCTATGTATACATTCGGGAAGACAATAATTTCCCGAGTGGTTATTTGATAGAGAAATGTCTTCCAGGAATAACTGCCGACAGGCTTACGATGTCCGGAGATGAAACGAAAAAGTTATTTGAAAAACTAGCTGTATTAGTTTCGCAGGTGCATCATATAAAGCTGAAGAACTTTGGATATACAGGTAGCGGCGTAGCCATGTGGACAACTTTTTCAGAGTATATATATGACATGTTTGATGAATCCACCTCTAATTTGAGAACCCATCACTTGATTGAAGCTGTTAAGTTGGAAACAATCAGACAGGAACTCCATAAAAGACTGATGGTTTGCGATCAATTTCCGTCCGTGCTTTGCCATGGAGATCTTTCCACCAAAAACATTATTGTCCATTCTGATGATATTGTCTTAATCGATTGGGATGATACACAGTCGCTTTGTTGGATGGCTGACATCGCCCGCTTAACTTTTTGGATGAAATTGAATTACGACGATGAAAACGCCGATACATACCGGAGGGCTTTTCTTGACTGTTATGAAACGGAGTACGACAAAAACATCTTTTATAATATAGAGGATGTACTTCATGTGTGGTATGGGTTGGATTATTTAAATTTTTCTGCTGGAAACCCTCGATATCAATATCAATACGATAATGTGAAAGCGATATTACAGAATGCTCTGAAAAGTTGCAATATGGAGATGATATCATGATTATAAGATCAAATGAGCTATTGAAGAATGCGTTCTGATATTAACATAAGCATGATATAGGAGGTAATTACAGGTAGATTTAATTGTCAAAAAATATAAATACATTAGGAGTAAGAGGGTGGATATTTATGGTTGACTACTGTAAGGCTATAATTAATGAACCATTATATGGGGGAATGACTTTAAACGAAAGATTAAAGTATTATAAGATTTCTGCATTTTCTATCGCATTAATTAATGATGGAAAAATTGATTTTAATTATTGTTATGGATATAAAAAAAGAGATGAAGAAAATGCAATTACAGACAATACTCTTTTTCAAGCAGGTTCCATCAGTAAATCAGTATTTGCAACTGCTGTAATGCGTTTAGTGCAAAAAGATATAATAGATTTAGATAAAGACATAAGTGAGTATATAGGCACACCGTTCTATAAGACTTTTGATAGTCGAAACCATGTAATAACGCTACGACAATTAATGAGTCATACAGCAGGTCTTAATCTTCACGGCTTTGCCGGATATCAATCGGGGCAGTCAATTCCTTCTTTGGAACAAATATTAAAAGGAGAGGAACCGGCGAATAATCTTCCGCTTTTCTTAAGCAAAGAACCGGGAAAAGAATGGGGTTATTCCGGTGGTGGTTATCTTCTGGCTCAAAAAGTGGTCTGTGAAGTGTGTAGAACTGATTTTGAAACCATGCTTCAAAACGAAGTACTACAACCATTTGGAATGCTTCATAGTACATATCAACAACCAATTGACGAAGATAAAAAATGTGACATCGCATGTGGATATGATTTCTATAACCTAAAATTACCAGGGGGTTGTAATACAATGCCTGAGCTTGCGGCAGCAGGACTATGGACGACACCAAGTGATCTTGCTTCTTTTGGCATAGAAATGATGAAGGCATATGATGGAAAAAGCCAACTTATTTCGAAAGAAACTATGGACATGATGCTAACAAAGGTTATTCCGAATATACCATCTGGACTAGGGCTATTTCTACCGGATGATAATCCCAAAGGATATTTTGATCATAGTGGTTCTAATATCGGTTACCATTCCATTATGTGCTTTCAAGCTGAAGGTCATAAGGGCTATGCTGCTATGATAAATTCAGATATTGGAGCAGGATTTGCTAAAGAGTTAAAGAGTACGATATCTGAACTTATGGATATCTAATATTCATGATTTATGCGATTACGTAGGAAGAATAAAAACTTAACGTTATGTTTCTTAAGCAGTCAGGAACAAAGAATTCCAAGAAAGAAGGAATATACATTTGAAAAAGTATAATAAACTTGTAAGAGATAAAATACCCGAAACGATTGAGAAGGATGGTCGTAAAGCGGTATATCATATTCTATCGGAAGATGAATTTGTTGCAGAGTTGGACAAGAAGTTAAATGAAGAAGTAAAAGAGTATCAGAAGGATAAGAGCCTTGATGAAATGGCTGATATTATGGAGGTTTTATATGCTATTATTAAAGCACGTGGTTATTCAATAGAGGAGTTAGAAGAAAAACGCAGGGAGAAATCAGAGGAGCGTGGAGGATTTGATAAGAAAGTGTATCTAGAATATGTTGATAAGCTTTCTTCTGAAATCATGGCTTCTGTATCTGACATAAAAGCTTTAAAAAAATGGAGCATGATTCCTGATTATGAAAAGGAGTTGCTTCTTAACAATGTGTATTGTCACGGATGTGGAACGACAACTATTGTAGATTACTGCATCATAAATGATCGATTTGGAATTGTTTTGCAAGGAAAATGTGAAAAATGTGGTGCAAGTGTTACAAGATGTATTGAAAATGGCGATTAGGAATATCATTGCTATAAACTTTAATTACTATTCCATAATACAGGGACTAAGTGGATTAATATTAATACACGTATTAGCTATCGTAGCAAAAAAAGAGGGTTGCTTTAATTCTGCTTAGGGTAGATTGTGAATTGAAATTATTTATATTAGGAGTGCAAGACATGACGAACAATTTGATTTTAGTCAGACCTTCAAAGGAGTTAGAAAAGGAAATTAGGGAATATAAGCAGGAATACTTTGATTTCGGAGAGACACAGGTCAATGGAAGTTGTGGACTGGCTTATTATGATAATTTTGATGAATGGCTCAACCTAGTCCTTTCCATTGAAAAAGATAAACTAAGAAATAATGTTCATACAAGTACATTTTTTTCTATACGTAAAGAAGACAATAAAATTATTGGTAGTGTAAAGCTCCATCATTTTTTAACACCTTATTTAGAAAAGCATGGTGGTCATATAGCTTATGGAATACGTCCATCGGAGCGAATAAAAGGTTACGGTAAACAGCAACTGTTGCTCATTTTAGATGTTGCAAGAAGTATGAAAATCCCAAAAGTAATGATTGTATGTGATAAAGATAATATTGCTTCAGCTAAAACAGCATTAAGTTGTAATGGTGTTTTAACTGGCGAAAATGTATATAAAGGTATAGTGCAACAGCACTTTTGGATTGACCTTCGTTAATAGGCGTGATTTTTTGTCAAGAGCCCTCAACTTATAGAAATTTGGAAGCAAACCGACGTCCCATTACGTTTTTTAGTGTATCTAATATGAGGGCAACGAAAGATAAAAACTTCATAATAGGGTATGAACGAAGAAAGGATATCTAAACATATGATAGAGACAAACAAGTTAAATTTTCAAGTTTTCACAACGAAATTAGACGACTATTCTGTTCTAGGTTATACATTTAAAGAAATTGATCATAGCAAAATGGGCGAATACTATAGCAAATACGAAAAAAATCAGCCATTGCGTGATTTTGTCGCAAAATATGCAACACCGGATAACCGTTTGGTGGGAATACTTTATGGGCAGGATTTCATCGCCGGAGCCATTGTCGAGGGGATAACCGAAGTGCCTGAAGGTACAGAACTTGTGAAGTTTCCCGCATCTGAATTTTTGGTGATAACCCATGAATATACAGAGACTGAACCGGAATGTTACCCGTATATCGGTTTGACTGTTTCTTACGCGCACAGCAAGGATGTGCAGATACCTGACGGCTATGAAAGATACTATGAACCGAATGGATACATGGAACGCTTTAATTTTAATCACGATGATAATAAGTTTCGTACCGAAGTTTGGTTTGCAATACGAAAAGTTAAACGATAACGTTCTATTAATCTAATAAGAATTATGTAAATGATAAGTGGTGCGATAGGTCTCAATACTTGATTTTATATGACAAATGGAATAAGAGAGCCTATTCATAAACAAATTCAACTTATACAAAAGATTATAAGTGAGATGAGAAGTTATTGCTTCGAATTTATAAAATGATCATAAGTAAAAAATTTTGGGTTATAAAATATTGTTCCTATACAATTGAACCAACTACATAACAAAGATTATTTAATCATTTGAAGGAGGTTATTATGAAAAGGTCAATGATGCAAGTATATGTTAAAAGAAGTAATGAGGCAGTAGCTCTTTATCAGGAAGCATTTGACGCTGTTCTCATCAGCAGTTATCCATATGAAGATGGAACTTTTATGCATTCAGAGCTTGATATACAAGGGGAGATTTTAGCCGTATCGGAACGAAATTCAGAAAATTCCATATTAGGTGAAGAAATGAATACTGGAAACATAATGCAATTCTGTTTACACTATGGAGAAGGCAACGAAGAAAAGGTGCGGAAAGCATATGAAGTGTTAAAAATCGATGCTACAATTTTTGTTCCACTTGCTCCATGCGAATTCAGTTCACTAATGACAGATTTCATTGATAAATATGGTGTTAGATGGTGCTTGTTTGTCTAGTGTGACCTTTTTTATTATGCAACAAAAAACAAACAATTTTTTTATAAGTAGGTAACAAGGCTTGCTATAAGTAGGCCTTACCTCCAATCGTCTCACTAAAAGTAAAAAAGTGAATTAGAAATGGAATGGATATAAAATAAAAAAAGGTTTTTTATATAATAGGAGCATCTTACATGAGGAAAAAGTTTTATATAATAATAATCGTTAGCTTAGTTCTTATAGCTTATGGTGGATATTCGATTTATGACTATATTTTTCCGAAAGCAAAGCCAATTCAATATCCTGAAGTGAAGACGATCTATTCTATAGAAATTTCATCTGGTGATGCTGTAACTCAATTTAAAGATATTAGTCAAATTGAGACGATAAGTAATTACATTGTTAACGCAAAGGCAACTAGAAAATGGAGTGTGAACGATACACCAGTTCAACGACAATATCATACATTAAGCATTACTACTGCCAATGACGTTAGAACATATAGATATTATATGTATGAAGAAAGTTCAAAGCTATACATTGAGCAACCGTATTATGGTGTTTATATTGTTGATAAGGGTATGATAGACTTTTTTGAATGACAAAGCACTGTTGCAGTTATAGTATGTAATGGATTTCATATTAGAGATGATTCATAGAAAATTAATATCATGTATGAAAGAGAGAAGATCATAATGAACGATAACACTTCTTTGATAAATTGGTTAATGGAATATGGAGGTCCTACCATACGACTTATTACGTTAACAGAATTGCTGAACAGTGGAGATAAGAATGAAATTCAAAAATGCATAGATGAATTACTAACGATTGATAAAGTTAAGAAAAATCTAGAGTACATAAATGGTTTTAATCATTATAAATCGATGAGCGAACACGAACTTTCTAGTTTAATTCATAATTGCGGCGATTCGTATTACACCATCTTTATGAACGAACTGATTAATTATGGATTTAAAGCAGGTATGGAGATATTTGATGAAAATACTAAAATTCTTCGTGAAGTATGCGCATATACGAGTGAGGATATGCCTTATAGCAGTATGCAAATGTCAATGTTTTTAAGTTATACTGGATATGAGTGTAAAGAAATTGAAAGTTATCTTTTTGAAAGGGCACGATTGTGTCAATCAGCAGCAACCCGAAAAGTTTCAGAAATTTATGTAACAGGTGAAGAATACGAAAAGTTGCCTAAATGGATAAAAGATAAAAATATTAAGGTTATAAAAGATGAGTTCAGTCCTTATGGGGGAGAAAGTCCCCTACCGCTTGAATATGAAGTAAGAAACTTTTTATACATGAATCGTAATAATATAAGTGAAATTGATCAGGAGAAGATAGATAATGTGTTTAAATATATAATCAGCCCTGAATATTATTCGATTAACGGAGATTATGGTTTCCACAAGGCCGGTAAGACATACCACGGTTCAAACTGCGGGTTTGTGATACCGATTTATGAAGATGGCGGCATTGAAAAAGTAAATGTTTATTTTTTCTTATCAACTGTTCGCGATATGTCATTTTCAAAGATTATGAGAGATTCATCTGCATATAAAAAATGTTTGTCTCACATTGATAGTTTTAAAACAGAGAATGGTACATACATTTTTCCTCAGAATTATCTTAGTCATATGGCATTTTCGCATCCTTCCGATCTATATAATATGCTGTTGAAGAACTCAATACAGTTGAAAAGGGATGAAAAGAAAAGATTAGCTATAGAATTGTTCAGTACATTATTTGTTTTAATATTACAAAAAAGAGCTGAACTACATGACTGATTAAGATCAATGTGAGGATTATACCGGGTATAATCTACGATTGAGTAATATTATTCGTATACAGCATAAAACTGATTTTATGAATGAAATGATTATAATCGGTAACACACGGGCAAATAGCAGAATCAAGTGATTAGCTTTCAAAAATCTTTTGACTTCCAATAATGTTAATTAGTAAATAGATAGTGTTGCAAATAGAGTTAAACCAACGATGCGGTTTCGAAATTTCTCCAGTAATTCAGTGACAACTAGAATAATGGATTATGGGGTAATAAAGCAGAATAATATCAACCGCTACCGGTTGAAAGCCAGCATGGAAACCATTGAAGGAATACTTAGGATAATAGGAGGGCATATGGAATACAAGAATTTGGAAAGTAGGATGGTTAATGCATATTTACTTCAGTCTGCACCGATCTTTGAGCCAGATACAAACTGTTCGGTATCAGAATCTGAACAGAAAGAATTATATGAATGGACAAGACAGGTTTATGCGGAGATTGTCCAAGCTCCGGAACTGCTTGTGAAAGTCATCCATGAGGATGATGCTCATCCAAATCGATTTAATAAGGTATCCTATGGGAAACCTCAATTGATAAGCGACATGAGAAAAGTGAATAAAGCGATGAATGAGCTGATGCAGGGGATTTGGAATATGGTCATCGCTTGTAAAATTGTATCGAATGAATTCAGACTACCAGATGATTATATTGTTCCTAAGAAGTATAGTAACCATTTGGAAAAACTCGGAATTCATATTGAACAAAATGTGATACATACCACTCGTCCCATCCTTTCTGCAATTAAGAATCTTGCTAAATATGAAAATGGCTTCGAACGATTTATACGATGTTCTTATCAGGAAGATATGTCTGTTTTCATAGATACCTTTCGTCCTTTTGCCATCAACGAAAAAGCATACGATAGATTAATTCAATGGCTACAATCCAACGGGTTTCAATATCAAGCAAGATTGAATGGCGGTGAGGTAAAGAACTTGGAAGCTTCACAAATTTTGTTCATGAAAAATATTCACGGACAAGAGGTTGATTTCAAATCCATGTATGATCATGACCATATCGGTTTGTTTGTTCACTTCACAGCTGTAATTAAAGAACCCACCGCATTCCTACTTTTGGCTCAGGATGTTAGGGAGACTTTGAACGCATTCGACTCCCTGAAACCGGAGCTTAAACGGTTTATAATATATTATCATGCAAGATGCAATGGCTGTGGCTATTGTACGCAACGAAATCGCGGTAAGACACCGAATATTAAACCATACACTATTATTGTGGAATATGAAGGTTCAAAGCATGCGTTATGCCCCATCAACTACGTTTATACCTACTGTTGGAATTTGTTGAATGATGAACTGGTTGATGGGATTATTGGATATCTGGAATATCTACAGGAGAGATTCGAATTAAAATTACAATAGTTTCAGCAGAGAACATCTCATTATAATAGTTTTAAATAGGAACAACTTCATAAGCTTTTTTATCTTACGGCAAATCGAAGTACTGAAAAACAAAATAATAGTGCATAATGATTAAACTCGGATTCCAATGCTGTTTATTAAGCCAAAGGATGTTAATAAATATTATTACTTCACAGTTGGTTACAAAGAAACAGACGATTTTTCAATACTATAAACAAATCAGAGAGAACTGAGAATTATCTAGGAAGGTATATATGGACAAGGATAAAATAATAGAAACTAATAAAACCTATTGGGACACCAATGCAGACTTATGGTTTGGGACAACGGCTCTTCCAACCTATGGTGTGAAATTTGTGACAGAGGATGATTTGCATTTATTTGGCGATGTTTCTGGAAAAAAATTATTGGAAATTTGTTGTGGTAGTGGTCACTCCTTAAAATACCACGCTGATAGAAATGCTGCAGAATTGTGGGGAGTGGATATTTCCCACAAGCAAATAGAAAATGCTGATGAATATTTGAAGTCACATGGGTATACAGCGAAATTTATTTGTTCGCCTATGGAAGCAGAACCGGATATTCCAACAAATTATTTTGACTTCGTCTATTCAATCTATGGAATCGGATGGACAACCGATCTGCTAGGTACATTCAAAAAGATAGCGTCTTATCTTAAAAAAGACGGCATATTTATATTTAGCTGGCATCATACCTTGAATTACTGTGTGGCTTGGTCATGTGACCAACGCAAGGTTGTGATAGAAAATGATACTTTAATTTTTAACAAAAGCTATTTTGATGAATCATACTTTAGCATGCCTGTTGATGGAAGTGAAATAATATTATGTAATCGAAAAATATCAACATATATTAACGCTTTAGCCCAAGCGGGATTTGTTGTTGAACAAATGATCGAACAGAATGATAAAGAAACAATGGAAGCAGTTGGGGATGTCA
>JAQZBN010000035.1 GCA_029238935.1 Herbinix sp.
TAAATAATTCTTTTCCGATTTTTTTACCACGATATTCATATGATACATGAAGTTCTGAGAGTTCTATATATTGGTTTCTACTACCAATTAGTATACCATCAATACCTGAAAAACCTATAAGTTTATCATTATCATAGGCTCCAAACAACTTTCCATTATGCTGTAAAATAGTAAAAAATGTTTTGATTTTTCGTTTCTTTGCAGATTCATCCCAAATTTCAATATGAGGTGAAGATTTTAAAACATATTCTCCGTTTTCATAGCACCAGTCCTTTAAAACATTTTGGTATCTGTTGAAATTTTTTAGCATATTATCATCCAGCTCATTTACATGTATTTCACGATAGATTATTTCCACTGACGCTCTCCTTGTATTTACTATATTAACTTCCCTGATGTTAACAATTGCAAACTAAACATATGGTAATATTATACATTATGTGATTACTTAAAATCAATGTAATTGTCATTCACATCTAAATCTAAAATGAGCATAGAAAATAAAGGGTCATTAATAGGTCGCTACACTTTGGATTTTTTTCTGGAAGCGAATAAAATCTTCGTCTTACTTGGCAATATCATAATGCCGATTCTATTGTATTAGTTGAAGTATTATTTCATGGATATTTGGAAGTTTAATGATACAATTGATAATACTCCTAATAGACCAACTTCGATAATGTTTATTACCATACTCTTTACAAATTTGTTGAATTGCTCTTTGGCTGGTCGCTCAGAAACATGCGATTATCGAAGCCGATCATATTATCTTCTTCATCAAACTTGAAATATTTATTATTTAGAACTCTACGGGCTTCTTTTATAGTTTTAGTAAGGTAATATAACGTGCTGTAGGCTTTGGAAGATTGATTTTGGCTGTAAGTCGTTTGTAGCGTTGGATATTTGATGCTGTAAAATTTCAATGATAATCTATAAATGCTATGATTGATACCATCATCCGATTTCACCACTATATAACCATGCCAATCGGAAGTTGAAATATACTGTAACTTGTGTTAAAATCTGGGTTATATTTAATTTTGTGTAGTAGGTGCAGTAATGTTATATATTTATAACAAACAATGAAACAGGATTTTATCGAACCCATATAATATTAATTAATATAAAGAGGCGAGGACAAATGAAACATATGAATCTGGAACAGCATTTAATTGAGATTTTTCAGGAGTTTCACCAATTTCCTGAATTATCGAATGAAGAATATGAAACAACAGCAAGAATACGAAGAATCTTAGAAGAGGCAGGAATTGAGATACTGGAACTTCCTTTAAAGACTGGTTTGGTTGCAAGGATTGAGGGAAAGCAAAAGGAGCCAGTTATTGCGCTTCGTTGTGATATTGATGCATTACCGGTATGCGAAGAAACAGAGCTTTCTTATAAATCCAAGAATGCGGGTAAAATGCATGCTTGCGGTCATGATTTTCATACGACTGCCATGATAGGTACAGCACTACGTTTGAAAGAAAAGCAGCAGGACTTAAATGGTACTGTAAAAATATTGTTCCAACCAGCGGAAGAATCCTCTAACGGTGCAGTTCATATAATTAATACGGATATATTATCCGATGTAAAAGCTATATTTGGGGTGCATTCAGCTCCGGATTTAGCAGTAGGTGAGGTAGGTATTATCGTTGGCCCGGCAACTGCATCGGTGGACCGTTTTGAAATTGAGGTTACTGGAGTGGGGGCTCATGCTGCTCATCCGGACTTAGGGATTGATCCTATAGTTATTTCAGCTCATATCATTACCGCACTACAGACGATTGTAAGCAGAAATCTAGATCCTTTTGATACAGCTTTAATTAGCGTAACCAATCTTCATAGTGGAAGTACCTGGAATGTTATTCCACCTACAGCATATATGGAGGGAACAGTACGTACTTTAAATGCGAAAACGAGAGAATTTATTCCGAGCAGGATGAGATGTATTGCAGAGCAAGTTGCAGCAGCTTTCGGTGCAAAAGCAAAGTTGAATTGGCATCCGAGTACACCTGCTACCAATAATTCAAAGGTATGGGCTGAATTTGCCAAGCAAATTGCAATTGAGAAGAGTTTACAGATTGCACCATATTCTGTTTCTTTGATCGGCGAAGATTTTGCCGCATATCAGGAAAAAATTGAGGGTGTATTCCTCTTTGTTGGAACTGGCAAGAACTTTCCTTTACATCATCCTAAATTCTATGTGGATACCAATGCCATCATCGGAAGTGTAGAATATTTTGTTCACCTTGCTGAGCAATCAATGAATAGATTAGCATAGACATTGGCCTTATAAGATAAATGATAGGGCAGGTAGAAATTACGACGCTATCAAAAGCATTATAATAATTCTACCTGCCCATATTTTATAGTATTTGCCTTATGCCCTTCCCATATAGAGTTGATTATTCAGTAATATCTGTCATAAATTGATGTAGAGAAGCTAATAGTGAGAAGGCTTTTTCCATATCAATATTCGTAGAACAGATCAGGTCTTTCGGAATTTGTAAGGCACCTGTCTTTAGACCTTTCCCTTTTTCTGTTAGTGTTATATATACATTACGCTCATCGCTGACACTTCGGCTTCGTTCAATATAACCCTGAGATTCTAATTTCTTTAATAACGGTGTTAAGGTTCCGGAATCTAAATATAAACGCTTTCCTAAATCTTTCACTGTAATTTCATCCTTCTCCCATAAAGCCAAAAGAGTTATATAGCTCGTATAGGTCAATCCCAGTGGATCGAGTATAGGTTTGTATTTTCGTATAATTTCTTTTGAACAAACATAGAGAGCAAAGCATAATTGGTTATCAAGTTTTAATATATCATAATTTGCAGGCTCCATAGAAGGATCTGCAGATATGTTATTATTTTGTATGCTATTTTTCTTTTTCGTTGTTGACATCGTTTTATCTCGCTTTCTAATCAATTAATTTGATGCAATTTAATAGTAATAAATAATTTGTAAAATGTCAATCATAAGTATTGACAAATGCAAAACAATTGTATACAATCAAATAGTAAACAACAGAAAGAAATGAATTAATAAGATATTAAACATAACAGATATAAATCACCAAAACGGATCCAACAAACAGGATAGCAGGAAAGGAAATCAAGAATGAAACTTTACGAATATAATGTGAAAGACAAAAAAGGGAATAACGTATCCATGAATGAATACAAAGGAAAGGTATTACTTATCGTGAATACGGCAACCGGATGTGGCTTTACACCGCAATACGAAGGGTTGCAAAACTTATACGATAAATACCAAAAAGATGGCTTTGTTGTAATGGATTTTCCTTGTAATCAATTTGCAAACCAGGCTCCTGGGACAGAAGAGGAGATACACACATTCTGTAAATCCAGATTTGGCACAACCTTTCCTCTATTTTCTAAGATAGATGTAAATGGTAAGAATGAAGAGCCTCTGTATACTTACCTTAAGAAGAACAAAAGCGGTGTATTTGGATCCAATATCAAATGGAATTTTACAAAATTTCTAGTGGATCGGGAGGGACACGTAGTAAAGCGTTATGGCCCAACCGTAAAACCGGAAGAGATCGAAAAGGATATTGTATCATTACTTTAAAATACTAAGATTATTAATTCATATTTAAATATCCATCGATGAATGGATAAGAATTATTATTATATGAAAATATAGAATGTATTGCAAAATGAATCAGTAAATAATAAGAATTAGGAGGAATTTTATATGAGTATCTATGATTTTAAAGCGGTAAATAAATATGGTGAAGAGGTATCATTACATGATTACGAAGGAAAAGTGGTATTGATTCAGAACTCAGCAACGCAATGTGGCTTTACTCCTCAGTATGATGACCTTCAGGACTTATATGAGAAATATGCGGACGAAGGTTTTGTAATTCTTGACTTCCCTTGTAATCAATTTGGTCATCAGGCACCTGGTTCCGATGAAGAGATTGCTACATTCTGCGACTCTCATTTTGGAATTACCTTTCCAATGTTTTCGAAGATAGAAGTGAATGGAGAGAATGCACATCCTTTATTTAAATATTTAGTAAGTGAAAAAGGATTTGCTGGTTTTGATGAGGATCATCAGCTAACTGTAAAGTTAGATGCTATGTTATCAAATGCAGATCCAGATTACAAAAATAAACCAAGTATTAAATGGAATTTTACGAAATTTCTAATTGATAAGGACGGAACTGTAGTGGAGAGATTTGAACCTACAACACCAATCTATGAAATTGAAGATAGAATAAAAGAATTATTATAAGATTTAAAGAGTAAAACTTAATATGTACTTGACAAAGCGAACAGTTGTTAGCTATAATTAGGCTAACAACTGTTCGCTTTGCGTTTGAACTAAATAGTGTAGGGAGATTTAGTATTATGAAAACATTAGAAAGAAAAATAGTTTGGGTAGTGATTTTATCAATGGGATTTATTGGAGTTATCTTTTATTTATCCCATGTTTTTATTGGAGGAGCAATGTGGAGGGGTTATAATCATGTGAGACAAGCAGTCAGTGATTTGACTGCGGATGGAGCTCCCAATGCCGATCTATTAAGAAATTTAGCTGGAATTTATGCCATAGCAAATACAATATTTTCAATAGGTTTATTATTCTATTTAAAAGATCGTGTAAATAAAGTAACGAAAGCTGGATTGTTCTCGTTCGTCATTATGGAATTATGTTCTGGTGTAGGGTATCGGCTATTCCCCTTGGCGGAGGAAGGAACTACAATGAATTTCCAAAATACGATGCATATAGTAATAACTATAATTGTTGTTATAACTACCATGGCAGCAATGTATCTGACTGCGCTTGGAATGCTTCGTTTAGAAGAATACAAAAAGCTGGGATTATTGTCGCTGGTAAGTGCAATTATTATTACAGTATCGGGAATTAGTACCGGCATGGTTACAGCAGCGGGTATTCCCATTCTTGGACTGGTCGAGCGTATTAACATATTTACGTTATTAACATGGGTCACTGTATTTTCAATCAATTCAATGACTACCGTATTTAGATATGAAAAACGGTGAGTAAAAAATAATGATTTAGTAAGTAAAAATTCGGAACTGATAATAATATACAAATAATAATATGTAAATAATAACTTTATTAATAGCATATCATGTTGAGTATATCAGGAATGAGTAAAAGTACTAGCAAATGATATTGTGTACAGAATATTTAGTAGAAAAAATGATAGTTAATGTATAAAACATAATTTGAAAAGCCATATAATAAGCTTCTGACTGAGGTGATTTAAAATCTCCCGGCATATCAGATAGGATAGGAAAGTCTCTATCTAATCTGGTATACCGGGAGATTTTTCGACTTTTAGGGATTGGTACAATAGAATGCTGCTGTAGAAGTTTGACAGATGTGATCTAAGGGCGGATTTTTCTTGCAGCATAATTACTGCATTGTATTGCACATTGATAGCATACCATGGAACAATGCTGTGACATCGTATCATCGAATCTGGAGCATTCATTTCCGCAGGCATAACAGAGTTCAGAGCAGAGAGCTGCAGTGCTTCCGGCAAATACAGAACCTCTGGCAACATACTTATAGGTTAGATTGCAGATATCCGAACAATCACGAACTACAATTGCTTCATAAATTCGTTCGGAATAATCCTGCTCTTTCTTAAATAGTTGTTGTGTTAGGTATTCACAAGTAGCTTCGCAGTCTTGAATCGTTTTTACTAATGCTTCATTCTTGTAATGTCCGGAATTTTCATTGTTGTCCATGTCCTTCTGATTCATGTATTTACTCCCTAAGAATTCGATTCAAATTCATTTTATTCAGAAAAAAAAGTAGTGTACCTTATTCCAGAATTAGTTTTTATTATTCCCGCCAAATACCATTCATCAGTTTTTAATTACTAATCTTTTTAAGTTGTTTCCAAGGCTCTTAATAAATTGAGTTGTAATAGTACTTGTTCTCCCGGTTTAATGGAAATACGATTGGCAACAGATAGAAGTCCTGTGTCGGTTCATATAACAAACTGAGCAAGTGAGATATCCACAACTCTCTTTATTTTAGAGCTTTTTCCAGTTGATATGAGTATCATAATATTTTTATTGGTGAATACTTCCAATAAAGATTGACAAAAATAACCATCTATTGTAAAATATAAGTAAAAGTAAACGATATAGTAAAAAATAAAAAATCCCAGCGGAATATTATTATTTTCATGTAATTTATAAGTACATAAGATTACAATCACCAGAAGATCTGTATTACAAGAAAGCCCATGACATAATCATATTGCATAGGTCATCTCATACATCAAGATATCTAATACCTTACAGAAGAATTCCACTTTTCTAATGACATTCATCTAATACACTCCTAGTATAATCCCGACTTGAGATCAAATTTACTTATACTGAAAAACAAGAGCTCCATCTACCCTTAATAAAAACGTTTTTATTCAGCGAATAACTACATTGACACAGACATTGAACAACTTAGTTAACGAATAGAAGCTGCATATAAATTTTTATGTATAAAATTTATTAATACCATTCGTATTCTACATAAGTTTTCCAAAGCTTATGTTGAATTAATAAATTATTATTATTGGGAGGATAAGTAATGAAAAGACTAACAAGTATTATTTTAGTGTTGATTCTGGTTATGTCAATGCTTGCCGGTTGTTCCAAGAATACGGCGAAAGACACTGACAAAGATTCAACGGACACAGCTTCAGATGGAAATGTAAAGGTGGAGGAAGACACTGCAACTGATGAGGGAGACGCTGCAGCAGAAGAAGAAAATACGGAACCTACAGAACCGAGAATTCTTACCTCTTTAATGGAATCCAGTGATGGATACGTTAGAAACTTCAACCCCTATACTACAAGTGTTTACCAATTTTGCTTAGGTTTTATGTTTGAGCCTTTGATTGTTTTTGATGGTTTAAACAACAACGAAGAGCACATGTGGCTTGCTGAGGACGTAATCTCTGAACCAGACAATAAAACCCTTACCATTAAGGTGAGACAAGGCATTAAGTGGAGCGATGGCGAGGACTTTAATGCGGACGACGTTGTATTTACCTACAATTATACCAAGGACCATCCGGAAATCGATCGTTCCGGTGACTGGGGAGAAAACGGTAAATATGTGGAGGTTACTAAGGTTGATGATTATACTGTAAAAGTTGTCATGAAAGCAGAGAACCGCTTCAACCGTATTGATGCTACATTCCAAAAATGGATTGTTCCGGAGCATATCTTCTCTAAGATTGATGATCCTGCAGCTTATGTATTAGAGAATCCAGTAGTAACCGGTGCATTTTCAGAAGTTATATCCTTCAAACCTGAAATGGTTGAATTGGGAAGAAATCCTAATTACTGGCAGGCTGATCAGCTTAAAGTTGATATTTTAAGAGTTCCTCAGTTTAACGGTAATGATGGTGCGTTAGCATTATTACAGTCCGGTACTGTTGACTGGGCTCATATTTTTATTCCAAATGCAGAAGATACCTACGTACAGGGTGATCCTCATCGTAAATTCTGGTATGGACAGAACGATGCAGTACGTTTGGCTTTTAACTATATGACACCAAATGCAGATAATTTGAAAGCATTTACCAATGTTGATTTTAAGAGAGCTTGTTCAATGGCTGTTGATAGAACAGGTATCATTGACTCAGCTGTATTCGGCTATCTATCGAAGGAAGTACCTTCCAATACAGGTTTACCGCCAGCATTATTTGGATATAAGAGTGAAGCGGCTGAGCAGGAAATGGCTAAATATACAACCTATGATATTGAAGGCGCAAAGGCGTTGCTCACCAGTGCAGGTTTTGTAGATTCAGACGGAGATGGCTTTGTAGAGAATCCGGATGGATCAAAGATTGCATTCGAAATTCTGTCTCCTGCAGGTTGGTCTGATTGGAATGACGGTGCTGCCATCTGTGCACAGGGCTTACAACAGATTGGTGTTAACGCAACTGCAAAAGCAATTGATCTTTCCTTAATTATTGAGTCCTGGGGAACAGGAGAACATGATGTATTATATGGTGGTTACGGTGCTTCTCCTAACATCTGGAAGTTCTACTTTGATACCATCGGAGATCCATCCAGAGTAAAGACACCTACCTGGTGGTCTACTTGCCAGACAAATTATATCAATGAAGACATGAATGCTATGATCGCTAAGATGCCTTCAGCATCTGATACCGAACTGAAAGAGTTAACAGACGGTGTAGAGAAGTACTTTGCAGAAAATATGATTAATATCCCTATTCTTTATAATGGTAACTGGTTTGTATATAACGATAGCAGATTTACAGGCTGGGCTACGGCTGAAAACCCTGTTTGCCAACCGGCTAACTGCGTTCATGATTCAAAACTTTTACAGTTATTAAAATTAGAACCTGTTGAATAACGAGGTATTCGGTTTCGACAGTAAATATAGGTAAGAAGTTTCTTCTGATGGCACCGATGATGATCATCTGTGCCATCAGAAGTATGAATACAGTGGATTGGTCAGTGTCAAAGCGGGTAGGAAATATCCGCTTTATTAAATTATGGAGGAAAAGATGAAATATATATTAAAGCGTTTGGGATTTTATATCATCGCTTTTATTGGTGCGGTGACGCTAAACTTCTTTCTTCCCAGGTTAATGCCAGGAAACCCTGTTCAGATGTATATCGCACAGCTGTATCAGGCCGGCGGGAGAATTGATAGAGAGACTATTATAGCGGTGGAAGAACTATTTGGGTATAATACCAGTGAACCTTTATTCATAAGCTACATTAAGTATATCTTTAATATATTTAAAGGAAATTGGGGAATTTCTTTTGCAAATTATCCTCAAACTGTATTCGAAGCAGTGGAACGAGGGATGAGATGGACGATATTTTTAATGGGTACTGCTTTAATTATTGGATTTATTATCAATACCTTATTAGGAATTATAGTTGCATGGAGGAGAGGAAGTAAGATGGATACCTCCTTGACGGTTGGAGGGCAGATACTGGCTAATATTCCTTCCGTTGTAATAGCAATCATTTTAAGTTATGCATTGGCAGTTCCAGGTTTTTTCCCAAGAGGTTATGCGGTAACCCCATTGTTTATTGCTAAAAATTCTTTTGATTACATAAAGGACGTTGCCTATCATGCGTTCCTACCGATTACGGCCATATTAATTTCAGGTTTGGGCGGTATTATGGGTATGAGAGCAAATATGATTAATCAGCTGGGTGAAGATTATATTGTAATGGGATTAGCAAAAGGCATCCCTGAGCGAAAAATTATGATTGGATATTGTGCGAAAAATGCTTTACTGCCAGTTGTAACATCCGTAGCTATGCAAGTAGGATTCCTGTTAGGTGGATCCTTAATCATTGAGCAGATTTTCAACTATCCAGGATTAGGAAAGGTTATGGTAACTGCGATCAACAGAAGAGATTATCCACTCATGCAGGGGATTTTGCTTATGTCCACCATTGTTATGCTGACAGCCAATTTCATAGCTGATATCAGCATTCTATTCCTGGATCCGCGAATCAGAAAACAAAGCGTGAGTAATTAACAATCTTCTAAGAGAGTCTGAGGTAGATTATGAATAAAAAATTAAGTCAATTTAAAGCGGTACGTTTTTTTAGAAGCAGCACAAAGACAGTGATTGGAATCATCTTAATTCTGGTGGTGTTTATATTATGCTTTGGTGCGGATATCTTTACCTCTATTGATCCTATCACTCGTTTTGAAAACGAATATCATAGTGCCCCTTCCGGTGAACATATCCTTGGAACGACAAGATTAGGTAGAGATGTCTGGTCTCAAACACTATATGGCGGACAAAAGTCCATTCTTGTAGGTATGTTAGCAGGTTGCATAGCTGTAGCACTTAGTTTGTTTTTTGGAATTAGCTCCGGATATATCGGTGGAGTTTATGATGGAATCATCAGTACAATCGTAAATATTATTATGGTAATTCCTCAAATTGTATTGCTTTTGGTCATTGCAGCTCTGCTTGGTAATGTCTCGCCCTTCCTGATCAGTTTGGTTATAGGTTTGACCTCTTGGCCTTATAATGCCCGTGTCCTGCGAGCCCAGACGATGAGTATCAGAAATCGGGAGTATATATATTCAGCCGAAACCCTGGGTGAGTCAAAGTTTCGAATACTCTTTGTTGAAATTATGCCTAACATGCTTTCAATGATCAGTTCAGCGTTTGTCGGTACATTAATTTATGCCATTATGGCCCATGCAACAATTGAATTTATAGGTTTTGGTGATCCACTTTCCGTAACCTGGGGAATTATGCTTTTTAATGCCCAGAAATCAGGTGCATTAAACAGCGGTATATGGTGGGAGGTATTGGGACCTATCGCTGGCCTTGTAATTTTAGGTACCGGACTTACAATGATAAACTTTTCGATTGATGAGTTATCAAATCCAAAATTAAAAGCACAAAGAATTATGAAATATTATTATAAAGTAAAAAAGCAGCAGGCTAGATCAGATAGGAAGAAAGGGCAAAGTAAGGTAAGTTTACAAGGGGGAGGACTTAAGTGATGGGTTACGGGCTTGAGGTAAAAGACCTATGTGTTGACTATATAACAGAAAATGGAGGACATATCAGAGCGGTAGACAACGTCAGCTTTTCGATAGAGGAAGGGAAAAGCCTTGGACTTGCAGGAGAATCAGGCTGCGGTAAAAGTACTATAGCCTTTAGCCTTATGAGACTACATAAACCTCCGGCATTAATATCTGGTGGTTCAATCAAGATGAATGGGCAAGAAATACTTACTATGTCTGAAAAGGAGCTGCAGAAATTCCGGTGGGAACAGGTAAGTATGGTATTTCAATCTGCGATGAACTGCTTAAATCCGGTAGTAACTCTGGAAAAGCAGTTCTATGAGATTTTTAAATACCATGGTATTACTAACAGTGTCAAGATTGCACGGGAATTATCAGAGGAATTACTTACTATTGTAGGAATTCCAGGAGAACGTCTAAAGGATTATCCTCACCAATTTTCCGGCGGTATGAGACAGCGGGCGGTTATCGCCATGGCTTTAGCATTGAAACCCAGTTTATTGATTTTGGACGAACCTACAACAGCATTGGATACAGTTGTGCAGAGAGATATTTTACATCGCGTATATGATTTACAGAAAAAATTTAACTTTTCCATTCTGTTTATAACCCATGATATCAGCTTGATGATGGAATTTTGTGATACAATAGCCATCATGTATGCCGGAAAGATTGTTGAACAGGCGTCGGCAAAGAAGATATTGTATCAACCCAGCCATCCATACTCCTATGGATTAAAGAAATCCTTTCCATCACTGCAGGGTAAAATCGAGTATATGGAAGGAATACCAGGATCACCTCTAAATTTAAATTGTATACCAAAGGGTTGCCGTTTTCAGGACCGTTGTTTTAAATCATCGGAGATCTGTTTTAGCCAAGAACCGGAAAAGGCCTTCAATAATAAAAACTTTTACTATTGTCATAATCCTTTAATCTATGAAAATGAGGTGTGATATGAATAATGATAAACCAGTTTTTAGCGTAAGGAATGTAGTTATGGACTTTAAGGTGAGAGGTAAGAGCTTTTTTTCTTCTCAAAAGACCTTACGAGCACTTAATGATATTTCTTTTGATTTATATAGGGGAGAATCATTGGCTATTGTCGGGGAATCGGGCTGTGGCAAATCTACCATTTGTAGAATTGCTATGAGGTTCTATAATCCAAGCAGCGGTAGTATGATCTTTGAAGATCAGGATATTCATAAATTATCGGGGGAGAAGCTAAAGAAGTATAGACAAAAAGCACAGATGATCTTTCAAGATCCTTTCTCCTCATTAAATCCATTGCATAATATATATTACCATCTGGAAAGACCGTTAAAATTGTATCATCCCTGTGATAGGAAGACAATGAAAGCGAAAATGGATGAGTATTTAACCATGGTTGGCCTTACCCCACCGGAAGAACAGGGTCAGAAAAATCCACATCAGCTATCAGGGGGGCAGAAGCAAAGAGCATATTTGGCAAGAATTCTAGCTGTCGGTGCCGATGTTATCTTTGCGGATGAACCAACTTCCATGCTAGATGTTTCTATTCGGTTAGGTGTCTTAAACCTAATGAACAAATTAAAGCTTGAGATGAATAAATCATTTATCTATATCACCCATGATATTGCAACAGCTCGTTATTTTGCTGATCGAATTATTGTTTTATATGCAGGTCACATGGTAGAGTGGGGAGATGTTGATAAAGTTGTATGCAATCCGAAGCATCCTTATACAAAGCTTTTGATCGCTGCAGCACCGGACCCGGAGAGAGAGGGACCAGTTGAATTACCGGTAAAGAAAAGTGAAGAAACAGAAATTAGTGTATGGACTCCGGAAAGCAAAGGCTGTCCTTTTAAAAACCGCTGTCCGGTTGCGAAAGAAAGTTGTTTTGAGGTATTTCCGGAAGCCAAGGAGGTTTCTGAAGGACAGTATATAAGATGCATTCATGAATAATTTATTTAAAGTTTAATCTTTAAAGTTTGATGAATTATGATTAAAGTGCCATAAGCTGTTCACAAGATTTATTACGACTATCTATTAAATGTAAGATTTGGTTATCATAATATAAACATAGTTTGTTCGTAACTATAGCTTCTTGAATGAAGTACATATTGGTGCATAAACCTCCGAGCTATAGGGTTAAGTATCAACGAGTTCTAAACAGTTGCTCACGAAACTATGTTTTGCATCAAGTTTTACAATTAATATACTAAAACGAATGAAACGAAGATCACCTTACCAATGAATGAAATAAGGAGAGTTTATGGGAAAGCAGATGTGATTCATTTGCTCTTCCCATAAATTCTCCTTTTTTATGAGAACATTATTCTGCTCCTTTCCCATGATAAATCAGTAAAAATCCGTTTTTTAAATTAATTTTTTATATTTATTAAAATACACTTGAAAATTTACCATAGGGGGAATATCATTGTAAATTGTGGTGTTATTCACAAATGATATGGAGGCAGAAGAAATGGAGAAATTAAAACCGAAATTGTTTTCCGTGATGAAAACATATACGAAGAATCAATTCACAAAAGACATGATAGCTGGTATCATCGTTGCCATCATTGCCTTACCGTTATCGATCGCTTTAGCGCTAGCATCCGGTGTTACTCCGGAGAGAGGACTTTATACTGCAATTGTAGCGGGCTTTGTCATATCCTTCTTAGGAGGAAGCCGCGTACAGATTTCAGGTCCAACTGCAGCATTTGCAACGATCGTTGCAGGAATCGTTGCCCGTAATGGTATGGAAGGTTTAGCAATTGCGACTATTATGGCAGGTATTATTTTAATTATTATGGGATTATTGCGATTTGGAAGTTTGATTCGTTTTATCCCTTACACTATAACAACCGGCTTTACCTTTGGTATCGCAGTTACCATCTTGGTAGGCCAAATCAAAGACTTCTTGGGTCTTACTTTAGATAAAACACCGGTAGAAACCCTAGAGAAGGTATTAGCTTGTATTGAAGATATTACAACAATAAATCTTTGGGCACTTCTTGTTGGTGCGGTATCTCTAGCAATCTTAATCATTTGGCCAAAGATTAATAATAAAATCCCAGCTTCTTTAATCGCTGTGATTGTTGCGGCACTTATGGTAAAGCTAGGTAAATTAGAAGTTAATACCATAGGTAGCCTTTATGAAATTTCCTCAAAACCACCGGTCTTAACTGTTCCAACCTTTCACTTACATACGATTCAAAGCCTGATCCCTGATGCATTTACGATCGCAATTCTGGCAGGGATCGAATCCTTACTTTCTTGCGTTGTAGCAGATGGTATGATCGGTAGTAAACACCGTTCTAATATGGAATTGGTTGCTCAGGGTACCGGTAATATATTATCCAGTTTATTTGGTGGTATACCGGCCACAGGTGCAATAGCAAGAACGGCAGCAAATGTAAAAAACGGAGGTCGTACTCCGATTGCAGGTATGGTTCATGCAGTAGTATTGTTATTAATTTTAGTAGTGTTAATGCCTTACGCAGCTCTCATTCCGATGCCTGCCATAGCAGCAATTCTTTTCATGGTAGCGTATAACATGAGTGAATGGAGAGAATTTGTGGCACTTTTAAAAGCTTCTCCTAAAAGTGATATCTTGGTTCTTGTGGCTACCTTTGTGTTAACGGTTGTATTTGATTTGGTGGTAGCGATTGAAATCGGTGTAGTACTGGCTGCCATATTGTTTATGAAACGAATGGCTGATGTTGCAAATATTGAGAGTTGGAAATATATTGAGGAAGATAATAATGACGATGATTTAAGTGATCCTGAGAATATTCGTCTGAAGAAGGTTCCGAAGCACACCCTGGTCTATGAAATCAATGGACCTATGTTTTTTGGAGCAGCGGATAAATTTATGAATATTTCACTGGATTCCCACATCAAGGTTGTAATCCTCCGAATGAGAAGCGTACCCGCCATGGATATTAACGCCCTCCATGCACTGAAGAAAGTACTGAAAACCTGTAAGAACAGAAAAGCTACACTTATTATGTCCCATGTGCAGGAACAGCCATTGAAGATGATGCAGAAGGCAGGCTTTGATAAACAGGTTGGTGAAGAAAATTTCTGTGAAAATATTGATGTTGCACTAGAAAGAGCAGCTGGATTATAAAAACTATTTTCCCCTATTAGATGAATGAGTTTAACATCTAATAGGGGATTTTAAGTTATAAAAGATCTGTCTCCAGGTGATATTCAAAATCCAATGATACCTCCATGTGCAACATTACGACTAAGCGAACTTATATGAGTAAAGTTATGTATAAAGGGTAAGTTAGAAAGATGATTTATAAGAATAACATAACTACGTCAATTTGAACGAATAACAGGAGTAATGTAAAGTCAAGTACTGTACTTTATTGCATATAATATAATAACTTTTATCTTGGGGGATTATATATGAATAGCGGTAAGATTGAAAATCAGTTAAATCTTGCTCTGGATGTTCCGGTAGCGGAGCGAGAACGAACCTTAAACCTCGGGGTTGGATATTCGCCCGCCACCAATATGTGGGAACTGATTGTAAAATATACAGGTACTTTGGATCGAATTCGGGATGAATTGAATGCAAATGTTGTTATCTTAACGAACGAATATGCAATTATAGTAATCTCGGAGGATTACATAGACCGGCTTTCCGAATATGAGGAAATTGAATTCATAGAGAAACCAAAACGGCTCTTTTTTGAAGTAAATGAAGGAAGGACTGCATCGTGTATCAATCCGCTGCAAACCGCAAACTATAACCTCTTTGGAGAGGGAGTTTTGGTTGCAGTAATTGATTCTGGAATTGATTACTCCCATCCGGATTTCCGTAATGAGGATGGAACCAGCAGAATAGCTTTGCTCTGGGATCAAACAATCCCCGGAAATCCTCCTGAGGGCTTTCAGATAGGGACACTTTATACGAGAGAGCAGATTAATGAAGCGCTGAAGACGCCGATGCCACAACGAATGGAGATTGTGCCCAGCTCGGACTTGAGCGGACATGGAACCCATGTTGCAGGTATTGCAGCAGGGAATGGTAGAGCCAGTAATGGATTATATCGTGGGGTAGCATCCCAAAGTGATTTGCTGATCGTGAAGCTGGGCTCTTCCATTGGTGATTCCTTTCCAAGAACAACACAGTTAATGCAAGGGATTGATTTTGCTGTTCGTAGTGCAATCAGTATGGCAATGCCTTTGGCAGTGAATATCAGCTTTGGAAATAATTATGGATCTCATACAGGATTATCTTTATTAGAAAATTATATCAATGATGTGGCTAATATCTGGCGAAGCAGTATTGTAATAGGAACGGGAAATGAAGGAGCAGCAGGAAAGCATGCGCAAGGGGTACTCCGTATGGGGACTGTATCCTATGTTGAGTTTTCTGTGAATGAGTTTGAATTTTCATTGAATCTACAGATTTGGAAGAACTATTTTGATCAATTTGATATTACGATCATATCTCCGGGAGGAACCAGAGTAGGACCAATTCCAAGAATTCTAGGAAAGCAGCAATTTAATATCGGACAGACGGAAATTCTTTTGTATTACGGTGACCCTACCCCTTATAATCCGCAGCAGGAGATCTATATCGAATTTATTCCTAGAAGAACTTATATCGATAGCGGGGTTTGGCGAATTGAGCTGGTGCCAAGAAATATCGTCGTAGGAAATTATGATATGTGGCTTCCTTCTGGTGGTGTAATAAATGAAAACACCAGGTTTTTACTTTCCTCGGAATTCACAACCCTAACGATCCCCTCAACTGCTTATCGAGCTATTACGGTTGGAGCCTACAATGCGTATACCGATAGCTATGCACCATTCTCAGGAAGAGGATATACCAGAGATAATAATATTAAGCCGGATTTGGTTGCTCCTGGAGTCAATATTATGTCCTGTGCTCCAGGAGGAGGTTATGCAGTTCGATCCGGAACTTCTATGGCAACGCCTTTTGTTACAGGAAGTGCAGCATTATTGATGCAATGGGGAATTGTGCAAGAAAATGATCCGTATCTCTACGGGGAGAAGCTAAAAGCCAATTTAATTAATGGTACCAGAAAATTGCGGATTGAGCCCAACTATCCGAATAGAACCTTGGGGTATGGTGCATTGTGTTTACGTGATACCTTTGATCGGATGACTTGATAAAAATCAACCAATAAAGTAAATGGATTGTTGCCATAGCTACAGACAAAGAGTTTTCTCTAAGATAATATGAGGATTCCAACAATAAAACATTTTACATTTATAATACAGGAGGTTTTCTATGATAAAACTAAATAATCTTGAACGTCAGCATCTATCTATTATGGAAGAGATATCCTTAGTTGCATGCGAAATCAATAAAGGGGCTGCAAAAATTAACGTATCGGATGCAGCACTCTATATTAACCGGCTAGCAGGAAAACTTAAGATACATATGCTCGAAGAGGATAAGTATTTATATCCTGAACTTCTTACCTGTTCCGATCCGGAGATCAGAATGATTACAACAAAATACATAAGTGAAATGGGAGATCTAGCGGAACAATATATTCAATTTAAAAATAAGTATAATGTTGGAAGTAAGATCGCAGCGAATATGGAAGTATTTTTGGGAGATACCAGAAAAATTTTGGATGCTCTTACCGGACGAATGAAGAAAGAAGACAAAGGACTATATCAATTGATTAAAGATAAAAATTTATAATATTTTACCAAAGAATTACATAAAACTTGGGAAGTAACTTGACTTAGTAACAGAAATATCCAATAATATGAATATCGTTATCTAAGAAAGAGGGAGACCATGAATTTTAAGGATGCCATAAGAACCTTACGGTCTAAGGAAAAGATACTATCATATCATCAATTGACGACAACATGGGGAGAGCAAATTGACCCGGATCATGTTCTGGAAGAGTATCCAAGACCTCAGTTAAAAAGAGAACAATATACGAATTTAAATGGTTTTTGGAATTATTGTATTACAAAGGATGATAGAATACCGGATCAATTTACCGATCAAATTCTCGTCCCTTTTTCTCCCGAATGCATCTTATCTGGGGTTAATAGACAGCTAAAACCGGATGAATTTCTCTGGTATGAGAGATCTCTTACCAACGATCAAAAGCCGGAGGGGAAACGGTGCATCCTTCATTTTGGCGCAGTGGATCAATATTGTGAGGTATATCTCAATAAAAAGCTAATTACGAAACATATGGGAGGTTATCTCCCAATTGATGCGGATATAACCAAAGCCCTGAAGGAAGGGGAGAATCAGCTGATTGTCAAGGTAAAGGATGTTAGTGATACCTCCTACCACAGCAAGGGGAAGCAAAAGCTGAAACGGGGTGGAATGTTTTATACTGCACAGAGCGGAATTTGGCAAACGGTTTGGATGGAGTGGGTGCCTGAATATTATATTGAAGCCTTAAAGATTACACCACAGGTAAATAACAGCGCAGTCCAAGTAGAAGTTATCATGAACCGTCCAGTTGTTGGTCCGGAGAGTGAAATCATCTATCATATTGATGTCATGGACCAGGGTTATTTGAAACAATCCTTGGTAAGCCGTAATCCAAATAACATTATTACCCTCACTGAGTTTACCTATTGGAGTCCTGAGAATCCTTACATATATGACTTGATCATCACCGTAGGGGATGATCGTGTAGAAAGTTATTTTGCAATGCGCTGCTTTGAAGTTAAGAAGGATAAAGAGGGGTTTCTAAGGATTTATCTTAATCATGAGCCTTATTTTCAAAATGGTTTGCTGGACCAGGGATATTGGCCGGAAGGACTATATACTGCTCCTAGCGATGAAGCTCTTATTTTTGATATACAGAAGGCTAAGGAGTTAGGATATAATATGCTGCGTAAGCATATAAAAATTGAACCTCTCCGTTGGTATTATCACTGTGACCGGCTCGGTATGATAGTATGGCAGGATATGGTCAACGGAGGCGGAAATTACAATATGCTGTTTGTCGGTTATCTGCCCACCTTATTTCCCAAAGCTGCAGATTGGATCAAAGATAAACATTATCGTATGTTTTCAAGAAAGAGTAAAGAAGGCAGAGAGGAATGGACGAAGGAATGTAAGGCGACGGTGGAACATCTGTACAATTGCCCTTGCATAGCGGTATGGGTACCTTTTAATGAAGGCTGGGGTCAATTTGATGCACAAAAAGCAGTTGAATTAATTCACCATGTGGATAAAACACGACTCATTGATCACGCCAGTGGATGGTTTGACCAACAGGGCGGAGATTTTAAGAGTATACATAACTATTTTCATATACTAAAAATCACACCGGATAAAAGAGCTATTGTATTATCAGAGTATGGAGGTTATGCCTGCTATGTTGCAGATCATTCCTATTCCTATGCGATTTATGGATATCGAATCTATCTCACAACACAAGCTCTGGATGAAGCTTATCAAAAGTTATTTCGAGAGGAAATTCCGAAACTTTGGGAAAAGGGATTATCCGCTGCTGTATTTACTCAGCTCTCCGACGTTGAGGATGAAGTTAACGGTTTATTTACCTATGACCGAAAGGTATGTAAAGTCAATAGACTGGAAATGGGGGTCAGGCACCCTTAAGAGGGTGTAAGAAAACTTAAGAAAAACGTAAGGGTGCCTGACCCCCATACGGGGAGTATACCTATGACTTGAATTTGCTTGCAAAGCAGTGAAATTACTGGTATTGAAGATAATAGTAATATAACTAATAAAGAGCAATCACGCAATAACGGGGTCAGGCACCCTTAAGAAATCGTAAGGGTGCCTGACCCCGTTAATTCGTTAATTATCCTGATTCTGTTTACGAATGTTCCTTGTATGTTGGGAGTAAATTATGGTAAAATAGTTGTACCAATAGACGCAAATATATTCCAGAGAAGTGGAATTATGACTTGGGCAATCATCAATGGGCCAATAATGAATTGCAGGCATATACCAATCGACCAACCAATGTCTATGTCAAAGATGGAAAGCTTGTTATTCGAGCTATCAAAGAAAAAGACGGGGAGAGAGAATACACCTCGACAAGATTGGTTACTTACGGTAGAAAATCCTTCACATACGGACTATTTGAATTCAGGGTTAAATTGCCGAAGGGAAAAGGCTCTTGGCCGGCTGTATGGATGTTATCTGACTCAATTAAACAGGGGAACCGATGGCCAAGATGTGGCGAAATCGATATTATCGAATATGCAGGAAAATGGCCGGATCAATTATTCTTTAGCTTACACACAGAACGACATAACCACACTCGCAAAGATACCAAACAATATAGCACCTTCTGTGATTTCAAAGATATTAGTGATGATTTTCATGATTATGCAATGGAGTGGACTCCGGAATTTATTGAATTCTATGTAGATGGTGTCAGCGCTTGCCGATATAACAAGTCGGATGATACAGAAGATCAATCCGAAGCAAGCTGGCCTTTTGATCAACCCTTTTATCTGATTTTTAATATCGCAGTTGGCGGCAACCTTGGTGGAGAGGTTGATGAATCAGCACTTCCCTTTTTATTGGAAGTTGAGCATGTGAGAGTATATCAGAAATAAAGCTATTTTTACGAGGTTATATTTAAATATATATAAATGAGGAGAGGTTATATGAGAGGTTATCGTTATTTAGACAGCAAAGGGACATTTCAATTGTCAGATCCGGAACTTACGAGTTATCTTTATTTTCCGATTGCCAATGAAGGAGGAGTGATGAGTTCAATAACTCCTACCTTGGGCGGAGACAATAAGATGGGACAGAATGTATTTTTACTGGCTCCGGTTAGTAGTGAAGATTTGCATAATAACAAATCTACAAGAAACTTTTGGTGTAATATCAAAGGAAAAGGAGTATGGTCTGCTACCGGCAAATCATCGGAGCAGGAAGCAAAATTATATACTCCGGATAAGGATGAGACTACATTAGAAGCAGGAATGATGTGGCATAAGGTGACGAGAACATCAAAGAAATTTGGAATCAGTGCTGAGATTATATCGTTTGTACCTTGTTCTAAGGAAACCATGGAATTAATGATTGTTACTTTAAAAAACACAGGAGAAGACATGTTGGAGCTTATACCAACCGCTGCAATTCCGCTGTACGGAAGATCTGCAGATAATATCCGTGACCACAGAAATGTTACTTCCCTGCTTCACAGAGTTGAGACAACCAGCCGTGGAGTTGTTTTAAATCCTACCTTAACCTTCGATGAACGGGGACACCATAAGAATACCGTAGTATACGGCGTATTTGGCGGTTCTGAGGAAGGCGAAAGTCCGGCAGGCTTTTTCCCTTGTGTAGAGACCTTTATAGGGGAAGGAGGATCTTTTGAGAATCCGAGAGTTATTTACGAGGAAAGTAGCGTACCAGTGGCTGCCGGTACCTGCATTGACGGTTATGAGGCAGTTGGTGGAATCCGTTTTGAAGCTGTAAAATTGCAGCCATCCCAGGAAAAAACCTTTATTATAACCATGGGATATGGTACATCCAAAGAAAATATAGAACAAACTGCAGAAAAATTCTTATCCAAAAAGGTTTGCGAAGCATCTTTGGAAGAAACGAAAGCATACTGGATCGATAAAATCAATGTATCCTACCGTACCGGTAATCAGAATTTTGATGCATGGATGAACTGGGTGAATTTTCAACCGATGCTCCGTAGAATCTACGGTTGTTCCTTCTTGCCACATCACGATTATGGCAAAGGTGGACGAGGCTGGAGAGACTTATGGCAGGATTGTTTAGCGCTTCTAATGATGAATCCCGAAGGTGTTAGAGATATGCTAATCAGCAATTTTGGTGGTGTTCGTGTAGATGGCTCCAATGCTACAATTATCGGTGTAAATCAGGGAGAATTCATCGCAGATCGTAATAATATCACCCGTGTTTGGATGGATCATGGCGTATGGCCTTTTATCACCACTAATTTATATATTATGCAAAGCGGCGATCTTGGAATTCTTCTATTACCACAAACATATTTTAAGGATCCTCAGGCAGTTAGAGGGGAAGAAAAGGATACACAATGGAAAACAGAGGATGGTAATCAACTTAAGACTGAAGCTGGAGTAATATATCAGGGAACCATTTTAGAACATATGCTGTTAGAAAATTTGACTGCATTCTATGACGTTGGCGAGCATAATCATATGCGTCTTCGTGGTGCAGATTGGAACGATGCCCTTGATATGGCAAAGGATCGGGGAGAAAGCGTTGCTTTTACTGCCCTGTATGGAAGTAATCTGGATCAGATGGCTGATTTACTCCTTGCAATGGAGCAAAAAGGAATCTCTAAGGTAAGTTTATTCCGTGAGATGGAGTTATTGTTAGAAGACGAAGAAGGCTTGTATAATGATATTAAGAAGAAACAAGAGCTTCTATATCAATATTGCAGCACCTGTAAACATACAATTTCAGGGGAGCAGATTGAGTTGTCATGTAAGGACTTAGCTCAGAACTTAAAGAACAAAGCTGATTGGATCAGAAATCATATTCGTGAGACAGAATGGCTGACGAATAATGAGGGTCATTCCTGGTATAATGGTTATTATGATAACAGCGGAAATGCAGTGGAAGGAGATTTTGAATCCGGTGTCCGTATGATGCTTACAGGACAGGTATTTACGATTATGTCAGGAACAGCAACGAAGGAGCAGGTAAAATCAATTACTGTGGCTGCAGATTCCTATCTGTATGATGAGAGTATTGGTGGATATAAATTAAATACTAATTTTAAAGAAATCAAGACTGACTTAGGAAGAATGTTTGGTTTCGCCTATGGTCATAAAGAAAATGGTGCTGTATTTGCTCATATGGCTGTAATGTATGCAAATGCTCTCTATCAGAGAGGTTTTGTACAGGAAGGTTATAAGGTGATTAATAGCCTTTATTCCCATTGCAGTGATTTTGAGAAGAGTAAAATCTATCCAGGTATTCCGGAATATGTCGGAGATAATGGCAGAGGTCTGTATCATTATCTGACCGGATCTGCTAGCTGGTTATTGCTAACCGTATTAACTGAGATGTTCGGTGTCAAAGGTGAGCTTGGTAATCTTAAGCTTGATCCAAAGCTGACGCTTGAACAGTTTGATCAGAATGGGGAAGCAGGTGTTCAGCTGGTATTTGCAAACCGTAAGTTAAATATTAAATACATCAATACAGGCAAAAAAGAATTCGGTGAGTACAAGATCGGTGAAGTTATTCTGAATAACACAGTGTATGACTATTCCCAGGGATATATCGAAAGACAAGATCTGGAGGCATTCAATGCAGATCAGGAACATAGTATCTTTGTTCGTCTACAATAAAAAGATTACATTATAGATTAATAAAATGTGAATTTCAAAAACTAGCATTTAGTGTAATAAAAAGAGGCAAAAGGGGTTATAAGTATGAAAAAAGAGTATATTGATATTAGTAGCTATCAGGGAGAAGGCTACAGACCTATGATAGATTATGAATCCTGGAGAGTAGCTATCTTACGATATTGTGAAGAACTAGAGGTTCAAAATTTGAGAACAATGCAAAAGCATAACGAGTCCGATGAAGTATTTATCCTTCTGGAGGGCAACTGTACCCTATTTACCGGAGGATTGGGTGATAAGGTTAACGAGATTGATGCAGTTGCAATGGAGCCCATGCAGTTGTATAATGTTAAGAAAGGTGTTTGGCATACCCATACCTTAGATCATAAGGGAACTGTACTTATCGTTGAAAATCAAAATACAGGAGACGCTAACTCACCGACAAATGTACTTACAAATGAACAGATCAAAGAGTTGAGAAGTTTATTCAAAGGATTTTTTTAGTAACATATTTATATTTTATGGGTTATTACATATTACTGGAGACAGTGGTGTAATAGCCCGTTTTTCAGGTTGACTAAGCTGGTTGTGGGAATGTATAGGTAACGAAAAGAGAAAGAGGATGATGAAATGAATGAGAGAGAAAATTTATTTCGACTGGTCATTAAGGCAGGTGAAATACTTCTTCATAATGGAGCCGAAATCTTCCGGGTGGAAGAAACCATGACGATTATTGCAAAGTCCTTCGGTGTAACCGAACTAGATGTGTTTGCGATATCCAATGGTATTTTTATGACAATGAATTACGATGGCAGTCATCTATCGACTCAGATCAAGCACATCCCAATCTCATCGGTACATTTAGGCCGAGTTGCGGCGGTAAATAACCTTTCCCGTGAAATAGCAGCAGGGAAGTACACTATTGAGGAAGCTTTAGAGGAACTGGATAAGATATCAACGCTCCCTTATGCATCGAATTCTATGAGGATATTATTTGCAGGAGCCGGCAGTGCTAGTTTTGGCTATCTGCTTGGTGGTAGTGCTGCCGATAGCATGGTTGCTTTTGTTACCGGTTTATTCCTTTATATGTTTTTAATTGCTGCAGATAAAATGAAAATTGCCAAGGTTTTAAAGAATGTCTTCGGGAGTGCCGGGGTTACAATACTATCGATTGCATTATATTCTCTTGGCTTTGGAGACAGTATCGATCATATTATTATCGGTGCCATCATTTGTTTGGTGCCGGGGGTTGCAATCACAACCTCAGTCCGTGATTTCTTTAATGGAGATTATCTGGCAGGTACAATACATCTGGTGGATGCAATTCTCGTTGCAACCTGTATTTCTGTTGGTGTTGGTGTGGTCTTAAAAGCTTGGAATATTCTTTTTTAGGAGGACAATATGATAATACAATTAATCGTCTCATTTATAGCAACCATAGCATTCTCTGTGCTGTTTAGTGTGCCTAGAAAGGAATATTTATTCTGTGGGATCTGTGGGGTAATCAGTTGGTTTTTCTATTTAATCAGCTATAATGTGCTTAGTTCTGTCACATATGCTTCACTGATCGCCACAATTGTTCTTACTTTAGCATCAAGAGTTTTTGCAGTGAATCGAAGAGTTCCGGTAACAGTATTTTTAATTGCTGGTATTTTCCCGCTAGTACCCGGTGCTGGTATTTATTATACTGCTTATTATATCTTTGCGAATGAAATCAATACTGCTGTGAGTAAAGGTATTGAAACAATTGGAATAGCCATTGCCATTTCTTTCGGAATAATGTTGGTTTTCGCAATACCACAGAAGCTATTTCTGATGGGAAAAAATAGAATAAAGGCTAGATGGATGGAGGAGGGAATGAAGCAAGGAGAAAATAAAAAGTAGATTAAAAGGGATATCAATTACAAAGAAATAATGAAATGTGAGATATGAAATATGTGATATAAAATATGAGATAAAATTATAAGCTAAAAATATATGAATACAAAATATATGAATACAAAATATATGAATAAAAATATGAGATGCACAGTGTCCATAATTAAGGATCTATTTAGTAAGGCTGTCTGAAAGATAGGTCTCCATTAAATAATGTGTCCACAGTTATGGGTACATTATAATAAAATATGTGAGATAAAAACATGAGATAATAAAAATATGTGAGATAAAATATAAGATATATTATATAAATATTGAGATAAAAACTATTAGATAAAAATTTGTGATACAAAAAGAGATACAATAAAACATACAAAACTATGGACAAAAAGATAAGCACGATAAGTGAATGATTCTCACTTATCGTGCTTATCTTTTTATGTTAAATTATAATTGACCATAAAATAGATGTATCTTTCGATCATAGTTATTAAATCGAATTATGCTTCATCCTGATCCTTTTTCTTTGCAGTTAAGGATGTAAGTATCATTACGATAAAAGTAAGTAAAAGAATAACTACAAAGATACCTGCCATACCTTTACCCATGATCTCTAAAGATAGTAAAAAGTTTTCCCTCATAAGGTGTACTCCTTTCATAACCTCACTGGTTATTTCAACATGTTAGAAACAAGGCTGATAATGATACCACCTGCAACTACGGATGCAATCTGACCGGAAACATTGGCGCTAATAGCATGCATAAGAAGGTGATTGGAAGGATCCTCTTTCAGACCCATCTTCTGCACAACTCTGGCAGACATAGGGAATGCCGAGATACCAGCTGCTCCAACCATAGGATTGATCTTATTCTTACGGAAGAACAGGTTCAGGAGTTTTGCAAATAAAACACCACCGATGGTGTCGAAAATAAATGCAACGAGACCTAATAACATGATTAATAACGTATCTAAACTTACGAATGCTTCTGCTGTCATACTGAAGGAAATAGTAATACCTAATAGTAATGTGATCAGATTTGCCAGAGAATTTTGTGCGGTATCAGATAAACTTCCTAATACACCACATTCACGAATTATGTTGCCAAACATTAAAAATCCTACCAATGCGACAGATTGAGGAGCAATCAGACCGGCAATAAAGGTAACGATAATCGGGAACAGAATTCGAGTTAACCTGGTTACAGATTTTGGATTGTAATCCATACGGATCATACGTTCTTTCTTTGTTGTAACCAGCTTAATAGCTAATGGCTGTACAATCGGAACGAGGGCCATATAAGAATATGCGGCGACCGCAATTGCTCCTACATATTTGGATTTCAAGATTTGTGAAACCAAAATAGAAGTAGGTCCGTCAGCTGCACCGATGATACCGATGGAAGCTGCATCGCCTAGGTCAAAGTTAAGTAGACAAGCTACAGAAATGGTAAAGAAAATACCAAATTGTGCTGCAGCACCAAATAAAAACATCTTAGGATTTGATAACAGCGGTCCGAAATCGATCATTGCTCCGATACCGATGAATAAAAGGATTGGAAGTGCTTCCGATGCTTCAATCGTTGTTTCAAATAACCACTGGATAATACCATGGGTTTCTCCGATGCCTTCCAAAGTCTGATTAAGCACTCCGGATGCCGGCAGGTTTACTAAAATTGCACCGAAACCCATAGGTAATAGTAGTGCAGGTTCGAATCCCTTAGCAATCGCCAGATAGATCAAAATGATACCAACTGCATACATTACTAGTTGCTGCGGAGTGATGTCCATGATACCAGACAATAAAAAATCCATATATTAAGTCCTCCTTAGGTGATTTGTCATATGTCCCAAAGTTTGTCCTACTTTCTCAAGAAGAAAACGTACAAAAGCACAGATATCCTTATCTATGTATTGAACGTTTTTTTGCTTGCCATGAAGTATTATCTTAAGACATGACATTATATAGAATTTATGTCCATTGTAGCTCATTTTTCAGTACAATGTCAATCCTGATTCGTAAAAGATTCACCTTTGGGAATATTTACGAAAATGATCTCGGTGACATTTTTCACAAATGATTTTATATACAAAACAGTTACCATAAAATTCCAGAAAACAACTGCTTTCTGAGGTTTATAAACCCCAAAAAAAGGAGATAAATGGATATGCATTTCAGAAGTTTATATTTGTGTATAATGTACATTAATGATGAAAAATATTGTGCAATATAAAATATGACAATTAATAATAACCAAATTTAACCAATTAAATTTGTGAAAAGTGATATAAATAAGTAAAATAAAGCGAAACAGTTGCACAAAACATCCAAACGTGATAGTATCAAAGATGTGGCTGATAATGGCTAAATATAACATAGGGAGATGAGCACTTTGAATTTTGACTTAACGTTTTTTCAAGTAGCATCTATTGTTATCTCAATTCTGGCATTCGGAGCTGCATTCTGGCTCTACAAGTGGGTGGCGAAACAACCTTCATCAAATGCAAGAATTGCTGAGGTCGGAAAGTTAATCCGCAATGGTGCGAACACGTTTTTAGCAAAAGAGTACAAAACCCTTGCACGCTTTTGTGCAGTAGCAGCAGTTATTATTTTTGTATTCCTTCCATCACCGCTTTGGCAAGGTAAGATTACAGATAATATTGTTATGGCAATGGCTTACCTTTTCGGTACTGTATTTTCAGCAATTGCTGGTAAAGTTGGTATTAGTATAGCAACCATAGCAAATATTAAATCAGCAGAAGCCTCCACCAAAGGAATTCGTCCATCCTTTATGTCCGGTTACCGTGGCGGTGCTGTTATGGGTATGGCAGTTGTGGGTTCCAGTTTACTTGGAGTGACTCTAGTTCTTTTAATTACAGATAATACAACAGCATTGCTTGGTTTCAGTTTTGGTGCCAGTTCTTTAGCTCTGTTTGCAAAGGCAGGCGGTGGTATCTTCACAAAGACTGCAGATGTAAGCGCAGACCTTGTTGGTAAAGTTGAACTTGGAATTCCTGAAGATGACCCTAGAAATCCAGCTGTTATCGCTGATAATGTTGGTGACAATGTAGGTGATGTTGCCGGTATGGGTGCTGACCTGTTCGATTCCAATGTAGCTTCGATGTCTGCTGCGCTAGTAATGGCTGTTTCGATTGATAAAGCCGCTGATATATCAAGAAATGCCAGTATGGTATTCTGCTATGCTGCCATTGGTTTATTTGCTTCTATCATTGGTGTTTTGGCAGCAAGAATGAAAGAGAATGGGAATCCGACCAGAGCTCTTAATAGTAATACATATGTCACCACTGCAATATTTGGTGTATTAACTGCTATCGCAACCTATGTGTTTGATTTTGAATGGCGGATCTGGCTAGCCAGTGCGATTGGTCTGGTTGTTGGTGTTGTCATTGGTATTGCCAGTGATTATTTTACCGACGATAACAAGAAACCGGTTCATATGGTAGCAAAAGCCTGTGAATCTGGACCAGCGTTTACGATATTATCCGGTGTTTCATATGGATTGATGAGTATATTACCATCCATGATCGGTATTGGTGTATCTGCTCTAGCAGCTTATAAGATTTGCGAGCCTTTGGGTGAAGGATATGCGATGTTTGGTATTGCTATGGCAGCAGTTGGTATGCTTTCCATCGTAGGTATGATTATATCGAATGATGCTTACGGACCGATTGTAGATAACGCCCGCGGTCTTGTGGAGATGGGTAATCTTGGTGATAAAGCCCTTGAAATCACTGACTCCTTAGATAGCGCAGGTAACACAGTAAAAGCGGTTACCAAAGGGTTTTCGATCGGAGCAGCTGGTCTTACTGTAATTGCTCTTTTAGGTGCTTTTATCAGTGAAGTAAATGATGCTGCAGTTGAACTTGGTAAAGCAACGATTACTGGTTTTGATATTATAAATCCTACCGTGTTCTTCGGATTATTAGTAGGTGCAGCAATTCCTCCTGTATTTTCGGCAATGTTAATGCTTGGTGTTGATCGCAATGCACAAAGAATGGTTGCAGAAATTCACCGTCAGTTTAAAGAGATTATTGGACTGAAAGAAGGAAAAGAAGGCGTTGTTCCTGAGTATGATAAATGTATAGAAATAGCTACCAATGGTGCGTTGAAGGAACTAGTACCTGCAGGTTTGATGACAATTATAGCAACACTTTTGGTTGGTTTTATCGGTGGAGTGCAAGCGGTTGGTGGTTTTATTACCGGTAACATCGTCAGTGGTTTGATTTTTGCTTTGTTCATGTCAAACGCCGGAGGACTTTGGGATAATACAAAGAAGTACATTGAAGCAGGTCATCATGGAGGTAAAAATTCGGAAG
Source organism: Herbinix sp. (assembly GCA_029238935.1). GTDB lineage: Bacteria > Bacillota > Clostridia > Lachnospirales > Lachnospiraceae > Mobilitalea. Next base: position 29,080 of record JAQZBN010000035.1, read on the forward strand.
CTCACAAGTCCGGTGTTGTTGGTGATACCGTAGGTGATCCTTTCAAAGATACTGCCGGACCATCAATCAACACACAGATTACTGTTATTTCACTGGTTGCATCATTAACTGCTACCTTGTTCTTAAGTTTCTCCTTGTTCGGTTGATCGTTAGTGGTTAATGATCTTAAATTATCTAATATAAAGGGTTGATATAAACAATGAACGGTTTATATCAACCTTTAATTATGGGTTAGAGTATTCATACATCATCATATATACGGAATGAACATCTAAGCTAATAACAATAGGTTATCATAAATTCTTATATATGAAAAAAAGAAGTAGACAAGAGAAGCATTGCCATTTCTCTGGGATTAGGTTATAATAATTCGGTGATATCCTGAATTTAAACGAGAGAGAAATGGAGGGCAAAGATGATGAAAAAGCTTCTTGCAATCTCAATATTACTGTTTTATATGTGTATTTTGAGTGGCTGCTCATCGGCAGGGACTTATTACAAAAATGCCAAAGAAAGCTTTGCTGAGGGTAACTATGAAGAAGCAGAGACAAAGTTTCTAAAAGCGATTGAAAAAAATCCAAATCGTGCGGATTATTATATAGAATATGGTTTTACATTACTTGCATTAAATAAGGAAGAAGAAGCAATCACCCAATTTGATAAAATTTATTTAGATAAAGACATTCCAATGGTTCGTGAGAATAATAAGAAAGCATATCGTGGTAAAGGGATTGCTTATCTAAAATTGCAACAATATGAAAAGGCGATGGAACAATTTGATCTGGCATTATCCATCGGCGAATTATCGGAATTGGATTTGGATATATTGTATTATAAGGGTAAAACACAGGAGTTTTTAGGGTTATATGAAGAAGCCTTAGAAAGCTATTCAACTATTCTAACAAAAGATGAAACTCAAGCATTAGTTTTAGAAGCCAGAGCAAATATTTATCGTATCATAGGTGATTATAAGAAAAGTTTAGATGATTATGACAAAACGTTGGCTTTAAATCCAAAGAACTTTAATCTTTATTTTGGAAAGTATTTCCTTTTGACAGAGCAGGAAAAGGAAGAAGAAGCTAAGGAAGTTCTAGAGCAAGCAGTAAAGATTGACGTAATCACCGACGTGGATCAGTTAAATTTGGCGAAGCTTCATTATTATATTGGTGATTATGAGAAAGCAAATAAAGAATTTGAGGTAATGCTTCAAAAAGGAGTAGCCTTGGCTCAATATTTTATTGGCTTAATCTATGAACAGCAAAAAGATTATGCCAATGCAATCTATCAATATGAGAATTATATCAATAGTGACCCAGAGAATATTAGTGCAACAGTATACAATCAAATAGGTTCCTGTTTGCTTAAAACCTCCGATTATAAGAAGGCACTCGAATATTTTGAAAAGGGAATTAATTGCAGGGACGTTGTAACGATGCAGAAGCTTAAGCGAAACGAGATCATTGCTTATGAATTTCTTGGAAAATTTCCGGAGGCCTTGGATAAGATGTTAACCTATATTGAGAATTATCCTGAGGATTTAGAAGCTGTGAAAGAAGCAGACTTCTTAAGAACCAGAGTAAAATAAATACATTCCTATGAAGGAAGGCGGGATTTAATGTCAGAAATGATTGAAATAAAAGAGCAGGAGGAGCGGTTTGTCCTAGTCAGTGTAGCGGTTTCAGACGGAGACGATACAGCAGAATCACTCGATGAATTAGAAGAGCTTGCCGCAACAGCAGGAGCAAAAACGGTTGCAAAAGTAATACAAAACAGAGAGAGTGCACATCCAGGTACTTATATTGGAAAAGGAAAGATTGATGAAGTAAGAGAACTTGCCATAGAGTTAAAAGCTACCGGAGTGGTCTGTGATGATGAATTATCCCCTGCACAATTGAAAAATCTAGAAGATGCAATCCAGATGAAGGTATTAGACAGGACAGTTCTCATTCTTGATATCTTTGCCCGTAGAGCATCGACCAGAGAAGGTAAGATACAAGTGGAATTAGCGCAGCTTCGTTATCGTGCTACAAGGCTTATTGGTCTTAGAAATTCACTGTCGAGACTTGGTGGTGGTATCGGAACCAGAGGTCCTGGTGAGAAAAAACTGGAGATAGATCGCCGTTTAGTTAAGGAAAGAATTTCTCAATTAAAGCAAGAATTAGATGAAATAAAGAAAAACAGAGAAACATCAAGAAGCTTACGAAGCAAGAACTCTATTCCGGTCGTTTCGATCGTGGGTTACACGAATGCAGGTAAATCTACCTTATTAAATCATTTAACGAATGCAGGTGTATTGGAAGAAGATAAGTTGTTTGCAACCTTGGATCCCACCACAAGAAAATTGGAACTAGCCAGCGGGCAGCAGGTTCTTTTAACAGATACAGTTGGTTTTATACGAAAACTTCCTCATCATTTGATTGAAGCATTTCGTAGTACTTTAGAGGAAGCAAAGTATGCAGATATCATACTACATGTAGTAGATAGTGCGAATCCCAATGCTTATAAGCAAATGCATATCGTTTATGAGACCCTGAAGAACCTGGGAATACAGGATAAGGTAATTATCACAGCTTTTAATAAACAGGATAAACTTACAACTGATATAATTTTAAAGGATTTTAAAGCGGATTACACCGTTCGGATATCCGCAAAAACCGGTAATGACGTTGATAAGCTTTTAGAATTAATCGAAAAGGTATTAAATGAAAGCAAAATTTTAGTTGAGAAGGTATTCTCTTATCAAGAAGCCGGTAAAATTCAAGCCATTCGAAAATATGGTCAGTTATTGGAAGAGGAATATAGAGACGATGGAATTTACGTAAAAGCGAATGTTCCGAAGGAGATATATCAGAGCTTGTAGATTATAAATAAAGCCATTTCTGGGGCATATTTGGACGCTACAGAGGCATCTGAGTCTCATGAATAAGATTCTGGATAATACTAGATATAGTGTGGGTGATAAAAAACTTGCATATATCTAGTATTTTTGTATTGACTATCCAAATGTTATCTGCTACTATAATGTACATAGGTTCGAACGAATAAGTAAGCTCTTTCATAGAAGAAAGGGAATGGGAAGGGAGACAGTTACGTATGATTAATGTAATAAAAAGAGATGGACAGGTCTTCAAATTTAACCTGGAAAAAATCAGCGAAGCAATCACCAAAGCATTTAAAGCAACAGAGAAGTTTTATAATGATGAAATTATCAATCTTCTGTCACTGCGAGTAACGGCAGATTTTCAGAAGAAGATAAAAGATGAAATGATTCACGTGGAGGATATCCAAGACAGCGTGGAGAATGTACTAGAGCAAACAGGATATACGGATGTAGCGAAGGCTTATATCTTATATCGTAAAAATAGAGAAAAAATTCGTAATATGAAGTCAACAATCCTTGATTATAAAGAGATTGTGAACAATTATGTACAAGAAGAAGACTGGAGAGTAAAAGAGAATTCAACAGTTACTTATTCCGTAGGCGGTTTAATTCTTCACAACTCAGGCGCAATTACAGCAAATTACTGGTTATCAGAGATTTATGATGAGGAAGTTGCGAATGCACACCGCAACGCCGATATTCATCTACATGATTTATCTATGTTAACAGGTTATTGTGCAGGATGGTCCTTAAAGCAATTAATAAAAGAAGGTCTTGGCGGTATTTCAGGTAAAATAACCTCAGCACCGGCCAGCCATTTGTCCACACTCTGCAATCAGATGGTTAATTTCCTTGGTATTATGCAGAATGAATGGGCGGGGGCACAAGCTTTCTCCTCCTTCGATACATATTTAGCACCATTTGTAAAGATAGATAATTTAACATATAAAGAAGTAAAACAGTGCATCCAGTCTTTTGTCTATGGTGTAAATACACCAAGTCGTTGGGGTACACAGGCTCCGTTTAGTAATATTACTTTGGACTGGACGGTACCGAATGACTTGGCTGAGTTACCTTGCATCGTTGGTGGCAAGGAGATGGAATTTAAGTATAAAGACTGCAAGAATGAGATGGATATGGTGAATAAAGCCTTCATTGAGATAATGATTGAAGGAGATGCAAACGGCAGAGGCTTCCAGTATCCAATTCCAACCTATTCCATAACCAGTGATTTTGACTGGTCCGATACAGAGAATAACCGCTTGTTATTTGAAATGACTGCAAAATACGGTACACCGTACTTCTCGAACTATATCAATAGTGATATGGAACCGAGTGATGTTCGTTCCATGTGCTGCAGACTTCGTCTTGACCTTCGTGAACTACGTAAGAAAACCGGTGGCTTCTTCGGTTCTGGTGAAAGTACAGGATCCATTGGTGTTGTGACAATTAATATGCCTCGTATTGCATATCAGTCTGCTGATGAAGTGGAATTCTTCCAAAGGTTAGACCGTATGATGGATATCTCTGCTCGTTCCTTAAAGGTAAAGAGAGATGTTGTCACCAAGCTTTTAAATGAAGGGTTATATCCTTATACCAGACGTTACCTGGGAACCTTTGAGAATCATTTCTCTACGATAGGTCTTTTAGGTATGAATGAAGTCGGTTTAAATGCATGTTGGTTGGGAAAAGATATGACCGATGAGAAAACACAAGCATTTGCAACGAAAACATTAAATCATATGAGAGATCGTCTGGCTGATTACCAGGAGATTTACGGCGATCTATATAACTTGGAAGCAACACCTGCTGAATCAACCAGCTACCGTCTTGCAAAGCATGATAGAAAACGTTGGCCTGATATCAAAACCGCAGGAAAAGAAGGAGATACACCATATTACACCAATAGCTCTCATTTGCCAGTAGGTTATACTGCTGATATTTTTGAAGCTTTGGATGTGCAGGATGAATTGCAGACCCTTTATACTTCCGGTACGGTATTCCATGCATTCCTTGGAGAAAAATTACCGGATTGGGAAGCAGCAGCAAAATTAGTCAGAACCATTGCAGAAAATTATAAGCTTCCTTATTATACCATGTCTCCTACCTATTCTGTTTGCAAGACCCATGGATATATCGCCGGAGAGAAATTTACTTGTCCGGAATGTGGTGAAAAGACTGAGGTTTACAGCCGTATTACAGGATATTACCGTCCGGTTCAGAACTGGAATGAAGGAAAAGCACAGGAATACCAAAATAGAAGGCTTTATGATATGGATCAATCCAGAATAATGCCGGTAGGTGAATTCCACCGTACAGAAAATGTTACCCAGATGGAGAATAAGGATGGTATTGCAGACGGATTATATCTCTTTACAACAAAGACATGTCCGAATTGCCGTATGGCTAAGGAATATCTGAAGAATTTTACCTTTGTTGTAGTGGATGCAGAAGATAATCCAAAACTTGCGAATGAATATAGTATTATGCAGGCACCAACCTTGGTTGAGATAAAGGATGGAATGGCATTGAAGTACGTAAATGCTTCCAATATCAAGCGTTTTGTAGATGAGCAATTACTTCGTCTGTAAGGATTGATGTGATTCTGCGAACCAATGATCAAGATAGATTTCGTAAATAATAAAAGAATATAGAAATTTGCTTCTCTTAAGTAATGATAACCATAGCTTCTTTCGTTTTGGCAGATAAGATAATCGGACTGGATCAAATAACCGATCACTTGTATGTATGAAACTAGGATAAGCTATGGTTATTGCTATGACTATGAATAGATACTGTATATCTTTCATTAATTCATGTTGCTTCGAAGGCTTCAGTGAGGTACAATTAATAATTAGAAATATAGAATGAAAAGATAGAAAATACTTACTATACAAATTAGAAAATACTATGGAAGTAAGAAAAGCATCACCAAAACACACAATGAAAGAAATAGTTACAAATTACAGATTTGATAAAATTATAAATGTACTATATGAAATAGTACAGCTTAACAAAATTACGAAGTGAAAGCTATAAAGTTTTATTTTTACAATAATAATAACGGACAAGTATCATAGGAGGTATAGGGTATGAGTTTAGCAGATGACATATTTATCAGTATGTGTAAGGACATATTGGATAATGGGGTTAGTACAGAAGGAGAAAAAGTCAGACCAAAATGGGAGGATGGATCCTTTGCTTATACGATAAAGAAATTCGGTGTTGTAAATCGTTATGATTTATCAAAGGAATTTCCGGCTATGACCTTACGAAGGACTGCTATCAAAAGCTGTATCGATGAAATTCTTTGGATATGGCAAAAGAAATCAAATAACATCAAAGATCTAAATAGTCAAATCTGGGATAGCTGGGCAGATGAAGATGGTTCCATCGGTAAAGCTTACGGTTATCAACTTGGTGTAAAGCATAAGTATAAAGAAGGTGAGATGGATCAAGTGGATCGTGTCATCTTTGATTTGAAGAATAATCCTTACAGCCGAAGGATAATGACAAATATTTATGTACACCAGGATTTACACGAGATGAAGTTATATCCTTGTGCTTATAGTGTAACTTTTAATGTAACAAAGAAAAAAGAATCGGATAAGCTGGTACTAAATGCAATCTTAAATCAAAGATCCAACGATATTCTGGCGGCGAATAGTTGGAATGTATGTCAATATGCAGTGCTTGTTCATATGTTAGCACAGGTCTGTGATCTGGAAGTAGGAGAGCTTGTTCATGTGATCGCTGATGCTCATATTTATGATAGACATATACCGATTATTAGAGAACTAATGGAACGACCGACCTATGAGGCACCGATATTTAAGATGAATCCCAATATTAAAGACTTTTACTCATTTACCGTAGATGATTTTGAACTTGAAAACTATAAATTTGGTCCTAAGGTGGAGAATATACCGGTAGCCGTATAACGATCAAAGTAAAATTATATGGATTGATGAAGAATTATATAGATAATTGATCTGTATCAACCAGTTAGATCGGTAAGATGTTTAAGCATTTAATATGGTGTAACAAATGTAAGAATTATAAATGGATGAAAGAAGTATCTCCAATAAAGTATCTAAGAAGGACGAAATCGCTTCAGAGGAATACGAAGAAATGAAAAAGAGTATTGCTGATCTGATATGTAGAATGCAATCATAGAAAAATCTACTACCTATATGCACAAGCAAACGATATAAAAGCTGAACTACTAATAATAACGCTATAATACAGACTAACTAAAATATAATAAATGAAAAATGTAAAACCAAGAATAGTAACATACGACAAATTTAAAACAAAAGAATACTGTAGTAAACAGTATGAATAATATAACAAAAGAACCTGATAAGGAGGGAGATTATGAATCTTATCGTAGCCGTAGATAAAAATTGGGCCATAGGATATAAGAATGAACTTTTGGTAAGGATTCCTGCCGATCATCGATTTTTCCGTAATGAAACTATCAACAAGGCAGTTATCATGGGAAGAAAAACCCTTGAGAGCTTTCCGGGAGGACAACCACTAAAACAGAGACTCAATGTGGTAATCACCTCTGATCTAAATTACAAAGTGAAGGATGCTGTTGTAGTTCATAGCATAGAAGAGGCCTTAGAAGCGGTTAAAGGGTATAAGTCAGAAGATGTTTATGTAATAGGAGGAGCAAGCATCTATCAGCAAATGCTGAAGTATTGTGATGTCGCCCATGTTACCAAAATTGACTATATTTATTCTGCAGATACTTATTTTCCAAATCTTGAGGAAACAGGGGAATGGGAGATTACCGGAACCTCAGAAGAACAAACTTATTATGATTTAGAATATCTTTTCTGTAAATATGAAAGAAAGAAAAACTAAAAATTTTATTATTTTATAGAATGTTAAGGAAAATTACGCAAAAAATACTTGAAAAAATATACAGGGAAGTCTACTATATAGGGTATATATAAAATTCGATCTCTTTACGGTACATGGTAGTGGGAATGAGACAGGATTACAAAGATAGGAAGGATGATAAGAATGCTTGATATTAAAATCGAGAAAACAAAAACACCTAAGGAAATACCCAGTGCTGATAATCCTTTAAAATTTGGAACCATATTTACGGATCACATGTTTGTGATGAAATATGAAACCGGAAAGGGTTGGCACGATCCAAAAGTGGTCCCCTATGAGCCAATCAGTCTTGAGCCTTCTGCTATGGTATTTCATTATGGTCAGGAGATGTTTGAAGGATTAAAAGCCTATAAAACCGAAGATGGAAGAACGCTTCTGTTTCGACCAAATAAGAACATCGAACGTGCCAATAAAACAAACCGTAGAATCTGTATTCCGGAAATACCCGAGGAGGATTTTCTTCAGGCAATAAAAGCAGTTGTAAAAGTAGATGAAGCTTGGATTCCGACTAAGCCGGGGACATCTCTTTATATTAGACCGTTCGTAATTGCTACGGATCCCTTTCTTGGAGTTAGACCATCTGATACGTATTTGTTCATGGTCATTCTTTCGCCGGTTGGTGCATATTATCCGGAAGGCTTAAATCCGGTAAAGATATGGATTGAAGATGAATATGTAAGAGCTGTAAAAGGTGGTATTGGAGAAGCAAAAACAGGAGGTAATTATGTAGCATCCTTGCGTTCTCAAGTGAAAGCTCATGATGAGGGATATTCTCAGGTGTTATGGTTGGACGGAGTAGAACGCAAATACATTGAAGAAGTAGGTGCAATGAATATATTCTTTAAGATTGCAGGTACTGTAATTACTCCCGCTCTGAATGGAAGTATTTTACCGGGCGTTACAAGAGATTCCGTAATTACATTATGTAAGGAATGGGGTATTCCGACGGAAGAACGTAGAATATCGATTGATGAGATATTCGAGGCTTCTCAGAATGGAACATTGGAAGAAGTATTCGGAACGGGGACAGCAGCAGTAATATCACCGGTTGGTACTCTACGATGGGAACAGCATATTATGCAGGTTCAGGATGGTGGAATTGGGCTAATCAGTCAAAAATTATATGATACAATTACCGGAATTCAATTAGGTAAATTGAAGGATAACCATAATTGGACGGTTACAGTATAAGGAGGTAAGGAATGAATCAGCTATACGCCGAAGCGGGGGTAAAAAGAAAGGACACAACGAAGACCATGCTACTGAGAGCTTTATTGGTTGTAGGTATAGTGGCTGGAGTTTTTGTTATGTTTTTAGGCAGCTTTTTTAGTATTGTAGGTGCTGTCATTATTGTACTTATGGGTTACCTATTTCCAAGATTAAATGTTGAATATGAATATGTTTTTTGTGATGGTCAGCTTGATTTTGATAAAATTATGGGAAAGTCAAAGCGTAAAACTGCACTTCGTATTGATTTTGAACAAGTGGAAATAATGGCTCCATCGAAATCCCATGCATTGGATGGTTATACCTATGCAAATTGCGTCTTGAAGGATTTTTCATCTGGAAAAGAAACTCAAAACGCTTACACAATCATCGCAAATATTGAAGATAAAAAGACAAAAATATTATTTGAGCCTAGTGAGAAGATGATTACGATGATGAAACAAAAAAGTCCTCGTAAAATAGCTCAATATTAAATAGCAGCTGCCCCTTTGAAAACAAGTGGATAAGGTAATTATCCATCTGTTTCCAAAGGGGCATTTTTGCATGGTTATGTAATGATATAATTACTATATTATACTATAGTATAGGTGGTAGTGTATGAGTAAATTCAGCCTGATGGAGGAACTAGAAATTACTTGTGCATTCTGGAACTTTTTCATGCATAACCGGATTTAAACTTTTTTACTTTATCTGGCATAGTTACATATCATTAGAGAACTTTATAATATGAAAAATATGTAGGAAATATACAAATAATAGAATGGCTATTACGAAGCTGGATGAATGAAATATCGATAATCAGAAAAGAAATAATAAAATGAGATATTAATTTTCTTGTGCATAGTTATTCAACTTATCTGGAAAGCTAAAGAAAGTAAATTACTTTTGAATAGGAGAGATAAATTACTTTTATTTAATAATCAGAATGAAGTGAGATGGAGCTTTTACTGGTATCATGGATCTATGTAATTAATATATTTTAGTATTCTGAGATCATAGAAATATAAAAACATATAAAATTAAGAATTGATTTCCACTAGTCTTTGGTGTTATGAACTATTCAAATGCTATGTATACATATTCAAAAGCAGTTTATTTTTATGAATATTTGATAAAAAATAAGTCGAATGAATTAAGAAACCTTGGATTGTTTGTAATATTAACTAGTTTTTGTTATTGACAAGCAGGGTATTATTCGCTATACTTTTAAAAATTTCATTCATAAGAACCCCGCTTTTTAGCGTCGGGTTCTTAAACTATATTTTACCTAACAATTTTTTTATTATGAGAAAGCGAGGAAATCATAAAATGGCCCATATTATTGGTGAAGGAATTACATTTGATGATGTATTATTAGTACCTGCTTATTCAGAGGTAATACCGAATCAAGTTGATCTGTCGACAAATTTAACAAGCAAAATTAAGCTGAATATTCCATTGATGAGTGCGGGTATGGATACCGTAACAGAACATCGCATGGCAATCGCAATGGCAAGACAAGGCGGTATCGGTGTTATTCATAAGAATATGTCGATCGAGGAACAGGCAGAAGAGGTTGATAAGGTAAAACGTTCAGAGAATGGTGTTATCACCGATCCATTTTATTTATCCCCAGAACATACCTTAAACGATGCAAATGAATTAATGTCAAAGTTTCGTATCTCCGGTGTACCGATTACCGTAAACGGTAAGAAATTAGTTGGTATTATAACAAACCGTGATTTAAAATTTGAAACAGATTATACAAAACAAATCAAGGAATGTATGACCTCAGAAGGTTTAATCACAGCGAAGGAAGGTATCACACTGACCGAAGCAAAGAAAATCCTCTCCTCTGCAAGAAAAGAAAAACTTCCTATCGTAGACGAAGATGGAAACTTAAAGGGTCTTATTACAATAAAAGATATTGAAAAGCAAATCAAGTATCCATTATCAGCAAAGGACTCCCAGGGAAGATTATTGTGTGCAGCAGCAGTTGGTATTACAAATAATATTCTGGAACGTGTGGATGCTTTGGTGAAAGCAAAAGTAGATGCAATTGTTATTGATACCGCTCATGGACATTCAGCTAATGTATTAAAGGTTGTAAAAATGGTACGTGAAGCATATCCGGATATTCAGATTATCGCAGGTAATGTGGCTACCGGCGATGCAACCAGAGATTTAATAGAAGCTGGTGTAGATGCAGTTAAGGTAGGTATTGGACCTGGATCTATTTGCACCACTAGAGTTGTAGCCGGTATCGGCGTTCCTCAGATTACTGCGGTAATGGATTCCTACGCAGCAGCGAAAGAATATGGTATACCGATTATTGCAGACGGTGGTATCAAATATTCCGGAGATATTACGAAAGCTCTTGCTGCCGGTGCCAGTGTTTGTATGATGGGTAGCATATTTGCCGGTTGTGATGAGAGTCCTGGAACCTTCGAATTATATCAAGGTAGAAAATATAAGGTATATCGTGGTATGGGATCTATCGCTGCGATGGAAAAGGGAAGTAAAGATCGTTATTTCCAGACAGATGCAAAGAAACTGGTTCCGGAAGGCGTTGAAGGCCGTGTAGCTTATAAGGGAACCGTGGAAGATACTGTATTCCAGCTAATGGGTGGATTAAGATCCGGTATGGGTTATTGTGGAGCAAAGACGATTACATCCCTTCAGGAGAACAGTAAATTTGTTAAGATTTCTGCAGCTTCCTTAAAGGAGAGTCACCCACATGATATTCATATTACGAAAGAAGCTCCTAACTATAGTGTTGAGGAATAAGATAATCTTAAGAAATTATTAAGATAATATAAACAGAGGTAGCGTATCGTTTGATATAATAAGGTAAGGAATGCGGCATATGGCATCATTCTTTACCTTATTATTTTTTGCTAAGAAATATATATTATAATACCCTGTAGTGGATTGCTATTTTTACCTAGAGATAGTACAATACAGTATTGTAAAATGTATGAAAAAATGGAAAAGAAAGTATAATGCAAAAAGGTTAAGTCGATTGGAGAGGTGAATACTGAGCAGGTAATTGCTGGTGTGATATCCGAAGCTAAATATACCATTCATTCGATGAAGGTTCCCATCCTTACATAATATCATAATAGAACGTATTGCAAAAAAAACAGGATATCTTTGGAGGAACTTCCCGTAATAAGTGTGCGATTTATAGAGTGTATTTTGGCATCAGAGAAGCAGAATATAATAGGAAGAATAAGTCATATAATGTATTATAAGGAAGCGTTATTAAATTCAATAAAATATTATTACAGAAAGAGTGTTTGCATGAGAAAAGTATTATCAAAAGAAGAATGGCTAAGAAAAAAAAGAATGAAAAACTATTTTATGTTAGGGTCGTCATTAGCATTGTTGCTAGTGATCATAATATTAATTATATCTTTATTAGCTAAATTATTTACTGGTGCCGGAACCAATACCAGTGAAAAGCCAGCGATTGATGAAACTCTGTCAAATGGGAAAGTCATACAGCAGATGTTACTCACACCAAATGAATATTCCAGAGCAGGCGAGCAGCTAAATAAAGTAAAAGGAATTGTTATTCACTATACAGCGAACCCGGGAACCAGCGCTGAAGCGAATCGGAATTATTTTGAAAGCCTAGCAGAGAAGAAAACTACCTATGCCAGCAGTCATTATGTGATTGGACTCGAAGGAGAAGTCGTGCAATGTGTACCACTGAATGAGATTGCCTATGCCTCAAATGAGCGTAATAAGGATACAATATCCATTGAATGCTGCCACTCGGATATCACCGGTAAATTCAACGATACTACGTATGAGTCCTTAATCGCACTAGTAGCTGCTTTGTGTAATGAATATAACATAAAGGAGAAAAACATTATCCGTCATTATGATGTGACAGGGAAAATGTGTCCACTGTATTATGTTGAGCATGAGGATGAATGGGAGAAACTTAAGGATGATGTGATGGAAAAAGTGAAGGAATTAAAACAGCAAGAGAGCGAATCATAATTAAATAGATAGTTAATTACAAAAGACAAGTGGAGGAGTAGATGATGAAACAATCAGGGGTACTTCTTAAAAATGCTACATTAATAGATGGAACAGGAAAGAAACCACAAGAAAACGTGTCGTTATATTTAGAGGATGGAATTATAAAAGAGATTATTTCTCTGGGGGATATGCCACCTTGCCAAACTGTAATAGAAATGAAAGAGAGAACCATACTTCCTGGTATAATCAATACTCATATACACATCGATTTTCAGCATATGGAGAAGCTCAAAAAATGGTTATATGCCGGTGTAACAACAATTCGTGACATGGGGGATCTCTCAGAGCTGCCCGTCGAGGAACTGTTTTCTCTTCGGAAATCAGTTCTTGCAAATAGCGAATACCCACGGGTTATTTTATGTGGTAAGTTTATAACAGCACCGGGGGGATATGGAGGACAGAATCCGATTCAGGTAAGTGGTGAGGTTGAAATTAAAGAACAAATCAATGAACTGAACAATATGGGTTGTGACTTTATTAAGACTGTATTAGAAGATGGCTTTGATCCTAGTACCTATGGATTGCCAAAGTTAACGAAAGACCAGCTGGAAACTATTTGTATAAAAGCCCATCGTCTTAATAAAAAGGTTGCTGCTCATGTTAGCCAAACCCATAACCTGAAAGTCCTTGTAGAAGCAGGAATCGATGAAGCTGCACATAACGTATATGACTCTATTCCCGATGAGTTAATTGAACGGATGGTTCTTAATAATATAGTAATGACACCTACGATGAATTTGTATAAATTCTTTAGTGATAAATATGGTGCACCCTTTTATCCGATCTGTGTTGATAACTTGTTAAGATTTATAAAGGCAGGTGGAAAAATAACCATAGGAACTGATTTTATTGAAGAAGAACATCCTTGGTTTGAACTGGGGATTCCTTATTATGAGATGAAGCTGCTAAAAGAAGCAGGTTTGACCAATCTTGAAATCATATCAGCGGCCACAAAGAATGCGGCTGAACTGTTAGGAATCGGACATATAACAGGAACCATTGAAGTTGGTAAAGCAGCAGACCTCATAGCAGTGGAAGGAAATCTTACATCGGATTTAGAATGTATTCAGAACGTGAAACTAGTGATCAAAGATGGTGTAATCATACGCAATGAGCGATAAGATGGAAAACTGATTAACAGATTTTTATTAAAAGGAACATGAACTCCGCGATTTATAAAAGAAAGAGGAAAACAGGTCCATAAGTAATCTCAGGACTTGTTTTCCTCTTTTTAAGTAATTGTTTTATGCTTATAGAGAGATTACGATATTCTTACCGATCGGCTCATACATTCGATAAGTAATGCCGGCAGCATCCAGCATACGCTTTGCTGCAATTACTGTATCCGTTTCAGCATATTTATCGCACATATAAATAATCTCTGAAATTCCTTTTTGTATAATTGCTTTGGTACATTCATTACAAGGGAATAAGGTGGTATAAATCTTAGCTCCTTTCATATGAGTACCGGTGTAATTTAAGATTGCATTCATTTCTGCATGACATACATAAAAGTATTTCGTATCCAGGTTGCTGCCGACTCTCTCCCAAGGAAATTCATCATCAGAGCATCCCATTGGCATTCCGTTGTAACCAACGGAGAGAATCTTGTTATCATCACTTACGATACAAGCCCCGACACTGGTGCTTGGGTCCTTGCTCCGTTCTGTGGAGAGTAAGGCAATTCCCATAAAATATTCATCCCATTTTATATAGTCCTGTTTCTTCATACGTAACTCCCTTCGGATATTAATTAATTATGACTTCCTACTGTTTGAACTTTAATAATATTAGTGGTACCGGAGATACCCAGTGGTACACCGGCAGTAAGTACAGCTACTTCACCCTTTTGAATATACCCAGCATTTTCAACTGCTTGAATTGCATGATCAAATAATTCGAAGGTATCATGCTCTACCGCTATCAGGATAGGGGTTACGCCCCATGAGAGATTTAATTGTCTGCATACGATCGGATCCGTTGTGCAAGCGAGAATTGGACAGTGAGGGCGATATCTGGAAACCATACGTGCTGTTTTACCTGAGGTGGTGACGGTAATAATCATTGCTGCATTCAAATCGTGAGCAGTGGTGCAGGTAGCGCGAGAAATCGCATCAGTAATATCGGGATTTTTAGGTTCATCCAGCTGACGGAATCTCTTCTTATAATCGATATCCTGTTCAGCTCTCATGGCGATCTTCACCATGGTCTTTAAGGATTCTACCGGATAATGACCGGCAGCAGTCTCTCCGGATAACATAATAGCACTGGTTCCATCGTAAATTGCATTAGCAACATCTGTGGTCTCAGCCCGGGTTGGTCTTGGATTTTTAATCATAGAGTCTAGCATCTGAGTGGCTGTAATAACTTGTTTTCCGTTGTTGTAAACTTTCTTAATGATCATTTTCTGGATAACAGGAACTTCTTCATAAGGTATTTCAACACCCATATCTCCACGGGCAATCATAATTCCATCAGCTACTTCAATGATATCATCGATATTATCAACACCTTGCAAATTCTCTATCTTTGCAATAATTTTTGTCTGGGAATTGTTCTCTTCTAATATTTTACGAATTTCAAGCACATCAGACGCGGTACGAACAAATGAGGCAGCAATAAAATCAAAGCCTTGCTTAATTCCAAATACAATATCATCATAATCCTTCGGACTGATAAAAGGCATGGAGAGATGAACACCTGGTACATTGACACCTTTGTTATTGGAAATAACACCATCATTTTTAACGGTACAGATAATATCATTCTTGGTAATATCCACAACCGAAAGCTCAATTAAACCATCGTCAATTAGAATTACGGTACCGCGGTTGATATCTTTAATTAGTTCTTTGTAACTAATAGAAACACGATTTTCATCACCTTCAATATCATCAATCGTTAAAGTGAAGGTCTGGCCTTCCTTTAATTGAATTTTACCGCTGGCAAATGTACCAATTCTGATTTCAGGTCCTTTGGTATCCAGTAGAGTAGCAACTGGAATATTTAGTTCATCTCTTAGTTTTAATATTTTTTGATATCTTCCCAAGTGTTCCTCATGGCAGGCATGGGAAAAGTTAAAGCGAGCAACGTCCATTCCATTGAGGACTAATTCTCTTAATACATTATCGTTGTCAGTCGATGGACCGAGAGTGCAGATTATTTTTGTCTTTCTCATTTTATTCTCCTTCTTTTTGCGTATAACAGGTCGAATGTGCTTCTTAGTTTATATCATATCCAAATCTAAAGCTTTAAGCCTTTGTTTTTGCGATACTGGATGCCAATATACTTCTTACATTTGCGATAAAAAAGATATTGTATTACACTGCAAAGAACTACGATAAAAATAATGAAAACAGCGCAGTGCATGAAAAAATTCTCTGGTAATATTAAAATTACGGGATCAAGAGCTGGATCAAAAATCCAGTAATCATTGTTAAAGAATAGTGTATGAAATCTATGAAATGCGGCATCGAAGTTAATCATTAATAGCAGTCCAACGATTGTCGGCAGTACTACCGCAGTAATAGAAGAGACCAGTAGGTAACTGTAATCTCTCTGTTTTATTTTATAAATTATGATACCTATGCTAATAGGTATTGTAATTGCTCCAAGAATATAGAATGCGGTGAATATATTCTTTACTTCTCTAAAATGTTGAATTCCTTGCTCCGATGCTGGGAGAGTAGGGAATTTTAATTCACCTTTGAAAAAGGGGGAGGAATAATCAATTAACGCATTATAATTATTCAATATCTCCTCTTTTTCATAACCGGATTCAGCTTCTATATTTAATAAATTAACGTCCATATAATATAGGGGACGAAAATTAATGGTTATTACAACACCAATGGAAATAAATAATAGGGTAAATACAATCCCTATCACAAAATCAGTAATCTTGAATCGCTTTAAATACTTCATAGAGGACGTTCTCCTTCACTTTTTTCAGTATATTCATAGGCATTATAGTATAATTTAAAGTTGTTTGCAACAGATGGTGCAATATTTTATCATATATTAGAATTTACAATAAAACACATAAGTATTTATACATTGAATTCATCAGAGCAATAGTGTAAAATCCAATCAAAGAAGAGTACGGATTTCTATTAATCTGCGAGATAAAGGAGAATAAGCATGAGAGCATTAATCAGTGTATCTGACAAAACAGGTATTGTAGAGTTTGCGAAAGATTTAGTTTCCCTCGGGGTTGAGATTATATCAACCGGCGGCACTTATAGCAAATTAAAGGAGGCAGGGGTAAAAGCAATTGAAATATCAGAACTTACCGGATTCCCTGAATGCCTGGACGGAAGAGTAAAAACACTGCATCCTGCGGTTCATGCAGGACTTTTGGCAATGAGAAGCAATCCTTCTCATATGAAACAATTGGCTGACCTTGAAATTGAAACGATTGATATTGTAGTGGTAAACCTATATCCTTTTAAAGCAACCATATTGAAAGATGATGTGACCAGAGGAGAAGCAGTTGAGAATATTGATATCGGCGGTCCTACAATGCTTCGTTCTGCGGCAAAGAATTATCAGGATGTTGCAGTAGTGGTTGATCCCAGAGACTACGAAAAGGTATTAACGGAATTAAAGGAGCAGAAAGAAGTATCCCTGGATACTAAGTTTTACCTGATGCAGAAGGTTTTTATGCATACCTCAAGCTATGACACCATGATTGCAGATTATCTTAAGAAAGAACGTAATGATAAAGAGCTTCCTGAGACGCTGACCATGACCTTTGAAAAAGTTCAGGATATGAGATATGGTGAGAATCCTCATCAGGCAGCAGCATTTTACCGTGAGATCGGGAAGAAGAAAGGCTCTATTACCGATGCAGTTCAGTTAAATGGTAAGGAATTGTCCTTTAATAATATCAACGATACCAATGGTGCTTTGGAGCTATTAAAGGAATTCACAGAACCTACGGTAGTCGCTTGCAAGCATGGTAATCCCTGTGGTGTGGGCAGTGCGGATACTATATTTGAGGCTTGGCAGAAAGCATTTGCAGCAGACAAGGTATCCATTTACGGTGGTATCGTGGTATTGAATCGAGAGGTTACGCTAGAATTGGCATTGGAAATGAAGAATGTATTCCTTGAAGTGATTGTAGCACCTTCCTATGAGAAGGAAGCATTAGAGGTTTTTCAGACAAAGAAGAATGTCAGAGTATTGGAATTAAAGGATATTGAAATACCACAGAACGAAGATGCTTATGATTTAAAGAAAGTCAATGGAGGTCTTATTGTTCAGACCATAGATAGTAAACTCTTAAATGAAGATGAATTAAGCGTAGTAACAGACCGTGTGCCCACAGAAAAAGAGATGGACGATATGCGTTTTGCTTGGAGAGTTGTGAAATTCGTTAAGTCTAACGGTATCGCACTGGCAAAGAATAAGCAGACAGTAGGTATTGGACCGGGACAGGTTAACCGAGTTTGGGCTACCATTCAGAGTATAGAACATGCTGTAGAATTAATTGATGATAAGGCAACCGAAGGTGCAGTGCTGGCATCGGATGCATTTTTCCCTTTTGATGACTGTGTGGAAGCAGCTCACAAAGCCGGTATTACAGCAATCATTCAACCGGGTGGATCAATACGAGATGAAGATTCCATCAAAAAGTGCAATGAATACGGGATTGCAATGGTATTTACCGGAATGAGACATTTTAAACACTAAGACTCAGTTGTGAATAAAATAGACCTTTATTGGATAACGAGATAAAATTGAGATTGAGATATATCATAAAAGGACAAGGACTTTGCATAACAAAGCTTCCTTGTCCTTTTCCTCTTAGGTTACAACACATCCTACTTATAACTTTTAAAATATAGGTTCTATATATAAAAATTACACGAATGTCGTATGATTATAACTTAATAACGTTAGCAGCCTGAGGACCCTTCTCGCCTTCAATAACGTCGAATTGTACCTTATCGCCTTCTTCTAATACTTTAAAACCATCCATTTGAAGTGCGGAGAAATGTACGAATACATCATGTCCCATCTCATCTGAAAGAAATCCAAAACCCTTCTTGGCATTAAACCATTTTACAGTACCCTTTTTCATAGCAAAAGCCTCCTAAAACAAGAATTAAATTGCATTACCATTATTAGTAATGATAGTGTAAATTTAACATATTTTCGATAAAAAGTCAAATATCTTTGTTGAATTTTGTAGGTTTAACATGGGAGTTTTTGCATATGAAGGAAATGACAAATCAAAGAAATTATGTTATTATGAATAAGCACTGACTATAAATTACCATACTAGATAGAATAGAAAATGGATGGAGGTTAATAACATGAAAATTCGTGTTCCTTCCTCATATGAATATATTTTTGAGGAACAATTGGATGATTTAAATGGAATTGGTACTGTTCTTGTTCACAAACAATCCGGTGCAAGAGTAGCTATCATAAAGAATGATGATGATAATAAAGTATTTTCCATAGGATTTCGTACACCACCTGCCAATAGCACTGGTGTCGCTCACATTATCGAGCATTCCGTATTATGCGGGTCAAAGAACTTTCCTGCGAAGGATCCTTTTGTTGAACTGGTAAAGGGATCATTAAATACATTCTTAAACGCTATGACCTATCCGGATAAGACCATTTACCCGGTGGCTAGTCGTAATGATAAGGACCTAGCAAATTTAATGCATGTCTATATGGACGCTGTGTTTTATCCGAATATCTATGAGCGCAGAGAAATCTTCATGCAGGAGGGGTGGCACTACGATCTAGAAAGCTTGGATGCTGAATTAAAATATAATGGTGTTGTTTATAATGAGATGAAAGGTGCTTTCTCATCACCGGAACAACAGCTATTTCGTATGATTCAGAACTCCCTGTTCCCGGATACCTCTTACGGCGTAGAATCCGGTGGCGATCCTGCATTTATTCCGGAGCTTTCCTACGAGGAATTCTTGGATTTCCACAAGACCTATTACCATCCTTCCAACAGTTACATCTATCTCTACGGAGATATGGATTTTGAAGAAAGACTTACATGGCTGGATCAGGAATATCTTTCCAAATTTAACCGTAGTGAGGTATCTTCAGAGATCAAATACCAGAAAGGTTTTGATTTCTTAAAGGAAGTATCAGCATTCTATTCTCTGGGAGAAAACGATGATCTGAAGGATAATACTTATCTGAGTTTAAATACCGTGATCGGTAATTCATTAAACAAAGAACTGAGTCTTGCGTTCCAGGTTCTGGAGTATGTACTTTTAAATGCCCCCGGTGCACCGGTGAAACAAGCGTTATTAGATGCTGGTATCGGTAAGGATATTTTAAGCAGTTATCAGGATGATATTTTTCAACCTATCTTTACGGTTGTAGCAAAGAATACCAATGGAGATAAGAAAGAAGATTTCAAGAAGTTGATCCATGATGTGCTATTACAGCAAGTCAACGACGGCCTTGATGAAAAATCTCTGCGAGCAGCGATTAATTTTTATGAATTCAGATATCGGGAAGCAGATTTTGGCCAATTTCCAAAAGGACTGATGTACGGAATCCGTGTTATGGGCAGTTGGCTGTATGATGACCAGAAACCATTCCTGCACTTAAAGGACAATGAAGGCTTCGAATTCTTAAAGAGCAAGATCGGTACCGGTTATTATGAGCAGTTGATAGATGCTTATTTACTGAATAACCCCCATTCTACCTTGGTTATGTTACAGCCAAAGGTTGGCTTAAATAAAGAACAAAATGAGGAGCTACAGAAGAGACTTGCAGATTATAAAGCAAGCTTATCCCAGGATGAATTAACTAAGTTAGTAGAAGACACCAATCACCTGAAGGATTATCAGGAGGAACCTTCTACGAAAGAAGAGATGGAATCCATTCCTCTTCTGGAACGAGAAGATATCAGCAAAGAAACAATGCCTTTGTATAATGATGAAAAATCCATTGGTGGAATTAAAGTAATCCATCATAATGTTATTACCAATGGAATTGCTTATATCAGATTTTTGTTTGATATTAGTAGAGTACCCCAGGATTTGATCCCTTACATGGCTTTGTTATCCGGGGTCATCGGTAATGTGGATACACAGAATCATAAGTATCTTGAATTATCCAATGAGATTAATATCCATACCGGCGGTATCAACACCGATGTAAAGAGTTTCTCAACCAAAGGAACCACACAGAAATACTTCCCGGTATTTGAGTGGAGTACAAAGGTATTATACGATGAATTTAATGAAGCGTTTTCGTTAATTGAAGAGATGCTTTTCCGTACGAAATTTGCGGATACCAAACGCATCGGTGAAATCATTGACGAGAGTAAATCCAGAATGCAGATGCGCTTCACTTCCTCAGGACATGTGGTAGCTATGGATCGTGCGATGTCTTATTATTCCGCCCATGGATTATTCAAGGAAAGTACCAGTGGTATCACCTTTTATAAATTCTTAGAAGATTTAGCTGGTAATTATGGCGATAAGAAAGAGAACTTAATAAAGAATTTCATCCTTCTGATGCAGTCCATCTTTGCAAAAGAAAACCTGCTCATCAGTATCACAGCGGATGAGGAAGGATATCGTCGATTTGAAGATTTAGTACCAACTTTCTTGGGTACGCTGAAAGAAAAACAGGAAATCGCATTATGGGACGGTTTTGATAAGACAATCAGGGAGCCAAAATGCCTGAACGAAGGATATAAAGCAGCAATGCAGGTACAATATGTAGCAAGAGCAGGTAACTTCTTTGAAGCTGGATATCAATACACCGGAGCACTGAAGGTATTGAAGCTGATCTTAAGCTATGACTACCTCTGGAACAATGTCCGAGTAAAAGGTGGAGCATATGGATGTATGTGTGGATTTTCCGGTGTAGATGGTGATGGTTACTTTACCTCCTATCGTGATCCAAAATTAAAAGAAACCAACCTCATCTACGAGAAAGCAGCTGAATTTGTTCGGAATTTTAAAGCGGAAGAAAGAGATATGACCAAATATATTATCGGTACCATCAGCGGAGTGGATACACCATTAACACCACAAGGCAAAGGAAGACGTTCCTTAAGTGCATTCTTAAGTGGTCTGACCATGGAAGAATTAGAACTGGAGAGAGACCAGATTCTAAATGTAACACAAGAAGATATCAGAGCCTTAGATGGTATTATTAAGTCGATCACCGACGCAGGAAATATCTGTGTTATCGGTAATGAAAGTAAAGTGGAAGAAAATAGGGATTTATTCCTGGAAGTAAAGAATTTGCTGAAATAGGGTAACCTATGCGGAGAAAAGAGTAAAAATGAACGATAATAAACAAAATGAACAGACGAATTTGGATGAGATGCTTAAGGCACTTGGTATGTCAAGTTCAAAACCGAATAATACTAAATCAGGCTTTGCTACACTAATCGGGAGACCAAATGTTGGAAAGTCCACATTAATGAACCATTTGATCGGTCAAAAGATAGCAATTACCTCCAACAAACCTCAGACCACCAGAAATCGTATACAGACCGTATATACCGATGAACGGGGACAGATCATCTTCCTTGATACTCCGGGGATTCATAAAGCTACCAATAAGTTAGGTGAATATATGGTGAATGTGGCAGAGAGAACTTTAAATGAAGTGGATGTCATTCTTTGGCTGGTGGAGCCATCCACCTTTATCGGTGCAGGAGAACAACACATTGCTGAGAAATTAAACAAAGTGAAAACACCGGTTATTCTGGTAATTAATAAAATAGATACCGTAAAAAAAGAGCAAATTTTAACCTTTATCTCAGCCTATAAGGATATTTGTAATTTTGCAGAAATTGTTCCGGTATCGGCGTTAAAAGGTGAGAATACAAAGGAATTGATGTCTACTATATTTAAATATCTGCCACAGGGACCACAGTTTTACGATGAAGATACCGTTACCGATCAGCCGGAACGCCAGATTGTGGCGGAATTGATCCGAGAAAAGGCTTTAAGACTCCTAGATGATGAAATTCCTCATGGAATTGCTGTCAGTATTGACCGAATGAAGGAACGGAGAATGAAAGCGGAACAGGGAAGCCAAACGATCATGGATATCGATGCAACCATTGTATGTGAGCGAGATTCCCATAAGGGAATTATCATCGGCAAAGGTGGCAGCATGATGAAGCAAATCGGTATGCAGGCGAGAAGAGAAATCGAAAATTTACTGGATTGTAAAGTAAACCTGCAGCTTTGGGTAAAAGTGAAAAAGGATTGGCGCGATAGTGATTTTTTAATGAAAAACTATGGTTACAATCAAAATGATATAAAAGAATAGTGACAATTGATATCTTATTTGTTTGTCAAGTAGTAACTGAAAAGTTGGAATGGGATATTCTTATCAGTTTAGATGATAACAAAATGGGAAACCTAATGATATAGCATTTGTTTGAAGAATTTACTTAAAGAGTTAAGTGGAGACAGTGAAAAAGCTAGTAGCTGAAACCGGTATAATTAGTGAAAGGACAATTCAGAAAAATTAAAGTTAGGGGGCTCATTATGAAAAATGATGATTATTGGAATCTATTTGCTAAAACGGGAGATATCTACGATTACTTAAATTATATCGCTTGTACGAGTGAAGAGATATCGGAGGAACTTATGCCGGACTTCTCAAGCAGCGAAAAAGAAGGTGGTTTTATTGCCGGAATCAACTACCGTAACGGGAATGGTTCTGTCGGCCATGCCGGTTGGGGACTATGACAAACGGTTGGTGATATTAACAAAGGAACTTGGTAAAATAACAGCATTTGCCAAAGGCGCACGGAAACAAAGCAGCGCCTTTTTGGCGTGCTGTCAGCCTTTTTCATTTGGAAACTTTTCTTTATATCCCGGTAAATCTGCTTATAATATCATGTCGGTAGAAATGTCGAATTATTTTACTGAATTGAGGGAAGATATAGAATATGTTTCTTATGGGCTATATTTTTGTGAATTTGCAGATTATATGACGAAGGAAAACAATGATGAAATAGAAATTCTGAAATTATTATATCAAACCCTAAGGGTGATTACGAAAAAAGCGATACCATTACCCCTGATAAAAATTATATTTGAAATGAAAATGATGGTGTTAAACGGACAAGCACCTCAGGTATTTGAATGCGTAAAATGCGGGAATACATCCGAGCATTATGTTTTCTCAGCTGACATGGGAGGATTGTTATGTGAAGCTTGCAGAGCGAAAGCTCAGAACTCTGTAAAACTAGGTACTTCAGCGATTTATGCGTTACAATACATAGTTTCCAAAGAGGTTGAGAAACTATATACCTTTCATGTCTCGGAGGAAGTAAAAAGAGAGTTGGAATTATGTACGAAATATTATCTGAATCGATATATCGATCGAGAGTTTAAAACATTGGAATTCTTAAAAAGTCTAAAGTTTTGATAGCAGTACATTCTATTTTTCTATGAACAGTTACCAGTATTGTTAGAATATTGAAGTTTATGAAAAATAATGTTGAAATAATCCTGCTTTAAGGTTACAATGATAAGAACCCAAAATTAATTCAATGGAGGAATTATTTATGAAAAAGCTTGCGCTTGGTACTTTATTGCTGCTGTGTATCCTAAGCATGGCTGGGTGTAAACGAAGAGATATTATTCTTACTACAGATGAAATTTCCGAAAATACAATGGTGATTAAACGTAATGGTGGTATACAAGTAGCTATTGTTGAGGGTTTTGATAAAGATTATTATAGTTTATCCGAGTTAGAAGAGTTCGTAACAAAAGAAGTGACTTCTTATAATGAAAGAGCAGGCAGTGATGAAGTTGCTATTGATGACCTGCAGATCAAGGATAACAACGCAATCATGTTATTATCCTATTCCGGTATGCAACATTATACGAATTTTAATGAAGTATACGGAGCATTTTTTCAAGCAGGACAACCGGATACGATTCCGGAATTACCAGATACTTACATCAATGTGAAAGAGGGTACATTAACTGCTAAAAAAGATGCCTTAAGTAATAAAGATTATAGAGTATTGGTAGTAAAAGAAGCGTTCGATATCAAAGTAAGCGGAAAAATAAAATATTATTCAGATAATGCAGTGCTGGGAGAGGACAATATGATACAAAGCCCAGTAGATGAATTGACAGTAATCGTTTATAAACCGTAAACTTATTAGTGAATTAGAAGAAACTCGATTAGTTTTTATTTGAATCTAGTGATAGATTACAATTTGTTAAAATATAAAAATCAATAAATTTATCAAATAGATGTGAGGATGAATGTATGGAAAAGACAATGGAAAAAATTGTAGCTTTGGCAAAAGCAAGGGGATTCGTATATCCGGGTTCCGAAATCTATGGTGGTTTAGCAAATACCTGGGATTACGGTAATCTTGGTGTTGAGCTGAAGAATAATGTAAAAAAAGCTTGGTGGTTAAAGTTCATTCAGGAAAACCAATACAATGTTGGTGTTGACTGTGCTATTTTAATGAATCCGCAGACATGGGTTGCATCCGGACATTTGGGTGGATTTTCCGATCCTTTGATGGATTGTAAGGAATGCCATGAGCGTTTTCGTGCGGACAAGATAATCGAAGATTACAATGCTGAGCATGGGATCACAGTGGAAGGATCTGTGGATGCTTGGTCCAACGATGATATGAAGAAATACATTGAAGAACATAATATTGTATGCCCTACCTGCGGCAAACATAATTTTACAGATATCCGTCAATTCAATCTGATGTTCAAAACCTTCCAGGGTGTAACAGAAGATGCAAAAAACGTAGTTTATTTGAGACCTGAGACTGCACAGGGTATCTTTGTAAACTTTAAGAATGTACAGAGAACCTCACGCAAGAAGATTCCGTTTGGTATAGGACAGGTTGGAAAGTCCTTCCGTAACGAAATTACCCCTGGTAATTTCACCTTCCGTACCAGAGAGTTCGAACAGATGGAATTAGAATTCTTCTGTGAACCGGATACTGACTTGGAATGGTTTGCATATTGGAAACAATTCTGTATCGATTGGTTAAAGAAACTTGGCATGAAAGAAGATGAGATGAGAGTCAGAGATCATGATGCTGCCGAACTCTCCTTCTATAGTAAAGCTACTACCGATATTGAATTCTTATTCCCATTTGGTTGGGGTGAATTATGGGGTATTGCAGATCGTACTGATTATGACTTAACACAGCATCAGAATGTATCCAAAGAAGATTTAAGCTATTTTGATGATGAAAAGAAGGAAAGATATGTTCCTTATGTTATCGAACCATCCTTAGGTGCAGACCGTGTAACTTTAGCCTTTTTATGTGCAGCTTATGATGAAGAAGAAATCGAAGAAGGCGATGTTCGTACGGTGCTTCATTTCCATCCTGCATTGGCTCCGGTTAAAATCGGTGTACTTCCATTATCCAAGAAATTATCCGAGCCTGCTGAGAAGATTTACTTTGAGCTTTGCAAGAAATATAATTGTGAATTTGATGATAGAGGTAATATCGGTAAACGTTACCGCAGACAGGATGAAATCGGTACTCCATTCTGCATTACTTACGATTTTGAATCTGAAAATGATGGAGCAGTAACCGTTCGTGACAGAGATACGATGCAGCAGGAAAGAGTTAAAATTGAAGATTTGAAAGCGTATTTTGAGAAGAAGTTCGAGTTTTAAAAAAATTTAACAAAAAAACTCTTTTCTTATTATGCATGTTTATGATATAATGCATTTTGGTGACTAAAAATGCCAGAATTGAGCTATAATGTGAATAGCACTAATATTTGTTAGATTGAGATTAGAGGGTCAAGAAGTTCTCTGCGATCAAAATGAATATCAAAGTTAGATGTAATGGTATTCGTTTTCATCCCAGAGTACTTCTAACACTCAATCCAATTGTATAAAAACTAAATTTTTAGGAGGGCACTTACAAAATGACAAAATGGGTATATTTGTTTAAAGAAGGCAAGGCTGATATGAAGAACCTTCTTGGTGGTAAAGGTGCTAACTTAGCAGAAATGACTAACTTAGGCCTTCCGATTCCTCAAGGTTTCATAGTAACAACCGAAGCTTGTACAGATTACTACAATAGCGGCAAAAAAATCAGAGATGAAATTAAAGATCAGATTTTTGCATCTTTAGCAATTCTTGAACAAGAACAAGGAAAGAAATTCGGTGATACAGAGAATCCTTTATTAGTATCTGTACGTTCCGGCGCTAGAGCTTCCATGCCAGGTATGATGGATACTATTCTTAACTTAGGTTTAACTGATGCTGCTGTTGAAGGTTTTGCAAAGAAAACTGGAAACGCAAGATTTGCATATGACTCTTACAGAAGATTCATCCAGATGTTCTCTGACGTAGTTATGGAAGTTAGCAAATCAAAATTCGAAAGAGTATTGGATGAAATCAAAGAGAAGAAGGGTGTTCACTATGACACCGAGCTTACTGCTGATGATTTAAAAGAAGTAATCACTCAGTTCAAAGCATTATATAAAACTGAAAAAGGTACTGATTTCCCTCAGGATCCTAGTGAGCAGTTAATTGAAGCTGTTACCGCTGTATTCCGTTCTTGGGACAATCCTCGTGCTATCTACTACAGAAGAATGAACGATATCCCTGGCGATTGGGGTACTGCAGTTAACATTCAGGCCATGGTATTTGGTAACATGGGCGAGACCTCCGGTACTGGTGTTGCGTTTACACGTAATCCATCCACAGGTGAAGCTAAGATCTACGGTGAGTACTTGATCAATGCACAAGGTGAAGACGTTGTTGCTGGTATCAGAACTCCTCAACCAATCAGCAAGTTAGAAGAAGATATGCCTGCGGCATATGCTGAATTCATGAGAATTGCAACTCTTCTTGAGAATCATTACAGAGATATGCAGGACATGGAGTTCACAATTGAAGATACAAAACTTTACTTCTTACAGACACGTAACGGTAAGAGAACAGCTCCTGCTGCTCTTCAAATCGCGCAGCTCTGAAAGCAGCTAGCTCTGTTGGTAAAGCTCTTCCAGCTTCTCCTGGTGCTGCAGCAGGTAAAGTTTACTTTACAGCTGAAGATGCTAAAAACAATCATGAAAAAGGCGAAAGAGTTATCCTTGTTCGTCTTGAGACATCACCTGAAGATATCGAAGGTATGCATGCAGCTGAAGGTATCTTAACAGTACGTGGTGGTATGACATCTCACGCAGCCGTAGTTGCTCGTGGTATGGGTACTGCTTGTGTATCTGGTTGTGGTGAAGTAAATATCAACGAAGAAGAGAAATATTTCACAATCGCTGGACAGACTGTAAAAGAAGGAGATTACATCTCCCTTGACGGTTCTACTGGTAACATCTACATTGGAGATATCCCTACTGTAGAAGCTGCGATCAGCGGTAACTTTGATAGAATTATGAAATGGGCTGATGAAATCAGAACATTAAAAGTAAGAACAAACGCAGATACACCTGCTGATGCTGCTAACGCAGTTAAGTTTGGTCTTTGCCGTACTGAGCATATGTTCTTTGATGCAGAAAGAATTCCTAAGATCAGAAAGATGATCCTTTCTAAGACTGTTGAAGCAAGAGAAGAAGCTCTTAATGAGTTAATTCCTTTCCAGAAAGGTGACTTCAAAGGTCTTTACGAAGTAATGGAAGGAAGACCGGTTACTATCCGTTTCTTAGATCCTCCGCTTCATGAATTCGTACCTACTGAAGAAGATGATATTGCAGCTCTTGCTGTTGATATGGGTCTTACTGTAGAAGAAGTTAAAGCTACTTGCGACTCTTTACATGAGTTCAACCCTATGATGGGTCACAGAGGTTGCCGTCTTGCTGTAACTTATCCTGAAATTGCTAAGATGCAGACAAGAGCCGTAATGGAAGCTGCAATCGAAGTTAAGAAGGAAAAAGGCTTTGACATCATTCCTGAAATCATGATTCCATTGGTTGGTGAGAAGAGAGAGTTAAAATTCGTTAAGGATCTAGTTGTTGAGACAGCAGAAGCAGTTAAGAAAGAGATGAATTCTGATATTGAATACCATATCGGTACCATGATCGAAATTCCTCGTGCTGCTATCCTTGCTAACGAAATCGCTGAAGAAGCAGAATTCTTCTCCTTCGGTACAAACGACTTAACACAGATGACATTCGGTTTCTCCCGTGATGACGCTGGTAAATTCTTAGATGCTTACTACAAGACTAAGATCTATGAGTCCGATCCATTCGCAAGACTTGATCAGGACGGCGTAGGCGCATTAGTTAAGATGGCTTCCGAAAAAGGCCGTGCTACAAGACCAAACATTAAGCTTGGTATCTGTGGCGAGCATGGTGGAGATCCTTCCACAGTCGAGTTCTGCCATAAGGTAGGATTAAACTATGTATCTTGCTCACCTTTCCGTGTGCCGATCGCTAGACTTGCAGCTGCTCAGGCAGTATTAAACAATAAATAATATTAATATTTCAATGTTATTCTATGGTTTGACTTAGGTTAGACTGTATTGAATAATAGCGAAGAATACAGAGCACCCTATCATGTCAAAGTGATAGGGTGTTTTAAATTCACTAATTATGTAAATAGTTTCCTCCTTAAAAAGTTATATTATTAGTAATTGATTATTGACAGGTAATAATATACAATACTTATACTTTACTATAAGAGATAATATAACATGGCAACTTAAAAATAATCTTTGGGGGAAATATAATAAGTGGAATTAAATATTGTATGGAATCAGCCTGATGAAGCAATAAAAGTCATGAAAGAAGTTGCAAGTTGGAGACGCCAGAAAGGTTACAGAGTATGGCTTGATGAATGGCTATCACGTGAAGAATTAATTACTGAAGAGGTAAATAAAGAAAATCTCTGTATTGGATTGGTAGAAAATAACGTCGCATGTGCAACGATTTTGCAATGGGTAGACAATAACTGGTGGCCAAATGCAAAAATGTATGATGCATGTTATATACACAAATTATGTGTAAGAAGGGAATTTGCTGGTCGAGGAATACCTGCATTATTAATTGAAGCAATAAAGCTAGAATGTAGAAAGAGAAATACCAGATATATACGCCTTGATACTGGGTGGGATGAAGAAGTTGTTAAGAGAATATATCTTTAGTCAACTATTCAACATGTAATTCTTATATATTTCAAATCTCCAGTATATTTTATAGAAGTAAAAATGAATTTGTGTTATACTATTGATAGTAAATCAATGATAGACTATTAGACATTGAAGGAGGTCGTTAAGCCATGATGTATCCATATATGATTTTAGCTGATGAAACGGAGATAGTCCATTCTCAAATCATCGAAGAAAACGGAATTCAATGTGTGGAAGTTCATTTTGAACGCCCTACTGAAGAAGGCTTTGATGTAGCCAGATGCTCATTACCAACTTACACATGGATTAGACGAGAGGGTTTTACGGATAATGAAATTGATAAATTTGACAGATTCCTTCATAGCAATGCTCATTTATTATATAAATATGCAGCTTTAGGGGGGATACAAATTGCCTAGTTTATTTCAAATAGGTGGATATAAGGTGTTCTTCTGGTCGAATGAAAATGATGAACCAATCCATGTACATGTCGGAACGGGGAAGCCGAGTTCGAATGCTACTAAGATTTGGTTGACTTCTTTGGGTGGTTGTATTGTTGCCAATAATGGAAGTAAAATTCCATAAAGCGATTTAAATGAATTACTAGATATTATTTCCGCTCAGTACTTTATGATATGTGATGAGTGGAAAAATCATTTTAAGGAAGAGAAAGTCAAATTTTTCTGTTAAATATCAAGTGAGAGTACTGCTTGAAATATCAAGCTTTTGTTGCTATTTCATATATAATATTAGTGGTACTTTATTGCGGGCAGCACAGGCAGTATTAAAATAAGTAATATTGATATTTCAACGTTATTCTATGGTTTGACTTAGGTTAGACTGTATTGAATAATAGCGAATAAGTTATTAGGCACCTTATCATGTAGTGGTAGGGTGCCTTTGTTTAAATAATGATTTTTATGATTATTATCCACCTAACTGTAATACGATTGACATTATTTGAGTTGAATTTAATTACAATTAGGATTATTTGGATGATTTTGCTTGAAACTTATAAATTAATATGATAGGGTAAATAATTGCAATATATAAGTAGTGGGGGACATAAAATGAAGGTTATATATAGTTCGGATAAAAGTATAAGAGTAGAAATTGAGAAAGTAAGTGATAGGCCTTATTTTTCAATGCAATATTATGGTGATTATTGCATTGAAGAATATTTAAAGGAAGGTGCTTGTAATATTGAAGAGTTTTGCAACTTTATTGATAAGAATTTAGTAAATAAAAAGATGAATCTTAATAATAATGTATAAATGTCAACATAAGAATGTACATTTTTGATCAGTTAAGAATGTACAATTTTGCTATTCATCATCGCACTTGACATACTCCTTTATTCTATAAGAT
>JAQZBN010000086.1 GCA_029238935.1 Herbinix sp.
ATGAATCTTGGTATTATTACAAAAACGAAATCAAAATAATTTAATACTCAATATGAAATCCCGGATCTGTAGCAAGCCTGGAGTCTGAACTCCATTTCTAGACTACATTTCCAGGATTTTAATGATTATTCTAGAAATAATTATATAAGTCATAGAAGGTTAATTTTACGCATAGGTCTCTATACTGTATGAACGCTACTCCTTATCATCCTCTTCATCCGGATTATGATCTATAGATTCATCAGCATCGATCTCTTCAACTTCATTTCTCATGCGAAATAGACCAACCAAAGAAAGAACTACCAAAGCAACCCCTGCAACAGCAAAGATGACAGGAAATATAATCATAAATTCTTGATTCGCTTCCTTCAGGCTTTCCCAATCTGTAAACATGGAATAACTCAAATATCCCAAATAGGAACCCGCAATGATACGTAATACATAGGACGATTTCGAAGCTTTTAATTTCATCTATTTAACCTCACTTTATTTGAAATCCATATCGCAAAATTTCTGTATTACTGCCAGGATATGTGATATCATCATATCATATACGGTATGGAAAGGAAAAGAATAATATATGCAAAATCTAATACTAGCTTTCAATGTAGTCTTTCCCTTATTCCTAATGATGGTAATTGGTTACATCATAAGAAATAAGAACTTGGCTGATGATCATTCTCTGGATGTAATGAACCGCTTAATATTTCGTGTGTTCATGCCAATTTTATTATTTCGTAACATAATTACACTGGAGCTTGCGGAAGCACTAAATATCAATAATCTTAAGCTGCTCCTGTTAGCAACTATAGCAACTATAGCAATCGCCGTCTTTAGTGCTATTCTTCTTAGGCAGTTTGTAAAGGAGAAAAGTAAGTGCAGTGTTATCATTCAAGGTATTTTTCGAAGTAATCTTTTACTATTTGGAGTAACGATTTCTGCTTCCATATATGGAGAAGGAAACATTGGCGTTGTCTCATTGTTATCTGCATTTTTAGTTCCATTATATAATGTTATGGCTGTTTCTCTTTTTGAAATGTATCGGGGAGAGAAGATTAATTTGAAGAAGATTTTGGTGAGCATCATCAGGAATCCTTTAATTCTATCTTCCGCGCTTGCTATAGTATGCGTATTATTTAACATATCCATCCCGGAAATTTTGGAGTCTCCAACGAAAAGCTTATCCCAAATCACGACTCCTTTGGCTTTTATTGTTCTTGGCGGAACTTTTCATTTTCATAAATTATCAAAGAATATTACATATCTTCTCTTGACCTCAATAGGTAAGCTAGTACTAATGCCTGCAATTATCTTTATCATTGCCTATTGCATGGGATTTCGTAACGAAGCTATGGCTGCACTTCTTGGTTCAGCAGCTGCTCCAACCGCCGTATCTTCCTTTACCATGGCAAAGGAAATGGGTGGAGACGGTGAACTAGCCGGGCAGATTGTCGTCGTTACATCTATCTTCTCCATCCTTACCATCTTTTTGTGGGTCTTTGGATTAAAAACCGCTGGGTTATTATAGGTGCCTGACCCCATGAACAAAAATCCGGCTATGTTCATTCTTTATTCATACTTTGTTCATGGTGTTCATGGGGTCAGGCACCTCCAGAAGCAGCAATTCTTCTGGTATTTCCTCTTGTCTTTCAACAAACTCTCTATAAAGTTCTCTATTATCAAAATAAACTAAAATTTTATCGACTGTCACAATATCACTTCTTCTAGATCCAAGATAAACACTATAACTGCTCCAGGCATACATAGAAGGGTTATTCACCATCTTAGCCTTCACTGGATTTAAATGAATATATCGGCTTATCTGTAAAGCATAAACCTCATCTTCAATGATTTCAGCATGATATCTTCCTTGAAACAGATGACCAACCACTTTATATTTTTCATTATAATATTTGGAGTAGAGCGAGTTAATGTACTTCATTATTAACCAAATCTCTTGATCTTTCGTCTCAATCTGAAGATGTACATGGTTCGTCATTAGACAATAACTATAGAGTATAAAGGGATGTCGTTCCATCGTCTTTTTGATAAACTTTAAATATACATTGTAATCCTCATCTTCACGAAATATTTCTTCTCGATGATTTCCCCTACTAACGATATGATACAAGGCACCGATATACCATATTCTCCTTTTTCTTGCGATAAAATATTCCTCCTTTATTTATAGAATAAGTTGTTAAATTGGATTTCTTTGATGGAATAAGATAATGATGATAAATTAGAATGGCTTGAATTATTCAATAGAATGTCTTGGTATTTATTAATGATTAATATTTTATATTATAACAAGTGGAATAGCGAAAGTATATAGTGCATAATCGTGAAAATAAAGCCTGATTATTGTAATAATGTTCATGGGGTCAGGCACTGTTAACTTACTGTAAACAAATACGTTCATAATTTGTTCATGGGGTCAGGCACCAATTAAGAACGTGTGCCCACAGGGCACACAAAAAACAGTAAGAACCGCTCAATAAGCATATTCTTACTGTCTTTATTGAAATTACTCTATATATGGGGTCAGGCACTGTTAATAAACTATGAACAACTATATTCACAATTTGTTAACGGGGTCAGGCACTTAAAGGACTTTGATTTTCTTTGGTGTATTTCGAACTTCTTCTGGCTTTTCTTTGATATCATCAATATGGTCGAGGCTTTGTATCTTTAGTTTGAGCAGTCGCAACACTGCTTCATTATTATATTCGGTTGATGCTGTTTTTGATAACTTATTTAAATATTCATTTCGTAGAACTATGCTGACATCCCCCGCAAGGCATTGAGTAGCAAAGGCATAATCAAACATAGAGTTACTTCCTTTTTTCAGTAACTCACTCGCAAATAATTGCAGATATTCCGGTGCAATGGAGGAACCTCCTTGTACTGCATATTTGCAAACTGCTTTGTTGACTCGGTTTGTAATGCTATTATCACCTACATCATTGAATGAACTGTAGGGGAGTAATTTAGCGTTTTTAGTGTAACGAAAAAGTTCAATGTTTTCTTCCACAAACTCCTTTGATTGAATGATAGACACCTTTGTTATTACCATGTCTACTGAATTAATCGTCTCTAGTTTCAAGTAAACATAATGCTGTCCTTCATAGGTTTCTAGAGTAACTTCCTCTTCTAGAGAGAAAATTCCTTGGTCCAATTTTATGATACCAGGTGCAATAACGATTGAATTATCATCATTTATTTGTGTATGAAAACCTGTGATAATACCTACACCATAATCCTGGTACATCAGTGCAAGAATATCTCTAGGGTAATCCCGCAGAGCTGTTAGCATTTCCTTTTTTAAGATCATCCCTTTTTCAAACTTTGGATATGAATTCATAGGCAGCTCCTTATTTATCACCATCAAAGAAAGTTTCTTGCAAGATATCCATTTCAAATGAACAGAATTCTACAGGTCCTCTCATGAATGACCCTTGAGAATCTTTATAAAGAGGCATAATATCAAAACCCCATTTATCTTGGTTAAGATAAACAAATATATATCGTTTTTCTTCCGGTAAATAATCTGTCTGTTCCTGTGTGATCCGATTACTTGACAATCTTTCCAGTTCTTCCAGGGTCGTTTTTTGATATTTTACATGCTCATAGGAATATATGTAGGGTTCACCAATTTCCTTATCACTGTTCTTTAAATAAAGATAGACTTCTTTTCCGGCATTTGTTATTCTTCTTCGAACCGATAATTGCTTCCAATCATCTCCCTGCTTGATCAGTTCAGTTTCCAGATCATTTTCATTCTTAACATAAACTGAGATTGGAATATTTTTCGTTGTATTCTTTAAATTAACTTCAATATTTGATTTTGTAAGTGCATGTAAATAAGTAACAGCACCTCTTAAACATAATAATTTCAGTTCTTCCGCATCGTCATTCTTGGAGCGAACCTTTCCACTTTTGATCTTCTTGCCAGGTAAAAACTCTTTTAAGGAATCCATATAAATATCAATTTTAGAGGATTGCCCTGATAATTTAATTTGGCTATATTTATATAATGTTTCTGTTTCATAAAGCTTATTTAAAAACTTACGAACCAGATAATAAATATCGCCTCGTAATAATTTATCAATTTCTTTTGACATAAATATAATTTCAGGATATTGCTTTTCAATTAGCTGAGAATTCTCCATCACTGAAATACGCCAGTTGTCAATACGATTTATATGTAAATCAATATCCGCATTGCTTTTCTCTGATGCTCCTTCAAACTTGTATCTAGCAATCGACGTCGTCTTGTAAAATTCTTTTTTCATTTCCTCTGCCAGTTTCCACAGAAAATAAAAATTGTTCTTTACTTTATTGTATACCGCTTTCGTACTATTTTCATATTCTCTAAATTTAGTTGGAATAATCTGCTCTGCCTTTTTATACTCTTCCTCTAATCTTGCGTACACTTCTCGGTATCTCCTGCTGACATTTTCATCGGTATCACTATCCAGCTCTCCTTCGATGTATGAGAAAATGAGATTTGTATTGATATCGATGAGGTTATCAATTTTAATTCTCATATTCTTATCATTGGTATAATAACCGGCATAAATAATTTTCATATACTGCATAATTCGATATGTAAGATTATTCCCCCCAAAGTTGACATCACCATTCATATATTCGGTTTTGATATCGAGATTAATGATACCATCTTCGTCTTTATTGATGATGTATTCGCAGGAAGCCAGGTCAGAAGTACCTCCTCCGCAGTCGATGATAAGCGCTTGCTCAGGTTCTCCATTCTGATAATTGTTCTCTTTAATCTGATTATTAATAATACTGTATAGTACTGCAATACCTTCATCAATAGCATGATCAATCTCTAAGGTGTACCCATATGATTTAAGTATCTCCTGATAAATGCTTAATACTTTATCTTTTAACTTCACCGGAGCAGAAATATGAATGTTTCTAAATTTACATTTAAATTGATTTTCTGACATCCGTATGATATATAGTAAATAATGTGCAATGATCGTTTTTCTTGATACATTTGCTTTATTTCCATCTGCATCTTGTATCTCTTCTATTTTATCAATGTGGGAGGTCCAGCGTTTGATTTCCATAAAACAACTGGCATTCGGACAATAATTATCCATTTTTATTTTTTCTGATGCTCGATACCCAAAAGAGAACTCTATATTGTCAGGATTAGAACAATTATTCACGTAAACAATGGTCGGGACCATCGTTCGAAAAGATAATATCCCCGCTTGCTCGTCAATAAATTTCGTCGTATTATCTGTATTAAAGGCAACATTCCCATTAATTACTGCTAAGTTCGAGATATTCCCTACATAATGTTCATCCAAATAACATCCTGCTGTCGTATTTGATGTACCAAAATCAATGCATAAATGCGTATTGGTTATTTGGGTCTTCTGATAATTGACTTCTACCGGAACCTTAATCGCTGTAGAACCATTCTCTGCTAAAAATGCAAAATAATATTTGGTGCTATTATGATTATTAAAATCAATGAAATCCGATTCGGTAACCAGTAAAAAACGCTCCTCATTCTCTTCCGTCTTAACCCTTTTTATATACAGAATCCCACAGATATGGCTATCCCCATTCACCAGAAATACTCTAACATCTATTTTTCCTAAACTACTGTCAAAAAATATCTGTACATTATCCTTATCCATAATGTCTAGACCTTCATATAAATCGATTTTACTCGGTACCTGCAGCTTCGGGTTTTGCTTAAATTGTATCGTTTCTATTGGTGCAACATAATCTTCATTTTTCTCATCATCTACTATATTTTTGAAATCATGATGTGAATACTCAATAAATTCCTCCTCCATATCCTTCCATGTTGACTGCAATACTGTCAATGCCATATCTCTCTCCTGCCCCTCTTTTTTCTTTTGCAGATATTCTTCATAGCGTTTTTGGATCTTATCTTCTGCACCCCTATCTTTGCCACCTAACCAATACCAACGTTCCTTATCATATGCCAATCCGACCACCTCACATAATTTGTATACTACCAATTAACATAGTTTGCTCATAACCGATTAACCCAAAGTGTTTCTCCCAAACAACTTCTAACTCATACTGAATATCCCAGAATAGATCCTGATACAAGCAAACAAGGATTTTATTATATTCAGAAGGAACTGCTCCTAAGTACAGCAAATGTCTCTCAGCAGTATTATCATAATATAAAGCTGCTTCGGAATACTTGCGTTTGATCCCTTCAAAGAATCGATTCTCTCTCTGTCCTGAATTATAATACTCGTACAAAGTCTGAAGCAGGATGGCTTGATCCTCTTTATCCAAACAAAGGTAGGAAAGATAAACATCCCTACCAAATTTACAATTCATAATTTCCTGTTTCAGAATAATTAAGATAACATCTCTTTCATCCATTCCTTTCAGAAAATCCAAACGGGCGAGATAATGCAGTAGAGTATCGGTAATATTTTTACACACTTTCTCCTCTTCTACTTGATAGGATAGCAATGGCTGTATCATCTCATAAAATCTTAGATTTGTATTTACCCTGACCCTATTTTCACAAGGATTTAATATCTCAAAATAAGGGCTGGGTCGTTCATCGATCACATACTCGTTATTATCGCTATAATATTCCCATATATAAGACATTAATGTAATCCCACCCACTCAATCTCCGGATAATAGATATCCAGATAAGTTAATATGTAATTAGCATAATCGGAAAGGAGCCACTCCTGTTCCCCGCTACACTGAAAAGTAATATAGGAAGTACCCACCGTTCTTTGCCTAATGGTCGGTTCTAATTGATAGGCGTATTTTTTACTATATCGTTTTATAACAGTTCGCCCGTTATTATTCTTATCCACTTGAAGAGAAATGTATGGATTCCCTGAAAAAACAGCAACTGCATAATTGATATCCGACCAGCTTCTTATTCTCTCTAAAGGATAACAACATACTTCTCTTTCATTATGATAAATAAAGCCTTCCATCAAGAGTTCTTTGATATCTACCCTGTTTTGGTCAATAGATGAAATGGTTAAGGTTCGAAATTTCCCCAATTCATTTTGTAACCATAGATCCGTCTCATTCATATCATTCCTTACCTCATAAACAAGTTCATTCTCTTCTGATGGAACGATATATTGATTTGGTTTCCTATCTGTAAACTGATATTGATATTTCACAAGATTAAGATACGGTTTTTTGGAAACCGGTTGCATCACCTTGCTATCAGAACTACGAACATTCCATAGAAGAACCTTATTACATAACACAATGTCTTTTAACCCATTTGCTTCAAAATCATAAGATACACTTTTACGATCCCTGATAGAACTGTCAATATTATCAATTAGATCAAAGCTTTTATGGGAAAACGGTGAATACACAATTGGAACCGGAAGATGATATGTTTTTGCTAATTGCTCCAGCATTTTCTCTGCTCGTAGGTGACAGTCATTAAATTTAAAATAATAATCAAACGTATGGGTTCCATTACTGTCCGTAACATGCCCTTTGTATTTTCTTGGCTTTTGACTCTTCTCACCGCAGATTTGCTTTATTTCTTCGTAACTGCATCTTAGAAAATAGACCGGTTTCTGATTGATTGCCATTTCTGCAAATTGTGAATCTTTTTCAAAGCAAAATTTATCCAGTCGTTGCCGATCTATTAAAGCGGTTATAATTACGGGAAGCTCATCCACCGAATTTTTCTTTGATAAAATTTCACTCTGAAGCTCCTTCATAACAGACTCATTATATAAGCCAAGCTGTGTAAATAATTCTTTTAACATTCCTTTGAGTTTTTCATCCGATTCAGAGCTATCCGTGAGATAAGTCCGTCGATCAATTATTTTATCCAGTTGTTCCTTATTTATCTCCGTCATATTAATTGATACTTACTCCTCCCTTTCCGGATATTGTTATGTTATTGCTCTTTATATTGATCGTATCCTTTGCATCCAGTACGATCTCACCAGGTACTGATATGTTTAATAAGTCCGATAATTCAAAGCATGTTTTATTAATATTTATCTTTAGCCTGTCCTTTTCTAATAAAATATTACTGTCACCGATCTTAAGTTCAATCGAATCGTCTCCAAGAACAAACTTGGTATCTTTCGATAGCATCATGATTTTATCATCCTGAAATGTTATGATTTGTCCATTTCTACTTATTATCATCTTATCTGAGGGATTTTGATATTCCTCTGCGATCTCCTTCGTTCTTATGGAGGCACAAACAGAGAAACCACCCCTAAAGTATCTTACGGTTACCAGATTACCGATATCAGGCAAGAATACAATCCCTGCCTCATTACTACTATATAAGCTGTCTACCGGAATCCATAATCTCTCCTCTCCATTGATATCGGAGAA
This sequence comes from Herbinix sp., assembly GCA_029238935.1. Lineage (GTDB taxonomy): Bacteria > Bacillota > Clostridia > Lachnospirales > Lachnospiraceae > Mobilitalea. The sequence continues at coordinate 8,383 of JAQZBN010000086.1, forward strand.
AGGCTCTAAAAACTCCAACTGAACTCTTCCAAGCCCTTGGGGGTCGTTATGATCTTTGACACAGGCTTCCAGATATAGTTCGTCCATCACTTCCTCCACGGAAGCCTTGTTGTACTGAATTTCTTCCAAACGGTAAGTATGTATATATTCCTCCGCAACTTTGTCTATTCGATGAGAGCAAATCAAATACTCTATCCCCTCAAGAGATATTCTTTTTCCGTATTCCAGCTTCTTCTTCGGAGTTACCACGAGACTTCTTCCATCAGCACCACTTGTGAGGGAATAAGAAAGTAAATCATCAAATTGCACTTCAAAAGCCATGGTACCTAAATCAGTTGCCAGGATTAATTCTTTGCGAGAAGAACAATCGCAGAATATATGCCACTTCAGCTTCTTACTCATCCGCAACAGGCATCCATAATCGGTTTCTTTCCATTGAACAACCGGATCTTTGAGTAATTGCTGTGCTACATCGGTATCCTTCATCTTAACCGATATATTGCTTCCCGATATGGTATCTACAATATCTCTATAACTTTTCTTTGGATTTTGAAATACTCTTGCCTGGGTCTTACCCTCCAACTCCATGGATAAAGACGATATGGTTATTTCCATTCGGCCACCATCGATATCTTTCTCCAACGAGATCTTGGTTATTTTTCCGATAAATAATTCCTGCTCTGAATCTGTTACAGTTACGATGGTTTCTACCTTCCCGGTATAAGCAATGACGTCCTTCTCCCTAATTAGCTGTATTTTTCTCCATATGAAACTTCTCAATGTACAATATATGTTCAAAGCCTGATAGTTTCATGTTATCACCTACTAGCTTTCTACTTTGATGGTATCAATCGATCCCTTTTGCTGCGTCATAATCAATATAAAATTACCTTCATTGATTGTATGATTTTCACCTGATTCCATGGTTGAAAATTTCTCTGAATAACTGGTACAAAACATATTTCGCAGATAATAATCTCTTACCATTATTTCATTCACATAAATTTGAATGGAAACCGTCTTATAAATCCGCTCCTTGCTCACTTGCATGGACCACTCTAATATCTGACGAGTTTCATTTTTGGATTTCTCATTGAGAAGACCAACGATGGTAAGTGTATTCTTTAATTGGTCACTTCTGTCATTGGCTTGTTTATCATTTTGGTAAATCTCAAAATCGATCTTCTGAATTACATTCTTATCAGTAATCGTTATGGTATCCTGTGTACCTTCTATACATAATTCGTATCTCATCCTTATACCTCCCCTTGTATATCGATATCGTTAATCTCTATGTCATCCCATACTTCAGTATCCTGGTTAAACGCGACCACTAGCTTATGCTTCGTTGGATCCAGAAAGATATCCTCTCCTACCTTCAGGATGCTGTTATCAAAGATTTTCTCATCATTTTTATTATCCCTCTTCCATTTCGCTACATAGCTTGTAATAAATTCCTTTACACTTCTCTCTGTAACGTTATCACTGGATAATCGAAGCAGCTGGTCTGCTAAGGATTTTACCAGGGTCTTATATATACTCTTGTAATATCTTCCTTCATTGTCCTTCTTTAAGGTTCTTGCGGTAAATACATAACTGTTAATGAGTGCCTTATTATTAAAAACTATTTTATTATCAGCGAAGGAGAAACCAAATTTATCCGAATTAATCTCCTCTTTCACATCCCTAGGCATCTCGGTACTGGTTTCTCTGTTTAATCTCGTTAGTACAATCTTAGCATTATTCCCCTCTTCCAGATCAAATCTTACACAAGGATACTTTGGATTAATTTTAAATCCTAAGGATGCTAAATACTTATAGTTTTGACAGCCAACCATCATTCCTGCTGCAACATAGGATGCTTCCAGATAAATACCGGGTATTGTGATAGACACATTTTTATTCTGTTGATTTTCTTCATTCCACACTATCCACCGATTCTAGTTTGGTGTGATCTTCCTGTATTCTTTTAGCTGTTAATGCAGCAAAGCTGGTTTCCTCCCGTGCTTTAAAATTAAAGAAGGTCATAATTTTTACTTTCTGCATTAAATCAATCATCTCTTTTACCGCATTAAGCGAAATTAAGTTGCCTATTTTACCGGTAGAACTAGTTTGTACATTCTTATTTCTAGGTGCAAAGGGATCGATTTTCTCACTGCTTTGATTTACAATCATTCCTTCATCCACTGCAGGCAGGACACCAAACCATATTTTATTAATATCCTTCTCTTCGCTGAGATTTTTAAAATACTTTAGAAATCTTTCCTTGGCTAAAGGGTTTAAAACAATGGCATCAGCTCTGCAATTACTGATAATCACCGATACGTCTTTCGCCAGTTCCCCTTCATAGGCTGCATGGTCAAAAAAAGCTTTTACACCTACAAATTTTTCAACGATCGCTGATACTGCTTTTACAAAACTCTCCAAGGAATCCTTGTAAATATCCTGATATTGCTTTTTCACTTTCTCTAGTTGTGTGATATCAGTTAAACTGTTTGAACCACCTGCAGCAAATACATTGACAATCAAATTACTCATATAAGAGTTTTGAATGGTTGGTGGTGCAAATTGTTGGAAATCATCCTGAATTACTTCCTTAATCCTACTATTATGGTCAAGGGTATCTTCCTCTTCTTCCATCTCTGATAAAGTAGTTGCAATCATAATGATATTACCACTGTCATCAAAGCTTGCCTTGCAGGGAATCGCTGTATAAGAAGCAGCACTGCTATTGCTATTTCCTTCTTTACATACCATAGTAAGTGTGTCAATCTGACTCTGTTTATCTGCAATTGCTAATGGCAGCAGTCCCAGCGGACTTTTATTTTGATATTTTATGATAATTTCATCACGGCAGGAACTGATATTCTTAGCAAAGCGGTTCGCCTCCTCACTGGGTTCGCCACTGGCTGCTAGTTTCATATATTCTGAAACATTACTTAATAGATTTTTTCTAATTCTTTTACATTCTTCCATCTCCGCCATCGGAGTCAGAGCTTTCTTCAGATTATCATAATTAAACTCCAGATTACTGGTTCCACTGGATGACTTTTGAGAAAAGATATTTACGATCATTTTATAAAAAGCATGATCTTTCAGACTGATCTCAGTGTAATCCCCTTTTGGCTTTTCTAATTCATATACAAATTTATATGTATTTTCATCTGTCTGCACCACTGTCTCATAAATTGTCGGTGCAAACTTATCCAGAAATTGCTGATAGGAAGTTACTTCTAAGGATTTTAGTGATTGAACGAATTTTTCTGTACTAATTTCATCTGTATCTCTGGTTAATAATGTACACAAATCCTCTTTCTCTTTGTTAAATTCCTCAAATATAATTGTTCTCCCCGTTTGTTTAATCATATCCATCGGTTCCATCGTAATCATTATCCTCCCGTTATGTATTTAAGGGATAAATGTGAACTCCCTCAAAGTTCTGCTCTTTTAATTTTTCTGCGAAATCATCCGTTATTATGATTTCCTGATTCGTAACCCCAGCAAGTTTAAATATCTTAAATCTGCCAATCTGATCATCGTTAATTATAATTTCATCAGCATAGTTTAAAAATTCATCTATGCTGCTATTCTCAATATTTAAGCAATGGATCCGTTGGGGCAAGGCGAGCCAGTAGACCTCTTCTATCCCAACACTGCTTCTTGTGAGCAGTATTTTTTTATTAAATATATAATCTATCTTCTGTTCATCAAAAAAATCTTTCATTCTATCTGAAATCAAAGGGACATTCTCATAATTCATAAAATCCTGAAAAATACGCCCTCCCTCTTTTGAAACCTCTATTTGCGTAACAGAACTATCAATAAATTGAAACTCGGATAGCTCACAGGCTCTTAGGAATTGTTCCAGCCCCTGATCAATAAAAACATATTCCGATACACTTCTTGCTGCATCTAATACATAATAATCTCTCATTGCTTCTCCTTTTCATATTCCTCGGCAAACATTCGGCGTCGTTGTTCTATCAGATTATAGGCATATAGAATAGCCATTCTGGATACAAAAAATGGTGCTGCTTTCTGAGGTTCCTCATGAAAAGCATCTAACCTTTTCGCTATCCTTTGACTAATATGATTCATGCAATCGGTAAACTCTTTCGCTTGCATATCATAATCCTGACACCTGCAAATCATATTCTGCCTTAATTTTGTTCTAAATTTAGCAAGCTCATCCCGAACAGCTTGGGCATAATCTATAAATGGCCTTGGGAGTAACACATCAATATCCCGCGCTATTTTTTCGACTGCCTCTAACTTTCCAAGATAGCCATGTCCACCTTTGTGCCATTGCATTCTTAAGGTATCCATTGCCTTCATAGCAATCTGTATTTTACCTTCCATATCACTGCTGTCATATACGTCATTCATCGTAGGTAGACAGATACCATTGATTGCATTATTGATATCATAGTGATAATAATTTGCTAATAATACCAACTCTTTCATCTGCTTTAGGCATTGATTTCCCGGGATGATATGATGATGTGCGGTCATATAACCTGAGTTTTCATACCGGGTCGTCTCAATCTTGCTGCAAACCTCTGTATAATACTCAAATCGATCCCGGCATAAGTTTTCTTTTAAGATTGCAGCATCATTTAATATATCAAGGGATGAAGTGAGATATTGACAGGTATCTCTTTTATCACAGGTTTGATAATTACAGAGAGCATAGGGATATGTATAATGCGATTCACGATCTGATTGTCGCTCTGATATTTCCTGCGTTTTTTCCTCTGTTAACGCTTGTTCTTGATTATAACTGCTACCAGCTTGTTCTTCGCTCTTCTTATTCGTGGTATCCTTCGTCCCTGGAACCAACAACGAGCTAGTGTTATTATTCACATTAATTGCCGCCGAGGTTGGTCGGAATACCTTAATCTCACCCTGAACCGGGCATCTCGTCGCTGAACTGGTTATCAAAGCCTTACTTCCCCTGACTGACAACTTCGATGGATTACTCCAAGCGCAGGGAATGGGACCCGCTATGCAGCAAGGTCCAGGGCCTCCGGTACTTGGATCTCGGAGGATATCACATTGGCCAGGACGTATTGAACCGATTAACTCTAACCTACACTCCATTGTCAAGACCTTATCTCCACAAAGTTCCAACGGATTTTGGTTGGATTGCGGCTTTAAGAATACTGCATGTCCATTATGACATTTAAATCTTACTTTTTGATTTAAATACTTCTCTCCCAACTTACACCACCTAAAAAAAGCACTGTTATCATCACTAACAATGCCATTGATTACGGTACACCTGGCTACCATTTTAAAGGTCCTACAGTTTTGCGTCGCAGGCTTTCGCCTGTTTTGCCCATATATCGACTTATTAAAATTGTACTCTTCTTGGATGTTAATGTCAATTTATTTTACGGGTCTATTTATGGGGGTCAGGCACTGTTAATACATTGTGAACGATGAAATGCACTTTGTTCATAATTTGTTCATGGGGTCAGGTACCCAATAAAAGGCACCCAATAAAAAACAGTAAGAACCGCTCAATAAGCATATTCTTACTGTCTTTATTGAAATTACTCTAATAAATCCTCTATCCGTTATCTGTTTCCATACATCTTTTCATAGTAATTTTGGTATTCACCGCTGATG
>JAQZBN010000036.1 GCA_029238935.1 Herbinix sp.
AAATCATAATTCTGAATGTCCTTATTTTTTTCCAAAGGAAGCTTTGGGATCACTCTGGCGAAGATAAGCTGCAAAAGTGCACTGCATACATTCCGATCCGATAGTGCATAGCGTTCCTTGTCCAATTCCCCCAGGGCATATGCTACATTTTCATGCAAATCCTCACAAAGGATAAATGGATTGGTCGGATAATATCTTGTAATTGTCTTAAAATACTCACCTGTCAGGTTTAAACTGCAGATCACCAGTAGAATTCGACAGGGTGACTGTGAGTTACAGGCATCAAAGCGATGGATGGTGTTAGGAAATACTATTGCTAAATCGCCCTGCTTAAGTTCTTTGCTCTGATCATTAATAGTAACTTCAATCGTACCACTAAGTACATATAACATCTCCAGCTGACTGTGAAGATGTGCTGGAAAATGAAAATCGTCTGCATAGATAATTCTTAATTCATTCTGAAAAGTTTCATAGAAAGGTGTCATACTTACTATCCCCAAGAGTGCAATATTTGTCTGGTTTTATATGTTATCTGTCAAGCATTATATCATTTATTTTCATATAATTCAAATATAGAGTAGAGACAAAAAAGCAATATAAAATATAGAAAGAAAGAGGTTATGAGTATGGGACATAAGCTTGCGATTATCGGATACGGCGGTATGGGGGATTGGCACTACAGAAGTGTAAGAGATTCCATCGAATCTATTGATGTTAAGGGTATTTATGATGTGAGAGAAGAGGTCTATGAAAAGGCTGAGGCAAATGGATTGTATGTATATCGGAGTGTAGAAGAACTAATAAAAGATCCAGAGATAGATATGGTAACCATTGCGGTACCGAACAATTTCCATAAGGATTATGCAATCCAGTGTCTACGGGGCGGTAAGCATGTAATCTGTGAAAAGCCGGTCACCATGAATGCAGAAGAACTTAGAGAGATTATGGCTGTTGCAAAGGAAACAAATCGTTTATTTACAATCCATCAAAACCGTAGATGGGACAGGGATTATAAGATCATTCAAAAGATATTAGGAGATGATACGATTGGACGCCCTTACTATATTGAAAGTCGTGTTCTGGGTTCAGGAAGAGCAATGCATGGCTGGAGAGGATATAAGATCAACGGTGGAGGTATGGTTTATGACTGGGGAGTTCATTTGTTTGACCAAATGCTTAACTTAATTGATAGTCCAGTGGTATCCGTTGCTCCTCATTTGGTGAATGCATTTAATGAAGAAGTGGATGATAATTTTAAAGCTCTATTGGTGTTTGAGAATGGTATCTCTGCATTAATTGAGGTTGCAACCAACTGCTTTATTAACCTGCCCCGCTGGCATGTTTGCGGAACGGAAGGAACCGCAGTAATTCATGACTGGGAGTGCAACGGTGAGATTGTAACCTTAGCCAACAAGGGTGAATTAAAGTGGGAAAATGATATTGTATACACCGCTGCAGGCCCTACCAGAACCATGGCACCCAGACCGGATGAAACAAAGAAGAAACTGCCTCTTCCTGAAGTAGTTACTTCCTGGTCAGACTACTATAATAATATCGTAGACGTTCTTGATCATGGAGCTGAACTGATCGTAAAACCGGAGCAAGCACTTCGTGTCATGAGTCTGATCGATCTGATCTTTGAAGCGGCAAGAGAAAGCAAACCGGTATCCTGTAGAATCTAAGATAAATGATAAATAAATATAGATAGGGAGGAATGGAGTATGAAATCAGAGAAAAAAGTATTAATATTACAAGGCGGATGGGATGGTCATGAGCCACAGCTGACATCAAAACGTTTCGCAGGGCTATTAGAAAAACATGGATATACATGCAAAATATCCGATACCTTAGAAGTTCTTGGCAATCTGGAGGAGCTATTAGAGCTGGATCTGATAGTGGCTTGCTGGACAATGGGCCATATCGATAATGAATATGTTAAGAATATCTCAATTGCAGTGGGGAAAGGTGTTGGTTTAGCAGGCTGTCATGGTGGTATGTGTGATTCCTTCCGAGAAAATACGGAGTGGCAGTTTATTACCGGTGGACAATGGGTTAGTCATCCCGGCGGTGATGGAATTGATTATATGGTACATATCAATAAAGGTTCCAGTCCAATTACAGAGGGCATAGAAGATTTTCCTGTTTGCAGTGAGCATTATTATCTGCACATTGATCCTGCAATCGAAGTGTTGGCAACCACAAGATTTCCAGTAGTAAATTATTATCATGTATCCAATAAACCGGTAGATATGCCGGTTGCATGGACAAAATTCTGGGGTAATGGAAGAGTGTTCTATACTTCCTTAGGTCATCATGACGATGTGTTTGATAAATCTCCGTCGGCAGAGGTTCTCATGGAACGGGGTATGCTCTGGGCAGCGGAGGGAAAACCTTATGCAATCAACCAAGAACTAACTACAGATCGCTTTGAGAATCAAGCAAAGATGTACTAATATTTAATATATTTTATCTAGGAAACCAGATCAAGATATAAAACTATATCGATATAAAATTATATCTATGAAAATGATATTTATGTAAAACAGCTTACATCCATAGGGGTAAGTGCAATTATGATATAAAACCGTTGGATCAATGCAGTGGTAATGAAAATTATTATACGAGAAATATGATTTAGATAAGAAGTAAGTTTCTTATTACAGAAGGAGGTTTCTATGAGTAAAGTAAAGGTTGCGATGGTCGGAGTTGGAGCCATCAGCGGAATTTATCTTGAGAATATCACGCAGGTATTTAAGGAATTAGAACTTGTTGGAGTTTGCGACTTGATCAGAGAGAGAGCAGAAGCCGCAAAGGAAAAATATAAGATAAATAAAATCTATGATACAATGTATGACGCATTTGCCGATGATGAGGTAGATATTGTACTTAATCTGACCAGACCTTATGAGCATTTTGAGGTAACCAAGGAAGCTTTGAAGGCTGGTAAACACGTATATACAGAAAAACCCTTAGGAGCTAATTTTCAAGAGGGAAAAGAATTAGTGAAGCTTGCTCTAGAGAAGAATTTAATGATTGGCGGAGCACCAGATACGTTCCTTGGCTCAGGAATTCAAACCTGTCGTAAAATAATTGATGATGGTTTCATTGGTCAGCCAATTGGTGCAGCAGCATTTATGATCTGTAGGGGACATGAAACCTGGCATCCGGATCCGGAATTTTATTATAAAGCTGGAGGCGGTCCAATGATGGATATGGGTCCGTATTATGTGACAGCACTAATCAACCTTCTGGGTGGTGTATCCGGTGTTACAGGCATTACAAAGAAAAGTTTTGAAAAACGTATGATAACCAGTCAGCCTAAGCGTGGAACTGTCATTGATGTAGAGGTTCCTACTTATATTACAGGAATCTTAAACTTCGATAATGGAGCTGTAGGAACAATTTTTACCACGTTTGATGTACATTATAAGCAGCAGGCAAGATTTGAGATTTATGGATCCAAAGGAACCTTGATTGTTCCGGACCCGAACAATTTTGGGGGACCGATTAAGCTGTTTACTCCAGAGGATGGAGAGTATAAGGAGATGCCACTGTTATTCGATTATAAAGAGAATTCCCGTGGGTTAGGTCTGGCCGATATGGCAAAAGCGTTACAAACCGGCCGAGATTTCCGCGCCAATACACAGCAGATTTTTCATGTTCTTGAGGTTTTAACTAGCTTTGAGAAAAGCAGTAATCAAGGAGCATACTTAGATTTAGAAACAAGCTATCAGAGAGGACTGCCTATGGTTTCCAATGAACTTCATGGTATTTTAGACTGATTTTAAAAAAACTTATATAAAATTCCCTAGAATTGAATTAATTTAATTTATTATGGAAATAATGAGATTAATGCTAAATTAAGTAAATTCTAGGAGGATTTCAATGAAAGCTTTAGTTAGATTTTTGACTTTAACCTTACTTGTACTAATGTTAACAGCATGTGCCAATGATAAGGACGATGCAGGAGATACCCCTGATACGGGGAACAATGCAGGTGACACCGATAATAATGCTGGTGATACCGATGATACTGCGGATGATACCGACGATACTGCAGGTGATACCGATGATACTGCAGGTGATACGGATGATACCCCGGACACAGGAGATGCTACACCGGATACTGTAACCACAGCATCGATCGTGGATACGTCAGAAGCTTTTGAAAAAGCAATCAGCAATACCGGAACATGGATTATCGCTCTTACGAAAGATCTTACCGTTGATAAAGAGATTACCTTAGATGGCGAATTTAAGAATGGTAAGAAAGATGATGCTGGTAATGATCAAATTCAACGTAAAGTTGCTCTTTATGCACAGGATGAAGAACGTAACATTACAGCAAGATATACACTGACCGCTCCTAAATTTACCATTAATAGCCCTGAAGCAAGTATTCAGCATGGAACCTTCAAAGGTGATTTATATGTTAATGTAGAAAACTTTAAGCTGGTAGACGCTACTGTTGATGGTAATGTATTTTTTACCAAGGAAGAGTATAAGACAAGTTTTGCAATGGATGAGACCAGTAAGGTAACTGGAAAACAAGAAGTACAACAGTAAAACAAGAAGTACAATAGTAAAACAAGAAGAACAACAGTAAAAACAAGAAGTACAACAGTAAAAACAATTCAAATAAGCTGCTGTCATGACTGATCATTGGTTGTGCAGCAGCTTAATTTAGATTTTAACAAGCTGATGTTTTGAAAATTTCCAAACTATGTGAAAAAAATAGTGTAAATCATCATAAATTATACGAAAAGCTACCATTTTTAGATTATAGATAAAAATTCTCATTATGGAAGAAAAGTGGGGATTTTGGTGGTATTTACATATTTGTATATATATGTTACTATTTTTTTAAATTTGATATATTCAAATCAAAAAAATTATGGTATACTGATTACATTAGAGTCAATTTTTTATGAGGTTTTATTAACAGGGGCATTTTTACAATACATTGTTAATAAGATAACAAATTTATTGACGAATTGTGTCGATTTTGGTACAATGCAATTGTAAGAATAGTAAGGAGAACATATGGAAAAGAGAATTGTTATTGTTGGCGCCGGTTATGCAGGCATATTAACGGCGAAAAAATTAGCAAAAAAATTTAAGAAACAGAATGATGTCAGTATTACAATTATTGACAAAAATCCATTTCACACCATGCTTACAGAGCTTCATGAAGTTGCAGCAAATCGTGTGGATGAGGACAGTATTAAGATCAGTCTGAAAAAGGTTTTTGCAGGTCGAAAAGTGAACGTTAAACTTGATACGGTTACTTCGATTGATTTTGCTAAAAAGAATGTAATCGGTGCGAATGAGTCGTATCAGTATGATTACTTAGTATTATCTGCAGGTTCAAAGCCTACTTTCTATGGTGTACCGGGAGCAGAGGAGTTCTCCTATAAGCTATGGTCCTATGAAGATGCGATTGTGTTGAGAGAGCATATACAAAACACTTTCTTTAAAGCATCCTGTGAGCCAAAGAAAGAAGAAAGAAAACGCATGCTTACCTTCTATGTTGTTGGTGCCGGATTTACTGGTGTCGAGATGATAGGTGAACTTGCTGAATATGTACCAATTCTTTGTGAGAAGTATGGTATTGATCGTAATGAAGTTTCTATGTTTAACGTAGATGGATTAAGCAGACCAATTCCGAACCTTCCAGAGAAGCTTTCGGATAAGGTTACCAGACGTCTGAACAAGATGGGCGTTCAGTTAATACTTAATGCTATGGTATCCAGCATCGGTAGCGATTATATAGAATTAAAACAAAACGATAAAATTATGCACAATGCAGCAGGAACCGTAATCTGGGCAGCAGGTATTCAGAGTGCCGATATTACAAAAGATGCTGGTGCTTCCTTAGAATTAACCCGTGGAGGACGGATTCAAGTAGATTCCTACCTTCGTTCTACCAAAGATCAGAATGTATATGTTATCGGTGATAACATGTATTTTGTTCCGGAGGGGGAAGAACGTGCAGTACCTCAGATGGTAGAGAACTGCGAGCAAAGTGCTGATGTTGCTGCTCATAATATCGTAGCTTCCATGAAGGGACAGGAAAACAACTTGAAAGTATACAAACCTGCTTTCCATGGTGTAATGGTTTGTATCGGTGGACGTTATGGTGTTGCCCATGTTGGTTTACCGAATCATTTCTTCAGCTTACCATCCTTCTTTGCAATGTTTGCAAAGCATTTTATTAATATCGTATATTTTATTCAGGTTCTTGGCTGGAATAAGATTTTTAGTTATATCAAACATGAATTCTTTACAATCAGAAACTGCAGAAGCTTTGTAGGTGGTCATTTCTCTAATAGAACTCCAAGCTTCTTGTTAGTTGCTTTAAGAGTATGGTTGGGTGCAATTTGGTTGTTTGAAGGTATCATGAAGGTTGTGGAGGGTTGGTTTAATGCTCCAAAGCTTACTGGGTTCTTCGGTGGAGCCGATGCTTGGTATAACAGCATCCTGAATGCAGGTGCAGCAGGTGCTGACGCAGTATCCGCAGCAACAACAGCTGCAGCAGAATCAACCGATGCAGTAACTGCAGCTACTGGCGCAGCAGGCGAAGCTGCAGCAGCAGTAGGAAAAGTTTTACTTGATTTTAACTTCTTAGGATTAATTAAAGTTATCTTTGTTAGCGGAAAAGAATTAGCGGAATCAACCATCAGTGATTATGCATTCAAATTAGATATTCCTGCAATGAACTGGTTTGTTGAAAAGTTGATTTTTCCTTACGATGGTGTACAGTTGGCAATGCAGATCTTTATCGTTGTTGCTGAGATCTTAATTGGTCTTGCATTAATTGGTGGTTTATTCACAACACCTGCAGCTGCTTTCTCATTGATACTACAATTTATGTTTGTATGTACTACTGGTTTATACTTAGGAACCTTCTGGATGATTTTCGCGGGAATCGCTGTATTAATAGGAGCTGGCAGAACCTTCGGTCTTGACTACTATGCAATGCCTGCATTAAAGAAATTCTGGAAGAGATTACCATTTGTTAGAAAGTTGTATATCTATAATGACTAATAATAACTTAAATAAGAGTGAAAATACCGAAGGAATGAAGTATGATGAGGCACTTTTGCTTGTGAGAAGTGAGATGGACAGAACACTGTCCAAATCACCACTCATCATCCGTGAATACACGAAGCATCTTGCAGCCTCTCAAGGTAAATTTATTCGAGCTGTCTCTGTACTGATATGTGCAGAAGATAAAGAAGGTTTCATTCATCCCAATGCAATAAAGATTGCAGCAGCGATTGAACTTCTTCATCTGGCAACATTGGTTCATGACGATATAATTGATAATGCTGATTTACGCAGGGGTGAAGTTACGCTCCAAAAGAAATACGGTAAGAGAACAGCAGTTATTTGTGGCGATTATCTCTTAAGTGTTGCTCTTACTATGGCGGCTTCTATTCCGAATAAGCAGGATTATTTAAGCATTGATATGCCTGATTATGTGGGTAAAGTTTGTCTTGGTGAATTAAATCAACACGTAAATAATGGGAATATCAATTTATCCTTCTATCAATATTTAAAAATCATATCAGGTAAGACAGCCGCACTGTTTGAAGCTTCTTTTTTTGCCGGTGCAATATTTTCCGGCAGCAATGAGGTAGAAGCTAAAAAATACAGAAACTTAGGAAATTATATTGGGATGATATTCCAGTTAACCGATGACTGTATTGATTTTGAAAATACGGTTGAAGATGCTAATAAACCGGTGCAATCAGATTTCGAACAGGGTGTGATTACCCTACCATTAATTCATGCGTTAAAGAAACTCAAGGATTTCAAAGAGAAGGCGTTGAATGGTGGAATTAATCGAGCTGAAATCAACGAAGCAGTCGAAAAAACCGGTGGACTTTCGTTTACCCGTATGGTTGTTAAGAAATATTTCAACAAATCAATGCGTATTATAAATGAGCTTGATTTGACTGATCATAAAAAAGAGATGCTGATTTCAATATTAAACAAAGCCTCTCGACTTGCGTAACAGAATTGGATATTTTCGTAAGAAAGAAACATTGCGAAAATACTAGTGAATGGAATGGTGAACAAGGTGATAAAACGCTTTTTGGATTACGTTGAGATTAGAACGAAGATTACCAGCACCTTTACGTTTTTACTGACAATTGCATTCTTGTTTTATAAGAAGCAAGCAATCAACTGGAAATTGACCTTGATTTTCTTTGCTGCCATGTTTATCTTCGATCTCACAACAACAGCGATCAATAATTATATTGATACAAAGAACAATCACCAGATCTTACAGTTTAAACGGAAAACAGCACTGACGATGATCTATATCATGTTTGGAATTAGTGCTTCCCTCGGTTTATATCTTGCTTATCGGACAGATATTGTTATACTGATGGCTGGCGGAATATGTTTTTTATGTGGTGTGTTTTATACCTATGGACCAGTTCCAATCTCAAGGCAACCCTTGGGAGAGGTGTTATCCGGAATGTTTTATGGACTATTAATTCCATTCATTTTATTGTATATTAACATGCCAAGTGGAACATATCTTACATTTCAAATTGACTTTAAAACAATAGCATTTGAATTGCATGTTATGCCGATGATAACGCTGTTATTGCTATCAATTGTTCCGTTCTGTGTGACAGCTAACATCATGTTGGCAAACAATATCTGTGATTTAGAGAAGGATATTACTGTAAAAAGGCATACCTTGCCTTACTATATCGGCAAAAATGCACTTTATTTATTTGCAGGGTTATATTATATCTGTTATGGTGCCGTGGTCATCATGGTGATATTAGGTGTTTTGCCACCAATTAGTTTGGTTTTCCTTGTTACATTAATACCGGTTCAGAAAAATATTAATGCTTTTATAAAAAAACAAGACAAAGCAACTACTTTTATACTTGCAATTAAGAATTTTATTATTATCATGGGATCGAATGCTATCTTGATTTTTCTTGGCATATGGATTGGCTAGTAATAAAATCTTAAGCTCTCCGGATGTACTCCGGAGAATGTACATAACTTGCATCTAACTGCTTTCGCGTTCACTTACATATTAAATCGATAGAGCGAAAGAAACTTAAAGAGTGGATTGTTAGAGGCATATTCATCTTTGTTTATTCAACCGAGTTTCTAAAGCTCGGATTGTAATAAAAATAAAATTATAGGGAGAGAAATTATGAAAAAACTATTAACGCTGTTACTTAGCTTAACTCTGGTAATCTCTATGCTTACTGGATGTGGCGCAAAGAAAACTGACGACACAACAACTGATGTTGCTCCTACTCAGGCACCTGCTGATGAAACTGCAGATCCTACCGAAGCACCAGCAACAGATGACACTGCTACTGATGATACAGCAGCACCTGCAGAGGCAGCAAAGACTGGTCTTGCAGTTATTACCTCTTTAGGAAAATCCAAAGATGCAGCAGCTGATGCTGAGGGTCTTGCTCAGATCGATTCCGTTGTAGCTGCAGTATTAGTTGGTCCTGATGGAAAGATTTTAGATTGCTCTATCGATGCTGCTCAGACAAAGGTTAACTTCTCTTTAGAAGGCAAGCTTACTACTGATGTAGCTTCTACTTTCAAATCAAAGCAGGAACTTGGAACTGAATACGGTATGCTTGCAGCATCCGGTATTAGCAAAGAGTGGAATGAACAGGCAGATGCTTTTGCAGCTTATGTAGTTGGTAAAACAGTTGATGAAGTTAAAGGTATTGCTTTAACAGAAGAAGGCGTTGCTAGCGATGCTGATTTAGCTGCTTCTGTAACAATTCACCTTGCTGATTATATCGCAGTTGTTGAGAAGGCTGTTACAAATGCTCAAGATTTTGGTGCTAAAGTTGGTGACAAGATTGGTCTTGGTTTAGCTACTGATATCGCAAAATCTAAGGATGCTGCAGCTGATGCTGATGGTTTAGCTCAGGCATATTCCTACTATACAGCACTTACAACAGGCGCAGACGGTAAAATCACAAGCTGTTTCATCGATGCTTCTCAAGGCAATGTTAACTTTACAACAGCTGGTGTGATCACTACTGATTTAACAGTTGCTCCTCAGACCAAACAAGAGTTGAAAGAAGGTTACGGCATGAAAGCTGCTTCTGGTATCGGCAAAGAGTGGTATGAGCAGGCTAACGCATTCGCTACATTCGCTACTGGCAAAACTCTTGATGAAGTAAAAGGTATGTCTATTACAGAAGATGGTAAAGCTGGCGATGCTGACTTAGCAAGCTCTGTAACAGTTCACATTACTTCTTTCGTATCTACAATCGAAAAAGCAGTTGCAAACGCAGCTAAATAATTAAATTAAGTTTAAGGGGAGGAGTTTTTACTCCTTCCCTTTTTTGAGGTGAATAACTTGAAGAAAAAGATAATTGCATCGATTCTAATGATAGTAATCTTATTTAATCTCACCGGCTGTAGTGAAGCAAAAACGGAAAAAACTCGCTATCAGGCAGAGTTTCTGGAACTATTCAATACAGTTTCTAAGATTATAGGATATGCTGATACTAAGGAAGATTTCTCTGAGTTTGCACAATTGATTTACGATAATCTTAAAGAGTATCATGAGTTATATGATATTTACTATGATTATGAGGGGATTAATAACATTAAGACAATTAATGATAATGCCGGTATAAAGCCTGTAAAAGTAGATCAACGAATTATAGATCTTCTTAACTTCGCTAAGGAAGCTTACGATCTATCAAAAGGTGAAGTAAATGTAGCATATGGAGCAGTATTAAAAGTATGGCATGATTATCGGACAGAAGGTATTGATGATCCGGATAATGCACAAGTGCCACCGATTGATTTGCTGAAAGAAAAAGCAAATCATACTGATATCAATCAAGTAATAATTAATGAAGAAGAGTCTACCGTATTTTTAGAAGATCCCGAAATGGCTCTTGATGTTGGAGCAGTTGCAAAAGGTTATGCTACTGAAATGGTTTGCGAGCTTGCAGAAGAGAAGGGATATACCAATGGACTTGTAAGCATTGGCGGTAATGTGCGTGCCATTGGAAACAGAGAAGGTGAGCCATGGAATGTCGGAATTCAAAATCCCGATTTGGAAAGCGAAAATACTAATCTATATATCCTAAATATCGAGGATTGCTCTTTAGTATCCAGCGGCGACTATGAAAGGTTTTATGTGGTTAATGGAAAGCGTTATCATCATATCATTGATCCGAAGACATTGATGCCTTCTGATTATTTTAGAGCAGTTTCTATTATAACAAAGAATTCAGGTTTGGCGGATGCTTTATCTACATGTATCTTTAATATGCCATATGAAGAAGGACTTGAGATTATAGAGAAATTACCCGATACCGAAGCCCTTTGGGTATTGAAGGATGGATCAATGGAATATAGTTCTCACTTCAAGGATTACATTAAATTCGAAGAATAAACAACAGCATATAATAAAATAGAAATTTATTTGATTGATATAATACAATTTGTCATAATGAGAATAATCTAAATTGATTCGTATAATGAGATATGGATGAAGTAAGTTGTATTTATCGTCATTGTATAGATAAATTAAGGATAAGAAGTAAACTTAGAGTAAAACGGTTTGTAATATGAATTATAAATGATATAAAAAGAGCGGTTCTTCAACTAACTATGTAGTTGAGCAACCACTCTTTTTTGTTCAGAGATGAATTATTAACAATTCTTATAGTTCTTTTCTTTCATACGTTAACTTCGTTAAGTTCGTGTAATAACGATCTACTACCATCAATGAAACAGCAGCATACTTCTTAAGATCTTCCAGTTCTTTTCCTGTGGTAGGGTGTGAGTTCTGAAAATTCCCGTTGGTATTCGTGAGGTCATCATAAATTTGATTTAGTGTTTCATAATACTCTGTTCTGTTCATACAAATCTCCTTTCTTATATAGCAGCATGATTTCTTATTCCAAGATGAGTACCGCAGCTTTCCCGAATTACTAATTCTGTTGTGATAGTAAACTTCGGAGGGTTGGCATTCCCTTGAATTGCATTAATCAATGTTGTAATTACCAAGCGGGCTAAGAGATCGTGGTGCTGATTGATGCTGGTTAGCCTTGGGATATGGTATTCACCAGTGAGGAATTGATCACAGCTGATTACGGCAATATCATCCGGTACTTTCATAGACTGATCATAGAGTGCTCTTTCCGCACCGAGAGCTACGTTATCGTTGATAGCTAAGAATGCAGTAAAAGAGGCGTTGCGACTGATTAGATTATTCATCGCCGTGTATCCGTCCTGGGAATAATAGTCGGACAAAGATATTAACGAATCATCAACTGTCAGACCTAGGTTCTGTAACGCTTTCTTATATGCATTTAAACGATCCTCAGTAATTGTTACGTTTGGTTGTCCACCGACAAAGGCAATTTTTCTATGACCGAGCATATAAAGATAATTCAAAGCAGAGGTTACACTCTGGCCATTCTCAGGATGTATGAAGATGCAATCGATATCTTCAATTTCCTTACCGATCACGACGACCGGTAACTGTTCTACCAAGCGTTTTAATGCTTGTTTGTAATTTTCTTCTACTGCAGTTAAGTCTACCTGGCCACCGATGATTAATACACCGTCAACCTGCTTATCAATCATCATCTGAAAATAATAAGATTCCTCCTTTGTATTGCGTATCCCATGGGAAGAACCACCAAATAATGTATTACATAAAAGAAGAGTATATCCAGCTTCTAAAGCGGAACGTTCAATCTCTAAAAACATAGAGGAGAAGTAAGGGTTGGAGATATCCGGAAGGATCACTCCAATGGTTTTTGTTTGCTTTGAGATTAATCCTCTTGCCAAGGCATTGGGGGAAAAGTTATATTTTTGAATTACTTCTTCCACGCGTTTTCTTTTATCCGGTGATACTGAGACATTACCGTTTAAAACTCTTGAAACGGTGGCGATGGATACATTCGATAATTCAGCTATCTGAGTTATGGTTATATGTTCTTTTTCGGCCATAAACAAGTTCCTTTCTAAAAAGTATCTTATGTCCAATTATAACAAATCATCTATAAGAAATCGATTACTTTATCATTTTTTGTATTATATAAAGATTGTTGTAAAATATCTTCATTCAATATAGCACAGGATATGATTTTATGCAATAGAAAATGAAAAGGTTTACACAAGTATCCTCTTTAAGTTTCAAATATCTAAGATTATGGAAGCAATATATACAAAAATTCATACCAAATAAAAAGAATGTTAAAACAAAACCAACAACGTTATTGACAATAAAAATCTCATATGATATATTGTTTACGTGAAAACGTTTTCAAAGAAAGAAAAAAGGGGTGATTGTTTAATGAAGTCGACCGAAGGAAGTATAGTGATTAAGAAGAATAATGAGTCCAAGGATCGATATCGTAAATGGAAGTCTTCCATGAGAAAAGACAGAGCATTTTTAATTATGTGTATTCCTGTGATTGCTTACTTCTTAATATTTGCGTATCTTCCTATGCCAGGTATTTATGTAGCATTTACTAATTTCAATTATAACAAAGGAATCTTTGGAAGTCCCTTTGTTGGTTTTGACAATCTAAAGTTCATTACAATGTCGGGAAAGTTGGGAATATTAGTACGAAATACGATATTTTACAATCTTGCGTTCTTAGTAAGCAGTCATTTAATTCAAATAACCATAGCTGTTTTACTGAATGAGATTAGAAGTAAGACATTCCGTAGATTCTCTCAATCATTTTTAATTTTACCAAATTTCATTTCCTATGTATTAGTTGGTTTATTTAGTTTTGCTGTTTTTAACAGTACAAATGGTATATTGAATAGCATTTTGATGAAATTCGGAAATGAGGGGATCCAGGTTTACTCCCATCCGGAAGCCTGGCCGATCATATTAGTAATCGTAAATCTCTGGAAAGGTGCGGGATATGGTTCCATTGTTTATTTTGCTGCGTTAACGGGTATGGATCATGAGATTTTAGAAGCAGCACAGGTAGATGGTGCAAGTACAATTCAAAGAATTCGCTATATAACCCTTCCGAGCCTGAAACCAACAGTTATCATCCTTGTATTATTGTCCATCGGAGGCATCCTAAGAGGTAACTTTGATTTATTCTATAATTTGGTAGGCAGTAGCAACGTTATTTTACATAACTCAACGGATGTATTAGAGACCTATGTATTCCGTGCCATGGTAAATAACTTCCAGTTCAGTACGGCAGCTGCGGTATCCTTTGTACAGTCCATCTTTGGTTTTATTTTGGTTCTCACTACCAATGCAATTGTTAAGAAGGTAGAACCGGATTATGCGCTATTTTAGGAGAATGAATATGATGAAGAAAAATAAAAAGAAAGATGATTTTTCAGGGCGTGTTATACGGCTCATAGGATATTTTTTTATAGCATTACTTGCAATATCCTGTTTATTACCTTTTATTATTATGGTATCGGCGTCCTTTGAAAGTGAAAAAGTACTTGTCCTAGAAGGATATCATCTGTTACCGAAGCAATTCTCTACCTTTGCTTATGAAGTTATTTTAAGTGGGAATAGTGAAATTGTCGGATCCTACGTAGTTACAATTATGCTTACGGTGGCAGGAACCTCCATTGGCTTATTTATTACCTCAATGACAGGTTATGTATTGCAGAGACCGGATTTTCATAGAAGAAATTTCATATCGTTGTTTTTGTTTTTTACAACTTTATTTTCCGGTGGTCTGGTTCCATTCTACCTGTTAATGACCCGGTACTTACATTTAAAAAATAATTATCTGGCTGTATTATTGCCTTCCTTGATTAGTGCTTGGAATATTATTATGATGAAGAATTTCATCCGAAACAGTATTCCGCATTCCATCAGTGAAGCGGCCGAGATTGATGGAGCTTCCCCGTTTGTTACCTTTATCAAAGTAATATTCCCAATGTCTAAGCCGGCACTGGCAACGATCGGTTTGTTTATCGGTTTGGGGTATTGGAATGAATGGTATAATTCCATGTTGTTCTTAGATACCAGCGTTAAATTTAGACCGTTACAGCTTTTATTGTATAACTTAATTAACCGTGCGGAGTATCTTAAAAATTCCCTGGCAGGGCAAAACATTCAAATGCAGGATTTACCGCTAGAAACAGTAAAAATGGCAACTGCAGTACTTGCAACAGGACCGATTATACTAGCGTATCCAATGGTACAAAAATATTTTATTTCAGGAATCACGGTAGGCTCTGTTAAGGGCTAAATGAGTATGTGGATACTTCTATCTGAAAGAGCCTGATCAACTTTTTATAAGGATGGAAGTTCTATATAAAATGCAATAATAAAAATCTACGTTTTTACAAACACCAAAATCCGAAAAAAGAGGAGAAAGTGATATGAAAACAAAAAGACTGATATCTACAGTATTACTTGTTGTTATGCTATGTTTTACCTTAGCTGGCTGTAAAAAAACAGATGACACAAGCAACACAGACAATACTGCAACCCAGGGTACGAACGAAGATGCGGGGGAAGCAGAAGATGCAGGAGCTAATTTTGAAGGTCCTAGTGGAAATACTCCTGTAGTAAATGGAAAAGTTGATACATCCGAATTTGTTACAGTGAAGATGCTTGTTCTCGGAGATCCGCCAAAGCGTGGAGCAGACCAGAGAATGTTGGTTGAATTAAACAAGATTTTCAAAGAAAAATTAAATGCTGAGCTTGAAATGCAGTGGATTGAATGGAACAACTACGCTACAAAATACCAGATGGAATTAGTATCCGGTAGTGATATTGACCTTATTTTCACCACTTCAACTTGGTTAAATCTATGGGAAAATGCAGAAAAAGGTGCTTTCATGGATATGAAAGAAATGATACCTTATTATGCACCTCAGTTATATGCCGATACCACCGAAGATGAGTGGAAAGGCTGTACATACAAGGGTCAGGTTGTAGCTCTTCCGGAACATAGAAAATGGCAGTTATCCACACCATTGTTTGCATACCGTCTTGACTGGGCAAAAGAATTCGGTCTTGAAAAGGTTGACTCTATGGATACTTTACAGCAATATTGCGAAGGTATTCTTGCAAATAAGCCTGGTGTTATCCCTTACAATGTTGGTGGTAGCGCAAGCTCCAATGAGTTATATGCTATGTGGTTCCGTCAAGATACCGATTATGTATTAGGTGCAGGTAGCATTGGTATGGCAGCTCCGGTTGCAAACAAGAGTTATGATGATTGCTGGACTTCTGTATCTCCAGTATTTGATGATAAGTTCGTAGATTTTGCTGTTAAGATGAAGGAATGGGGCGATAAAGGTTTCTGGCCTCAGGATGTTATGTCGGCAACCGTAGATACAAAAGCAGCTTTTCTTTCCGGTACTTCTGGTATCTATAGCATGAACGTAGCAAATTACTATCCTTTATTCAAAGAATTATCAGAGCAGAGTCCAGATGCTGAATTAGACGCATTCTTCTTTGATGAGAAGAGACAGTTATGTATCGCAGACGTAATGACTCAGGATTCCTGTTCCATTACAGCAAATGCTAAGAATCCAGAGAGAGCATTAATGATGTATGATTTATTCCAATATGATCCTGAGGTTTATCATTTAACTCAATACGGTATTGAAGGTGAGCAGTATGTAATCAACGAGGATGGTTATCGTGAAAGACCTGCTGACTATAACGAAGAAGAAGATGCTTATTACTGGGATATGTGGAGTACTAGAAATGATGCTTTAGAAATTCCTGAATTCAATGCTTTCCAATCTCAAATTGATACGGTTAATGCAAAGATTAAGCCTTGGACAAAGATTAATCCTTGGGGCTCATTCATCGTTGATACTGCAGACTGGAATGCTCAGGTAACTGCAATAAATGAAGCTGGTAGCACCTGGTTACCTGCAATCCAATTTGGTAAAGCCGGTGATCCTGTGGAAGCAGTAAATCAATACAGAGAAGCGTTAAAGAATGCGGGTATTGATGAGTACATGGCAGAAGTAGAACGTCAGATGGCAGAATATAACGGAAACTAAGCTGGATTAGATTCCCACATAAATAAGAAAAGGTAGAGCAAAGGGTTGTCAGGAATAGTCGTTCGAGGTGGAAACGAATAGTTCGCTTAAATGACAGCCCTTTGCTCATACGACATAATAGTTTTGGAGGAAATAATGAATACATTCATTGGATGTGATTTTGGCGGTACAAAGCTGCTGATCGGTGAGATAGATGAACAAGGTAAGATACTGCGGAGCAAACGATATAAGACAGGAGTAAAGAATCATAAAGATGCAGCGAATCTAATTCTTCTGTGTCTTACAGACTATATCGAAGAGGTTGGTTTTGTTGGAACCCCAGTAGCTGCCGGAGCGGGAGTTGTTGGGGTGGTAGATCACGCCAATGGTATTTGGAGATCCCTCGATCATGTAGAAACATCACCGATTCCTCTTGCAGCTATGATATCAGCCAAACTAGGTGTTCCTACTGTGATTGATAATGACGTTAAGTGTGCAACCAGAGCCGAAATGATGTTTGGGCAAGGTAAACAGAGTGATAATTTTATCTATTTAAACATAGGAACAGGAATTGCAGCAGGTTTTGTAGTAGAAGGAAGGATTCTTCGCGGAGCAAATAATAATAGCGGAGAAGTCGGTCATAGTGTTGTGGATTTGACGAGAGAAGAGGAATGTGTATGCGGAAGACACGGTTGCGTAGAAGGTGTTGCATCGGGCTCAGGCTTCCAATCTCAAGTGTTACGATTATATAATAAATATCAAACAAAGTTAGAAAAACCTACGGAAGGCGATAAGGTATTTATCTCTGAAATCTTCCGTCTGTCAGAAGAAGGCGATGCGCTATGCAAGGAATTAACAGTGCAGGCAATTGATAATATAAGCAATTTAATCATGAATTTAGTACGTATTACAGATCCCGATACTATCGTTCTGGGCGGTGGAGTGGTTAGCGATGGATGGATTCTTCCTAAGATATGTGATGCATTAAATGCCTCTACTATGAGAGGTGTAAAAAACGGAGTTATATTATCTAGTTTTGATCCTGGATTGGTAGGTTTAATTGGAGCTGGTGCACTAGGAATTAAAAGTATACAGAAACGAAATAGAAAATCTTAGACATAATAAGTATTTGAAGTATCATTAAATTTGAAGTATCAGTAAATTTGAGGAATTAATAAATTTCAAGTATCAATAATTAAAGTATCAGTAAATCTGAGGAATTAATAAATTTCAAATATCAATAAATTAAAGTATCAGTAAATTTAAGGAATTAATAAATTTCAAGTATCAATAAATTTGAAGTATTAATAAATTTCAAGTATCAATAAATTTGAAGTATCAATAAATTTGAAGTATCAATAAATTTGAAGTATCAATAAATTTGAAGTATCAATAAATTTGAAGTATCAGCAAATTTGAAGTATCAATAAATTTCAAGTATATCAATAAATTTGAAATATCAATAAGTTTGAAGTATCAGCAAATTAGAGATATCGATAAATCTCAAGTATCAATAAATTTGAAGAATCAACAAATTTCAAGTATCAATAATTTGAGGATCATTAATTGAAGTATCAATAATAGAGTAGATTATACCAGGTAAATTGATTTTGATTGGGAAAGGATAAGAATATGAAGATTACAATAGCAAAAAATGAAAAAGAATTTGACCAAATGGCTGCATGGAGGATTATTACTCAAATGTTAGTGAAACCAGAAGCTGTAATAGGACTTTCTACAGGGCAGACTACAATGAATATGCATCGAATCGTCAGTGAGATCTATCAAACGAATCCATTTCCTACGTCTTTAGTAAAAATTTTTAATGTAGATGAACTAACAAATCTACCAAGAACATACTCCGGAAGCTGCTATGCAATGATTAAGTCTCAACTTTGTGACAATTTAAATATTCCGGAGGATAACTTTATAATGCCTCCAACCTTCAGTGAAGATTTTGAGCAGGAATGCAAAGAATTTGAAACAGCGATCGCTATGGCTGGTGGAGCAGATCTACAGATGCTTGGAATTGGATGGAATGGACATATCGGTATCAATCAACCGGGAACTCCTTTTGACAGTACAACCTGGGTATCTCCGATGGATCCAATCTTTGAGGCTAAGGTTCGGAAAGAAACGAATGTTGATGAAAATTATTCTTTAGGAGGATTAACCTTAGGAATTAAAAATATAATGCACACCAGAAAGATTGTGTTGATTGCCAAAGGAAAACATAAAGCTGAAATTATTAAGAAAGCTGTCCTTGGACCAATTACTACGGATATACCGGCTTCTGTTCTTCAGCTTCATCCGAATTGTGAAGTGCTACTGGATGCAGATGCAGCATCGATGTTATAATATGTGGTAAGAAGCTCCTGGAAAGTGCGCTTCAATGTGATCAATTATAGTAGGAAGCACCGATAAGTGCAATCATGAAATATTAATAGATTTTAAGTTATCTTTATCTGAATGTACCTTTTGATGTGGGTTCAAATAATGAGTTGCGGAAAAAAATGCAAATTTGCATATGGGCAAGAGGGAGGAATTATGGATAAATATCGTGCAGTATTTCTGGTAAGTCCAATGGGACATGATGTGAATCGTGTCTGCACTATTGTGAATAAGTGGTTAGTCAACACTGGAATCTTTACTACGGAGGTAGCAGGAACCTACCCAGGAGCAAAGTATTCCATAGAAGAATATATGTTAGATCAGAAGAAAGTGGAGGAGACAGACCTGTTCTTCTTCTTGTGCTCAGATGAATATTGGAAGAAGGATAAGAGAACGGAAGAGAATCTGGCAAAAGCAGTCAGCGACGGTAAAGGAGTTCTTTTCTTCCATGGTCTGCATCCGTGTTTTCAGGAGAATCCGGAGATCGAGAAAATGATCGGCCTTCTTTGGAGAGAAACAGCTACCCATGGTGACTTTAATTATTGTAACGTATCCATTGTGGATGAAAAGTTAGAAAAACAGCATCCAATTACCGAAGGGGTAACCGGTTTCCGTACCAAAGAGGAATTATTCTGTCTGTTAGAAAATCCTTGGGAGGTACCAATGGAGGTTCTGGTAACAGCCTATTCCGATCCGGAGATTGTATCCCGCTGGGGACTTCATGGAACAGGAAAGAATGAACCGGTACTTACGGTAGGAACTTATGGCAAAGGGAATACGGTTAATTTTATCTTAGGGCATGTTTGGCCATTCTACACCGGCCACGGGTTAATGGAGAACAGTACCATAGCTTTAGAACCACCGCAGTTTAAAACTTTGTTAATGAGAAGCTGTGAATGGGCTGTTGCAGGTAAGGTAGAAGCTACAAAGAACCAATAGGAGGAAGTGACGTGAGAGAGCAGTTTCAGAAGGATTTAGTTCGTAGTGGATTTCTACATAGACCCTTACCTCTGCATCAAGAAGGAGCACTGGAAAAAGAACTGGAAAGTCGCACCGTTTTGTACCGAAAAACGATATGGAATAAGGTTAGTTCCCTGCAGCCACATCACGAAGGAGAAGGCCACATTAGAGTGGACGAAATAGATGAAGAACTAGTTCTTAGTCTTACAGGAAAACCGATTACCTATTGTTGGCCTGAAGCGATGAGTCCGGATGGTGACTGCGCTTTCTACGGTACGGTTCATGCAAAATTCCAGCCAAACCATGAGAATTGGGAAGAGTTTCATTGCCTAACCTTTTGGGTGAAACCAGAGTGTGAAGGAGCTAGAATTGTTAACTTAAATCTCGGTATTAAAAATGAAGGTAACATAAAAGTACCGGATGAATATTACCGAGAAGGCACTCATGTGGTTAATTTGATGAATCATCAATGGAATCGTTGCAGTTGGGAATTTGGCAGCATGGCAAGAGATGTCATCACGGAACTTGATTTCTCCTGCAGGCTGAATGGTAAGGATACTTCGACGGGAGAAGAAGTATGCTTTCGTATTAAGGACATTACACTGGAAACTTTGGCAGAACCGGAACCGGATAAGGGTTGGCTCTGTCATAGGAAAGGAATAGCATATTCTACTTCGGGATATTTTCTTACTGGTGAGAAAAAAGCGATTACAGCTATAAAAGATGATGAATTTTTTATAATAAATGATGTTAATAATGAAGTAATATTCGAAGGTACACCTGATATTTGTTATTTTCAAGAGCAAGAATATCGTATTCTGGATTTTTCTGATCTGAGTATCGAAGGAAATTACCGCATTCAAATCGGTGATACCGTTACGAAAGCTTTTAGCATTAGTGAAGAAGTATATGAAGAAGCTTTATGGAAGGTTCTTAACTTCCTGTTCTGTGAAAGATGCGGTTATCCGGTTCCGGAGAAACATGGACTTTGCCATCAGGATGTGGTTGCCAGACATGGGGATAAGACAATTTCCTTTGGTGGTGGTTGGCATGATGCCGGGGATATGTCTCAACAGCTTATACATACGGCAGAAGTAGCCCAGGCGTTATTGGAAATGGCGAATGCAGTCAAGGAAAGAAAGTTAAGTGGTAAAGGTTCTGTAGAGTATGACCAGACAGATATTGACTTTACATATCTGTTATACGAACGCTTAGTTGAGGAAGCACTCTGGGGATTAGAGTTTACGATGAAAAGCCGTTTTGGAGACGGACACCGTGCCACCAGTGCAGGTCTTGTAAGATGGACCAATGGTATGATTGGCGATGAGGATGATGTGGAAGTAAGATGCCACAATCATGCTTTTGAAAATCTCCTATGTAGCGGTATCTGCGTCGTGGCTTCCAAATTATTAAAAGAGACTGACAGCGAATTAGCGTGGAAATGTCTGGAGATAGCGAAAGAAGATTATACCTTTGGTATAAAACGATGGGATCAGGTTGGAATGGAGCTGCCGATTATGTGGGAGCATACCTATTCCTCTTCCAAATCCCAGTACTACGCACTGATCACCTGGACGTCGTCTCTGTTATATGAAAGTACGGGGATCAAAGAGTATGGAGATACTGCAGTTCGATACGGTAATTTACTTCTTCACTGTCAGGAGACAGAAGGAAAGGCCGCTGGGTTTGCAGGCTATTTCTACCGGGACGAACAGAAGCAGACCATCGTCCATTACAGTCATCAATCCAGAGAGTATATGTTTGTTCAGGCCTTTGATCAATTGTGTAAGTCTTTGCCGGATCATAATGATAAACCAAAATGGGAGAAAGCAATGCTGCTCTACGGAGAATATCTGAAAAAGCTGATGCAGTATGCCAGTCCTTATGAGATGATTCCAGCCGGTATCTACCAGGAACAAGAGGCGCAGGATAAGGAAACTTTTGAGATATTGCATCTTCTTGTAAATCATGAGGAGCAAAAGGAACATTACATCAATCAGTTAAAGCAGGGAGTTGCTCTAGGTGATGGTTATTATATCAGAAATTTCCCTGTTTGGTTCTCTTTCCGTGGAAATACTGCAATCCATCTGGCCATGGCAAAAGCAGCGGCAATTGTCGGAGGATATTATAAGGATGCGAAGTTAATACAGCTTGCCAAAGAACAGCTTTACTGGGTTAGTGGAAAAAATCCATTTCGCCAGTCGATGATTTATGGGGAAGGGGATCGTTTTGCACAGCAATATGCAGTTATGCCCGGTGAGATGACCGGGGAGCTGCCGGTAGGAATTCAGACCAATGAAGATGAAGATATCCCGTACTGGCCTCATAACAACAATGCAACCTATAAAGAAGTGTGGACTTCCTCTGCCTGCAGATGGCTTTGGACTCTGGCTTCGATTTATCAAGGAGATACAGGGAAGGAGATTGGTAACAATGATTAAGATTGGATTTGTAGATCGTTATCTGGATAACTGGCACACCAACCATTATCCGGAATATATACAGCTTGCTTCTGAATTATATGGAATAGAGGCGAGAGTAACGCATGCTTACGCAGAGATGGATCATCCGGATGAATACGGAATGACAACAAAAGCTTGGTGTGAACATTATCATTGCATACAATGTAATTCTTATGAAGAGTTAATAGAGAGTGTCGATGCCATCATGGTTATGTGTGCCGATGATTGTCTACCCCATGAGGATCTGGCGCGTATGGCTTTAACCAGTGGAAAACCGGTATATTGTGATAAAACCTTTGCACCTACCTTAGAAGCAGCTATCAGAATGTTTTCTTTGGCAGAGCAGTATCAAACCCCCCTATTTACTTGCTCAGCCCAGCGTTTTTGTATGGAGTTGTTAACCTTTCAACGGCAGGAGCCAAATACAATCTCTTATTGTGCTACCACTGGCCCTGGAGATATGGTTAACTATTCGATCCACCAATATGAGATGCTTCAGATGTTAATGGGAACCGGTGCGAAACGCTGTCAGGCCTTCTGTGCCGGAGAGACAGTACATATTATATACCAGTATGAGGACGGAAGAATGTGTACCTTTACCCAAGGAAAGAAATTGCCATTTCATTTATTTGCCTCCACGAAAGAAGAGGGAGTAAAAGAAATCGCAGTTACCGACTATTATATGAACTTTATGCATCGGCTCTTGCATTTCTATGCAGATAAGAAGGTTCCTGTTACCAAAGAAGATACCTTAGAGATTATGGCAATGCAGCAGGCAGGAAGAAAAGCGATACTTAATCCGAATGAATGGATGGAGTTGTAGAAGTGAAGCAGTTTTTTGACGAGTTAAGTTACAGGAGGATCTTATGTATTTAATACCAGCACCAAGGAAGATTTCGATAGAGAAGGAAGAAGGATTTGTATTACGCTATAACATGCAGATCGTCATTGATCCGGAATGTGATTTACAGGTAACGGAGCATGCAGGACAATTAAAAAGAGATATTCAACATCTGCTTGGTTTTACACTGGACATAACCAAGGGAGTGAGGGATGGCGGCATTTTCTTAAAGTTAGATCGGAAGCTATCAAGAGAGGAATATCAGCTTAAAATTACAGAGTTTACTATAGAAATTATAGGCGGTAGTAATGCGGGCTTATTCTATGGAATTCAAACTCTGAAACAGATCATGGAACATAAGGGTGCATATCTTCCCTGTCTGTTGATAGAGGATGCACCGGTAATGCCCAATCGAGGTTTTTATCATGATGCAACCAGAGGACGAATTCCGACCTTAGAATCTTTAAAATCCTTAGCGGATAAGATGGCATATTACAAATTGAATCAATTACAATTATATATTGAACACAGCTTTCTCTTTCGGGACTTTAGTGAAGTATGGAGAGATGATACACCTTTAACACCGGAGGACATCCTGGAGTTTGATGCCTATTGTAAGAAGCTCCATATAGACCTTGTTCCTTCTATCGCTAGCTTTGGCCATCTATATAAGGTTCTTCGAACGAAAACCTATACGCACCTCTGTGAGTTGGATAACTCTGATCAAGAGCCGTTTTCATTCTATGGACGGATGGCTCACCATACCCTGGACATATCCAAGGAGGAGAGCTTTGACTTTGTGACAAAGATGCTGAGTGAATATATGCCGCTGTTTTCCTCTGGTTTTGTAAATCTTTGCGCGGATGAGACCTTTGATCTTGGAAAAGGTAAGAGCAGAGAGTTGGCAGAACAGATCGGTGTTAATAATATGTATATTGATTTTGTAAACCGTATTTGTGAATTCATTCTGTCAAAAGGAAAGATACCAATGTTCTGGGGAGATATTATCTGCGGAATGCCGGAGGCAATTAAAAAGCTTCCAATGGAAACAATTTGTCTGAACTGGGGTTATGCACCGACCCATACCGAACGTGAAACAAAGCTCTTACACGAAGCAGGAGCAACACAATATGTATGCCCTGGGGTAAGTGGATGGAATCAGTTGGTGAACCGACTGAGAGATTCTTATGATAATATTAGTAGAATGTGCTCTTATGGAATTAAGTATCAGGCAATTGGTGTTCTCAATACGGACTGGGGTGATTTTGGACACATCAATCATCCGGAGTTTTCTACCACCGGTATGATTTATGGTGCTGCATTTTCATGGAATGAGCAAATTCCCGAATTTGAAGAGATGAATCGCCAGATATCCAGATTAGAGTATGGCGATACGTCAGAAACCTTCCTTTCCTTCGTTGCTGAGATCTCGACGAAGAATGCAGTTAGCTGGTTTGAGGTCATTTGTTATAAGGAAATGCAGGAGAAAAGGATCATCGGTAAACCCTGGGCTCCAGTTCTGGAGGATACCAGCTGGGATAAGGTAAAGGAAGCAAACCTTAGCCTGGAGCAGATGAATACTGAAATTTATCGTATACTTTCCCATGTGCAGAAGGAAAAACGTTATCTGTATCAGGCTTATGTACTTGCAGCAGAAGGAATGATACTCTGGAATGAAATTGGTGCGGTTATTGCCTGCGGTGAAGAGCCTTACAAAAAAGGAAGTCAGGCAAGGCAGCTGGCAGTGAAGCTGGAATACTGGTATCATGAGTATAAGAAGCTGTGGCGTAGTGTCAGCAGAGAAGCGGAACTGTTCCAAATAGGAGAGGTAGTCTTCTGGTATGCGGATTACCTAAGAAACATATCCTAGATTTCGTGTTATCTTTCTACATTTGATAAGAAGGAGTTTATCTATGACAAAAGATAAAAATATAAAGGAACAAAAGGAAGCGACGGCTACCAAGTCCGGTGAGTCTGAGACGCTACATCGATCTCAACGTAGAAAACTACATCAATCGCAATATAGTACATCGGTTGTATGGTATCGAAGCATTCAATTTAAACTTATTGCAGCTTTTCTTCTTCCTGTATGCTTTGTAATTCTAATTGGTGTGATTTCATATCAAAAAGCATCAACAGCAATCGTTGATAAATTTAATCAATCCAGTTTACAAGCAATTGATATGACCGGTGAATATCTGAGATTTGGTCTTGAGTCGGTGGATACCACTGTCGTTCAATACATTATGGACACGAAAGTGCAGAACTACTTTTACGGCTTATACAATAAGGATACGGAAAAACTGACTTTGGTGTATCAGGATTTAAGTACATCACTCTCTAGAAAACAAGTCTCTGATTCATTTATTGAAAACATCCATGCTATGTCTGCAGGAATTGACGGAATTATGTCATCCACCGGAAAAACAGTAAATGGATTGTATCAGGAATTTCTAAAAGCTCAGGCAGGAAGTAAGTTGGTGGATGGAAAAGATGTTCAGTACTGGATTGGAAAAGACGAAGGTTTTGACAGTCAGCTTAAAATTCATACAGAAGATTATGCACTGCGTTATGTCAGAAGCTTTAATAAAGGGGAAGCGGTGATTTTAGTAGATATCACTACGGACACCTTGCATGAGATATTGCAACGCTTGAATTTTGGTAAAGACAGTGTTGTGGGAATAATCACTGCCGATGGTAGAGAGCTGCTAAATACACAACCGGAAGATCCGGAAGCGACTATGTTCTATTCCAAGGATTTCTATCAGAAATCCTTGTTATCAAAAGAAAACTTAGATAGTGAAGATGTTACGATTGACGGTAAGGAATATCTATATCTTTATTCTAAGGTTGGCGGTACGGATATTCTGATCTGTTCTCTGATTCCCAAAGCAGTGATTGTTCAGCAGGTTAGCAGTATTAAACATATGACGATTTTGCTCGTGCTGTTGGCAAGTATTATTGCAATAGCAATCGGTGCCGTATTAGCTTTGGGTATACAAAGTATCATCGGATATATCATTGCAGAATTAAAGAAAATTTCCTCCGGCAATCTAGCTGTGAAGCTAAAGGTGAAAAGTAAGGATGAGTTCCTCGTATTATCTAATGGAATTAATGATATGGTGGAAAATATGAGAAGCTTAATTGAAAAGGTCTTAAAACAAAGTTCCTACGTATCCGCTTCGACAGAGCAGGTAGGGGAATCGGCTAAGGTCCTGTCCCTGGCAACAGCAGGTATTAACGAGGCAATGAATGAAATCCAGACAGGTGTCAATCAGCAGGCAAACGATTCGGAGAGCTGCCTGATGCAAATGGATGATTTGTCCGGTAAATTAGAATTGGTATACGGAAGATCTAATGAAATTAATACATTGGCAGGGGAAACAAAAGTCAGCATCGATCAGGGCATTACCTCTATACAAGTATTAAATGAGAAAGCAAACTCAACTACTAGAATCACAACAAGGATTATTCAAAATATTGAGACGTTGGAGCAGAAATCAATCTCTATTAGTAAAATCATAGGTACCATCAATGAGATTGCAGATGAGACAAATCTATTATCATTAAATGCCTCCATAGAAGCAGCAAGAGCCGGCAAGGCGGGGTTAGGCTTTCAGGTAGTAGCAGAAGAGATTAGAAAGCTGGCAGATCAATCCATCCTGGCAGTAAAAGAAATAGAATTGTTGATTAAGGATATCCAGCAGGAAACAAAAAATGCAGTAAGAACGGCTGGAGAAGCTGAAGATATCGTAAAGGAGCAAGGAACTGCAGTCACCAATACAAAGCAATCCTTCTCCGATATGAATCATCATGTGGAGCGACTTATCGATCATGTAAGTATGATTATGGAAAGTATTCATACCATAGACAATGCAAGAGCCGGGACCTTAACTGCGATTGAAAATATCTCTGCTGTATCGCAGCAGACAGCTGCGGCAACTCTATCGGTCAGTGATGCTACCAGTCATCAATTAACAGAGGTAGACTCTTTACATGCCTTATCCGAGGAACTAAAAGAGAATGCAGTCTCTCTTGAAGAAGCCGTTAACAAATTTATAATATAATTCGATACTATGATGCAAAAATAAGGCCCTAAGGCCTTATTTTTGTGTAAATGGGTAATAATGGTCCTTATTTGTATATTGCACTTATTTGAGTGATTATGATATGATAACTACGGCAAACAAAGTTGACCATAATCAAAAGACTTTATGTGAAAGTAAGAAGTAAAGTTTATGATAGTATAGGAGAATAATATTGATTAAGTTAATTGTAACAGATGTAGACGGAACTCTAGTTGAGGATGGAAGCAGTAATCTTAATCCCGAATATAAAGTGGTAATAAAGAAACTGTTAGAGCAAGGCATATGCTTTGTAGTAGCCAGCGGAAGGCAATATACCAGTATCAAAAAATTGTTTGGTGAAATCGCAGATCATCTATGGTATATCACAGAAGGCGGTACCGTAATCATTCGAAAGGATGAAATACTTCATGTGGATGCATTGCCGGATCATTATGTAAAAGAGCTGGTAGAGGATGTACACCGTTTGGAGGATTGTGATGCCCTAATCTGTGGGCAGTTAAAAGCTTATGTACCCTGTGAAGGATCTAAGATGCATCTATGGATGAAGAATGACTACGGTTATGACATCGAACCCTTAGGGGGATGGGATCAGTTACCAGAGGAAAAGGTAGTAAAAGTATCCGTATATCATCCCAGTGATGCTGAAGGTGTTACGAAGGAATGGTTTGTACCGAAATGGAGTCCTCATGTTAAAATATCCTGTGCAGGACACTGGTGGATGGATTGTATTAAGCCTGGTGTAGATAAGGGCAGTGCGGTAAGACGTATTCAAGAGATCATTGGTGTTACTCCGGAGGAAACCATGGTATTTGGTGATAATCTGAATGATGTGGAGATGCTGCAAAGTGCCAAATATAGTTATGCCGTAGCCAATGCCAGAGAAGAGGCAAAGCAAGCAGCAAATTATATCGCAGATAGTTATCAAAAGAATGGTGTGCTGCAGGAGATAAAAAAATTATTACAGCATGAATAGCGAATACGAGATATCCGGTTGTGCAAGAAGGTATTTATCTAATAAATATAATTATAAAAGCGAATGGTATATAATTTAAATGCTTCCTTTGTAAGAATCAGCAGAGACTGTTTTTACAAAGGAATTTTTTATAGAGTGAGGTAATACAAAGTTATTCTATATCCACTCCGTGAAGAATATAATGGGTTACGATGCATAGATTATGAAAAAGGATGAGGATAATACAATGAAAATAGATATTACCTTATTGTGTGTGTTGGCACTGGCAGCAAATCAACCCATGAAAAAAGCATATCGTGGAAAAGTAAGTAATGTACCGGATCCTGAGCCCTATATGCGAATACAGGTAAAGAAACAGAATTACAATGATGGAAATTTTAGACAAGTACAAAATACAAATTCACATTCAGGGAATGCGGTCCTACTAGAACCAGTGGAATACAAGGAAGACGGAGTGGAAGCTTATTATCCACAAATTCATGCAGGATTACCAGAAAGTAAAAAGACGAAGCTAAATAAGATCCTCAAAGATGATTTTGATAATATCTTAAAGATTTACGCTTTTGATCCTTATCCTGAGCTAAATCAACCGAAAAACGGTACTCCAAGGTACTCTCTAAAAATCAACTATATAGTAAAATTAGTAAATGAGCATTTTATTAGCATCTTATATAATGTTGATTTTAATACAGCTTTTGCCGCGCACCCCTCGGAAATGATCTATACGACAAACCTGAATTTGGATACGGAAGAGCGTCTTCGCTTACCTGATATGATACCGATAAATAAGGCCTTTGTGAATGAGTTTCGAACCTGGCCATTCATTACCTTTGAAGAAGGAAATCAGGAGTTAAACAATGCAATTAAGGATTATCTAAGCAATATTACAGAGGAAGAATTAATACAAGGATTTAAGCAATCGGATTTGATTAATTCAGAAAATTCCTGGGGAATCTATTCCTATTTGACAGCGGACAAATTAGGAGTTAGCCTTGCAGTTCCACATTATATTGGTGATCATGTTGAATTTGAGCAAGCTTATAAAAATCTTCAAGGTGGCTTGCAACTTACGATATAAGAACAGAAGAAATATAAGCTTGAATATTTGATGCAAGTGAGTATCCGTGGTACATATGGATTGTAACATTTCATTCTCAAAAAAGAAGAAGCCCTTTGTTTTCAAAGTAAATAGGAGTGTGGTTCATGAATGAAATGATATATCAATTGAAATTTACCTGTTAAATTATTACGGAAATAGTAAATAAATGAAAGAAACAAAATACTCTTAAAAATTAGTTGGTTTTGTGTAAAACTACTAAAAAAATTAAATTCCTTTTTTCGTATTGACATGTCATTAAAAAATTGTAATAATATGATATATCAAATACAAATATAAGAAAAAGGGTGAATTTTTTGAGTAAAAAAATAGTTCATATTATTTCCCATTCACATTGGGATAGAGAATGGTATCTGCCATTCGAAAAACATCGCTTGAAATTAGTTGAGCTGATTGACAATTGTTTTGAATTGTTTGAAAATTCAGATGGATTTCAGAGCTTTCATCTGGATGGGCAAACGATTGTCCTGGATGATTATCTTGAGATAAAACCTGAGAACAGAGAGAAGCTTAAAAAGTACGTAAAAGAAGGTAAATTCCTTGTTGGTCCTTGGTACATTCTACAGGACGAGTTTTTAACCAGCAGTGAATCCAATGTAAGAAACCTTATTGTGGGTATGGAAGAAGCGAAGGAATTCGGAGAAGTATGTAAAGTGGGTTATTTCCCCGATGCTTTTGGTAATGCGGGACAAATGCCACAGGTATTAAAGCAGGCAGGTATGGAGGCTGTAGTCTTTGGCCGTGGAGTAAGACCGGTAGGCCTAAACAATACCTTAGGAGAAACCGGAGAGTATGAATCCTTTTACTCCGAGATGATCTGGAATTCACCGGATGGAAGTGGATTACTGGGCATTTTATTTGCTAACTGGTATAATAATGGGGCAGAAATTCCTGTGGAAGAGGAAGTAGCAAAGAAATATTGGGATAAACGCATCAAGGATGTACTTCAATATGCTTCCACCGACCATTTGCTTCTTATGAATGGGTGTGATCATCAGCCAGTTCAAAAGAATATTGCAGAAGCGATTGAAGTGGCGAATCGTCTGTATCCCGAGATTGAATTCAGACATTCTAATTTTAACGAATATATACAATGTGTGAAAGATTCAAAGAAAGATAAATTGTCAGAGGTAACCGGAGAGTTGACCAGTCAGGCGACCGATGGATGGGGAACCCTGGTGAATACGACCTCTGCTCGTGTATACTTAAAGCAATTAAATCGTGAGAATGAAGTGGCTCTGGAGAATTTGGCAGAACCTTTAGCTACCTTTGCAGCAGAGAGTGGTTCGGTTTATCCTCATGAGACTTTGACTTATGCTTGGAAGAAGTTAATGCAGAATCATCCTCACGATAGTATCTGTGGATGTAGTGTTGATGAGGTACACCGTGAAATGGAAACTCGCTATCAGAAGAGTTTACAGGTGAGTGAAGAACTGATTAAGGATAGTATGAATCAGATCGGAAGTAGAATAGATACTTCAGATTTGAATGAGAAAGAAGCATTTCCATTTGTCGTATACAACACCTCGGGTTGGGAAAGAACCGGAGTTATCAAAGCATCCGTAGATATTCAGAGGATTTATCGTCATGACTTAACGGACTCTTATCGTATCATGAAAGAATTACCGATCATGCCATTGGTATTAACAGACACTCTCGGAAAACAAATCCCATGTAAGATCACCGATGCCGGTGTACGTTTTGGTTATGATTTACCAGACGATAAATTCAGACAACCTTATATGGCAAGAACGGTAGAGGTAAGCTTTGAAGCAGAAGCGGTGCCAGCACTGGGTTATAAGGTTTATAGCTTACAGGTTGTGGATAATGCAGAAGTTAAGAAAGAAACCCTAGTTATTGAAGATGGTATGGAGAATGCATATCTGAAAGTTACTTTCAATGCAAATGGTACCATCAACTTGCTTGATAAGGTATCCGGTAAGAAGTATGATCAGATGTGTTATTATGAGAATACCGGGGATATCGGTAATGAATACATCTATGTTCAGCCTCAAGGCGACAAAGCGATTTATTCTACGAGTTATAGCAGCAACCTCACTCTTGTAGAGGATGAAAGTTACCGTACTACTTATCAGATTACGCAGACCATCGAAGTACCAGAAAGCGCAGATGATACTTTATTAGAAGAGCAACGTTGCATGATGGATTTAAGAAAAAGAAAAGCGAAACGCAGTAGTCGTTTGGTACCATTAACAATTACAACCTATGTATCCTTGGAGAAGGATGGTCGTGGTGTTAAGGTTAGAACCGAATTTGACAATAAGATGAAGGATCATAGACTTCGTGTGATTTTACCGACTGGGTTAGATACGAAGGAGCATTTTGCGGATTCGGTATTTGAAATTGTAACCCGACCGAATCAACACTCCAAGGAATGGACCAATCCAAGCGGATGTGAACATCAGCAAAGTTTTGTAGGAATACAGGATGAGAATGCAGGTATTGTAGCTGCAAACTTTGGTTTATATGAGTATGAGATTTTAACAGAGAAGCAAAATGCTCTTGCGATAACCTTACTTAGAGCAGTGGGTGAACTAGGAGATTGGGGTGTATTCCCTACTCCCGAAGCACAGGTGTTAAAGCATTGCGCTGTTGACTTTGAGATTATTCCATATTCCGTACAGGATGAGACATTTGACCCGATTGCAAAAGCTTATCAATTCCAAATGCCATTGAAAGCCAACCAGATTGCGGTTCAGGAAGGAACACTTCCTCTTGAGAAAACCTATCTCTCTTGGAAAGGACAGGGTATCTATCTAACCGGCTTTAAAAATAAACATAAATCAAATCATAGAATTGCACGTTTTATCAATGGCTCCGGAAAAGAAGGCAGTCTAACGATAACAAAGACGCAGGATATGAAAGCGGTTTATCGAAGCAATGTCATAGAAGAACGTTTTTATGATCTGATAGCAGATGACAATGGATTGATTACAATTCCTGTGAAACCTTATGAGATCATAACAATAGGGATTGAATAAGAAGTAAGATAGGGTATGAACTGCAATAATAAGAGTCTTATTATTGATAAAGATAATCTGAATTGCTTTTCGAATAGGTAAAGGAATTACTGTTTTACTAACGAATATACAATGATGCAAAATAGGAGCGGATTTATAATGATGTGCCCCCATAAGTTAGATTTTTAGGTCTAACTTATGGGAGCCAGTTCATAATCCGGCTCCTTTTTTGATGTGCCCGGTGGGCACACTTTCTAGGCTTAATATGTCATTTAAATAAAGCCATGTTTGATTTCTTTTAAAGATTATTTTATCCGATTTTAATGAAAATATTTGATATATCATAGAAAACGTGATAGTATAAATAAGATATATCAAATAAGAAGAAGCAAAGATTAATACTTCAAAAATCAACTTTAGTCCGGCTATTTCAGACTAAGGTAGGAAAAGGATAAAGAAAAAAGAGAAAAGGAGATCGATTATGGGGGAAATTGTAGTTTGTGGTATTCCTTTTGAGAAGGACGCAGAAGAAATCAAAAGTGCATTATCCTATGTAAAAGAGCAAGGGTTTACAGCAGTACAAATCTATGTTTATTGGAGAAACTTTGAACCGGAAATTAAGGGTGTGTTTGACTGGAAGCATTATGATGAGCAAGTATTATTTATTAAGGAAGCAGGATTAAAATTTGTACCTTTTCTACTTATGGGACCTAAATATGCAGCACCGGATTGGTGGCTAGCCAGTAATTTACATAAAGGATTGGTATGCTTAGAGCACCAAAAGGAAAATCCAATTGAGTCTATTTGGAATCTGGAATTCAGACAAGAAATCAATCGTGTCATGAAAGCCTTTGCCGATCATTACCTTCCATGGGATGTGCTAGAGAGTATACAACCGGGAATTTGCGGTGATTATGGTGAGGCAATCTTCCCGGTTGTAGGAAACTGGCCCGGCGATTATCATACCCATAGGGGCTTTTGGTGTGGAGGAGAGGACGCGGTGTTGTCCTTTCAGGTAGCTATGCAGCAAAAATACAATACGATAGAAGTATTAAACCATAACTGGCGTACCGGTTATACTTCCTTTGAGGAGATAAAACCTTTCTTAAGAATCAATCAGCCAAGTCGTACCGCCTATATGGATTTTCTGCTATGGTATCATAAATCAATGACGGAGTATTCAGAGTTTTGGATGGAGATCTGCAGAAAGCATTTCCCTCAAATTCCGGTTTATCTTTGCACCGGAGGAATTGAGGAGCCAGAGCATGGATCTTCCTTTTCGGATCAGGCAAAAATAGCTGCAAAACATCAGGGTGGCATTCGTTTGACGAATGAAGGAAATAACTTTTATGAAAATACATATTTAACGATACATATGCATAGTGCTTGCGAATTCTATGGCTCTTATCTTGGATTGGAACCGGTAGGTCCGATCCTTGCCAAAGGGGTTGCTGTTCGAATGTATGGAAGTTCAGCCTATGGTAACCGCCAGGTATTCCATTACTATGGGAACCTCCGTCAGCAAGAAGAGAGAAACGGTGGATATTATGTAAAGGAGTATCAGGAATTCATTAAAGAACGCAAGACGAATACCGGAATTACATTCTTTTGGCCTTTGGATGAAGCACTCTTAAATGGAACTCCGATACCGGATAGTATTAGAGCTTCTATGTGTGCAATCAGAAAAAATTATATGATCAATGCAGCAGATGAACAGATGATCTTAGATGGAGCATTGGCAAACAGTAAGTTACTTATTATGTTGGATACGAAAGTTACCAGACCGGAAGTCCTAGAGAAAATAGCTGACTGGGTATTGGAAGGTGGAGTTGTATTATCCAACTGTCACCCAAGAGATTTGGAGGATCGACCGGTTGCTAAGTTTGAGATGATCTTTGGAGTGAATCAAGAATCAGAGGAGGTATGGGGACATAGCGAATATTTTGTGGAAGCTCTTCCTTGGATGAAGAAGTGCAGTACCTTAACGAAGCAGCATTCCATGATTGCTTGGAATAAACTGGAGGATACTGTGATACCTCTTATGAAAAATAAAGAGCGAAAACAAGGAGCGGTAGCAACAAGGGAAGCTTTTTGTGCCTTTGCAAACATCTACGGAAAAGGGATGGGAATTTATTTTGCTGCACCTTTGGATCTTGATGCCCAGGCAGATGCGATCTGGACTCCATCGCCGGCATTTTCATATCTGTTGGAGGATTGCTGCAGGCATTTTGGCAAAGCAGAACCAATGGTTTTAGCAGAGCATCAGGCAGCAAAGACGAGGATAGGAGAAAAAGAGCTGGTTCTTTACGAAGATGGAACTATTAGGGAAGAGTAAGAATTACGAGTTATAAACTATTCTAAAAGTGATATTTCATATTAATTTCAAAACCCAGTGACTAGGAATAGCCAAAATAACGGCAGTTTCTTAATCGCTGGGTTTTATAGTGTCTTTTGATAAATATCATCAGTGTTTGAAATATTATTAGTAAATGAAATATCATCATTGAAAGCAATGTCAACTGTGAATGAAATATTATCATTGAATGAAATATCATCAGTGCAAGTAATATCAACAGTGAATGAAATATTATTAGTGAATAAATATCATCAGTGCAAGTAATATCAACAGTGAATGGGATATTATTAGTGAATGAAATATCATCATTGAAAGCAATATCAACAGTGAATGAAGTACTATCATTGAATGAAATATCATCTATGAAGGAGTAACATCATTGAAGGAATAACATCAATGAAAAGAATATCATAATAGAAAATTATTAGCGGCAGATAAGTTTTTAAACTGGTAGGAATTCATATTGAGTCCTTAAGAGGAGTATAGTATAATACACATACAAGAAAAATCTGGATTAAAACATAATTTTTGTAATAAAACAAAAAAGGGGTATAAATGATGATACAAACTATTAAGATGAATCTGGATGATGTGGATCATCTGGTATCCATAGGAAAAGCACTTTCCTCCGATACGAGGATTGATATCTTAAAACAATTAAGATACCGTGATCTGAATGTCAACGAAATTGCAGAAATCTTAGGTATACCAGCCTCCTCTTCAGCAGCCCATGTGAAGGTATTAGAGGAAGCAGGAATGATAAAGACTTCCCTGCAGCCGGGTATTCGAGGTTCCATGAAAGTGTGCCACGTAATACTGGATCATATCTATCTCGAGATGAATACCTCCAAAAATCTGGAACAGGATGAAGAAATAATAAAAATGCCAATTGGCAGCTTCACGGATTATAGAGTACAACCTACCTGCGGACTTGCCAGTAATAAGGGGCCGATTGGAGCAGAAGACGATCCCCGTTGTTTTTATCTTCCCACAAGAGTAGATGCACAGTTGATCTGGTTTGGCAACGGCTATATTGAATACCGGTTTCCTACCAATTCTATAGATAATAAAAAGGTACAGCGAGTGGAAGTATCAATGGAGATGTGCTCCGAAGATCATGAATTCAATCTGGATTATCCTTCCGATATCACCTTATGGATCAATCAATTAGAAGTAGGAACCTGGACCTGCTTCAGTGATTTTGGAGGAAGAAGAGGTGCGCTAAATCCAGACTGGTGGCCGGATAAGAATACTCAATATGGCCAATTAAAGACTTGGAAGGTGACAGAACAGGGTAGCTTTATCGATGATGACAGATCCGGAGATGTTAAATTAAATGAACTGCAATTAGGAAAGCTAGATTATATATCAGTTCGAATAGGAATCAAAGAGGATGCTAAGCATAAGGGCGGAGTGAACTTGTTTGGTGAAAACTTTGGTGATTTCTCACAGAATATCGTGATGAAACTCGTATTCCAATAGATAAAAATAGAGATACCCTCTTTACAAGATAGGTAAAGAGGAGTATTATTTATTTAAACAAACAAAAAATATGTAATATAACAAGAAAGCTAGAATAATTGGTAAGTTGGCACGAAGATTGACATCATATGGAGTTAAAATTCATGCAGCAAAAATTCAGCTAGGTATTCTATTACGAATATTTTTATAAAGGAGAATAAGGATGAGAAAAGAATTGGTAGAAAAATTCATAGAAGTATTTGGCGGAGAGGGAGAATATCAGGCTTATTTTGCACCGGGTAGAGTGAATCTGATTGGTGAGCATACGGACTACAACGGAGGCCATGTATTTCCCTGTGCATTAACTATTGGTACATATGCAGTCGCAAGAAAAAGAGAAGATCATCAATTACGCTTTTATTCTATGAATTTTGAAGAAAAGGGAGTCATCGTATCCTCGATTGACAATTTGGAATATAAGAAGGAAGACGATTGGACCAATTATCCTAAGGGCGTAATCTGGGCTATGAAGAAGAAAGGATATTTCATTGAACAGGGTATGGATATCTTAATCTATGGTAA
This sequence comes from Herbinix sp., assembly GCA_029238935.1. Taxonomy (GTDB): domain Bacteria; phylum Bacillota; class Clostridia; order Lachnospirales; family Lachnospiraceae; genus Mobilitalea. The sequence goes on from JAQZBN010000036.1 coordinate 37,202, forward strand.
CATTCCGAATGCATCCGGCTTATCTTCCTCTGCTTCCCTAGAAGTATTAACCGGATTTATCTGTAAGAATATATATCAGTTGGAAGTAAGCTTAACAGAACTTGCACTGATTGGACAGTATTCAGAGAATAACTTTAATGGTGTTAATTGTGGTATTATGGATCAGTTTGCAGTTGCTATGGGTAAGATAAATCATGCAATCTTTCTTGATACAGCAGATCTCTCCTTTGAATATGCACCTTTAAGTCTTGGAGATGCCAAAATTGTTATTATGAATACGAATAAAAAGAGAGGTCTTGGAGATTCCAAATACAAC
>JAQZBN010000037.1 GCA_029238935.1 Herbinix sp.
TCCTTCTCCTGGTCCTGGTCCTAAGCCTCCGTGGGGTCCCGGCCCTGGTAAACCTCCTTGGGGTCCTTCTCCTGGTCCTGGTAGACCTGGCCAAGGTCCCGGCGGTCCTGGTCAAGGTCCCGGCGGTCCTGGTAGACCTGGCCAAGGTCCTGGCGGTCCTGGTCAAGGTCCCGGCGGTCCTGGTAGACCCGGTCAAGGTCCTGGCGGTCCTGGTCAAGGCCCCGGCGGTCCTGGTAGACCCGGTCAAGGTCCTGGCGGTCCTGGTCAAGGTCCCGGCCGTCCGGGAAATGGTCGTCCAATGAATAATGGTCAGCCATCCAATAATGGGGGTGGCGGTACCGTCATTCCTCCCCCTATCGTAATCCCAACCCCTCAGCCAACTCCAACATGGCCCTTATGGTGGAGATAAACTACAATTAAAAAAGTAATATGAAAACGAGTCTCCCTGTACCAATCAGCAGACACTAAAAACATTGTCTCATCTGATAAGCACAGAGGGACTCGTATCATTATTCTAACCCGGGGTTGGCAGAAACATGCATTCCTTCAAGTGATTTATTGTTTTCTATTTATGAGACAAGTCTAATTTATCATTTAACTTGGAATGATTGATAAATAGGTCAATAAGGTATACAATATCTTTATAAACTAAATTTAATAATTCATCATACGATAGAATTCAACCTGTTACCTTATCTTTTATCACTGTATCTATGTTTCAGCCTGTATCTATGTTTCAGCCTGTAACTATGATTTCCACGTTTATACTTCGTCTTAACATTTACACTTAAGTTCGATAATGGTAACTTCTACTTTACACCTTAGTATTCGATTTACTATCTTGTTATATGTATAAGAAAGGATCACTTAATGGAACCAAAGCATGTCTCAGATTCAATTACAGAACAAATACAGATTTTAATGCCAAGCCATATTAACGGAGAGGAACGATTATTTGGCGGTCAATTGGTACAGTGGATTGACGTAGTTGCTGCCGTGGTTGCCCGCCGTCATTCTGGGCGAAATGTAACTACTGCTGCTATAGATAACCTACAGTTTAAAGCCGGTGCATTTATTAATAACACTCTTGTACTGATCGGTCGCATCACATATGTCGGTAATACCTCTATGGAAGTTCGGGTGGATACTTATGTGGAGGATTTAACCGGGATGCGGAAAGTGGTTAACCGAGCTTATCTTGTCATGGTTGCCCTAGACGAAACCGGTAAGCCAACAGAAGTTCCGAAGCTTATTCTGGAAACCGAAGCTGAAAAAGCGGAGTGGGAATCCGGAATGAGAAGACACGCTCTTCGTTGTGAGCGTCGTAGAGAAGGATATTAGCAACGAAATCCATGATTCCCGATCTCTTTAGTAGTCATTTGTCGAAAAGTAACCAATAGGATAGATTCGTGTATAATATATTAGGTGATTATAGTTTACCATCACCTATTGTTGACGAACGAAAGTAAGGAGCAGTAGAGGATGAGCTGCTCTTTATTTATGACAAATTAAGAGAGAGGGTGTGAAAGCATGGGTAAACCTAAGATAGCTATTGATGCGGGTCACGGAAGTAATACAAGTGGGAAACGCACTGCCCCCTTTACCAGGAACGTCGATATCGACGGAGACGGAGTGATTGATGTGAAGAAGGGCGAACAATATAGAGAACATACAGCCAATGTTGGTGTTGCTGATCTATTATATAAGAAGCTAAAGAGTCGCGGTTATGAAGTTATAAAAAGCGGATGGAATGATGCAAATTCGAAGAATGATTCGGATGATGCCTTATCCCAACGGCAAAGTAAGATTAAAAAAGCTTCCTGTGACTACTCCGTCTCCATCCATTTTAATGCATATGGAGACGGAACGAGTTTTAACCAAACCAACGGTGTGTCAGTCTATATTCACAGTGAATATCCGGAAGACTCCAGGCATATGGCGGAATATGTCCTGAAGGAGTTAATAAAAGGGACATCTCAGACCAACCGCGGTATTCATAGTTCAAAACTTGCAATGTGCAATTGCAAAACCATGAATACAAAAGCATCAATTCTGTGTGAGCTTGCCTTTATGACAAATGAAAGAGAAGCTATGACTTTGATGGCAAATACATCTTTCTGGGAAGAATGTGCGGATGAAATTGCAGATGCCATTGATCATTATTGTGGCTGTAACAATAAAGAACTTCCAGCCAATGGCGGAACATTATGGCTGGTTCATACGGCAGTATCGGGAGATACCTTATCTTCGATTGCAGCAAAATATAATATACCCACGGAAAAATTAGTTGAACTAAATAAACTTAAGAACCCAAACAAGATTTTTGTTGGGCAGAAACTGATTCTCACCAAATATTCTACTTATCAGGTCAAAAAAGGAGATACCTTAAATAAAATAAGCCAGGACTTATTGGGCGATTCCAAACGATCCAAAGAACTTATAACCTATAATAACCTCACGAATAATGTAATATATCCCGGACAAATCATAAAGATACCGAGGGATTAAATAGTAATTGGTTTTTGAATATGATAAGTTAGCAATTTACTTCTTATTACAAAAAGGTGTTCCTTCTGTGGTACTGATCAATGGAAGAAACACCTTTCCCTTAACTTATTTATATTTTCTTATTAAAATATTCCTTTACCACAGCCTCTGCCGGCTTTCCGTAGATGTCATAGCCGGGGTTCTTATCGGTATCTTCCACATGATATTGCCGCCATGCCCAATCCCATAATCCATATCCGGATACCCAATCTCTTTTGTGTAGTATATAATGAGCTGAATTTCATAAACTTATTTTCATCTTCCTTAACAACTTTTTATCTCTTTCTATTTTCTCACCCTATGATGTTATATTTTCTTCCAGGGTAAGCCCCTTCTCTTATTTCTGATATTCCATCCTTTGTCTTTTTTAAAATTAATCGATTAAAATCACCTTGCATAAAATTAAATGAATTTCCATCATCTTCAAAAAGTATAAAATCTACGCAAGTATCACCATAACAATTTACTGTTACATCAAATATTGTATCGGGTGTAATACATTCAACCGGTTTTGCCAAAGGAAGCATACTTCCTTCCTTGATAAAGAGAGGGATTTTATCGAGTGGAACTTCAAATTCGTATTCATTTCCACCTTCATATTTATCATTGGTCCAAAAGGAATACCAATTCCCTGTAGGTAAATAAACCTTTCTCTTATCCTCACTGGCAGTAACAGGTGCAACAAGCACCGAATCCCCCATCATATACTCATCACAGATATGGTAGGTCTTAGTATCCTCTGGATAATCCATGACAAGTGCACGAAAAGGTGGTACACCTTCATAATGATATCTTGCAAATGCAGCATAAATATACGGGATAAAACTCATCCTAAGTTCAAAAAATGTTTTTACCAGATGTGATATTTGCTCTGAATCCTCTGCTTTTTCACCAAGAAGATTTTTCGTGATATCATAATTAAACCATGGTGGATTTGGAATCATCCAGGCATTCACCAGAGTCTGTGGTGAAAAAACGACGGTTTGTATTCGTCTGATTAAATCTTTGTCGCTATCACACTGTCTTACCTCAGGTGACCAAAGGATACCGCTAAAACCAGAATTAACCACACCACGTATAAAATCACCATGATCATATAAGTCACTGTAGAGTACAAATGGAAGTGAAGCGGCGAGTGCATGGGAACTTCTAACTTCGTTGTATGTACGTGTGTTACTGTTTTTATATATAGAATATAATGTCTCTTGATATAGTTTACCAATCATGCTATGCATCTGTTCACCATCCAAGCCAGAAGGAAATTCTGCACAATTCGGGAATGACCAACCCCCTGTAAAATCAGAGCTATCACATTCATCCAACTTAAAACCGGAGATACCTTTATCAATCAATTCTACTTTATGATAACCAGCAAAAACATCTCTTGCTTCCTTAAGTAAAAAATCCGGAACCAGACCATTCCAAACCTCATAATCACCAGATAAATCCTTTAATTTATCATAAATTGGTGATGTAGGATGTACAAAAGCATGCTCCCAAAGATTTAGTTTATAATTCATTAGAGACATTTTTTTAATTAACTCTTCCTGATTGCGAAATCTTTGAGGATCCCAAGCATAAGAACAGGAATAGCTGTGGCTCTGCCAACCTGGTTCTAACCCAAATACATCACAAGGAATTTTATCCTCTCTAATCTTCGCAGCCAGGAGAAGAACATCCTCTTCATTCATCTTCCCGTAACCACGGTACCAAACACCTAGTCCCCACATAGGAGGTATACAGCCACCGCCAGAGAACAGATTATAGCGTTGCACTGCCGTTTTCATATCCGGTCCTGCAAATAGATAAATATCAACCCCATTAACACTTGGAATATCAATCACCATGCTGCGATCACAATTATTATTCTGAAATTGATAAAGCTCTTCGGTTGTTGTTTTTATCTTATAATTACCTTGAGGTTGAGTTACTGCATGTTCCTGTTTTAATTTGACACTACTTCCACAATAAAAAGAAACATACCGTGCTGTATCCACAAAAACACCATAGCCTTTTGTTGATACATAAAATGGAACAGGTGCGTGTGTATCACCGGAATCAGCAACTGGATCAGCATTCGTCCTTAACTGCTTCTTCTTTCCAATTTGACTGAACGATTTTAATTGAAGTCCAAACCCATAGACTTCTTCTTCTAAACTAAGGGGTAATTCTAATACCAATCCCCTTTTTGTAACTTTATATTTCATCTGAGTTTCATCAAAAATAGGTTCGCCGTAATATGGCAACATGGTAGGTAAATTTTCATCTATCGACAATTCACTCAAAACTACATTGTTCATATGATCCGATAAGTTATTCACCGTTTCTGATGAATTATGCATCGTTTCAACTAATCTGCTCATAGTTACCGGCGTGAGCTTTTCAGGTTCGCCTAATGTAATTTTCCAAATTCCAGGTGCTAACTCTTTCATAAAAGTTTCTCCTTCTTACCATCAGAATGAAATTATAATAACATATCTAATTTCCATTTTAAAGTAAATTTGAATACCCAAGAATTATAAATATATCCGATCAACTCTTCTATGCTAACATCAATTCCTATTTTATTCTCAATATTTCGTAATTACCGAACCCTTCGTCGTTATAACCATATGCATGAGGATTTTCATAAGAATAAGACTGTAGATGCAATCGTATCTAAATACGATTACGGTCGATGTACCTCCTTCGTTGCAATGACATCTACCCCTGTTTCTGCGATGTTGGTTATTATGATATCTCCGATATGAACTGGTGCTGGTACCGATATATCCTGTAGCTGCTTCATGCAATCCATTATTTTACCCTTGGAAATTTCCTGTTTTGTCTTTACTGAAACCATCCGAATATCACCTCCGATTACCTTAACCGTAGTGGTTATCGTCCGGGTTGGACTTGTTATCTCTTTTATTGCATATGCTTCTCCCTTTGGGCATCGATTTCCGGTAATCTTAATTCCTCGCTCCTGGTCCGTCTCAACCTGCAGAGAACAACCCATAGGACATTGAATACATATCATTGGATTTAGACCCATAGCATCCTCTTCTTTCTTACTAAGTATTCATTAAATATTGAACAGCTTTTTTTCCTGCAAATGCGGCTTCATTTGAAACATGATCGACCAAATCAAGAACATGCAAAACATTTCCACAGGCAAATACCCCTCCTAAGCTAGTCTCTAGCTGTTCATTTACGATTGGACCAAAAGTAGACGGATCCATTCGGAGCTTTAGTTCTCTTGAGAGTTCATTTTCAGGGATTAACCCAACTGACAGCAACAGCGTATCACAATCTATGAACTCTTCCGTCCCTTGGATAGGCTTTCTATTTTGATCCACCTTTGCTAGCGTGACCCCTAAGATTCGCTCTTTCCCATGAATATTAGTTACGGTGTGACTTAGTTTAAGCGGAATCTGATAATCATCCAGACACTGAACCAAATTTCTTTTTAAACCTCTGGAACTTGGCATAATTTCTGCAACTGCTTTTACCTTTGCTCCTTCCAAAGTCATTCGCCTTGCCATGATTAGTCCAATATCTCCGGAGCCTAGAATAACAATCTCTTGGCCCGGCATTTTCCCTTCGATATTGACCAAATACTGCGCTGTTCCGGCTGTGTAAACTCCTGCAGGACGATAGCCGGGGATGTTAAGAGCGCCTCTTGACCTCTCTCTACAACCCATTGCAAGAATGATTGCCTTTGCCTCTATCAAAATCAACCCATGATCTTTACTCATCACAGTAATTGTTTTATCAGAGCTTATTTTTGTTACCATGGAATTAAGCAGATAGTCAATCTGCAATTCCTTTACTTTTACAATATAGCGGGCGGCATATTCCGGACCGGTTAGTTCTTCATGAAAGATATGAAGTCCAAATCCATTATGAATGCATTGATTTAATATACCTCCCAGTTCTTTTCCCCTCTCCAGTATTAGAACACTATCACAGCCTTCCTGCTTAGCTGAGATTGCAGCGGCAAGCCCTGCCGGCCCACCTCCGATAATTACAATGTCATACCTCATAGCTACCTCGTTTCCATACCACTTTGGGTATTACAATGTGGGTTATTACACGGTGGGTTATTTTCCTGTTGGATAATATCCTGTTTTGCACTACTCTGTTCAGTACTACACTGTTGGGTATTATTCTGTGAGGTATTGGCTCTGTCTTTACTTCCCCCTAGGAGCATTCTAGAGGTACCGCCTGATTTTGTGACCTCCTCGATCGGAATACCTAATTCTCTTGCCAGTATCTCCATGGCTTTGGGAGTACAAAACCCTGCCTGGCATCTTCCAGCTCCCGCTCTGGTACGTCTCTTTAAGCCATCTAGGGTCTTAGCTCCAAGGGGTCTTTTGATCGCATCGATTAGTTCTCCTTCTGTAACCAGTTCACATCTACATACAACATTGCCATAGGTAGGATCTTTTTTTATCTGTTCAATCTGTTCCTTAAGCTCAAGTTCATTCATGTGTACTACCCCTTTTCTGGTCTGAATAAAACTATCTTTCTCGCTACAGGGAATAATTTGCTTTACCAGATCAACAGTTAATCTGCCGATGGCCGGAGCACAGGTAAGTCCAGGCGATTCCATACCTGCAAGATCAATAAATCCCGGTGCATCCGAGGGCTCCCCCAGTATGAAGCCTCCCGAAGACCTTCTTCTGTAGTATTAATTTCTTCTTTCTCTTCACAATCCATAGCAGTTGGTCCGACCATAAGGTTACCGTGTATCGTAGGTGTTACAAGAACACCTTTTCCATAACGAGAAGGTAACGGAAATAATGTTCTTGTTACAAAATTACCAACATCCTTATCAATCAAACAGTATTCGCCTTTCCGCGCTGTGATTTTGATTTTCTGTTCACTAACCATATTATGAAATACATCGGCATAGACTCCTGCTGCATTGATCACCACACGGGATTGATATCCTCCCTGATTTGTATGAATAATGTAGCCTTCATCGTCCTTCGCTTTCTTTATTTCCGTGACAGTAGTATTTAGGTAGAATTCTACTCCGTTCTCATAAGCATTTTCCGCCAGTGCTATCGTAAGTGTAAATGGGCATACAATTCCTCCGGTTGGTGCGTAAAGAGCCCCTACTACATTCTTGTTGACCTGAGGCTCCATGCGCAGTACTTCTTCTTTTTGCAATAGCTGCAAGCCCGGAACCCCGTTTTTTAAACCATTATCCATAAGCTGTGAAAGTATAGGAAGATCCTCCTCCTGCATACATAGTACAAGAGAGCCATTTCTTTTGAAGGGTACCTCTAGATCTCTGCATAATTGCTCCATCTTTAAGTTTCCTTCGATATTTAGTTGTGCTTTTCTCGTTCCATAGGTGGCATCATATCCTGCATGAACGATCCCACTATTAGCTTTTGAGGTACCTTCGCAGACCTCACTACCTCTTTCCAATACAGCAATTTTTAGCCGATATCTTGACAACTCCCTGGCCACACTGCAGCCGATCACCCCTGCTCCAATTATTACAACATCGTACATGGCCGCCCATCCTTTCTGATGTTCTGACATAAAAAAACAAGCAAAAGAACATCACTCACCTAGTGACATTTTATTTGCTTGACTCCAATTCTCACGCAAGGTTATGTATTAAGTTTAAAGAGCTAATTATTCAGAAATACTCTTAGGCAAACTTACTTTAGCTAACTACTCTAATATCATTATATTCCGTATAGTTTGTTTCAGCTCTTATTTTATCATATTTATTAGATTACTATAAAGCTGTTATCCAAAGGACTAATCGTTACATAAACCAGACCTCGGGATTCGTAGTGGAGATGGAGATTGCTCCGGCAGATAATGCAGCGATCACATCTTCTTTATCCGAAATCAAACCTCCGGCTATGATAGGTACTGAGGCACTTTGGCAGATTCGTTTTATAACTTTTGGCATTACTCCTGGCAGGATTTCGATAAAATCAGGACGGATGGTTTCACACTGTTTTCTAATATTCTCATACGCCATGGAATCAATCACAAAAAAACGAAATACCGTAGACAGGTTTAACTCTTTCGCCCGTTTAATCAAGGTATGCTTCGTTGATATAATTCCGTCGGCCCGCGTATATTTCTTAATATAATCCACGGATACCTCCTTTGTACTTAGCCCACTGATCAAATCCATATGCACAATGGCAATTCGTCCGCTGTCTTTAATCGTATTTATAATTTCAGTAATATTGCAGACATCTCCATACAAAACGAAGATTATTTTGCTATCGGATTCCAGACATCGCTGTAACCCTACTTGATCTTTAATTGCAGCAATAATCGGACATTCTTCCATAACTTCTACAAATGTTTGATTCATAACTAACCTCATGATATGGTTTTTCTATTATTTATCGAAATACTCCTGAAAATATGTCAAATAAAAAATCTATCTTGACAAATTTTTATTGCTGTGCTAATCTGTTTGAAAATTAAAGGTGGTAGATAACATGGTATTCTTAAGAAATCAAATTCTTAATAGGGACAATGATAGATAGCGCTTGTAGCTGTGAGTAATCATAGGTGCAAGCGCTTAAAGTCTTGTGCCTATGTGGAATAAATAATTGCAGGTGAAAACTAGTTTACGATCACTTGTAAAAATAAGAACCACATTGGTGAAATTATGATATTTTCATAATACCGATGTGGTTTTTTATACCATTTTTTATGGCACTTTAACTGGGATTACCCTACTTAGGGTGGAAAGGTTGTGATAGGATGGGACATAAGGATGATGTCCGTATGGATACGATCTTCTCTAGATTCTAATTTTATAATAAGAAGGGAGAATTTTATATGTTAAATATCAATGGGACAATCAAAAATAATTCAGTAGAACCGGAGGAGTTAGGAAACTGTATCGGTAAAGAGATCAAATTACAAGGGGCTATTTATAAAATTCGTTTGATGAGCGGTTTTGCTTTTGTTATTCTTAGATCGAAGCAAAAGTTAGTCCAATGTGTGTATGGTGAGGAATTTTCAAATTTTAATATAAATGAACTCAAAGAAGAGGCTTGCGTTATCATTACAGGTGAAGTAGTCGCCGAAGAACGTTCCAGAACCGGATATGAAGTTCGTATAAAATCCGTTCAGGTTTTATCCACACCAACCGAAGAATTGCCGGTGGTTATCAACAACAAAAAGCTAGACCTGTCGATAGAAACTTTACTGGATTATCGACCACTAACCTTACGAAATGAAAAGGAACGGGCAATCTTTAAGCTGCAGGAAGGAATTTGTAGGGGATTTCGTACCTTTTTAACCGAGCAGAAATTTACTGAGATTCACTCTCCAAAGATTGTTCATTCAGGAGCCGAAGGCGGAGCGAATATTTTCAAAATGGATTACTTCGGTAAGGAAGCCTATTTAGCGCAAAGTCCACAATTCTATAAGCAAACCATGGTCGGAGTATATGAACGGGTATTTGAGATTGCTCCGGTATACCGTGCGGAGAAGCATGATACTTCAAGACATTTGAATGAATATATCAGTGTTGACTTTGAGATGGGTTACATTGAGAGCTTTTATGACCTGATGCAGATGGAGACGAGAATGCTTCGCTCTTGTATCGAATACATCAGGAAAGAATACTCCTATGAATTAGAGCTCCTCTCCGTTCATATGCCGGAAATCACCGAAATTCCTTCCATTAAATTTGCGGAAGCTAAAGAGTTGATTTCCAAGGAATATCACAGAGAAATCAAAGATATGGATGATTTTGAACCGGAAGAAGAAAAGTTATTGTATGAAGTAATCAAGAAGAAAGCCGGTTGTGAATTTGTTTTTGTGACACATTATCCCAGTAAGAAACGACCATTTTATGCTATGGAAGATCCTGAAAATACGGAGGAAACCTTAAGCTTTGACCTTTTATTTCGAGGTCTTGAGATTACCACCGGCGGGCAGCGTATTCATAATTATCAGGAGCAAGTTGCGAAGATGTTATCTCGAGGTATGACACCAGAATTGTTTGAAAGTTACCTTATGATTCACAAGTATGGTATGCCACCTCATGGAGGTCTTGGTCTTGGGTTGGAGCGCTTCACCAGCCGATTGTTAGAACTTCCTAATGTACGTTATTGCTCCTTATTCCCAAGAGACTTAAAAAGAGTTACACCGTAATTTATTTTGATTATTTGTATATTAATTACTTTATAACATAAAATAAGAACCACCAGAGGATACACCTACTTACACATTTTAAGGTGTATATCCTCTGCTCGTTCTTATTTAAAAAATGCCCCAACTGAAACTAAGTCGAGTCAGGGCACCTTTCGAAGAAAGCTAACGCAAATTACTTATAAGACTCCATCTGTTCCTTTCGATGTTTCTGTTTTTCCTTTGCATTTTCCAGGGCATTTTGATCCATATGGTCGGCGTTATGATTAATATAGCCTTCTGCATACCGATAGCGCTTTTCCAGATTAGCTTGATCGTTATTAGAACTATTCTCTCCGTGAACGATAATGTCTTTGAGATGTTCAACCTCTTCTTTGCGCTGCTGCTGAATTTTCTCCGCATTATCAATGTTGTTTGGATTCGATATATCAGAATCTGCATACTGCTCCAGATGTCTTTCAGTCCTAGTTTCTCTTTCAACCAAGTTAACCAGATGATCAACTCTTCTTTCATTTTCCAAGCATTTCTTTTCTTTTTGATCGGAGTTGTTATTCTTGTCATGATTCATGATTTGCCCACCTTTCATCAAATTGCGAGATCTCGTTATGGAACTTAGATTTCTCCAGATTATTTTCTCCTTAGTATCCTGTTGTTATTCTATTAACTGCTTTTCATACTGCTCCAATTTATGCGATAAATAGAAAAAAATTTTTTTTAATAGGGTCAGGCACCATGAACATGGTGCCTGACCCTATTAACAGATTATGAACGAAGCGTGAACAGTCGTTCACAGTGCCTGACCCCTTAATAGGTTTTTGTTGTAGATTGCTTGAGCTTGTTCAACCTCGAGAGGTTTGCTGAAGTAATAACCTTGGATATAGTCACATTCAACCTCTTTGAGACGCTCGTATTGTTTACAGTCCTCAATTCCTTCCGCTGTTATCTCAAGGTCAAGACTATGAGCCAGGGAAATGATACTGTTCATAACTTTAATATTTTCAAATTGTAAGAATTTATCACTTAAAGACTTGTCCAGTTTTACATGATCTACTGGTATGTAGGTGAGGTAATTGATTGAGGAATAACCGGTACCAAAATCGTCCATTGCTATCTTAACACCAAGCTTACGGAGTGCATAAAGGAACTCAATTGTATAATCCGTCTCATCAACTAGGATACTCTCGGTTATTTCGATTTCCAGGTATTTCGGATCCAATTCATTTTGCTTTAAGGTTTGATCCAGGAACTCAAGGTAATTTAAATCTCGTATCTGTTTACTCGAAAAATTGATGGATACAATCTTCGGCGGAAACCCGAGCTTTTTCCACCGTGCCAATTGTTCAATCGCTTCCTTTGTAACCTTTCGACCAATCTCGAGGATCAGATCAGATTCTTCGGCAATTTTAATAAATACATTCGGCGGAATGTTATGATCTCTTAACCGTAATAGAGCTTCAAAGCCTTCAATCTCACCGGTTTGAACCGCAACACGAGGTTGGTATACCAGATATATTCCATCTTCTTTGACTGCTCTTCGAAGGATTGATTCAATTCCAGCCTTTTCTCTGAGACTTTCTTGCATACTTTCATTGTAATATAGATAACGATTTTTACCGGTATGCTTTACTCGATACATTGCAGTATCAGCATTCATGATCAGTTGATCCATATTGTCACTATCGATTGGATATCGAGTTATTCCCATGCTAATTTCAATAAAATGTTCTTTTCGCCCTATATTGAACGGTTTTTTAAATATGTCTAGTATTTTATGAATGTAGCAATCAATTTGGCTTATTTCCGTTTCTTCTGACAATAAAATCAGGAACTCATCTCCGCCGAAACGGGAGACAAATATTTTTTCATTATTCATTGCTGTTAAACGATCCGCAATTTCTTTTAACAATAAATCACCATAGACATGACCAAGGGTATCGTTGATTTCTTTGAAATTATCAATATCTAAAAGCATGATTGCTAAAGGCCGATCTAATGAAATCTCTTCGTTTAGTTTATTCATAAAGCTGAGCCTGTTTGGTAAATCCGTCAGGTAATCATGACTAGCAAGATGTTCAATGTATAGCTCCTGTTCCTTGGTCTTTGTAATATCAAGTATGATACCATTTAACATTACCATTTTGCCTTTTGAATCTTTAATTCCTTTTCCGCGAATCATCATCCATTTTGGACTGTTATCAGTTGTCTTTAATGGTAACTGCATATTGATTTCTGATTTTTCTTCTTTTAAAAATTTATAGTATTCATCAAACATTAATTCCTTTGCATCAGCTTCTAATACCTTATCGCAGAAGGAATCGATTTCTTCATATTCGCCAACGGATTGTCCAATAATATTTTGGAAATTCTCGGAAAAATGTACTACTTTCTTCTTTATATCAATCTCCCAGACGGCACTATTCGTTCCACTGATGGAGATTTCATATTTTTCATTCAAGGTTTTAATTTTATCCGTGGTTTCTTGACTCTTTATGTATTGATCTCTCAGCTCTTCTTCGGTTGCTGCCAGTTCTTCATAGGTTTGGGTTAATTTTTCATGACTTTCCTTTAAGGCTTTTTCTGTTGTTCTTTGTTTGATATTATCTAGTACTAATAGAAAAGAAAAGATAATTAGTATTGTAATAATCATCGAGATAATCCAAACCAAATCTTTATACTGTTCGTAAAAGCCTACACTTTTGTTGATAAAGGTTGTATCGGGAGGAACCAGACTTATGTTAATGTTATATTTCTGCAGCAGTTCATAATCAAGGATATATCGATTAGGACTATCCATAATTACATCAATTGACTCAATCGGAATGCCCTCCAATACTTTCTTCACCATTTTAGCTGCCATCTTGCCCGCATCCTCGAAGGAAACCATCTTTCCACCGATCAATCCTTTTCCTATACCACCAACCGTAGGTCGATAAACCGGAACCTTGGAATGCTCCCGAAAAAATTCTGCTGCTTCATCAATGGTAATATACGTTCCGTTCTTATCACTATACATACTAAGATAAAGAAGTATGGTATCTTCCCCATAATTCTCTATGATTACAGCTAATTCATCGAACGTATAATCAGAGGTATTGATGGTCTCAAACTGTAAGTTTGGAAATTCCTCTTTATGCTCCATAAACTGATTGATGTCACCGACTCCGGTATAGGTTGCATCCACAAAAGCAATAATCTTGGTTGCTTTAGGATTAAATTTTAGAGCCAGTTCAATGTTATCCTTCAAAGATATTTCTTCATAAATTCCGGTGATATAAGGGTTTTCATCGGCTCGTTCTGCTCTGTTTATATCGTTAATCCCCAAGAATACAATGGGCAGATTTTTAAATAACTCCTGCTGATAATCCATAGCAAATTGCAAAGCATGATCATCTCCGACGATCAGAGCATCATAGGGTTTGAGATAGCTTAATTTATATTTTAAATATGTATGGAAAAGTTCAATGTTTTCTGCAGTATTAATCCTTTTCATATCCATATACTCAACATCTACTTGATAATCAGTGGATGTCAATAACTCTTTCATTCCTTTTACTTGAAGTGGGACAGAGTCAAAACTCTCACTATAGGAGCTGATAAAAAGCACCCTCTTTAAATCACCCATGGCATCGGTTGATTTTCCATGAATTAACATCAGACTAAAACATATCACCAAAAAACAAATATACTTTAGATACCTGGATAATCCTTCGAGATACAAGTTTTCACCCTCCCCTAGTGCAAAAAATCGTCGTATTTTGTTTAATTATACATTATTTTAAGATATTTATCAATCTTTTCCAATACAATCTTTTGTAAAATTTATCAAATATAACTATTTTCCATAAATTCTCATTTACCATTCAAATTTTTTCATTTTTACTTAAATCCATAGGATGGTTCTAGCTTTTTATCAAAAAAATGATATAATAAGAATTGATACTATACTTAGGAGGCTTACCTATGTCCAACACGAAAGATAACATAATACTGCGATTTGCAACCGAGCAAGATGTGCCGTCGATCCTTGAATTTATCAAAGGTTTGGCTGAATATGAGAAAATGGCAGATCAAGTAATCGCAACGGAAGAAATTCTACAGGATTCTCTATTTGTACGGAAAGCTGCTGAAGTTATTATTGCAGAATACCAAAGCGTACCTGCAGCATTTGCTTTATTCTTCCATAATTTCTCCACCTTTCTTGGAAAGCCGGGGATTTATCTGGAAGATATCTATGTAAAGCCTGAATTTCGTGATAAGGGTATTGGATCCAAGATGATTTCTTACCTTGCTAAACTAGCGGTAGAACGTAATTGTGACCGGTTAGAATGGGTATGTTTAGATTGGAACGAGCCATCCATCCGTTTTTATAAGCAAATTGGAGCCATCCCTATGGACGATTGGACGATTTACCGTGTACAGGACCATGCTCTCATTCATCTTGCATATCAAAGTGAAAATGATTAAGTTCATGTAAAAGAACCAATAATGTTACCATCAAAGGAAAGGTGGTAATAAATATGAGAACCAGAAAAACAACTATGGTATTATCTTGGTCGCTGGTTATCTTTTGGATGCTTTTGATCTTTTATCTGTCTTCACAGACAGGAAGTGAGTCCAATCTCTTAAGCCGTACGGTTACCGACTGGCTTATCAAGATCTTTGGACCATATATAACTCTGGATATACAGACAAGTACATTGACTGATGTCGTTACTGTTCTAAATAACGAGGTGAGAAATGCAGGCCATATTCTACTGTATTTTATATTGGGTATTCTCGTGATTAATTCAGTTATTCATAATGGACGTAAGTTGTTTCGGGGATTTCATATCTCCTTATTCGTATGCCTGATGTATTCCATCAGTGACGAAATCCATCAAATATACGTTCCCGGCAGGGGTTTTGAAATGCACGATATACTCTTAGATAACATCGGTGCATTGATGGGAATTGTATTATTTGGTTCTGTGAAAGCATTTTTCTATTTATGTTTCGGAGAAAGGTTACTTACTAAAAAATAAAACACGTGCCATATACCGGCACTAGGAAAAATGGAGGTAGCAAAACGATTAATGTTACATAATTTTATGGATTTAAACCGATTTCTCCTAGCTCAAATGAGGAGAATCTATTTCATGGCTCTTCCGGAGAGTAAGCAGGATTTTAAAAAGAGCCGAGTCTATTATACCATTAGTGATAGTGCAGCTCAGACAGTGGTTCAGCTGTCCGGCGGTACGTTCTTAGCAACATTAATGACCTATTGCGGAATATCCGATGCGAATATCGGAATTATTACCTCTTTAATCAGTCTTGCAGCAATTATACAGTTATTTATGATGAATTATATCAAACGGATTAAGAAATATAAATTTCTTGTAAGCATTACCGCACTGCAACGAATTCTGTTTACGGTAATCTACCTCATTCCGTTTATGCCGATTGATAAGACGAATCGGGCGTTTGCTATCGTTATCCTATATTTTGTCGCACAAATATTTGTGCAGATCGGTACTCCGGCATCGCAGGATTGGATTGCAAGTCTGGTTCCAAGCAGATTGCGCGGCAAGTACTTCTCCATCAAAGATTCAGTGGCCGTATTTATCGTTTCCAGCACCATGCTTTTAGCCGGTATGGTATTAGATTATTTTAAAGAAAAGAATATACTGACCGGTTTTATCATCATCAGCATCATGATATTTATCCTTGTTGTTATTAATATCATCTTCCTTGCAAAGATGAAGGAACCGAAAATCTCCTATATGAACGAGGACGGCAAGGAAATGCACGGCAGATTAGCAAAGAAAGCAAAGGAACATGAGAAGATAGGAAAAAACAAAGAAGTCAGTATCTTTGCAGAAATAAAGGAAGCCTTCTCTGATCGAAAATTCCGTAAGGCTTTCAGTGTTCAATGCCTTTACATCTTCTCCTTTTATATCTGTCTTCCCTTTAATGCCAGCTATCAGATCAACGATTTAAAATTACCCTTTACTTTTATCATGGTAATCGGATTTTTCGCCAATTTGTATCGTATTTATATTACTCCCAAGTTAGGACGTCTCGCTGATAAATATGGCATGGCTAAATTACTGCGTTTCACCCTGCTTGCTCTTGGTTTAAATATGTTGTCCATGGCTTTCACAGTACCAATGAATGCTTATCCGATGACTATCGTGTGCTCCATCATGGGCTCCACCGCATGGGCGTTCCTCGGAATCGGACTCTTTGGTATTCAACTGGATTTCTTTAAAAATGAAAAGAGAATGATATGGCTTACCTTAGTTTCCTCCATCTCCGGAATCTTCGGATTTTTCGTTTCTGTTCTTGGTGGACGTATCTTAGATTATCTTCAGAAGCATTCTCCAGTCATCCTTGGAGTTAAAATTTATGCTCAACAAATCTTGAATCTGTTTGGATTTTTCGTTATTTTGTGTACCTTTATCTATATTAAATTATACATAGAAACCGAAAAGATTGATGCTAACCGAACAGACGGCAGAATAGCTAAGTAAGTCCACCGTTCGATTATGCATCCTCGTAATCCAATTTACAAACATACAAAAAAGAGCTGCAGATAACATCCTTCCAAATGCTATCTACAGCTCTTATTAATTACCTTCTATCTCTATCTCGGACTCTATAATTGTTATGGAGAGATCTTTCATCAGATCAATCTCATACATATCAATTTCTCGTCCCTTCTCATCTGCTATAACACGTACAATGGGTCTTAAAGGTAAACTCCGGTTCTGTTCCTTGACTATACCTAACTTTTGATCTGACAGCCTTACCATAGATCCGTTTGGGTAGATCGCAATAAGTTGAATGAAGGTTGCGACCAAACTGGTATCAAACTTTGTATCTGAAAATTCAATTAGATAGTTAGCTGCCTTATTGGCACTCCACTTCTTACGGTAGCAGCGATCCGAGGTTAAAGCATCGTATACATCTGCAATTGCTACAATTCTTGCAAATTCATGGAGTTCACCAGCTGGTGTTCCATAAGGGTATCCCGTACCATCCATTCTTTCATGATGATATAAGGAAATGATCTTGGATAACTCCGTTATATTGGTACACTTCTTTAATGCGTTGTATCCATAGGTAGTATGCTGTTTCACATATTCAAACTCTTCGTCCGTTAATTTACCTTCTTTAAATAGGATATTTTTATCCAGTAGTACCTTTCCCATATCATGGAGTAAGGTTCCTGCTGCCAGTTTCTCCATTAATAAACTACTATAACCTAAGCGTTTTGCAATCAGAAGCGCATATACAGTCGTACTTACAGAATGGGAGAAGGTGTATTCATCTGCCGCCCCAATATCATTTAAGCTAATTTGAACATCCGGATTCATAAGAATATCATTTACGATATTCTGTACTGCTTCTGACATACAGGACATATCCACTGTAGTATTATTCGATAAATCAGTAATTGTCTGTCGGATAATTCGCTTACAAGAAACTCTTGTCTCCTCTGAAATTGCATCCGGTATCTCAATTCCATAACTTTTACTGTCCTCCACGTATACGTAATCTATCCCCATATTCCGAAGATTATTAGCAAACCGGTCAATATTATTTTGACCATCCTTAAGAATCAAACAATCTCTATAATAAATTGGCTTAGCCAAAATCATATCCGGTTTCAGCATTGAAATCGAAACTAACCTCATAAGCACCCCTCGTAAACATTTCTTCTATAAATCGAATGATCATATGTATTTATTGGTAATCATATATTCTTAATAATAAATTATTTTGTAGTTTTTTGTCAAGATAATTAGATCAATTCCTTTATATGACCCTTTAAAACATAAAAAAGCTCTCAAAAAAATTCTGATTTGAGAGCTTTGTACACAGTTTTATGTATTACTGTCTATTATTCAGCACTCCTCTTAGATTGTCACCGGAGGTCTTAATTTCTTTCATATAATCGTATATTCCTGCAATGTTTGTATTCTGTTCCTCCATTACGGATAACATCTCTTCAGTTGCAGCACTATGTTCCTCGGCAATGCTTGCCATTCCTTCGGACTCATCGCGAATAACACCAAAGATTGTGGTCGTTTGATCCACCATTGCCAAAACATTCTCTACATAGCGATCAATATCCTCAAAGGAACGCTTGATATCCCCAAAGCTAACATCAACATCAGAAACTATACTCTCACCAACTTTTACGGCTTGATTACCGTTCTGTACTTTGTCCTTCAGCCACTACTTGGAATCCTTTGCCTGCTTCCCCTGCTCTGGCAGCTTCTATAGAAGCGTTAAGAGCTAAGAGATTCGTCTGCTGAGCAATTTGAGTGATACCGGATAAGAAACGATTTACTTCTTCCATATTCTTTTCAAGTTCTTTTACTGTTACCACTGATTCTACCACTGCATTGCTGATAATATTCATCTGCTCATTCATTTGCTTGATCTTACCGGTACCCCCCAAAACAATCTTACTTGCTTCACTGGATATCTCACTAAGTTCTTTTGCTATTTGCTGCGTTCCATGAGCTTTTCCATCCACATCATTGATCATTAGACTGACTTTTTCAATTGCTTCGGCTTGACTGCTGACTCCTATGACAACCTCTTGCACTGTGCTAGTCATACTATCGCTGATTTGTTTTACCGACTGGAGATTCGTATAGCAGTTATTAATATCTTTTTCTAAGACAAGCGTATTGGTTTCAATTGTTGTCATTGTTTTTTTAAGTTCCTCTACTGATTGGTTCGCTTTGAACCCTTCTTCAGCTACATTCTTAATCAATCTTCTTCCGGACATGGTCATAAATAACAGAGTTAATAAAATAACGTCCGCAATTACGATTTGTATGATATACTTCGCATCAACTGAAGTAGATAAAAACATCTTTACTATCAACGCAATATTTAAAAACGCGCTAACTGCACTATATAACTTCACATTCATATATAACGCTGTAATGCTGAGCGGTATAATAACCAGATAAACATTCGCACTTGATTTAATAACTGTAACAATTGCCAAACTAATAATAAAACTGTTTACATATGACATACCTGTTTCAAATAAAATAACTAGTATTTTTTCGAAACAAAGTTCGACCACATTTTCCCTAATTTATAAAAATAGTTCAAAATATGACTTAATATAACAATACGCTTTTTTAAATATCTTGTCAAGTTATACTATACTCGCCTCAATCCGGAATATTTTTCTGTGCAATATTTACAAATTTTACTTATAAATATATAATTCATATCTTTATTATATGGTTTCAAACCATGAAAAGATCTGTTGCTTTTTGCCATAAGACATTTTAAAGGATGCTTTCAACTCGAGAAGGTAGGAAATACAGTAAGTTGATTTGCAGACAGAGGATAATACTATGAAACCTAGTATGGAACCCGATATAAGATTGACAAAGGGACTGTTTCACCGTTAATTCTTTTGGGGAGAAACAGCCCTTCTTTTTATGCTGATAAATTCAGATCATGAATCCGCAAAATTGTTTTTACAGTTATTCCAATAACAAAATCAACCATGTGTAAAGTTTACTACGATTACAAATTAGGTAATTTGCATATGCAAGGAATAAAAACCTAGTAATCAAAATTACTTACTATTTTAGTTTACTTAATTCCTCTTCAATCATTTTTTTATCCAACCGCTCAAATAAATGACCTATCTCAGGAATCGTATAGCCTTCTGGTACCGATTGAAGCTCCCATTGATCAGATAAATTAAGCCAATCGGATAATTTCTCCGAAGAGATGGGTAAGAAGGGGCTAAGAACGACTGCCAGGTTAGCAATGATTTGAACGCAAGTATATATTGTCTGTTTACATTGGGAGATATCATCATTTCTAGTTTTCCAAGGTTCCCAGGTATCATAATATTTGTTGGTAAGGCGAATAAAATCAAAGACTTCATTCAAGGCATCTTTTAGATTGCCCTGATCAATCTTATCACCTATATTTATATATAAGTTCTGTAATCGATCTTTTATCTCTTCCTCCAAGATTCCCGTTGGTATCAAACCCTCAAAATATTTCTGCACAAAGATTAAGGTCCGACTCACAAAATTACCATATGCTCCTAAGAGCTCACTATTATGATTATTGAAATATTCATGCCAAGAAAAGTCTGTATCCCTCTTCTCCGGGCCATTGGCTATAAAGAAATAGCGTAAGGAATCTGTGTCATATCGATCCACGATATCCTTTGCCCAAATTGCCCAATTTTGACTGGTTGAGATTTTTCTTCCCTCCAATGTAAGATATTCACTTGATATGATCTCATCCGGCAAACGATAAGGACCTCCATGAGCTAATAAGAGTGATGGTAATATGATCGTATGGAATGGTATATTATCTTTGCCATGAATATAATAATGCTTCGCTTGCTCTCCCCATAATTCATTAAAATCATACCCCTTTTCTTTGCATACTTCATAGCTCATGGATAGATACCCGAGGACATTTTCTGCCCAAATATAGATTTTCTTATCTTCATAGCCCTCGAAGGGAACCTCAATTCCCCAGTTTAAATCTCTGGTGATTGCCCTGTCTCTTAAGCCTTCCTCAATATAGCGTCTTGTAAATGCAATTGCATTCTTCCTCCAGTGAGGATGTTTCTCCAGAAAGTTACGTAACTCCTCTTCTAATCTTGATATTGCGATATATAGATGCGTCGTTTCACGATATACCGCATTCTCACCGCAGATTTGGCATTTTGGATGTAATAGGTTACCGGCTTCCAATACGGTACCACATCCATCGCATTGATCTCCCCTGGCAGCAGCACCGCAATCCGGACAGGTACCAATTACATTACGGTCTGTAAGAAATGTCATACAATGATTACAATAGACTTGTGGTATTGTCTTCTCGTATACATACTGACTTTGATAGAGCGTCTGGTGAAAATCTGTCACAAATTTTTTGTGACTATCCGATGATGTTTTCCCATACAGGTCATAACGAAAGCCAAGTTTCTGAAACACTGTATCAAATTCATCATGATACTGATCACTGATCTCCTTTGGTGTCTTATGCTCCTGAATTGCACGAATGGTTACCGGTGTACCATGACAATCACTTCCTGAAACATATACAACCTTATTTCCTATCGCCCTATGGTATCTAGCGATAACATCTCCCGGTAACAGTGCTGCGATATGACCAATATGCAAAGAACCGTTGGCATAGGGCCATGCTCCTCCAATTAATATATATTTGCTCATTTTTCTGCCTCTTTTCTAATTTTATTATCTTATTCTATTACTGTGTTTCTCTAATCTTATTTTTTAGCAATTGTTTCCCATATATTGGATCTTTATTAGGGTACCAAAAAAGCTCTCACCTCCAAATTTATAAATTTAGAGACGAGAGCTAAGCTTCGTGATACCACTCCAATTCATCCATACCTCGCAGTATAGACCTCATCAAGTACGGGATAACCATGTCAATCCGATACTCTATCACAATAACGGGTGAACCCGTCGCAGCCTAGAGTTTCCTCTCGGTGCGCAGCTCCAAGACCATCTTCGGCAATTTCATAACATCCCCTTTCTCAGCACCCAGGGTTCTCTGTAAATGTATCCATCGCTTACTCTTCTTTTCCTTGCCTTTTCATATTTTACATAATATACCATTCATAATCTTGATTGTCAAATTAATATTTTCTGGTTTTGTATTTTCATTTTACGTTTTTATTTTTTGTTATATGAATTTTGGTTAAGTTTTATTCAACTTTTACAGCTTGAAAAAACCAGAAAATCAATATGCGAAATCTTTAAGGAACTTGGAATTGGAAATCTACTTCCTGCTGCCACTTGGATGGTTTGATGGATACAGCATTGTTCCGGTTGATTTTACATGATCTCCTCTGCCAGCCAGAATAATCGTGAGAAAAAATATCTGTAAAAACAGATTAACATATTGGTTATATATTTATGAGCTATTATTCATTATTATAGCTATAATATTCATAATCCTTCACTTTTACACTTTGCATTTATCATTAATCCATTTTCTTTGTTAACCACTCTTCTCTTTTTGACCCTAATAATCCATACAAACAATACTTCTGCCATACATGTTCTTACATATTGTAGCAAAAATTAACTCCATTTTTCGTCATAATCAATATTTTAATTTATCAAAATCTCCATTTATCGTTATTTCCGATAACCTATGGTGGAGAGCTTTTTGTCGAGCAAAAACGTTATTCATCTATCAATAACATGATATAATAAGAAAAGCATTTCATTCATTGTGAGAGTCGGAGGTGAATAGAGTATTTTAATCGGAGGTATCTCTGACATTGATATCCATATCGAAGAACGAAAGTATGTTATGGAGCATAACGTTTTAAGATACAATAGATAAAAACGGAAGAATCCTATTATAAGCACTTAAGAGAAACGTATAATAATCGATATCATAATAATTATCATATATTTTAGGGGGAACGGTATGAAAAGACAAATAACGTCTATTATCCTAATTATCGTATTATTTTCTAGTCTATTACTTCCCAGTACTGTTACGGCAAAGCAGTATACCATCAAAGACGTAACGGATAATGATGAAGCATACGAAGCTATTCAAGATGTGTTAAATCAAGGATGGATGAGTCTTACACTAAGCAAATTTTATCCTGATAAATATGTCACTAGAGGTGAATTTGCTATGATCTTAACAAAGTTCAATGGACAGCAAAGCGAAGTATCCAAAATAAAAAAAGTATCTTTTGTTGATGTAAAAATCGATGACCAATACGGAAAGTACATTGAACTACAAAAGAAGTATTTAACTTATTATAATACAAAAAGTGGCTATTACTTTAAACCAAAGAAATATTTAACTCGTGAAGATGCGTTAGTTGCGATTGTTAAAGCACTTGGTTATGATTCGGATAAAGCTATGGAGGAAGGAGTCTATTCCGAAATTGATCTCAATGAAATCATCGAAGATTATGATAAAGTTTCACCATCACTTGAAAAATATATGAATATCGGTGTAGTTAACGAACTGATTGATCTAGTTGAGGTTGACGATAAAACTTATCTTAATCCTAAAAAATACATTACACGCAGACAAATGGCTCAACTGTTAGTGAATGCACAAGATTGTAAAGAATTTAATATAGAAGAAGAAAGAATAGATGAGATAATCACCGATGATGATGCTGTGATTGAGACGGAGGATACACAAAGAGCACCAACAATGACCCCTGTGCCTACCCCTACTCCAACTATAAAACCCACACAAACACTATCACCCACTCCAACTATAAAACCTACACAAACACTATCCCCCACTCCATCGCCTACTCCTACCATAACTACCATAGTGACGCCAACGCCTACTCTAGCACCTACTTACACACCAGCACCACCATCAACAAATACACCAACTTCGATGCCAACACAGGAGCAGGATATTGTAATTCAGCATGGTGGCGATACATTAACACTTCCTGCCGGAACCCCCTATACTATCACTTATAATGAGGACGGAAGCGCAAAAGTTGTGACAAGTAATGGTAATGTCTTTATATTAGGTAATTAATGATAGTCCTTTTATCTCATCCTATACTCAACATCTGCAGTATTTACGAAAATGAAAATAACTATATGACACTTGAGTTGCCCCAAGGGCACCATTAAATGTTCATATACTAATTAAAATAAAAATTATCACAATAAAAATGTCAGTGCTTCAAAAGAGTCACTATCTCTATAACAGCATCATTTGATGAACTTTCCAATATTATGATACAAAAAGAACAGCAGCTCCTGACCCCATAAGGTCGTGTGCTGCTGCTCTTTAGTAGGAAGGTTTATTCCATATTCATGTCACTTCTATTATTGAACTCCGATTTTCATCGGGTCTGAAAGCTCTAGTTATTTTTTAAAAAAGCAATGCTACGTCCAACATCGGATAAACCATCGGGAGTAGGATGATCATTTTCAACAATCAACCATTCCTTACCAAGCTTTTCAGTCATAGCCACAATACCTTTGATATTGTTATAACCCTCTCCAATTGCGCAAGGATTACCTTCAAAGCTGCCATCCTTTAGATGAACCAAGGAAATCTTATCTGCATTCTTTCTTAAGTAAGAGCAAGGCTCTACCTGTGCATTGAAAGCCCAGAAGGTATCTAACTCCAGCTTGCATACATCACTTATCATATTAATCGGCAGTGTTCCATCGGAAAGAGGTAGAAATTCGTTGGAATGATTATGATATAATACTTCAATGCCATATTCTTTACCCTTCGTATAAGCATTACTCATAATTCTGGTTACACGCTCCATATCTTCCTGATTCGTGGTTTGAGCATATGCACATACAAGGTATTTACATCCCAATTTCGTTACATATTCCAGCTCCTCTGTAAGATTATACTCCAGCTCATGTAATCCTTTATGACTAGAGATTGCCCCCAGACCGATTTCATCTAAGAACTCTTTTAATTCATCTGCTGCAAATCCTACATATCCAGCAAATTCTACACCATCGTAACCTAATTGTTTTACTTTGCGTAAAACTTCCTTAAATTCATGCTGTCCACTATAAGAGTCTCTGACTGTATACAACTGTAATCCTATCTTCATTTACTATACCTCCCTGGGCATCCCCTTACTATTTTCAATAATTAAATATTTACCTTGATACAAGATCCGGTCTCAGCAGATTCAAATACGGTATCAATTACTCTCATGACTCTTAACGCTTGATCCGGAGTTACCATAAGCTTTTGTTTCCCCTCAGTAGCATCCATAAAGTTACGGTAATAATCTTTTGCATCGGTTTCTAACTCTGGCAGTTCCAGACGCTCAATGGTCTCTTCCGGTCTTGGTGCCATAGTTCTGGTTGGTCCTGCTGCAGTATACACGATACCTTCTTCCCATTTCATCTCAACGGTATTCGCTCTTACGATACTACCGTCACATGCAAAGGAATCTACTTGAAGAGTACCCTCATCTCCGGAGACATGCCATCTCGGAAGATTAATAAAGGTATAGGTATCTACCTCAACCAGTGCGGACATACCATTGGCAAAACGTAATAATAATTTAAAATTATCATCTACTCCCGGGAATTTTACGGAAAGCATATGAGTATAAACTTCTGTTACCGGGCTGTCAACCATCCACATAATCTGGTCAATCAAATGTACACCCCAGTCAAGGAGCATACCGCCGCCGGCTTCCTTCACACAACGCCAGTCACCAGGAATACCCTTGCTGCCCTGTACTCTGGATTCGATGTAGAATGGAGTTCCGATGACACCATCATCGATGGTCTTCTTTACCATTCTAAAATCTTTGTCCCAACGACGATTCTGATGAACAGAGAACTGACGACCTGTTTTCTTGCTTACTTCAATTACTTCAATCAATTCTTCGGAATTCATCATAACCGGCTTTTCACAGATTACATGTTTTCCTGCCTCTAATGCTTTGATAGAAAGCTCTTTATGAAAATTATTTGGGGTAGCGATGATGACTGCTTGAATGGATTCTTCTGCTAAAATTTCATCTAAAGAATCAAAACCCTTAATACCTTTTTCTCTTGCTGCTTCTATTTTAGCTGGATTAATATCATAAATTCCTACTAATTCAAATTCGTCCGGCATTTCCAGTAAGGATTTTGCATGCCATCCGCCCATACCGCCGTAGCCTATTATTCCTAATCTATACATATATCCTCCTTCAGCTATGTACAAAACAATTAAGCCCAGTACATCTCTGTCTGCTGACTATCAAAAATTATGGTTCTCTTTAATAATTCGATGGCTTTTTCAAGACCTTCCTTGGATGTCATATAACCATCTTCATGCTCAATTGAGATAACACCATCGTATCCAACTTTACGTAGCTCACTTAATATATTTCTCCATACCTCTTCGCCGTGTCCGTAACCTACGGTTCTGAATAACCAAGGACGATCGGACATTTCACTAAGGCGTGGGGTATCCAGTACACCATTCACCGCGGTGATATAAGGATCAATTGCGGTATCCTTTGCATGGAAATGATGGATTGCGCCTTTCAGAGAACGGATTACCATAACCGGATCCATTCCCTGCCAGAAGAGGTGGGAAGGATCAACATTAGCTCCGATGGTCTCACCAACTGCTTCTCTAAGAGCTAACAGGGTGCTGGTATTATATACGCAGAAGCCTGGATGAAGCTCTAATGCAATCTTAGTAACTCCATGATCATTCGCAAATTTGCTCATCTTCTTCCAATAGGGAATTAACTTCTCAGTCCACTGCCATTCTTTCACTTCTTGATATTCGTTTGGCCATGCGGCTACAACCCAGTTTGGATACTGTGATGTCTCACAGTCACCAGGGCATCCGGAGAAACCAACGATGGTCTTAACACCAACCTTCTCAGCGAGAAGGATTGCTGCCTCAAATTGCTCGTGATATTCTCTAGCTATCTCTTTGTTCGGATGAATTGGATTACCATGGCATGCAAATGCTGAGATTTCTAATTCATATTTATGAATGGTAGCCATAAACTCATCAATTAAAACTGGGTTCTCCAGGAACTTTCTTGCATCTGCATGAGCAGTTCCGGGATATCCGCCACAGCCGATCTCAAGCTGTGAAACCCCTACGGATTTTAAATATTTACAAGTTTCGTCTAAGGATAAGCTCCCCAGTAAAACTGTCAAAACACCTAACTTCATAGAATTCCTCCTATTCGAAATATACAGGCTTTCCTGTTTTCGCTGATTCATAGATTGCATCTAATATTCTAGTAACAACTGCTGCCTGTTCCGGTAATACAGTTAATTCCCCATTTCCCATTACTGCATTTAAAAATACGGATTGTTCAATCCCTTCCGGAGAAGAATCTTTTCCGGCATAAAAAGCTACTCCACCTGCATTTAAGTCCGGTTTCGTCACATATTGTCTATTGTGCTTTACTCCGTTGATACGAAGTCCGTCTTGCATATCAGCTCCAGCCTTGGTTCCACAGAGAACGGTCTTTGCTTCTAAAACATCCAAGGTATTCAGTGCCCAACTGGCTTCCAAAGTAATGGTTGCACCATTTTCCATAACAACAAAACCAAATGCACTATCTTCTACAGAGAAATCTTCCGGATTCCATGGTCCGAATGCATTACCCTGATCTTGATCCTGATTTAACTTATGGTATACAGTACCTACGGCATACTTTGGCTTATAGTTATTCATGGTCCATAGAGTTAAGTCCAGTGCATGAGTTCCGATATCGATTAATGGTCCTCCGCCCTGCTCATATTCATTGAGGAAAACGCCCCATGTAGGTACAGCACGACGACGAATTGCTTTCGCTTTTGCATAATATACCTCACCCAGTGCACCATCTTCACATTCTTGCTTTAAGTATAAGCTATCGGAACGGTAACGGTTTTGATATCCGATGGTTAATATTTTACCTGTTTCTTTTGCTGCTTGTACCATGGTGCAAGCTTCTTCGTAATTGAGTGCCATTGGCTTTTCACACATTACATTCTTACCAGCATGTAATGCAGCTACTGATATAGTTGCATGGGAACGATTTGGTGTACATACATAAACTGCATCCAAATCTTCCTTCAATAATTCGGTATAATCAGTAAAAACTTTTGCATCTTCAGCACCAAATTCCTTCGCTGCTTTCTGAGCTCTTTCTTCTACTATGTCACAAAATGCTACCATATCAGCCAGTCCAACCTTTTTAATGGCTGGCATATGTTTTCCGTTAGCGATACCGCCACAACCAATAATTCCCACACGTAATTTATTCATAATTTAACCTCCAGCATATTGATATTGTTATTTTATTCTATAGACATTATAATGAATTATATCTACAATGTCATGTCACATAATAGAATTACTGTGACAAAAAATGCTACGTATAGGAGGATTACCATGAAAAACTATTCATATGAGTATTTTAGAGATAATGAAAAAGAGCCTATTTGCTGGCGTGTACATAACAATAGTTTCTGGCCCCATTTTCACAGCAGTATTGAAATTGCTTACGTAACCTCCGGTGAATTACGAGTTACCTTAAATGGCCAAGTCAATCTGGTAAAGAAAAACAGTATCATCATCATTCCTAGTTACTTTATTCACAGTTATGCCACAGAGACTTCCTCATCTGCTTATATCTTCACAATCCCGCTTGATTCAATACCGTCTTATAAGGCAACCTTTCTTAAGAAGACTTTTTCCACACTGCTTGTCGAAGATCTCCCCTTTGAGAAGGAGCTCTTATACTGTATGGATGCCATCTGTGATATGCCGAAGAACATGAACCCCGTAGCCCGTGAAAATATGGTGAAGGGTTATACCTATGTCATGCTCGGATTACTTGTAAACCATGTTGGATTAACTGATATACCAAACACCAAGTTTTCTTCTCTTGCGCAGGAGATCCTTATCTATCTTCAAGAAAATTACTTAAAACCTTTGAGTTTAGATATCATTGCTGAGCAGTTTGGCTATAGCAAAAGCCGCTTTTCTCATATCTTCAATGAATTCTTTAATTGTAAAATCATTGAATATATCAACGGTTTACGATGCCGTCATGCAATGGAGCTGCTCCATGAGAAGAATGCTACAATTACAGAAATTGCTTTGTCCTCCGGTTATGATAGTACAAGGACTTTTTATCGTGCCTTTCGTCAATGTTTTGGCTGTACTCCGAATGAATATTTGGCTGAGAAATAATGTTACCGTGTGATTTGTATCCCTTCCTTCTGCAATGCCTCATAAATCTGCTTTGCAAAAGTTAGAGCATGGGATCCATCCCCGTGGATACAGACCGTATCTGCTTGGATTGTAATATCCTTCCCGGTTCTTGCAAGGACTTTCCCTTCTTTCACCATACGGATTACCCTCTTAATTGCCACTTCAGAATCTGTAATCAAAGCTCCTTCCATGGATCTAGGGGTAAGGGAACCATCCTCTTCGTAAGCCCGATCTGCAAAGACTTCCCTGTACACCTTTAAGCCAATCTTCTCTGCAGCCTTTTGCATCTCGCTTCCAACCGGTGCAAAGAGTACAAGGTTTTCATCCATCTCTCGGATTGCCTCACAGATTGCTTGTGCAAGATGAGCATCCTTAACCGCCATATTATAAAGAGCTCCATGAGGCTTTACATGGGATAAGGGTACCGCTTGACTTTTGCAGAATGCGTAAAGCGCACCGATTTGATATAGAACATAAGCCTTTGCTTCTGTTGCTGATACAAGCATACTTCTTCTTCCGAAGCCCATAAGATCCGGAAATCCCGGATGAGCACCAATATGAACGCCATGCTTTTTCGCAAGGCGAACCGTTTCCATCATCACCAGAGGATCCGATGCATGATACCCACAGGCAATATTGGCAGAAGACAGATATGGAATAATCTGTTCATCCGCCCCAAGCCGATAGGCACCGAATCCCTCTCCAAGATCACAGTTAATGTCAATTTGAAACATAGTATCTCCTTCCTTCTTCCTTACCTAAGGTTAAATTCGAAAATGGTATGCAGCAATTCAATGTTACCTTGGTTTCAATGTGGAATAGCCCTCTTATGATGATTTGAGTATATCACATACTATTTTTAAAAAATATCAATAAATCACATAAAAATACGACTAATCTGTTCTGCTTTCCTTTGTAAAATATGGTTGCTATATTTTATAAATATGTGTGAAATGCACCTAATCCATCCTTCTTCGTCCCTTAGAGCAGATAAAATCCTTTTTGTTAATGATAAAAAAATACTACGAACCTGTTATATCAATCTACAGATGCGGTTTTTTATTATGAAATTATTTAAAGAACAAAAAACTCCCAAACCTTTACAGGTTTGAGAGCATTTTTCCTTTTATAATCACAGCTTTGATATTTAAATCCTGATCTAGCAGCACAAGATTAGCAACTTTCCCCGGTGTGATACTTCCGTATTTGTCATAAACACCGATTGCTTTTGCAGAATTTACTGCTGCACACTTTATAGCTTGTTCTAAGGTTATTCCCATCGTATTAACTGCTGTTCTTACACAATCCATCAAGTTTGTTGCGGATCCTGCTATGGTACCATCTTCTAAGGTTGCTTTCTTACCGGCTACCTTTACCGCCTGGCCACCAAGAGAATAGTCACCATCCGGCATGCCTGCTGCCATCATACTATCACTAATCAACACAACACGATCCCCTCCGAACATCTTAAACGTAGCTCGAACTACACTGGGATGTATATGAATTCCATCACAGATTAATTCTACATTGCATTTTGGGGTATCAACGGCTGCACCTACAACACCTGGCTCTCTGTGGGAGAAGGGTTGCATTGCATTATAGAGATGCGTTACATGACTGGCACCTTTCCCAAAGGCTTCCATGGCAATATTGTAATCTGCCGCAGTATGCGCTAAGGAAAGTACCACTTCATCCTTTAACTGCTCGATAAACTCCATCGCACCTTCTTCTTCCGGTGCTATGGCTACCAGTTTGATCTGGTTTCCTGATTTCTTTTGCAATCTATGATACATATCAATATCGGGCTTTCTGATAAAGCTTGCATTCTGGGCACCCTTTTTCTTAACAGAAACATAAGGCCCTTCCATGTTTATTCCGCAAAGGATGGCACCGTCAGCGTTTTCATACTCTGCTGCTGTTTGAAGAATCTGCGCTAATGTATCTTCTTCCAAGGTCATAGTCGCCGGACATATGGTAGTTACTCCATTTTTGGCCTGATATTCTGCTATGCTATGAATTGCTTCTTTGGTTCCGTCACAGAAATCATAACCTACACAACCATGAAAATGGATATCGGTTAAACCGGGAATTGCATATAGATTTGTCGCATCAACAACATGATCATCCGGGCTGTCTTTTGCAAATAGATCCTCTTTCACATAGATGTCACCAGTTTGAAAGGTACCATCTTCCTGATATACGGATGCATTTTTTATAATCATATAATCAGCCTCTTTCTATCTCTCATTATTACGTATCGCATCTACATCAATCTTTGATAAAGCAGCTTCATCACCAATTAGAACCACATCATTATGCATCTGTAAAATGGATGCTGGAACGGATGGTGTTACTGCACCAAAAAATGCTTTTTGTACAATATCTGCCTTATCTTCTCCGCTGACAATGACAACTATTTTCTTCGCCAGCATAATTGTCTTAATACCCATGGTATATGCGTATCTTGGAACTTCCTCTGGATTTTCAAAAAGTCTTGAATTGGCTTTGATGGTGCTTTCCTGCAATGCTACACAGTGGGTATCCTTTTCAAAAGCCTGCTCCGGTTCATTAAAACCGATATGACCGTTATGACCAATACCTAAAAGCTGAAGATCAATACCACCTAAGGATTTTAATACTTGGTTGTATCTCTCACATTCTGCTTCATCATCCTCTGCCATACCATTTGGTATATTTGTATTCTGAGGATCTATATTAATATGCTTAAAGAAATTCTCATTCATAAAATAATAATAACTTTGGGAATTTTCCTTTGTTAATCCTTTGTATTCATCCAGATTAATGGTACGTACCTGGGAAAAATCGATATCTCCTTTTTGATACCACTCAATCAACTGCTTATAAGCTCCAATCGGAGAGGATCCGGTTGCTAAACCCAGAACACAATTTGGTTTTAAGATAACCTGTGCTGAAATAATATTTGCAGCTCTTCTGCTCATATCTTTATAATCTTTTTCCTTATAAATAATCATATGTTGTGCTACCTCTGCTTTCAATTTACGTTCTTCTAAGATACTAAACATTAGTGGTCTAAGCATCTGTCTTTTCTCTGTATATTTAACCGCTGACTCATACTATACTTAAGCATCTTTGAAATCTCTGTAGTTTAGCTTCAGCTTAACTTTGTGTACTTAAGTATTTTTTGCTTTGTATAAACAATAGCTTTACCTCACTATTGCTTATTTCCCAGTCTGCAATCCAGATTATACTACAATTGTTCCTTTAGTTCCATCTAATTTTTCATTTTCTGTCGAAATAGGTAAATATAATCATAATATTGATCCATCTATTCTCTTATTCTATTTCTTTCGCAGATACAGTATTTCGATATTCCGTTGCCGGTATACCTAAAATTTTCTTAAACATTCTAGAAAAATGGGCCATATCTACATAACCCACCATTTCTGCCACATCCCCAATCCGTAAAGATGGATTCTTAAGCAGTTCCTTCGCCTCTCTAATCCTTATATCATTTAATATTTCAGAAAAATTCTGTCCCGTATGTAGATTTAATAATTTACTCAAATGCCACTGGCTAACATAAGTCTTTTCCGCTACATCAGAAAGTGTAAGCTTTCTGGCATAATTTTTCTCGATGTATCCGATTGCATTATTTACGATAAAGCTGCTGGCAGCATTCTCTGATTTTGAAGATTCATGGCCTTCGTTACTGGTATGACTCTCCTCAGTAATATTCTTTGCCTTAAGGTTGTTTCCCATGGCAACAATAGCTTCTTCCAATTCTTCCATATTGGAGGGCTTTAATATAAATCTTGTCACACCTAACTTAATTGCTTTTTGAGCATAATCAAATACACGATAACCGGTTAATATACTGATCTCAAGATCAGGAAATTCCGATTTGATTCCAGCTACCATAGCCAACCCATCGAGTCCCGGCATAGCGATATCAGAGATTACGATGTTGGGTTTAAACTTCCGGATTGCTTCCGTACCTTCCATGCCATCGTATGCGGTTGCTACAATCTGGCACCCGAATTTTTCCCAGGGTATGGTTCTCGAAAGTCCTTCTACTATGATAGGTTCATCATCAATGATTATCACTTTATACATTGTTCTTTTCCCCCTATTGATCAATATAAATAAATGTTAACCTATATGTATCTCTTCTCATGTTTTTCGCGTAGGCTGGTGTTATATCCCCTGTAATTTTTATAAAAAAGCAGAGGGGTAGATGATAAACCCCGCTGCTTACCATATTCTTTTATTTTGCATTTATTTCTAATACCTGATTTAAAAGATCAATGGAAGATATTGATCCGTTGGATAGTTCTACAATTCCATTGATTAATGTATTATATGCTTCCTGGGAAATTCTAGAATCGGTCGGAGCGCATACATTGGTTGCTGCATTGCTGTAATTGTATCCGGATTTTGCGAGAGGGGTCATGGATCTTAAAGGTTCCACCTCTGCGGCTGCTTGACCATTACCACCGGAGTATATTGCAATAGATGCTTTGCTGGTATGTGCCATAACAAATTTTACTGCTGCAACTCTCTTATCCGGATCTTCCCATGCTTGTTTTGTGACATAAAATCCAGAGGAAATACCTCCGACAATCGAACCCGCCTGAGCTTTTCCACCGGGGATGGTAGGAAAGGTAACCAGTACCGTATTGTTCTGATCCGGAATACCTCCAGCATACCAGGAGCCTTCTAACTGCATCGCTGCTTGTTTGTTCTTAAATAATACACGGGCCATATCATTGTCTATGGTATCTGTGTCCACCGGAAATGCTCCCATATCTCGTAAAGTCTTAAACATATCAAGACCTTTTGCCCAGTCCTCCGGTGCAACTGTCGGTACCTTTAAATAGCTTTCCGGTCCTGCCGCTGAAAGCATTAAAAATTCAACCCAGTAATGGGGAACATTGCTTAAGGATACTGCAATTGGTATGATCTTATTCTCCTTGAAGGCTTCAATTGCTTTGACCATCTTCTCCCAATCGGTCGGCAAATCAAGTCCATATCGGTCAAAAAGATCTTTATTACAGAACAATCCCTCCCAGTAGCTGGTAGTCGGTACTGCCCGTAAAATACCATCCGGGTTTGTTGCTTTCTCTAAAGCACTATCCAGTATATTGTTTGCATAGTCAGGATACACACTTCTGATCTCTTCTACAGTAACAAACTTATTCGCTGCCAAGACATCGCTGGCATTGGCATCAATGAAATATTGAATCACATCCGGTTCATTACCAACCGCAAAATCAGCCGCTACCTTCGTTTTCCATTCCTGATCTGCCGTCTGTGAGTCATCTTCAATTGTTATGTAAGGATAATCCTCCATGAACTTAGCACAAATCGCTTGATAATTCTGTGCATTGGGGTCCGTTCCCCCATACATGGATACGGTTGTTAAAGTAACCGGGATTTTCTCTTCCTCTTCTGTTTCACTGCCATCTGCTGAAACTTCCTCATCATCACTTTTCATTCTGCAGGAAGTGTTAAGCGATACGATTATGACTACTGCTAATACCATGGTAAGAATTTTCTTCATCTTCTTCATAAAAAAATAATCCCCCATCCTGTTAAGAAGGCTTCCCTCCTGTATGTTGTAGCTACTTACCAGCAATAGTATATACTTATTCAGCATATACCTATTATAAATTTATTCGTTATAGAAATCATTAGAATATCTTGATATTATTTGTACATTCTTGCTATCTTGTAGACAAAATTCTAATTAAAATTAGTGAAATCTACAATTAAATCGATTTATCGAGAAGTATTTTCATTAATTTTCCTTTTTCAGGATCTTCACAGGGTTCACAAGGTATCGTTATTGTGGATGCTACTTCATTCTCATTCTCCGTAGGCATGATCGTAAGCCCATACCCCTCCCCATAGATGAGTTTTATTCTTTCATTTACATTGCGAATTCCAAGCGATACATGGACTCCGTCCTCGCTTAGATTTTCCTTCTTGCCATCTAGGATATCCTGCACCCTTTTTAGGTCTTTCTGAGTCATATTCTTTCCGGTGTTGAGTACCTGGAGTACAACACAATCATTTTCCTTATACACTTTCAATCGGATGGTTCCACTCTTGACTACTTCTACGCCGTGGACTACTGCATTCTCTATAATTGGCTGCAGAATAAGCTGTGGTACTTTTATCTGCAATAAGGAAGGATCCACTTCTTTCTCCACCCTAAGTCGCTGGCCAAACCGCATGGATGTGATATAAAAATACGCATCGGCGCAGCGAAGCTCTTCCGATAAATCAATTAACTTTTTATTCGATCGATCCATGGTATAGTCAAGCAAAGTTCCCAGTGCTTCAATCATCTTTGTTACTTCCACATCCCCTGCCATTCTCGCCTGCCAATTCATCATCTCCAGGGTATTGTTTAAGAAATGAGGATTAATTTGAGACTGTAAAGCAATAATCTTAGCTTCCCGTTTGGCAAGCTCCTCATTGTAAGCATAATCGATAATAAACTTAATTTCTGAGGACATTCGATTAAAGGATTCCAGAAGATACGTAAATTCAACGTTTGGCATCGGTTCTCCCTGTATCTGAACACCGATATTACCTTGTTCCAGTTCTTTTGATGCCGCAATCATTCTCTTCATCGGTGCAGTGATGTGGCGGGCAATAAAATATATCATATAGATAAAGACCGGAATAATAATGATCAGGATAAGAATAATGATATTTCTTACATCATTTAACTCAGAATAAATTGTATCTTCATTGGCGACCAGTATCGTACCCAGATGATAGTCCTCGAACTTTTGCTGATATAACAGACCGGTATATACTCCATCCTTTTTGATTGTCAATTTCCGATTAGCCTGATTGGAATACTTTACTGACAATCTTTTTAGGATATCCTGTTTACTGGCCTCTCCCAATGTTTTATCACAGAGTACAAAGGAGCCTGTATTATTAATATAAAATCCCAGCTCATAATCATCATTTCTGGTCTTCTGTTCAAAAAGACGATCCTGATTTAGTTCCACCACAAGGGTTCCAAATTTAGTATAGTTGGTTGTAGTGTAAAGATTACGAATAATATAAATTCGACCATTGATTACCTTGACATGGGCATCGGATGTGTCTTGATTTGTAATTCTAAGTGCCTCATCTTTTACCTCACGAACGAAGGTGTTGATATAAGAAATGGCTTGACCGGAGGGGTAGTATAATTTATCAGTATTATCGCTGAGATAGAATACCGACATAGCGAATCGCGTGTCATTGTAGTATTTGCTTTTTAAATTCCCAACGATGGCTCCATGAAACTCTGCTTCGTTGATTTGCCCTGCCATATAGAACTTCCAGTTTTCTTCAATGATCCGTTCGTAGGAAGACTTTTTTGATATCACAATTGCTTCATCGATTTTTTGTGCATGATAGGAGGTAAAATTTTTCGCCCATTCTTCCATGAGGATCTCAGTTTTCTCAATGATGCTGTTGCGGTAAGATATCGTGACGAATAAGAATATGAATAATACCGGAAGGATCCAACAAATTGCTACCAAAAATAATAATCTGCGCCTTAAGGAAATTGGAGACTTTTTTACTTTTATTGAATGAAATGAGAATTTCATCGTATCAATTTCTCCTTAGAAGGAAGTTATTTAGAGTACAATTAAAAACTGATGTATTTCATTTATATACTTTACATTTTAACATATCATTTTGATAATTTGTATATATCAATTACAATTTCTACATATTTTTTCCATGGATTTTCTGAAAATTAAAAGAGCAGTTGCTTACCTGATTCCTAGATTGCATAATGCAATGGATCAGATGCTTCTACTGCTCTTTTAAAGGCCTATTCGTGTTATAAAACACTACAATGAACATCGCAAAGTGGATGAATTCTTAGCGATTGTTATTATATAATATGTGATTTCCCAATCGGGGTATTGTTCTCTTTTGTCCATCGTGCTTATCATACACTCATATCCTTAACATGTATCAATGATAATTCTATACTCCCTCAAGTATTATATCTCTAAAAACTTCTCATAGCACTCGCAAAGAAGTTTTGCATCCTCTGCCATCGGCATCTCACAAAAAATACGAAGAAGAGGTTCTGTTCCGGAAAATCTTGCGATGATCCAACCACCATTCCTAAAATAAACCTTACAGCCATCCAGATAGGAAACTTTTGCTATCTCAAAAGGCATATCCGGGAGACATTTATCGATTAATAAGATATGAAAAATCTTATCTTTCTTTTCATGAGTAAAGGTATAGTCTCTTTCTTCCATATAGATAGAACCATATTCCTGCTCGATCTCTGCCATGATCTCTGAAAGCTTCTTGCCGGTAATTGCCATCATCTCGACTAGAAGTGCAGCAGCATAGATGCCATCCTTCCCGTTAATGTGGCCGCGGACTGTTAGGCCTCCGGAGGATTCTCCACCAATAATAGCGTTGGTTTCATTCATTTTTGCAGAGATATATTTAAATCCAACCGGTACTTCATAGCACTTCTCCCCAAAGCTTTCTGCAACCCGGTCCAACATATGGGTGGTTGCTATATTACGAACCACCGCTCCATGCCATCCTTTAAATTTTACGAGATAATAATATAAGAGAACTAGGATATCATTGGGATGCAGAAATCTGCCCGTATCGTCAATTACTCCGATACGGTCAGCATCTCCATCCGTTGCTATACCAATATCACTCTTGCGATCATTTACCCGATTAATCAAACTACGTAAGGTAAGGGCTGATGGTGATGGAAGCTTTCCGCCAAATAAGGTATCATGGCGTTCATGAATGGTATCTACATCACATCTGGCAGTCATAAGGATTGTTTTTAGCGAAGTCTCACTCACTCCATACATAGGATCTAACACAACTCGAAGACCTCTATCGCGAATCGCCTGCATATCAATCGTGTCAATGATATTATCCAGGTATTCATTTAACGGGTTTATCTCATAGATTAATTCCTGCTCCAATGCATTCGCATATTCCATTCCTATTACATCCTCATCCTCGATGTCAGAGATGTAGTTTTCAATATCCTTCGTTTGGGTCTCATCCGCATCGCGGCCACCAAAGGTAAATACCTTGATACCATTATAAATGGCAGGATTGTGACTCGCCGTTATCATCATTCCATAATGTAGTTCATGCTTCATAACATAGAACATAATGAGGGGGGTTGGCGACGAACGATTGATAAGGTAGGAGGTAATTCCTTCAGCTGCAAATATTTCTGCTGCCCAGCGCATGGCCTCTTTGGATAAAAATCTTCTATCATATCCTAGGGTGATACCATTATCGGCCACCCCTTCATTCTTCATCTTTAAAGCCATTGCTTTCGCTAGCTTCTGTATGTTGGATTTGGTAAAATCCTCTCCAATGATTCCTCTCCAACCACCTGTACCAAATTTTATCATCCTGCAACCTCCTTTGGTCTTAGTTATCCCATGATTACTACAATATCATTGCTGCTTCCTTTTGGCTGTGCCTTAATTTCCTGTACTTCGTTTTGATTTAAGCTTATGGATTTAACACCCTTCATAACACCATCTGGATTTAATACGGTGATATGATACATTGCGCCTCTCCATTCTCGATCCACCTTGAATTCTTTCCAATCGGCAGGAATACAAGGATCAATGACCAGATGGTCAAATTGTGGACGGATTCCCAGCATGTAGCGGGTTGCTGAAAAATAAGCCCAGCCTGCTGTACCTGTCATAAAAGGATGTCTTGCCCGGCCAAATGCCGTGTGTTCCTTGCCTACGATGAACTGGCAGTAAACATAAGGTTCCGCTTCTCTGACTTCAATCATATTATTTTGATTGTATGGACTTAGGGCGTCATAGAATTTCATAGCACGATCGCCTCTGCCTAATTTACATTCCGCCGCCCATGCCCATGGATTTGGATGACTGAAGATTGCTCCATTTTCCTTAAGGCCAGGATATACTCTGGTAACAAAACCGATATCTTCATCCGGCACAGTATAGGATGGTCCATTTAACATAATTCCGTATGGAGTATATAAATATTTATAAATAGAATCCATAGCTTTGATTCCCTGATCTTTCGTCGCTGCTTCGGATAGCACTGCCCAAGCATTGGATTCTAAATGAATCTTACCTTCTTTATCTTCACTAGTCCCGATCTTTCTTCCATTCTTTGTTACACCACGGATGAACCAATCCTTATCCCAAAGTTCCTTATCGCAAACACTCTTTACCTGTTCTCTCATCTTTGTATATTTCTCAATATCCTCTGCTCTGCCAAGATAAGAAGCACATTCTAAGAAATTACCTAAAGCCCAATAATGCAGGAAGGAAACCATAGCACTTTCACCCCCACCTAGGTTCAAGCAATCATTCCAATCCGCCCGAAGACCTTTGCATATCCCATTGCTGCCTACCTGTTCATAAGAGAAATCAAGGATTCTGGTCATATGCTCATATACCGTACCGGATCCACCGTCAGCATAGGTTACGCTCTCATCAAGAAAAGCTACTTCACCGGTTTCCTTAATATATTCTACGATAGTGCTTACCAACCATAAGGCATCATCGGAGCATGCTTGATCAATTCCATGAATCAGATCATTCTTATTCGGTGTTGGAATTACGGTTGGAGATTTGAAGGGCTTTACTTCATTATCGGGATCAAACCATTCCGGTTGGAACAGATGCAGTCCGTATCCTTTGGATACCAACCCCTTTAACAATTCCACGATGCGCTGGCGGCTCTTTGTAGGATTCGAATGAGGTACCATCATAGCGTCCTGCGCAGTATCACGGTAACCCAAACCGGTTCTTCCTCCCACTTCGATAAAGGAAGCAAAACGAGAAAACATAATATTAATTTCTGCCTGATATAAATTCCAGGTATTGATCAAAGTATTCATACCTTTATTCGGTGTAGTAATCTGGAGTTTCTTTAATTTCTCATCCCAAAAATTTGCTAACTGATCAAATGCAGCATCCACTTGGGACAAATTTTTATATTTGCTTCGGATCATAGCTCCTGCAGCTCGTCTTCCTTCTCCTAAGAGAAAGATAACTCTTACTTCTTCTCCGGGAGCTAGAGTAAGTTTTTTATGTAAGGATCCACAGTGGTTATTCCCTTTTTCAAAGGTACCACCACATTCGCCTCGTTCTACGGCAATCGGATTATTCTCGGTACGGTATAGTCCAATGAACCTATCTCTTAAACAATCGAAGCCATCCGGTTCAAAATTAGAAGTAAAATACTGATAACCAAATTCCTCATAGAATAAATCATATTCAATAATACCATCTTCATAGGAAGAACCGGTTGCATAGTTACTCATTTGAAAATTACGATTATCCATATCTATATGATGATAAGAGAATTCACAATAAGAAAATACACTGATATTTCTTGGCAGATAATCATTGT
The DNA here is from genome assembly GCA_029238935.1 of Herbinix sp. GTDB lineage: Bacteria > Bacillota > Clostridia > Lachnospirales > Lachnospiraceae > Mobilitalea. The sequence goes on from JAQZBN010000037.1 coordinate 40,834, forward strand.
TCTTAATCTTCACATCCCAAATCTCAACCGGATCATCGAGCGGAATAAATAACGTTTGGGAAGCTTCAATATTATTGTACTCACAGATATACTTTGTGTAGGACAAACCATGGCGGCATTGATATTTTGCTTCCTCCAAAGATTTTCCTACCGGTTGCCAGGAAACACTCCAGTAATCCTTCGTATCATCATCCCTAAGATACACATAATGACCCGGACGATCCATGGGCACACTGTTGGCACGAAAACGTGTAATTCTATGATATTCCGGGGATTTATAAAACATATACCCGCCTGCTGTATGATTTACAACAGCACACAAGTCCTTCACTCCGAGGTAATTGGTCCAGGATGTCGGTAAATCTACTTGCTCTATTACATATTCTCTTTTTTCATGATCAAAATGTCCATATTTCATACTACATTCTACCCCCTGTACTTTATATTGGTAATTATAATAATAACCTTACTATTTTTGTATTGCTACGTGTGTTAATATTTGATTTATATTGCTTTATTCCAAAGATTGTCCTATTTTTTTAAATGTTACTTCATACATTTGATATGTTAAACACTCTTAGAAGCAATCATTCTTATGCTGTCCTATCTTTCTTATTACATAACTCAATTATTAAAATAAGAAGTCCAATAATGCTTAATATGATTCCTATAGCAAATGGCACTGAAAGTTCTTTCACAGAAATTGTTGTCAATAATCTTGAACCATTCCAACTTCCCACCGTTGGTTCTAGTATCACACCAGTAATCAGTATACTCATAGAAACTAATATACCGGATAGCAAAAAAGTTGAACCAATGATTGCTTTTTTCAATTCTAATCCTCCTTACATTTTTTATTTATAACATCAGTATCTATGTTATTGCCCTTATTATATCTTAATTGATAACTAATTACTATTATTTACCAGACATTTTTCCATTATTACTCCATCTTTTTTTAACTGTAAATCATTTACTATTGATAACAACTGTTATCCTGTGCTACAGTCTTATAGAGGTGAAATAAATTATGAACAGACCCCATAGTAAAAGATGGATCATAACGTTAGCTATCCTTAGTTTCTTAATCGGAAGTGTACCTGTCTACGCTTCACAATATATCCAAAGCGATCTACTTCCCATGATACAATTAGTATTTGATCACAAAATGCCCACCTTTTTTGATACCATCAATTCCAATACGGAAGCGCTGGTAGAAAATAAAAATGAGCGGATTGATTCCTACATAACTTCTTCAACAAATCATGTAGTAGGACAAGTTGAGCAGCATATCGATCAGGAAAAACTGAGGATTGACCAGGAACTTACGTCTTATCTGGATGTCTTATTAGAAGAACTCGATGATATTATGGACGGTGAGGAACAACGATTAAAAACTATCGTGACAAATTATTATAACGACCGTGTAAAAGAGGTAAAGCAAGAGCTTCGAGAAGAAGTAAATGACGAACTTCGTAAACATATCCTCGATGAATTAAATGCGCAGTAATGGATACAACAGGCCTTATGTAAAATCTCTCCCCTATGAAAATGGAGAGATTTTTCGCTACTGCAGAGAGATCTGCGCATCCGTTGAGGATCAAAATACTCATCTGGTTAACATCAGCGAACAGATGAATGCGTTGAAAGAGCAGTTCAATGCTCTTCGTAATAAAGTAAACACACAATAACAATGAAAAAAGTGCTACATCATTTGCAGCACCTTTTTCATTGTTATTGTGTGTTCAATGGATTATAGAATAAAATTACTTTCCGCTCGTTGCACTAACCTTTATCAATTATGATGGATTTTATTAACTCACATAAGATTAACATAGGTTTTTAGTCCCTTGGTGACCCAAGTATGATCCTTTGCCAATGTTTTTGCAGATACTGCAAAGTACTTATAGGAAATGGTCTTTGAGCTACTTCCATCCGTATACACCGGATCGTCCCAGGTCGTATCAATATATACATATTTCCCATCTATCAATACAAAGTTCCAGGCATGAGGTCCACCGGCAGTTCCGCTCACTGTAATGCTCTTGATACCTGCTGCTTTGGCAAGTAAATTAAATGCCGCAGAATATCCTTGGCAAACTGCCTTTTTATTAATCAATGCGCCATAAGCAGTATAAACTTCGGGAGAAAGGGTATTATTCTTATAATTTTTATAGTCGTATTCACAATTAGTGACGATATAATCATGGATTGCTTTCGCTTTCTCCCGATCAGTCATATTCTTCTTTATTACTTTTGTTATAATACTGCTTACCTTTGCATCTACCGCATTTCTCATCTCCTTAATCTCTTGTTTACTATAATAACTGCGATAAGAGACCTGAGTACTACTATAGCTTACATAAAAGTCATATATGTACTCCGGATGATTTTCTACAGCTTGCATAGCTTCTTTTCCATAAGGATAGGAATATAAGGTATTTACACCCAACTCATACTCCATATTTTCTAGACACTCATAAGCTCTTTGATACCATTCTTTTGAACTAGTAAGGACCAATCCATTCTTCTTCAGATCATCCGCCTTCGTACATTGCGGGTAAGACAAATAATAATCAAAAATTGCATCCGTTGTATCCGTATAGGATCCAGTAATTAACTTTGTGGAATATCCTCGTTTTACCGCTAAATTATGATCAATTTCATAGAACGCTTTTCCCAGATAAAATTCCTTCGGGTCGTAATCCTTAATAATAAATTGAAGGCGATACTTCTTATTTCCTGTTTGCTGCTCGATATAATCAAGAAGTTCCTCATAGGTTTTTATCATCGGATAGGCTTTCATATCCGTTAGCTCATAGGTTAGTTTTAGGGTTTGAATTTTAATATTATCAAAGGAAGGATAATTCGTTACACCGCTTTTGGTACCATAATACCCTTGTTCCAGAAGATATGAATTATTTATGCTTTTTAGCAGTTCCTCTTCGTTTTTACCGCTATAGTTATATTTGATAATGCTAAGCTTATCTGCTTTTGTCTTTACTGCATCCGATAATGCTTTTCGTAGCTCACTTTCTTGCGAAACAACGATTGGTTTACCAAGACCATCTAACGGTGTATAAGTAAGTTGAAAGCGATAAGTATATGTACTTCCGGATCCTGATATAGAACAGGAATAGGTAAATATATAATTTTTGTTCACTGCTGTAGAGATTTCACATTCATCTACCATAGTATCAAACACTTTCTCTGAATATCTATCTTTTGAGTAATTCGTAACTTTAATCTGAAAAGAGCTTACTTTTTGCTCCACGGCTTCCTGAAGCTTGCTCTTAAAATCCTTCGTATTACTTACACTAACGGTTTCTGCTTGTATGGTTTGGGGTAAGATAAAGCAAATGGCGAATAACATGAATACAATAGAAAGAATATAATGATAATAGTGCAGCTTTCTGTTTTCCTTATGTTCCATAGGGTTTCTTCCTTTCTTTATGTAATCTCAAATACCTGTGAATAAGAGGTAAGACCCGCTGATATAAGCCTTTAAATACTTTATTCTGTTAATTCCATTTTACCAATAGTTCAGATAAAATCAATCGATTTCCTCGTTATTATGCTGTCAGTTATTACCATTCTTTTTCCCATAAATTTTCACCATTTTACCGTGATAAATATACCGCCTTGGTATTTATAACATCAATTGATATGGTCGGAATATTATAGAATATAGTTATCAACCATTCATAAAACGGTGAATATATTATAACGAGGTGATCAAAATGCAATCCTGCGAATTCGTTACTTATATAACAGCTATAGCCTGTGCTTTAACAAAATGTTATGATGAAGATGAGCTTAATTTACTGGCAGCTACTTTCTCCCAACTAGGCGATACCCTTGCTACGATTCTTGCCAGAGAAGCTTTATGTGATTCTAAGGATGATAAGAATGATGCTAAAGCTAAGAACGATTCTGAATAGATCTCATGGTTCTATAGAAAGAGCTTAAGAAAACTTGTGAATATAAGATTGATCCCATGAGGATTAATCTGAAGGGTATAACCTCTTTCATACCGGAGTTCAGATTATATCTTAATATAAAATCATTCTTATACAAAAAACTTTCAAATAATAGAAATTTCCTTGACATTCTATCTACTGAAAGGTGTTTAATACACTATGGAGGTGTTACATATGAAAATACAGGACGCAGAAAAACTTACGGGAATTAGTTGTAGAAATATTCGATATTACGAAAAAGAAGGCCTTCTGCAGCCATCGAGAAATCCAGCAAATCAATACAGAGATTATTCAGAAAATGATATCAAGTCATTACAGGAAATAAAGCTATATCGAAGCCTCGGAATATCAATCGCTGATATTCATACTTTGCTCAATCATAAGGATACGATGCAATCTATCATTGAAAAGCGAATCCTAAGTCTTCAAGAAGAAATATCCCATCTACAAAACCTTCAAAAATATTGCATCAATATAAATTCGAATGAAAACACGGATCAAAATCCTATCTATGATTTTGAAGAGCTTATAACACTCTCATCGGATAAGGTACGGTTGATTTTTTTGCAATTAAAAGAAGATATCCTTACGAAAGCTTTGATGGGTGCCTCACCTACAGCAATCGAATACTTTCAATCCTGTAATCCAGATTATAATTTTTTATTCGAAAAAGATAAAATAGGAAGAATTCCGATTAGCGAAATCGAAATGTGCCAGAATGTATTCTTATTAACAGCAAATAAGCTTTCATCCAGTATATAATAAATCAATTCTATCGAGTCGGAAAAGATTTTAGAAAAACCTACTGGAAATCAAGCACCATTGAAATCCAAACATATGTTTGCTATAATATCATCATGAGGTGATCAAGATGATATTTAACTATTCCATAAAAAGAAATCGTTATTCAAATTTCACCGGAAACCATCCGGTTGCAGTAATCGTAAATTTTGCAGTAGACGGCCGTTTTCAACCAGTATACATTCGTTATGTTTCCGACGACAGTTCCGAAAATACCTTTAAGGTTGTTGGTATTGAATATACCAAGGATAAGTTCGATTGTAAAACCTTTTGTTGTTTGATCAATGTGGAAAACACACAATATCAGGTGATGCTAACCTTTTACTTTTGTAAATGCTTATGGGTTTTAGAAGGTTAAATGCGTGAATACTTTTTCCTTTTCTACAGACAATAATAACGCACTAAGAAAAGGAGATAAACAAAATGGACAAAATGGATAATAACAAAGCAACTCCAACTAAGAGAACCGGATTACAAAACGATAACAACTCAGATAATAATTATCAAAACAATAATACTAACACTCCTGAGATTGAACAACCAGGTCCTTCCACTGCAACCCCTCCAATCCCAGCAGAAATGCCAGCGAGAGAAGTAAGATAAAGGTTTTTGATTTGATAGGGAAGTTTATCTTCCCTTTTCTCATTGTATCCTTCTATATTTCATATCTATCCCACTGCAAAAGCTTTATTAGCTCTTCTTCCGGTACTGGTTTACTATATAGATATCCTTGAATTTTATCACAATCGTGTTCTGCTAAATATTCTAGCTGCTCTTGATGCTCTACGCCTTCCGCTATGACACACATTCCCATACTTTTCCCGATGGATACAATATGTCCGGTCAAAGTATCTCCTTTCTTGTCTACAATATGATCAATAAAAGATTTATCTACTTTTAAAGTCGTAATTGGTAACTGCTTAAGATAGTTTAAGGAGGAATAACCTTTTCCAAAGTCATCCAGTGCTATCTTAATGTTTTTTGCGCAAAGCTCTTCCAACTTAGATCCAATTCGTTCAAAAGATTCCATTAGGATTGATTCTGTAATCTCTAATTCCAGATTTTGCGGTTGTATCTCATAATATTTTATGGTTTGATTTACAATATCACAAAAATCCGATTGCAATAATTGTAGAATCGATATATTAACGGACACTGTAAGATCTTGAAATCCTAATCGATTTAACCGGTGTAAAAAGTCGCAAGCGCTTTTAAGTACCCAAGTTCCGATTGGAATTATCATATGCGTATCTTCGGCAATATGAATAAAACGTACCGGAGAGACATTTCCAAGAACAGGATTTCTCCAACGAAGCAAAGCCTCAAACCCAGTTACCTTATTGGTTTTTATGTCTAGCTGTGGTTGATAAAACAGAATAAACTCTTCATGCTCCAATGCATTTTCCAACTGCTTTTCTATATTCATTCGTTCCGTAAAAACTTCATTCATTCGTTGGTCATAGATCATAAAGCTTTTTCTTCCTGCTTCTTTTGCCTGATACATTGCAATGTCCGCATATTTTAATAATTCATCTAAACTACTCCCATGCTGCGGAAAGAGTGAAATTCCAATACTAAGACTAATGTGAAGGATATACTCTTGAATCTCAAATTCATCACGAAATACATTAAGAATATGGGATGCGAATTGCTCCACTTCGCTAATCTCATTCATTTCCTCTACAATCATGATAAATTCATCACCGCTTAGCCGATAAATCGTTTTCTTCTGATCCAAAATGGTACAAAATCTGTCACTAACTTTTACAATTAACTGGTCACCAAAAGTGTGACCCATAGTATCATTCACATTTTTAAAATTATCGATATCAATAAAGAACAGTGCTGACGTATTCCTATTGCGATGGAACCTTTTTTTCGCATTCTCATACAAGGATAATTTATTGGGTAATCCCGTTAACGAATCGTGATATGCCAAAAAAGTTAACTTCTCTTCTCCTATTCGAATCTTCTCATTATTCATAACAATCTGATCATATTGCTGCCTCATCTCTTCATCCGATGCTGTGAGTTCTTCATAAAGCTGAGTCAATTCTTCATGGTTCTCCGTTAAATTCTTTTTCATGCGGTTAATCATCCGTATATAAAATAGCAGGATACCAACGAAGCAAATCAATATAGCAAATGAGATAACGACTGATATTACCAAGGTCTTATAAGTTTCATAAAAAGAAAATGGTTTATTCATGATTTCGCTATCTTTTGGTATCTCTTTCATTGAGATATGATACCGTTCTAGCTGTTTATAATCAAATATTGTTCGATAGGATTCCGGTGTACTAATTGGAATGTCCTCAATATTTTCGCCATTCAAGATACGTATCGCAAGATCAGCTGCACTTTCTCCCTGCAATCTTCCACTGATCATGGATCCTCCCAGGACCCCGCTACCGATACTAAAATCATACAATTGATACACAGGAACAGCACTATTACTGCTGACATCCCTATTGGCATATTCCATATCAATGAATCTATTATTTACATCACGATAATAAGTAGTAACTAATACAATACTTTCCTGTCCTAATTCTTGAACTTCCTTGATCAAATGTCCATAGGCAAGATTATTACAGGGTATAATATTTAATTCCGGAAATGCCAAATTAATTTTATCCGTTATAATTTTCCCAGTCGACAATCCACTTTCCGTATTATCATATATAAGATAGATATTTTTTAAAGATTCCGTAATGTTTAACGCAATCTGTATGGTTTTCGTGGGATCGATAAGTTCAATTGCCCCGGTAACTCTTGTATATCCTTTTGTTATAGTTTGAGCACCTTCCTGATTTACACCGCAAAATACAATAGTGGCATCAGAAAACAACTCTCTTCGATGGGCAAGCGCAAATTTCAAAGCAGCATCGTCTGTTGTTATAATCATGTCAATTTGTTTATGCTCGTATTTATATTTATAGTAATCATATAAATAATTTAGATTCAATTCTGTAGGGTAATTCTTCCAATCCATATACTCAATAAAAGTTGCAATATTATGATTGCTATTCTTTAGAGTATCCACAATTCCATTGGCCTCTTCCTTTGTCCAGTCTAATCCCTGGTGGTAGGAATTTAAGATTAAGATATTCTTAATTTCATTTGGATTCTTTGCATAAGCTGATTTGTGCAGTAGAATAAATAACAAAGATATTACTACAACTACGAATATTTTAACTTTCTTACCGGTCTTTTTTGTCACTATAACACCCCACATTTTCATGAATTCATGCTTTGAATCTCTTATATCAATCACAAGTGATTAAATTTGACATTTTATCCTATATTTCGTATTCTATACTATTATATGTTTTCTGCCAATAGTATTCTATAAAATTAGATAAAATCGTTCAATTTTTATGAGATATCTCTTTCTTTTATCTGAAAATGGAAACATTGAGTTTATTGTAATAAAAAAGATGGAAAATGAAAACTCTGCTATGTTTACCATCAGAGTTTTCTTTTCCATCCTTCCGTTCTTATTAAGGATTCTTATGATCGATTATGATTGCTTTACCTTCTTTACTGGTACTTTACTATTCTTTGCTGGTACTTTACCATTCATTACAGGTGTTTACTATTCATTACAGGTGTTTACCATTCATTACAGGTGTTTACTATTCATTGCAGGTGTTTACTATTGCTTCTAATGCTTACTAATGCTTTCCTATTTTTCACTATTCTATTGTTATCCTTACTCTGTTTAATTCCCAATTATGTCCCATGGAGTTAGAATTCCTTGTATCCTTTCCGTCTCTTTCCCATTTTCTGTTAAGAATACCATACCAATTCGTTCCTTATGGTCAAAGGTTACTTCAAACAACGTTTCTATATCGGACAACAAATCATCATATTTTGCGAAACGAAATATTTCGGAAGGATGCCGGTCGAGAGGTAAGTATTTCTTAATATCCAAAAACTTCGTTGCATTGTCAATACTAACAATCTCCTCTTCCAGTATATAAGAGAATAGAGAATTGTCGCTAAATACACCAATGACTTTCCCATCCTGTAACATAGGAACATGGGTATAGACATTATTTTTCATATCTTTCATTGTTGGGAGTACAAGATCCTCCAAGGACTTCCAGTAGACTTTTTGGAATGGTATGGCGATATCCCTGCCTCTCATTGGATTCTTTATTTTTTCTATGATATCGGATAATAATTTTATCATTGAGTCACTGGGCTCAACTGCATAATCTTCTCCAACCTTTGGATTATGCTGCAGTAAGTTTCTGACTTCCCGGCAATAAGACAGCTCCGCCTTCATCTTTCTGAATTCCGGCCTTCGTTCCAACTGTGAAATCGCTGTTCCATCCGAAGCTAACTTGTAAGTACTAGTCACTAATTTTTCTAATGTTTTATATTGGTCAAGAAAAAGTTCAGCTTTCTTCATATAATAAACCTCGTATTTCTAATTATTCTGGTAGTATAGCCATAACAAGCTTATTTTATCTCAGAATTCAATGAAATACCAGCGAATTTAACACTACCTAAGTAGTTATAAATTTAATCGTCTGATGTAAGAATTCGTTAATGCAATATACTCTGCTATGATCATAATACAGTATATTCCGCTAAAAATAATTGCATTTTTTAGTATAGTGCCATTAGTCAATTCTACTTCCATAAGTTTTTTCATATTCAATGACAAGCCCCATCCTATTCCGATGATAATACCTAACACAGTCGGAACAAACATAATTAGCTTAATTCTTATTTTTATCAGTCTTTCTTTTTCTTTTTTAAGAAAACCGATTCCATCTAATCTTCGAAAACGTTCTCGATCACCAGTAGCCTCCATGAATACTTTAAAATAATAAGTAATAAAAATACAAAAGGCAAACAAAATACTAACAAACCCCATGATAAAAAGGGAGAAAGATCCTTGCAATTTTGTGAAGTTAAAATAGTCTATTTTTGCTCTTACCGTCATATGAGCATAGCCATATCGCTGCATCAATTCATGATATACTTCTTTATTTGCCATTGAAATTTCTTCAAATCGATTATAAAATTCCGTAGAAAATTCCTTACAGATATCATTGCTCTTCTTCCAGTCGTCAAACATAATCATAGAAAGGAAGCCCTTTTCCAGATCCGTCGCATCTGATAAAAATCTATCATAATCGAAATCATTCACAATGAACAGAAGCCCTTGCGTAAATACGTAACGATTTAGTATTTTATCATAAATCGTTTCGGTGTTACGCAGAGTATTGGTACTGATAGAATTTTTTAATATGATGTCGTTGCCTTCAAAGTAGGTGATCGTATGATCCAATCTACTCTCAAATACGATTTGTACTAAATCTCCCTGTTCTACTTTTATGTGAGCATTAAAACAGCGATTATAATCTGTTTCACTAACAATCGGAACCCAATTACTATTTCTCCAGTTATTAATAATCATGTCCGGTGCTTCCATATAAAGAAAAGGAAGAGTCATTCTGGTAAAATTACCTGTTCCAAGCCGGTTGAAATATTCATCTATTTCCTGTTCCTCCATTATCTTCTCAGCTTGAAAATCTTCAAAATAAAGATCGTGGGGATTTTCTGTCTCTGTCATATGGTATGCTTCATGGTTTAAGGTATAGGTTATGGTCGTAAATAAAATGATACCGATGGTTAGAAGAGATAGTACGAAAAGGGTTTTTACATTTTGCTTATAGCTAATAGCAAATTCCGTGGACTCCAGTATATGTGAATAATATCTTTTTCCATTTGCTTTTAATTTAACATATAAAAGGCTGCTGAAATGTTTGATAAAAAGAAATGCTCCGATTATGCATAATAAAGCTGTCATCAATATCCACTGTGCTACATTCTTCCCACTACAGTTATTATGCTGATAAAGAGCAGTCAGGCTTCCTAGGATCAATAGGATTCCGATGAATCCGATTGAAGTTTTACCCTGCTTCATTTCAGGATTACTTTTCATTTTTGAAAGAGTAATGATATCCGAACGTGATATTCGAACAATTGTTATTAACAGGACTCCTAAAAATATGGCAGCAAAGATGATTGCTGTGACAAGAAAGCTTTCAATCGTTAACTGATACTTCAGTTGGTCAATCATTAATAGCTTCGTTGAGATCATAAAGAATAATTTCGAAAAAACACTCCCTGTGATAAATGCACCGATGATACTAACTAGGTAGATTAATAATGTCTCCCTGGCAACAAACAATTTCAAGTCACTCATAGACATTCCATAGGATAGTAAAATTGAAAATCCTTTTGATCGTTCCCTCATCATATACCATTGAACATAGCTTATAATAAACACCGAAAAAATCATAGTGATAGCGGCTGCTATGTACATAAGCGTATGCATTTGTGCATTGGTAAATTCTTCAAAACCATCGGTGAACCATAGATTGGCAAATACAAATAACACGGACATAGAAAATACAGTACTGAGCAAGAAAAGTGAATACTTTTGTACATTGGATTTTATGGTCCGATAAATAAACGTTTTAAAAGTCACTGTTATCTACCTCCAACGCAGCAAGATTATCGATAATCTGATTGAAAAATTCCTTCTGGGAATCCTTTCGATAAATCTCAGTGACGATCCTTCCATCTTTGATAAATATGACCCGTTTGCTATAGCTGGAAGTATAAGGATCATGGGTTACCATGAGTATGGTAGCCTTATTATCCTTATTTGCTCTTTCAAAGGCATTCATAACTGACTTTGAAGACTTAGAATCTAAATTACCGGTCGGTTCATCTGCAAAGATGATAGAGGTATCGTTCATCATTGCCCTCGCAATGGCACAACGCTGCTGCTGTCCTCCGGATACCTGATGTGCATACTTTCCGCCAATTTCTTCAATGAGTAAAAGTTTCATTAAGTGTTCTGCTTTTTCTCTCATTTCTGGTACCTCGGAATTTTCCAGAATCCTTGGTAGCATAATATTCTCCATTACTGTTAAACCGTCTAATAAATTATAGTCCTGGAAAATAAACCCAAGGTGTCTCCTACGAAAACGCGCCAAATCATCCCTTTTCATCTGAAAGATATCTTGCTCCTTGATGATTACCTTTCCTGAGGACGGTTCACTAAGGCCGCTTAACACATTAAGTAAGGTTGTCTTTCCACTTCCTGAGGGACCCATAATTGCTGTAAAACTGCCCTCTTCCACTTCAAGATTAATATGATCAAGTGCTATGGTAGGTGAGTTTAAGGTGTTTCCGTTATATACTTTTTTTATTTCGTTCGCCTTTAATATCATCGTATCTATTTCTCCTTGAATAATATTCCTGCTTTTTTACAACCAATGATACTCCCAAAGAATTAATAATATCATTCTTTCATGCGCTGCCCTTTGACCTGATTATCTCAAAGAAAGCATGCTCGTGAATCGTCCTTCATTTATTAGAGCATCATCTTAAGAGGTACCGAGTAATTTGTTATCTCCTCCTCATTCTATTAATTTCCTGCAGGAACAACAATTCAAGAATCTTAAGATAACCTTACATTTTTGAAAGGTAACGAATTTTTACCGCTGTTGTTTCATCTTTTACAGAAGTAATGGTAATTATATGACCCAATTTCTCTGAAATTATTTTACAAAGATATAATCCAATTCCAGAGCTGTTTTGTATTTTTCTACCATTTTCCCCTGTGAAAAAGGGCTCATAGATACGCTCCAGGTCATATTCAGGAATTCCTATTCCATAATCAGTAATCGTAAGCTCTGCGTATTGATTGTTTGCCGTAATATGAAAGTCGATATAATCTTCCTGCCCCTTCAGTGAAGAATATTTAATCGCATTGGATATAATTTGATCCAATAGCATTCCATTCCACTTCTGATCCGATAATACTACTACTTCGTCTTGTGAAACGTGGAGCCTAGGATAGATTTTATTCAGGATAAAGTACTCCTTCTTATTGTTAATTGCATTTCTGACCTCTGTTATTAGATCAACTTGTTCTATGAGGAAGTCCTTTTCAAATTGACCTAACCTGAGATAACAGAGTAGTTGTGTTAGCTTATCCAAAAGCTTATTATTCTCTCCCATGATTCGCTCCTGTAGCTGCTCATCATAGGATACTACGGAGTGATCGGCTTCTTCTAAGAGAAGGCGAATGACCGCAATGGGTATCTTCATATCATGTGCCATTTGTGCAACAAAAGCATAGGTTTGCTCTTTTTGATGGAGCTGCTGGCTTAATTCATCCTGATAATGTTTATGTAAATCCTCAATTTTACTGAAATACTCCAAGGATTGCTCCGAGGTACCCTTCATGATACAATCATGATAATTTCCAGACTCTAGTGCAGCAGAAACACGAAAATAACGTATCCCTTTCATAAATGTAATCACAGACGCTGTAAAGAGTACTAATATAATGGGATACAGGATTGGTATGGGTTTTCCGATTTCCAGTCGGTAATAAAGTAGAATGAATGCTGTAATGGTTGTATAAGCAATAAAATCCAGGATATGATCTTTCATAAATTTTTTTATAATCATTATGTACCTCCAATGCTTATCATTAAGTCAAACAATAACCGGTTTTACAGACTTAGTATATACCCTTCTCCACGTTTGGTATGAATTACATCATTCAGTCCTATCTTACTTAACTTGTTCTTTATCCTTGTGATATTTACTGTCAGAGTATTATCTTCCACAAAGGTTAAATCGTCCCACAATTCGTTTAATAAAAAATCCCGTTTCACAATACCATTTGCATTTTCAGCCAAAGCAACAATAATTTTCATCTCATTTTTTGTTAACTCAACGTTTTGCCCCAGATAACTTAGAGTAAAATTTTTCTTATTAATCGTAAGAGCTCCAATTGATATGATTTCTTGTTCGTTCATTGTACTATAAGTACGTCTGAGACAAGCATTGATTTTCACCTTTAACATCTCCATACTGAAGGGCTTTACCACATAATCATCCGCTCCTAAATCAAAACCTCGGATTTGCTCCGCTTCCGTTCCTCTAGCTGAAATCATGATGATCGGAATATCGCTTTTTTGTCTCAGCTCTCTTGCGATATGATAACCATCATAATATGGTAGGTTGATATCCAGAAGTATTAAATGGGGTTCCGTGTTCAATAACTCTGCAGTTAGATTTCGATAATTAAACTCCTTCACAATTTCATAACCATACCGACTAAGTACGTCTGATATCAAATTACAAAGCTGCACATCGTCTTCAATAACAGCTATTTTAAACATTGCCTACACTCCTACTGTCATATTTTAGGTTATAGTCAAAACCTAATGTTTGATTTAGTTTACCATAATCCTACAAAAGCTACAATATCATCGAAGCTATTCACCTGATTTCTAAACCTAAAAATGACGTCAACCATGAGATAAAAGTTGACGTCATTTTACATTTTTACTGGCGATTAAGCATTGAGCGGTTCGCCTTTCTTATTACTATTATTGAAAGAAATAGTAGTTTATAATATACTTCCTTGCAATCATATCCTTGCATGCTGCATTTGCTTCTGCTTTATTAGCAAAATCTACATAGACCCTATAGTATTTTCCTTCTTTTTTTACTACTACATTGTCAGTGTCATAATCCTGTTCAAATATTTTAGCTACTTTTTCAGCGTAAGTCTTATTACCGATTAAACCAAGTTTTGTGTGAGTGTTATATTGCACTACAGGCGCTGCATCTCTGGTAACCTTGATTGTGTAGATCTTATTGGTTTGTCCATCCTCGGCAGTTACTTTGAGATATGCTGTATTTACTCCCACGTTTAATTTCATCTTCTGATTCGTCAATTCTTTAGTACAAGCTTTATCACTATATAATTTCCAAATAGCACTTGTGCTTGCAGTTACATTAACAGTTATTTGCTTCGTTTCATTTCCTACTGCAGCAGCGATATTCTTATCATTGATAACAGCGTTTTGAGGAATCGTTATTTTCGTTACGTCCGATGCAGAAGATTTTGCTCTTGTTACTGATAAGGTATAGATTTTTTCTGATCCATCCTCAGCAGTTACTTTGATATATTTCTTATTGGTACCAACTGCAAGTTTTATCTTATGATCTGTAATTTCTTTTGTACAAGCTTTATCACTGTATAAGTTCCAAACAGCTTTGTCACTAACATTAACCTTGATCGTAACACTGCCTACCTTATTCTCTACCGGTGCCGAAATATTGGTTCCTGAGATAATAGCACTCGATAGTCCAGTAACAGAAATAACATTACTTTCAGAGGATTTTGTAAATACATCGGTTTTAACAACAGTGAATATACTGAACTTTGTTATATGGAAACGAATTCCGTATACGCCTTCCTTATATTCAACAATTTCACCCTGTACTAATTCTTTCTCACCATCACTATGCTCAATATATACTGCTAGTTGTTTCAGGAATACTTCTCTTTCCATTGGATTAGAAGGTATTGTAACTCCTGTGATAGGAAGTGTGATATTTACTTCTGAAGACGGCATATTTGTTTCAATTGTAACCGGGTTACCAATAATCGAGATGTTACTCTCCTTATTACTGTTAATTGATCCAACAACGAAAACAGCACGATCATTTACCGTCTTTTTCTGCTCCTCTTCTTTGATTGGTACCAAATTAAAATACAAATTCTCATCAAAGTTATCACTTATTTTTACGATTGAATCTTTGGAAATATCTATTTTTGCTTCTTCGGTATCAATCTGAAGATTGATATTACCCTTTGTTATTACATCTAATGTATTGGAAGGTATATTTACTGTTGTTTCAGCTACTACATCATCCGCATCGGGAATTACAATTCTTGCAGTGTCTTTTCCCTCTTCTTTTAATTTGTTAATTGTTTCAACAGCCTTTTCTTCCTGATATGTTACAGTATCCGATTTCTTACCGTCCGTATCCGTGATTCTCTCAATCGTGATTTTTGAAACGGTATCATTCGTATTACCTTGTTTCACTTCTACAATGATCTGCTCAACGATCGGTGTTGGGGTCGGGATCGGTGTTGGTATCGGAGTTGGATTAGGTGTTGGTGTTGGCGTTGGTGTCGGCGTTGGTGTCGGTGTTGGGGTCGGCGTCGGTGTTGGTGTCGGCGTTGGGGTCGGTGTTGGTGTCGGCGTTGGTGTCGGTGTTGGGGTCGGCGTCGGTGTTGGGGTCGGTGTCGGCGTCGGTGTCGGCGTCGGTGTTGGGGTCGGTGTTGGCGTTGGCGTCGGTGTTGGTGTTGGTGTTGGGGTCGGTGTCGGTGTTGGGGTGACCGGATTAGTTGTAAATCCTATCGTTATTACATCTCCCGCAGGATTCATTCCA
>JAQZBN010000087.1 GCA_029238935.1 Herbinix sp.
TAGAAGGAGAAACACTCATAGCGATGGTAACACCAAATGGTGCAACTGTCCTCTATCAGTGGAAGGTAAATGGTGAAAATGTAGGAAATGACGCAACTTATACAGTAAAAGCTACCGATATCGGTAAGACTATCACGGTTATGGTAACAGGAACAGGCAATTATTCGAATACCGTATGGGGAGAACTGAAGAAATCTGACCTTGATAAAGCAAAAGCCGCAGCAAGAGCAAAAGTTGAACAAGACTATACAGTAAATAGCTGGAAAATCCTTAAGGACGCCTTAGCACTCCCTGAAAATACGAATGAGGAAGTGTTAGCTAAGATAGCCGCAATCTACGATTCAATTGCTAAGTTAGTGAATGTGAATGCACCTACGAATAGTTATTCGATTACTGGTGAGATTAAGGATAGCAATCATAATCCTGTATCAGGAGCAACAGTTATATTAACGGACACAACCGATGCGACAAAAACTTATTCAGGAACAACGGATGCCAATGGAACCTATATCATTACTGGTGTACCAAATGGAACCTATACCATTACAGTAATTAAGAATAATGTTAACCTTGGCAACGGCAACATTACAGTAAACGGCAGTAATGTATCTGGCGGAAGCGGAAATATAACAATAACTCCACCGGTAGCAACAACTCATACCGTAACAGGAACAATCAAAGATATCAATAATAACCCTATCTCAGGAGCAACAGTTATATTAAAAGATACAACCGATGGGACGAAAACATTTTCCAGTATAACGGATGTCAATGGTAACTATATCATTACAGGTGTACCAAACGGAACGTATTCAATTATTGTCACAAAGAATGGTGTAACTATTGGTAATGGTAACATCACGTTAAATGGTAGTAATGTCTCAGGCGGTAGTGGGAATATAACGGTAACACCAACAACCCCTATTCCAATGCAGCCAACAACTCCAACACCTATAGTTGAGCAAATTACAATTGACGTTAAGCAAGGTAATACAGATCATACTATTTCTAAGATTACCATTGAAAGAGTCACGGATGAGAAAGGTAATAAGTCGGATCGAGTAACTTATGAGGAAGAGAAGGCTGAGGAAACAATTAAAACACTTAAGGAACAGGGAAGTGATGTAGCCAGAATAGTTATTCCTGATACAAAGGATGAAATAACTCAGTCCACAATTAATGTTCCATTGGATACCTTGGATACCTTAGCAAAAGGTGATATTAATATTCAAATTGATACAGCGAAAGCCAAGATTGACATTCCAAAGCAATCCTTACAGAATGCGAATAATAATATGAAGGAAACTCTGTATTTCAATTTGGTTCCAATCACAGACGATGAACAGAAGCAGGAGATAAAAGAGAGGGCTATTTTCAATCTTGGAATTTTGGATGGAAGTAAGAAAAATGACGAAATCAATGTTAAACTTATAAGTGAACCAATAACAATCGAAACGAATATGCCATCCTCAGCTGTGGACATCACTCTGCCACTGACAGGAATTAGTATCCCTACAGATCCTGCAGATAGAGAAACTTTCTTAAACCAACTGGCCGTTTATATTGAGCACAGTGACGGTGACAAGGAATTAGTACGAGGAGAAATTGTAGAATATAAGCAAGGAATATTAGGTATTCGCTTCCATATTATGAAGTTCAGTATATTTACAATTGTTCAGTCAGATTCCTTTGTTAAATCCTCAAAATGTGATATTACTAACATTATTGAACCATCAGAGGTAGTTATCAGCAGAAATAATATTACTACTACGGTAGAGAATACAAGTACCACTTTGACTCCAAAAGTAACAGTAAGTGACAAAGCGTCATGGAAATTGTATAGTGACAAAGCTTGTACTAAGTCATTTAAAGACAATACGATGTTGTTGAAGGTGGGAACCAATAAAGCATATCTCAAGGTGATTGCAGAGGATGGAACCACGAAGACTTATACAATGACAATAACACGTAATAAGTCTGCTGCTTGCGATATTACTAAGGTAGAAGCACCATCAAAAGCAAGCATAAAAGGTAAAATGATTTCAGCAACCGTAATAAATTCAACAACCAGTTCAGTTCTAAAAATAACCGTTAGCGATAAGGCAACCTGGAAACTGTATAGTGACAAGCAATGCAAAAAAGAACTAACAAATCAAAAGCTGAAGCTTAAGGATGGTATAAACAAGGTATATATTAAGGTAACAGCAGAGGATGGAACAACAACCAAGGTATTTACTCTAACAATTACACGTCAGGAGGCTTCAAAGAAGGTTATTATTGTAGCTACCAAGTATGATTTCACCGATGCATTTGCCGGAGCGGTATTAGCAGGCCAATTGGGAGGTAATGTCATCTGTACCGGTATCTCAGATCAGGATGTGAAAGAAATGCTTGCCTATATCAAAAAGAATTACTCAAAACAGGATGAAATCTATATTATCGGACTGGATCAGGCAGTTAATGGAAATCTTGATAAAATGCTGAAGAAAGAAGGCTATACGAATATCATACGTATCGGTGGTGAGGATAAGTATGAAACAGCAAAGTTAATCGCTGATAATATGAAACTTTCTGAGAAAATCAAGGTTGTGCTTGTAAACGGAGAAATCATGCCAAAGGATGCTAAATATATTCAGAAGATATGTGCTGCATCAGGTTATCCTATCTTGTTCGTTGAAACAGATAAGTTGACCACACATACAATCGAAGCACTGAAAGAAATCAAGCCTACTCAAATATATTTGATCGGTGATAAGTTACAAATCAGTACCAAGGTTATAAAGGAAATTGGGAAGGAAACTGGTTTGGATATTAAGAATATTATTAGGATTAGCAGAAGCAATGAGATTAAGTAAAATTTGATTAGCATCTATAAGAGTTAAAAGCAATTTAATAAGAACTCATGAAGGAACCTGTAGAACAGACTATTATCGTTTGTGTCTATGGGTTCTTTTCTATTCTAGATTTCAACAGATGATGCATACATACGAAAAATGAATAAAATAATAATTGATCAAAGCAATTATGGATCAAAAACTATACCACCTGTCTTACTGCTTCGTTGTAAAACTCGAACTAGTAGTATATAATAGGATACGTTGATGGAGCTTATCAAAGGGTTAGAATGAATCAAGCATATGGGAGCAAATCTCACCCTAAAAATAACTACATTATTCATAGATGAAATCACTAACCACAAATTGATGACCAAACTAATAATGCGAGCACATTTAATCAGTATTATTAAGTCTAAGATGTAAAGTATAAAAATCGAAAAGTATAAAAAGTATTGATTATTGATAAATCGGTATTTGTTTGAAGGAGAAATTATATGAAATCATTAGTTATCACAGAAAAACCTTCCGTAGGAAGAGATATCGCAAAGGTATTAAAATGTTCCAATAATCTAAATGGAGCTTACGAAGGTGATCGCTATATCGTTACCTGGGGACTGGGTCATCTGGTAACCCTGGCAGATCCTGAAGTATATGATGACAAATATAAAGAGTGGAAAATGGAATATCTTCCGATGCTTCCGCAAAAATTTGAGTTAGTTGTAATGAAACAAACAAGTAAGCAATACCACATGGTTAAAACGCAGATTAATCGTAAGGATGTTTCTGACATCATTATAGCAACTGACGCAGGTCGGGAAGGTGAATTGGTTGCCAGATGGATATTAGAAAAGGCAAACAATAAAAAGCCTCTTAAGAGATTATGGATATCCTCTGTAACTGATAAGGCAATCAGAGAAGGCTTCTTACACTTAAAAGACGGAAAAGAGTACGAAAATCTCTATCATGCAGCAGTTGCCAGAGCAGAAGCTGATTGGATTGTGGGGATTAATGCCACGAGAGCACTTACCTGTAAGTATAATGCGAGCCTATCTTGCGGCCGTGTACAGACACCGACATTAGCAATGATTGCTCGAAGAGAAGAGGATATAAAGCAATTTAAGCCGGTGCCTTATTATGGTATCCTCGGCAGAGTAAATGGAATGACCTTTACGTGGAAAGATACAAAAACGCAAACACAATCCAGCTTTGATAAAGGTAGAATAGAAGAAATATTAAGATCGGTAAAAGGAAAAAACGGAGTAGTGATGGAGGTCAACTCCACAATGAAAAAGACATATTCCCCCGGACTATATGATTTAACAGAACTTCAAAGAGATGCAAATATTCGATATGATTTTTCTCCCAAGGATACGTTAAATATCATGCAACGATTGTATGAGAATCATAAAGTTTTAACTTATCCCAGAACCGATTCCAGATATCTCTCTACCGATATTGTTGGAACGCTGAAGGAAAGATTAGAGGCAATCAGTGTTGGACCATATAAAAAATATGCAGGAATATTAGCGAGAAAGCCGATTGTAACGAATTCCTTCTTTGTAGATAATCAAAAAGTCAGTGACCACCATGCAATTATTCCTACAGAACAATATGTTATTCTTGAGAATATGAGTTCGGAAGAGAGGAAAATATATGATTTGGTGGTAAGAAGATTTCTTTCCGTTCTATCCCCACCTTTTGAATATGAAGAAGTTACGATTAAATTACTTGTTGAAAAAGAAGAATTTACTACGAAAGGGAAAGTGATCAAGTCCTTAGGATTTAAGGAAGTCTATGAAAACTCCTCAGAGGATGAGAAGGAAAGTGAAAGCTTACCTGTTGTGAAGAAAAATGATATGCTAACAAATATCGATTTCACCATGACGGAAGGAAAAACAAAACCGCCAGCACCTTTTAATGAAGCAACCCTATTATCTGCGATGGAAAATCCAGTTAGCTTCCTGGAACAAAAAGAGAAAGAGCTGGTCAAGACCTTGGGAGAAACCGGTGGGCTTGGAACAGTAGCAACCCGTGCTGATATCATTGAAAAATTATTTAACTCTTTCTTAATGGAGAAAAAGGGAAAAGATATTTTCATCACTTCAAAAGGAAAGCAATTATTAGAACTTGTTCCAGAGGATTTAAAGAAGCCGGAATTAACAGCGCAACTGGAGATGAAGCTATCAAAAATTGCAAAGGGCAATCTTAAGAAGCAAGATCTTATGAATGAAATGGTAATGTATACGAATGAAATCATAGATGAGATTAAAGAAAATGATGGAAAATTCCGCCATGATAATCTTACGAATACGAAATGCCCGGTATGCGGTAAAAAGATGCTGCTTGTAAATAATAAGAACAGTAAAATGCTAGTATGCCAAGACCGGGAGTGTGGAGAAAGGGAGGTCATCGGAAGGACCAGTAATGCAAGATGTCCTGTATGCCATAAGAAAATGGAACTGGTAGGTAAAGGGGATGGACAACAATTTACCTGTAGCTGCGGACATAAAGAAAAATTAACAGCCTTCCAGGAAAGACGCAAAAAGGAAGGTGCAGGGATTAGCAAAAAGGACGTTGCAAAATATATGAATCAGCAACGAAAAGAAGATAACGAACCATTAAATACAGCATTTGCCGATGCTTTTGCTAAGATAAAGCTGGATAGATAAAAGTACCAGAAATGCATGTAACCAAATGAATACGTAAAGTCGAACGAATGTAATACATCAATTGAATCGATAACACTAATTGAAGAGTATAAATATGTAGAAATCCAATGGGAATGTAGAACACCATAAGAAGTTCGACATCACAAATATGAATGGCAGGAAATATAGAGCCATCATAGTTGAAAAAGTGCAGTACATAGATTAGGCATTTAAAACTAATCTTTGTTCTGCACTTTCTTTTATTCTTAAATGCAACTACATTAACTTAGGCTCTGCCACAACAATTGGATATTTGAGCCATTGGTAAGGCATATATTATAATTATTCAACGATACCACCATGAAAATAACATTCATAAATTTTTTCACCATGATATTGTATTTCTTCATACCCCTGAAACCACTCAGGTTCACCATTGACTTTACAATAGTATTCGTATCCTCCATCTTGAAAATATTCAGCACCTCTATAAGGATTTTCCTTTGGTACATTAAGTAATGCCAATTTCAAAAAATCCCCACTGAAATTACTACCGATCACACGACCACTATAATTCATTGCCCAGAGCGGATTACTATTTTTCCATATAGCCTCTTCTCCAGTAAACAATTTACCCCCTAAATAAGTATCAATATATTTAAGATTATCTTCCTCATACATTAAATCATGTGAATTTGGTCTTGAAGCTACTGTCTCAGCGCCTTTACCAGCATAAGTTTTTTTCTTTGCTTTTAATAAAAACTCTATAATTTCACTTTGCATAATCTTCTCCTATATTTCTATTTTTATCTGTATTACATAATAAGATGTTGAGATATTAGGAAGCTACACCTTTGAAAATTTCCATGAATTATAAGTTTTAGAGTGGTAGTTATTCATTCTTTGTATGCTGCAATATCCTTTTTCTCTTTTGCCAGATTTAAGTTGTATTAATTAAATATCTTATATACTAGTACATTTCGCAGGAAATACCATACAATTGTTCTGTAGATCAACAATATGTTGTGATAGAGACTAAACTTTATTTTCTTCTCATACGTTTCCACCAGTAGATAAGACTTGGTAAACAGATGATGCTACCAGCCAGTAAAAACGAAGAGTGGAATGCTTTTAACATCCATAGATATCGGTCAGGATCATAGGAACCAATAAAATAATTTGAAGTAAAGTGATAGGATAGGATTGGAGAATAAAGTATGATAAGTATGCCGATTAGGAATTGAATGATCTTACCTACTTTCAATGGCTTGCTCTTTACAATCACATCAGGTATTTCTATTAAGTCACATTTACAGTCACTACAGGTTTTAAAACCTTCTTGATATTCACTTTTGCATACAGGACATATGAGCATAACAACCTCCATAGACTAGATTTTTATATAAATTCAATCAACAACATGATTTTGGTAATATTATACATCAATTAAATGGTAATTACTATCATAAATTTCCTTTCATTACTATATGGTATTTTTGGATGTTTTTGTCTTGATGAACGGATCAGAAAGATAAAATGTGCTGATTAAAAGTATATTATGTAGGCTGAAATAAATTCAGTGTTCTGATTCAAATGAATTATGTAAGCTATGAATAAGTTAGCATATATGATATGATTTTATTATACGGTAATGTGTGGATTTAGAGGGAGTTAACATAGATATATCTTGCTATCCAAAATTGTATGGATTATGATAGAAGAGATAGAAATTATAGGCAGAAGATAACAATAGAATATACTTATGAGGAGGACGTATTATGAGGAGTTATAAGAAATTAAGAAAGTATTTTTTATTTAGTGTACTAATCATTTTTATCATTATCGTTAAGAAGGAAAGCTTAACCGCTCAGGCTGCCGGGAATAGTGATTTTGTGATTCAAAATGGTACATTAACTGAATATAAAGGCAGTAGCAGTAATGTGACTATCCCGAATGGCGTAACCACGATAGGAAGTTATGTTTTCTATGATAAAAGCAAAATAAAAAGTATTACAATTCCAAAAAGTGTAAAGCTAATTGATATAGGAGCCTTTAAAGGGTGTACCGGATTAACAAGTATAACAATTCCGGGTAATGTTAAAACCATAATGAACGAAGCTTTTGCAGACTGTAAAAATCTCAAAAGTGTCACGATGAAAGAGGGAGTAACTGAAGTTGCATATGCAGTATTCTCAAATTGTAGTAAATTGGAGAATGTAACCATTCCAAAAAGTTTATTAAAGATTGATAGAAATGCCTTTGATGATACGAAGTGGTTTAAGAGTATGAAGGGTGAATTTATCGCTGTGAATGGGATTCTTCTGGCTTATCATGGTCGTGATAAAGAGATTGTTGTGCCCAAAGGGATCAAAGATCTTAACATGATATTTAGCTCCAATGATAATATTACTAGCATTATTTTACCCAATGGGATAAAAGAAATTGATTGGGATTTCTATTCCTGCTCTAATTTAAAATACATAGAACTACCGGATAGTCTAGAAAGCATTGGTGATCATGCGTTTTATGAATGTACCAGTCTAACTTCGATTGTAATTCCCGAGGGCATAAAAAGGATAGATGACTATGCTTTTATGTCCTGTCGAAGTTTAAATGATATCTCTATCCCCAATAGTGTAGTGAGCATAGGCTATGATTCTTTTTTTCAATGTGAAAGTTTAACCGATATTCAAATTCCCGATAGTGTTAAAACCATAGGCCCTTTCGCATTTGAAGCTTGTAGCCAATTGGAAAATATAAAGTTTTCTAAAAAGTTGTCGTCGATCGGAACCAATGCTTTTAGTAGCACTAAATGGTTCCAAAATCAAAAAGAGACAGAGGAATTTATTACAGTAAATAATATTTTAATTTGTTATAACGGGGATGAACAAACGAATATTAAAATACCGGATTATATAACCGGTATTGCTGACAGTACGTTTGAAAATTATTATTTTGTGGAATCAATTTCGATTCCGGATAGTGTAAAGAGAATCGGAAACTCTGCTTTTCAAAGCTGCTCCAGTATGAAAAGCATTAAGATACCAGATAGTGTTATATCGATAGGCAACAATGCAATGTATGGGTGTCATCAGTTAGAAAAAGCTACGTTATCGAAAAACATTACCCGGATTAGTGATGGTCTTTTTTATTATTGTGAAAATCTAAAATCGGTTCATATTCCTGATGGTGTGACTAGTATAGGAAAAGAAGCCTTTTTCTATAGTCTTTCTCTGGTTAAAATTACACTGCCTGATACGGTGAATAGCATTGGTGAGGGTGCTTTTCAATATGGTAGAATTGAAAAAATAAACATACCGAAAAATGTCAAAGTAATTAAATCATTTTCATTTTATGGCAGTAATATACAGAGTATTGTACTTCC
>JAQZBN010000088.1 GCA_029238935.1 Herbinix sp.
GTTGAAATAGATTTGCATGAGTTTATTCCGGATAAAACCTTTATGGTAAAGGGGGAAGAAGAAAACAGAGACTTACATAAAGATTTTATGAATTTAAAAGGTATCTATCCGGAAGGTGAGACAAGAAAATGGGAAACAATTTCAGAGATTATTGAGCGTACGAAACCAGTCATGAATAAATATCTTGACTTAGGATATGAGAAAATAATTGTTGTAGCTCATGGTGGAGTGATAAGAAGATTTATAGGTGTTGGGTTGATCGCGCATTGCGAAGCATATGAGGTTGACTACAATAAGAGTTTTGAATGTTACCATTGGGTGTAATATTTTACTTTTCTTTTAAGATAAAGATGGTGCATGTTTATTTGATAAAAGTGATTGAGGTTGATCCATCCAATCGTTGATGTTAGCATTGAAACAGAGAGATCCCGAATAAGAAGTTTTGGAGTGAGTATACATGTTCAATGAGTTAATTTCCGAGTTAAAGAACCGTAATGTTTCTATCATCAAGGTGGTTGATGTATCCATGCTTACAGCTAAGGAAAATAGAGGCTACAACATCGCTATTTTAATTGGAATAACTTTAAGTCCCAGCTATATCCTGCGTCTGTCAGCAGAGAATATAACCGATCATTCTGAGTTCGGAGATAAGGAACATCGTGCGGATGAGTTAGCAGAATGGGTGGCTGGCTCTATCTCTGCAAGAGGGTATCATGCTTTTGCACAATCCGAAAGAAATCTGATCAATGATTACTTTAATGTATCAACTAAGACAACACCTCTTCCTCATAAAAAAATAGCTTTAATGTCCGGACTCGGATGGATTGGCAAAAACAATCTGTTAGTGACACAAGAGTACGGTTGTGCCTTGTGTCTCTGTACTATTTTGACTGATGCACCATTTCCCACAGAGAATGCACCAGTCATGAGCCCTATGTGCGGGGACTGTAGCGTATGTAAGGATATATGTCCACCACATGTAATTCATGGTACAACTTGGGAACCAGGTATGAATCGAGATCTCATCGTTGATGTGTACCATTGTGAAGGATGTTTAAAATGTCTGGTTCATTGTCCTTGGACACAAAATTATATGAGAGCATATAATTTTATTTAAAAAACTTCCAATGTAGCTTTTCTAATCGCAATCCGCTCTACAATACGAATTATTACAGCCGCGATAAGGATATAGATGACACCTAGAGCCATTTCTGAAAGTAGTAATCTAATTAATTGTGCTACATCAATCTCATCAAACAGCATATTGGCTGCTTTGATGCTTCTAGTAAGCGGTATGAGCTTTGAGATGAACTGTGTTGCTTTTGGTAATTGTTCCACCGGAAAGTTTGCACCGGAGAAAATAATCAGCAAATAGCTAACCGTATTTAAGATAAAATGCATACTATCATTTAACAACCCGAAAGCAGATAATAACAAACCAAAACCTGTTGCGGAGACCATCGCTATAAACGTAATCAAGATGAACAAGCCAATATGAATACCTGAAAAATCTACTCCAAAAATAAGACTGCCTACAAAAAATCCAAATAGCGACATAGCCATTGCCATAAAAGATGATATAAAGCCACTCTCCAGTACAACAAGAAGCTTGTTTTCCGGCGAGACAATGATAGACCTTATCCTGCCATTTTGACGATCACCGGTAAATCCCATTCCTAATCCAAAGATACAAGTATTCACACAGAGCAAAAATGAGTTACCAACTACCCACCGTGTTAGACTTGCTGTTTGGAAACTATAGCTGGCAATAACGCAATAAAATATCAATGTAATGATTGGATATGCTGTCTGTAAAAATACAAATTCCTGTAGATCAAAAGCTGCTTGCTTACCTTTAAAATTCAGCCATGATTGTTCTAAAAATCTTCTTATACTTATCATATTAACTAACCTCCAAAGATGCACGAATTCTTACCTGCTTATCAATAATCTTGTATAACACTCCAGCAAGTATCGTATACAATACGATAAGTCCTGCTAGAATCTCAAATGTCCTAACATAGTCGTTAGCATTCGTAATCCCTGCCACACTCATGCGCAGCAATTTGATTGCCCAGGTTGGTGGCAACATATAACTTATTGGCAATACCCAGTCAGGTAATACTTCAATGGGAAAAACAAAACCGCATATTAACTCGATCGGTATTTCGATGCAGTTCATGTAGAGAGTCGTTTTACGGGATAAGGTTAGTAGATAGGCAATGACTATTGATACAATCACAAAACAAACGATAGTAGCTAATATTGAAACCAATAAATACCCCCAACTTTCCACACGGAGTGATACATGAAACAATAATTTGGCTGTTACCATTGTAATTACTAACGTCATCATCGATAAGATAGTATTTCCAAGGATTTTGCCAAGTATAATCGTCTGAAATTTAGCAGGGGCTGAAAAAATGATCGAAAGAGTTCCCGTCCATCGTTCGCGATTGATATCACCGGCAGAGGAAAAGCAGATACAACTCCAAAGGCTCATCAACCCCGCTCCCATAATTACATAGGTAGAAAAATTAACTTGGCCTGAATTACGAAACATTTCATAAATCAAAATCGTATTTACGATAGGACTTGCAATCATACAAAAACGAAACATGGGTCGTACAAAGGAGTTTTTCATCTGAAGTCTCATCGTTTCCCAAATCACACGAATATTTGTCATTTTAATCCCTCCACTAAATGGATATAGGCCTCTTCGAGCGTTTCTGCATGATGTGTACTTTCTTTGATTTGCGCTGGAGTATCTAGTGCTATCAGCTTCCCTTTGTTCATGATCGCTATGCGATCACATAGTTCATCCGCTTCATACATATAATGGGTGGTTAAAACTACGGTTCTTCCTTGTTCTTTCTGCTTTCTTATGATATCCCGCAACATTTTTGCACCTACCGGATCTAGGCCAATCGTTGGTTCATCCATGAACAGTATTTCAGGATCATTTAAGAGACCTCTGGCAATCTGCAATCTTTGAATCATTCCCTTCGAATATGTTTCAACCAGAAGGTCAGCCTTTTCTTTCAATTCTACCAAATCTAAGAGCTCTTCGATTCGTTCCTTTGCAACATTCATATCGATGTGATATAGATTCGCAAAATATCTAAGATTATCTCTGGCAGAAAGTCTTCGATACACTCCCATCTCACCACCAAATATAAAATTAATGCGACTGCGTATCTGCTTCTCTTCTCCAAAGGTGTTATATCCTAACACCTTGCAAGTTCCATCCGTTGGTGCTAGTAAGGTAATCATCATTTTTATAGTAGTGGTTTTACCAGCCCCATTCTGCCCCAGTAATCCGAAAATCTCACCCTTTTTCACAGTAAATGAAACTCCATCGACTGCAGGGATTACTTCTTTGTTCCTTCCCAACCATCCTTTTTTTGATATGTACTCACGTCTTAACTTCTTCACTTCTATCACTGCTTCCATACGGAATCCTCCTAGTTCTATACTTATCTAATTAGATACTAATAGAACTACCACAAAATGTCAAGAAAAAAGCTCCATTGACTTAGTCAAAAGAGCTTACTTCATATTACTATTCACCTAACGTTTCTGAAAGACGTTTTAGGAGAGCGTTTATGTTAATTCTTCCAATGCTATAATACTTGGTATTCTTAGATTGTTCTTCATTGATTAATCCTACTGTATATAAGATATCCATATGATGGGATACTGTGGAAGCAGCGATGGATAAAGCAGCTGCTAGATCCATACCTCTCATGGGACCGTTTTTGTTAAGCATAGTCATAATCTGAAACCGTGTGGAATCAGCAATGGCCTTTAGTTGCTTATGCAGATCCTCATCTACTAATGCTGTGTTACGAATTGTATAGAATAATACCTGATCGTTTTCAAAAAATCGTATCGCTCTACACGGTAAAAATAAAGAAGGAGCAAAGACAAATTTTTGATACGGCCCTCTGTTATAAAAGGTTTTACCCATTAATTTCTCAGAGTAAATCAAAGGTTCCATTTGTTGAAGAGCATCAGTTGCTTTTCCTCGTTCTACTTGAATGCTTTTTTCAATTCCCTCAAGTTCTCTATGAAAATCATCTGTATTCATATCAGATGCGAAAGAGATAAAATCTACAATTAACTTCTTTGGATTTTTTATGAGGGCTGAAAAACCTAGATAACTTTTGGATATTGTAGGATACTTCTCATAAAGTGCTTCTAACTGCTCGTCCGATTCCCGTGCTGCTATTATTTCTTCTTTGGAAATGTTCTTTAAAAACACAGCTAAGAAATCCTCAGGTTCATTTTTTAATAGGATATCTTGAAAATACGCAAGAGAAAATTGCTCCATGGAGCAGCGTAATAAAAATTCAAATATGCCATAGGAATAATTAATGTCCACAGAAGAAAATACTTCAAATAAATAATTAAACTTACTCTTCCATGCTGCTATTCTGTCGGCTCCATAAATCTTTGAGCATAAATTATGGTTTGGTTCCCCCAACAGCAAATTTTGTGCAGCAAAAAGTTGTTCCATATCCTCAGAAAAGAAAAATATATTCTGTTGTCCTGTTAATTCAATCGTCATCTAATTCACCATCTGCTAAAGTATGAAGATAGTCTACCATTTTTACTATAAAAAAACAATTACTATTGAATAATCGCTCATGTTTACCTTCTATTGATCTCAGAACAGATTTTTTTATAAAAGAAGAAGTGAATGATCGATTGATCAGTGTTCACGCAGAATTTTTAAAAAATGATGATACCACTTATCGTTATAGAAAGATATAGAAATAAAGAATATACAACAAAACTCGTCAGCCTAAAGAATTTTCGTATATTTATTTTTCATTTGTTTTAAAAAACTGGAAGCACCTTAAATTGTGATAAATCAACACGAATTTTGTTGAATTTTATGTTGGATAATGCTATGATATGCCAAGTGCGTTTTCGCATAATAGAATTTACGAAAGGACGTTTATCATCTAATGTCAACTCAATCAACTCAATCTACCATTGCCAATCCTGCTCCACTCGGTCTCTTAGGATTTGGTATGACTACCTGCCTACTTAACTTACATAATGCAGGATTTATTCCACTTTCTATCGTTATTGTTGTAATGGGCTTTGCTTTAGGCGGTGCTTCTCAGATTATTGCAGGAATTATGGAATTCAAGAAAAACAACACCTTTGGTGCAACTGCTTTTACTGCTTATGGATTCTTCTGGTGGTCTTTGATCTTAATCTGGATCAATCCTTTTAAAGGTATCGAGGCAGCTGACTCTATGAGCATGGGCTATTACCTAGGTCTTTGGGGGTTATTTACTTTATTTATGTTTATTGGAACTCTTAAACATAACCGTGCTACACAGATCGTATTTGGTTCCTTAACAATTTTATTCTTACTTCTTTCCCTTGCAAACTTTACAGAATCTGATCTTATCCATACGATTGCTGGATATGTAGGTATCTTCTGTGGTGCTTCTGCTATTTATAACTCAATGGGGCAGATCTTAAACCAGGAGTTTGGTAAAACCATAATGCCTCTATAATATACGAAACATAACTAAATTCAAGTCCCGTTATCCATAAAAAAGACACGCAAAATCTTTATACAAAGAATTGAGTGTCTTTTTATTATGTTTATCCACGGATACCTTATGAGAATATAATTAAATCCACAATTTGCTCATTTTTATCCATGATAGTAACACTTCGATTCTTGCACATCAGAAGGTTGTCATTGGTAGATTGTTTTAATTGCATTATTACCCATGAAGTATTGATTATGGTCATAAATGAGTCCTCGGTAGAAATATATTAAAACACCGACAAAAACAACAGAAAGCTCTAACTACAATCGTATTCTCAGATTTACTTCCTAAGCATGAGACCTAATAGTATCGTTAATCATTATGGTTATTAAGAAATGACAAAAAATATATTTGTATAAATTATGGACCTCATCGTTTGTGACATAAAAGTCTCTGCGATAAGGTCCATTTTATATTCTCTATTCCATAATAATCTGTACTAAATGCGATCCAATGCTGCCATATCCTCATCGCTGATTACAAAATCCACTTTTGCATTAGAGATAATACGCTCTTCTTTGGTTGATTTCGGTATAACAATCGTATCTTTCTGTACGCAATAACGGATGCAAAGCTGAGCTGGTGTTACGTTATATTTTTCAGCCATGGTAACGATTGCTTTATTACCAATAATTCTACCGGTAGCAAGCGGTGAATAGGCTGTAATCTGAATGTTTCTAGCCTTGCAAAATTCAATGGTCTCCTCTTGTCTGTTACCAATATGGAAGCAAATCTGATTAGCCATGGGAACATACTTGCATTGATCCAAAATTGGTTGTAAGTGTGATGGTTGGAAATTCGATACACCGATGGATTTCACTTTTCCACTGTCATAGATCTCTTCAAATGCTTTCCAACTTTCCACATTACCTTCAGTACAATCCATTCCAATGCGATCCCAAGGCCAAGGTGCATGGATTAAATACATATCAATATAGTCTAATCCTAGATCCTTCCGTGATTCTTCGAAAGAATCATGTGCAATCTGATAACCCTTGCGCTCTGCCGGAAGTTTTGTAGTAACAAAGATTTCTTCCCTAGGAATACCGGAATCCTTAATTGCTCTTCCTACACTCACTTCATTGCCATATGCCATGGCGGTGTCTATATGTCTATATCCATTCTTCAAAGCCCATACTACTGAATTATAAGCTTGTTCTCCCTCAGGGATCTGCCATGTTCCAAGCCCTAACTTAGGTACTTTTACTCCATTCATTAGTTCGTAGGTTTCCTGTAAAATCATTCGATACATCCTCCTTTTAATCATAATCACAGTTTATATTCCACTGTTTCATTGACAATATTTATTATAACTGTTAAAGTTAACTTTAAGTCAAGAGTTTTATTCAACGTTTTTTCTAAAATAAATAGTTACTTCTTGATTTCCTACTTAAATCGTGTTACAAGATCATCAATGTACTTTTTTAAACGCTGTCAGATTCATTTCTTTGCGAAGAAAAGGATTTATGCATCTCTGCAAGCTTTGTTATAACACAAAATCAAAAATATTTTCATATTTTTGATTTTATTAGTAAATTTATGTTTCATTTTTTACTCATGTATTATAAAGGAGGAACTACTAATGCCCTATTCTATAAAAGAAGCTGCCAAAAAACTATGTCTGACCCCATCCACCCTTAGATTCTATGATAAAGAAGGATTACTTCCTACCCTTAGACGCACACCAACCGGTATTCGTACCTTTAGCGAGTCTGATCTACAATGGTTGGAACTAATCTGCTGTTTGAAAAACAGCGGTATGTCAATCCTAGACATCAAGCATTTTATGAGTCTTTGTTTACAGGGTGAGGCTTCGTCTGAGGATCGCAAAGAAATATTACTTCATCACAAAGAAGCGATATTAAAACAAATGGAAGTACTCCAGAACAGTCTATGTATTATCAACTGCAAAATAGAACATTATAAGGAAATTGGAATATTTCATATTGATCAATAACAACTACTAAACCTTGCTAATAGAAGTCAAGGGGTAATTTATATTAATTAAACAATTTGTACATTGATAAATAAATATAAATAGTTGATGAAATTGGAAGAACATGGTATAAATAATCTATTAGTTATAGAATTATATTACAAAGTAGAAAATTTATATTAGTGGAGGTAAAATTATGAGCAATCCAAAAATCATCTCATTCAAGATTTACCAAGATGAATTTTATTTTCTTGGTATCGAAAATCTTATTACAGAAAATTCCGATTACGGGGCATTTTGGGGTAATTTCTTTGATAAGGGAGGATATGATAAAATCGACCCCTATCAAAAAGACCCGAATTGCATTAATGTATGGTATAATAAGACCCCAAATGAAAAAATTTACTATCAGGGTAAAATTGTCAATGAAGTAAGTGAAGTACCTAATAGCTATACATTAACAAAATTTCCTGCAAGCGAATACCTTGTGACTACCACCGAGTGGTTATCTTCATATGACGAAAGTATGCAGCACATTAACCACAGTTATTACAAAAATGCACAAATGCCCGAAGGATACACAAAGTGTGACCTAATCGACAATAAAATTTTTCTTATAGAACGTTGGGGTGCAGATACTGGAGATGGCTTCAGATATGAATTTTGGGTACCAATTAGAAAAGCGTGACAATGTACCGAACAAGAATTATACGAAGTTCAATTGGTTCGTTGTCTTTATATATTGCGTCACAACTGTATAAATACAATTCTCCATCGAATAGTTTATGAACTATCAACTATTAATATCCGGTTGATAGTTTTTTATTGCTATAAATACTTAAGTATATAAAAATGAATAACAAGCCTCTGTATTACAGAGAAAGAATGAAACATCTATTTATAGATATTTATTTATATACTTCCATTACGCGAGCATAGTAAATGTGAAGAAACTTAAAGTTATGTGATGTATTTATCAGCAATCAAGTCTGTTAATATTTGCTCCTATTATATAGTCAAATTAACTTTTAAAAGGACAATTGACTCTCCCCTTAACTGTAATGATATGTTAAAGGCAGATGAATGTACGATCATCAATATGATGTAAGGAGTGGTAGGATGTATAAAATAGGTGAATTCTCCAGATTAAGCGGTATCTCAGTAAAGGCGCTTCGGTTTTATGATAAAGAAGGTGTTCTTATACCTGATCATATTGATAAATTTACTGGATATCGGTATTATTCACCTTCTCAACTCGATGAAATTCATAAAATTATTGTATTAAAAGAACTGGGATTTAATCTTCAGGAAATAAAAGTATTTCATCAAGATGTGATGCAGTTATTAAATAACAAAGAGACTGAATTAAACGTAACACTCCTTCACATTAACGATCAGCTTAAAAAATTAAGTAATCTGAAGGAGATGATGCTTATGAACAATCTATTTCATATCGTAATTCAAAAGCAATCTGCAGTTAATTGTGTATCGAAGAGAAAACTATTCAAAAACTATCAGGAGCTTCTGGATGAAGTATATGTAATTAGGCATAAAATGGAGCAGGAAGGTTATCAATGTTCTGAAGAATTCTATGTTATTAATTATGAAATTTCGCTTCCCTTTGAAGACTTATCTGATATGGAAATTAGTATACCCTTTCAAAATGTAATCCACAAAAGAACTTGTTTTGAACATAAACGATTAACTCAAAACAGTGAAATGGCTTGTCTGGTTTGTAATCAAGACACCTTACATACAGCCTATTCGTCATTACAGCTCTACATACAGAATAATCACTATCAAATTATTGGTCCTTTTTACGAGATTTATCATGCCGATGGTACAATTGAGCTTAAAGTGCCTATCTGGAAATTGAGCGATCGAAATGAACTTTATGAAAATGACAATATTTCGATTCCTTTTGTAAATGATGCTGAAATCATCGGTCATTGGAAAGTTATTGACATACTTCCTTCCAAGGAGTGCTTTCATCCACAAAAACATAAGATGCCTGTGGGCATAGGTAATTTCAATATTAAAGAACTTTATTTTTTGCCGGGTGGTGAAAATTATTGGTGTTTTGGATGGACGAAAGGTAATGTTATATCAACCTTTGGATACCCCAAAAAACAAGCATTAAATCCCTATGAACTATTTAAAGTTGATGATAAGACTTATATGTTCTTAGAGTTAAAAAGCGATGACTGTTTCACGATGAATGCGCTTCCAGAAATTTATGTATTACAGCAAATGGATCACTTGCCACATAAGAGAGAGGATATCAGAATATGTGATGATTTGGATTATCCTTTTGTTACAGATGAAAAAGTACTGGGTGAATGGAATGTATGTGATTATATTGAGAATATTGAAGATTTTAATCCAGAACAACCAAATCACCATTTTAGTAAAGATTCATTATTCTTTCGAAATATTACATTTCGTCAAGGAGGCGGCTGTGACTTGTTATATGGTGATGGTAAGCATTATTGTGAACCCAACTATACTTGGACGAATGGGAGGCTTCTTGCACATTTATCAAAAGTTTCAGAAGCATATACTTTATACTCAATTAATGGTATCGATTATTTATTTATAGAATGGAAATCAGGTGACTATATATACGGAATGCGTCAGCCATATTTCTATGTATTTAAAAGAGGAAGATAGTTTTACTTATCTAAAACCAATCAATAAAATCATAATACTGGGGGTACTAAATATATAAAAATTGATATGGTACAAAATAGATAAGATAGTATACTATGTAACCTCCCTTATTCAGCGTAATTAAAAACGGAAGGAACTATGTTTTTGCACGTTCCTTCCGTTTTTGCAATGGATATATTCAATTATTCAGTAAAATAAATCAAAGAGGGCTATTGCTTCTTAGTATATCAAACTATTTTGCTCAACCTTCGCATATGCTATTCATTTGTATTATCTGTTAACTTTTTTCTTTAGCTCTTGATTGCTTTAACCTCTCATACTCTCTTCTCGGAAAATCAACGACTTCACCAAAATGAATATCAAATTCGCGGTTTAATACCTCAATAATTCTCTTCCAAGTATCCGCAGCCTGATCATACTTACGCTGTATCTCATAAATATGTGCAATTGCCTGTAGAGGATCATAATAACGAGGTTTGGGACTTAATTCAAATGCTTTTTCATAGTATTCGATCGCTTCTTCATATCTGCAATGTTTTGCTCTATGATCTGCGATTGAAAACCATGCCAGATGTTGATCGGGAAACTTTTCTATCAAGTGGTTCCAACAACATTCTGCCTCATCCAATAACCCATCTGCTTCCAATAAAAATGCATCATATACCACACATAAATAATCCTTGTGATCCTCTAGTTTTGCATAACCTTTGAGAATGTTTCGGGCTTCTTCTATCCTTCTGTCACCAATCAGGTTATCCATCAGATAGAGATAATTTCTTGCAATGTTTGGATTATTTTCAACCAGTTCATAATAGAAATTAATTAGTTCATGACAATTTCCTGCATTCCAATCACAAATAACCCCATTGCTGGTCCTTTGAAAAACTTCATGGCAATCCTTTGCCTCAGGTTTATATCGAAGCGAACATTTGCCATATTCAGCAGCAATTTCACCATCACTGTGGATCCGATGGAGATAAAGCTTCGCTAAGAAGGCATAAATCCTCCCGTTTTTCCGATCCTTCTCCAACTGCTCTTTCAAGAAATTAACCGTATCTTCAAACATTTTTGAGCTTAGGCTTCTTTCATTATCCAGCATGTTTTCAATGCGGTGCAGTCTATCCTCACTGGTTAATTCAAATAGCTCATCGATGGTAACTCCAAAGTATATCGAAAGTTTTGGCAACAGCTGAATGTCCGGCATGGTCACATTATTTTCCCATTTTGATACCGCTTGATAAGTTACTCCCAACTCATCCGCCAGAACTTCCTGTGTGATTCCTCTGTTTAGGCGTAAGCTTTTAATCTTCTCTCCTATTTCCATGGTTCTAATCTCCTTGTATCGTTCAATGTATTAACAAGCTTGTTAATACTAGTGTATCCTTAACGATCTCGAAACTCAATAACTAACCAATCGAATTCACTCAACTATTACGTTAGTTGTAATTAAAAAAGTCATAGCAAAGTTGCGACTAATCTCCACAAATCAATAATAGATCTGTTCTCTTCCAAATATAGCTTCGCTCATCATTCTAATGTTAAAAACGTAAAAGAGAGCTTTCAGGATTTACGTATCACATTTACAGAAGATCAGGTCAAGAAAGAGACGCAGCGTTGTCTTGGCTGCGGTGCTACTGTCGTAGATGAATTTATGTGTGTCGGATGTGGTGTCTGTACCACGAAGTGTAAATTTGATGCGATATCTCTGGTTCGTAAATATGATAAAGCCAGCGTAGAGTTAAAGGAGTTAAAACCTACCTACCGTCGCAAAATACATGATGAAACGAAAGGGAAAGATAGCAATTCGTAAGGTAAAGGACTTATTTACACATAGCGAAGCCTAACGTAGTCCTCCAACAATGGAAAGCTGGTGACCAAAGTGCATGAATTAGGAGTAGTTATTGAGGTTATTAAGACTGTAGAACATTTTGCAATAGAAATGATGTTGAGAAGATTGATACCTTGGTGTTAAAAATCGGTGAGCCCTCTTCCATGATACCCAAATATATCAAAGCTGTTTATCCTGCTGCAGTGGATGGTACCATTTTGCAGGATACGAAACTTGAGATAGAGATCTTGCCGGGTAACGGTTTATGTAAAGAATGTACTAAGGTATTCAATGTACTAAAAAATTAAGGCATATGTCCCCATTGTCAAAGTACTTCAATGGAATTATTGAGTGGAAAAGAGTTCTATATTAAGGAAATCGTTTGTTATTGATGGAATATGACAAGGCCACATATCTTTATAAAAAGAATGGTGGCCTTTCTTCATAAAATACTTAATGACCATTTACTCCTCTTCTATTCACTTATCGAAACACATCAAGTAAATTAAAATACTATCGATTTTATTCATTATTTCAGGGATGATAGACGGAAATTGATGGAATAAATGAACGGTATATGATAAAATCAAGGAGTATATCGCTGTATACCCACGAAGATAAATGTCATAACTTGGAAATTCTTAAGAAGCGACTGATATAACGAATGGAGTATATAATTTATTGCTAATCACCGAAAGGTTAGCATAGCTTTATAATAAGAGTATTTGCATACTATCATGAGCCGAGGTGTATTTATAATGAATTTAATTCCTATTCTACTGAAAAGTGTTTATATTTTATTGGGCATCATAACAATTCTACTGGGTAAATTTTTATCACCATCGATTATAATGCCAAGTAAGAAAAAATATCGATTATTGAATGAACGACGTTATATAAAATCCTGCCGGCAGTTATTATTTGGTCTGGGCATGTATTATATATTTCTAGGTATATTTCTCATTATCATTCATTCAGATAGCATTTATACTACCCTATTGTCATCCTATGTACCACTTTTAGTATTTCTCCCTTTATTACGGATCATGTTCAAGCATAT
This sequence comes from Herbinix sp., assembly GCA_029238935.1. Lineage (GTDB taxonomy): Bacteria > Bacillota > Clostridia > Lachnospirales > Lachnospiraceae > Mobilitalea. The sequence continues at coordinate 13,074 of JAQZBN010000088.1, forward strand.
CCGGCCTATGAATGAAAATGAGAAGTAAATGTGTAAAAATCAATCTTTCTTTCGCTGATCGGTAGTTTTAAGTAGGAATGAACTAACGATTGGAGAAGTGAAAACCTTATAAAGGAGAACCTAAATGAAATTCTGTATCTTAATGAGCAGTCCCCGATTCCATGGTAACACTGCAGAAATATTAAAACCTTTTATGGCTGAGCTAGAGAAGCATCAAGCATCTGTATGTTACATAACATTAGCTGATAAGAACATTAAGCCCTGTAAGGGTTGCTATGTCTGCCAAGATGTACAAGATGAATATGGCTGTATACAGAAGGATGATACCCAGAAAATCATGGAGCAACTCATCGAGGCAGACTGTGTTGTACTTGCTACACCGATCTATACCTGGTATTGTACTCCCTCAATGAAGGCTTTACTTGACCGCCATTATGGACTGAATAAATATTACGGAAGTGCTTCCGGATCTTTATGGGCAGGTAAAAAAATAGCACTTATCACGACTCATGGTTACGATGTTGAATATGCAACCAGTCCATTTGAGACAGGAATGAAACGTTTTTGCGATCACTCCCACCTCGAATATTTAGGTATGTATTCTGTTCGTGATGAAGATAATCTTGCATCCTTTCAAACCGAAGAAGCAATGAATGGTGCTAGGGTGTTTGCTCGGAAATTACTCGAAGTAAAGTAAAATAGGTAAGCTGACTTATTAACTTATTTCTATTATCATTCTGTCATATTGTTTCTAGTTGATAGCATAGTGTTGCTAGAATGTTTGACAATTTTTTAGTAGTAAATATAATTAAGTTTTTAATATGATTATCAATGCTATTAATTCGTTTAAGTATGGAGGACCTATGTATATTGAAAATATAATAAAAGAAATGAAAGAATTTTTTAAAGAAATCCCCTTTGGAATAGATCATACCCTCAAAGTGCTTCAAAATGCTGAGGATATCATGAAGGGTGAATATATTGAAGAAGGAAAAGAACTAATTTCAATCGCTGCTATCCTCCATGACATTGGTGCAGTCGAAGCGCAAAAAAATATGGTTCCATTGATGGTACTTACCAAGAGCTAGAGGGTCCAGCAGTTGCCCGAAAGATTCTAGATAAGGTGGGTTATGACCAAAATATTGATGGTATTTGCTATATCATAGGAAATCATCATACTCCATCTAAAATTGATGGAATTGATTTTCAGATTTTATGGGAAGCAGATTTATTAGAAAATTTAACGGTCATGGATATCCAAAACCAACAGCAAGAAATCAAACGATGTATTGATCAGAATTTTAAAACGATTACCGGAAAGAGTATTGCAAGTAATCGTTTTATATTAGATTAGGAATATTAAATCGAGTGGATGCTCTAGGTACAAAAAAGCACTTTACATTTGTAATTAGTTCTATATTATGGTAATATGCTAATACCTTAATAATAAATTTAATTACATAAAAAGAAAGGGATTTCATCATGACTATATTCCCATTAATGCTGCTGCTAATTTTTATATTATTTCTCATACTTGGTTTTATAATGGCTTGCATCAGGAAAGGTGCTTCCGGTGTTAAGATAATGCTTTTGGGTCTTAGTATAACGATATTTGGTGGTATTATTGCAGTTGATCCAAGCTCTAGCCTTGGAGGTGTAGAATACATTATTTCCCTCTTCGGTCTCATCATTTCTGCCATTGGTCTTGGTAAAAAAGATTAAGGACAAGTTTTTAAATTTTCTTCAGAAAAAGTATTGACATATTCTTCGAGATAATGTATTATATCTCTTGCACACGGCATTAACAAGTGATGCAAACGAAATGCGCGAGTGGCTCAGTGGTGGAGTATCGCCTTGCCAAGGCGAGGGTCGCGGGTTCGAATCCCGTCTCGCGCTTATAACAAATCAAGTAAAATGAAGGCTTTCCGAGTTTCGGAAGGTCTTATTTTTTGTCAAAGTGAGAATTATCAAAGTTTTTATCAAAGTACTTGAATTTTTTATGATACTTCATCATGCAAAAATCTTGTCTGAATACAGATTGATTGCAACATTTTGAGCTGAATTTGCCACATGCACATAACGTTCCGTCAGTACCCGCTCAGAATTGCCCATGATTGAGCTTACAATAGACGTGAGAATGTTTTCATTCACGATGCGATTGGTTCCAAAACTATGCCTAGCTGCACTGTAGAGACTGATATCCGGTAACTTCGCTTCCGCTTGTTGGTTTTAATATATTTGTAAAAACAGGTATTAGTTTATTATCCATTGATATCAGATAATAAGTCTCCAATTTTTTTCCAGCACGTTGATAAACCTGTGATACTATTTGATACCCATAGAAACTATCATAATTATCACTTGTTAGATTTCTGGTTGCGTCAAATGTTATTCTTATCTTAATTCCATCATACTGTAATATACTAATAAGAATTTGACCCTCAAAACCATAGGAAACTATTTTTAATCTATCAGGCTTGCCCCCTCTTACATTATCAAGAAATTCTACAAATCTATCATAATTATAAGAAGTATTCGTAGTGTATATAACGTCATTATTTCTAAGAGCCATTTCTAACGAATAATCTCTTGGTAAGGAAGCCAATTCTTCTTCTGGTGAGTATTGTTTAAATTCTGAGTCCATGTTAATTACCTTTTTATATTTAGTATATTCGTAATGAATTTATATTGAAACTATTCTTCCTGTATTATACCAGTCTGTTACTACAGATGTGATGTTGAAAACATAATCTTGGTTCTCGGAATTTATAACTCAATAATCAATCACCACGGGCAAAATAGATGGCATTGTATACCATATTAATGAGTTTGACTCATAATTTGAAGTTACCTTATACATATTTATTTAATTTCCACCATTTAATATTGATGCGCTTCTTAAAGTAAATTTTGCATCCGTTACCATATAGGCTGAGTAAACGCAGGAAGTTGTTTCTTAATGAAAGATATATTGGTATCACTATCTGTTCTTCTTCCCACTCCCCATTTTATACTATTTTAATAACTTCTATTCTCTGAGAGCTTTGTTATCTCATTCTCTATTAGGTCGAGATATCCTGTTATTTTCAGAGTTTTATATAAAAAATCTAGGAACATATTAACTCCTAGTCAGCAAATTTTACGTGTTAGGACATTATAGGCATCAGTCTCGTATGGCTTCTGCATTAACTGTTTGTTCAGCTGACGAAAGAGCTTTTCCATTTCCTCCTATAAATGTCAACATAAGAATGTACATTTTTGATCAGTTAAGAATGTACAATTTTGCTATTCATCATCGCACTTGACATACTCCTTTATTCTATAAGA
>JAQZBN010000038.1 GCA_029238935.1 Herbinix sp.
TACACTAATTACTTTCAATGTTTACACAATTAAAACGTTTGTACACTCGAAGGTTATTTATTTTTAACTGTACTATAAAGTGCTGTTCCAAGAATAATAACCCCACCAACAATCTCTCTTTTGGATGGTATTTCATTCATGAATATCATCGCAAACACAATCCCATAAACCGGCTCCAGACTGGAGATAATCCCGGCTACCTGAGTCTTCAAGTTCTTTAAGCCATTGATAAATAAGGAATGTGAAATTCCAGTAAAAGCTATACCAAGTAATATAAAAAGCAAAATGTTCTTAATTGTAATTATAGGCTGTTCCCAGAAGAAAAAAGGTAATAAGACTGCAAATGCAATTACTTGTTCATAAAAAGCAATCAAGGTTCCGGAATACACCTTTGCCATTTTTCTATTTAGCATCGATAATATGCCATAAGTAAATCCAGATACGGTTCCCCATAGAATGCCCTGGGTATCACTATTCCCTATATGAAATGATGGAACAACAAAAAGTATGCCTAGAAATGTTATGATTGCTATACATATATCTCTAGACATAATTTTTTCTTTAAAAAACATGGGTTCTAAAAATGTCACAAAGACTGGAAAGGTTGAAAAAGTTAGTAATCCAATTGCAACGGTTGATACCTGTATGGACTGGAAAAAGGTACTCCAATGAATGGCTAATGTTACTCCCATCATGAGAAAATAAAAAATGTGCTTTCTCTCTTTCATTCTTATCCCCTTCTTCGTACCGAGAAGATAGAGCAGCAAAAAAGTACTGGAGAAAAACACTCTCCCAATTACAATAATACTGGCCGGTAATAAAACCATTTTTCCGAAGAGTCCCGCAATACCAAATAAAAGTACTGCAATATGTACTTGTGCTAAGCTTTTTTTATTATTCATTGTAATCTCCATCATGTATCGCATAAACTACCTTAGTATTTTAATTCTTCTAAATTAACATAATTATCCTAAAAAAATGAATTAAAGATAATTATTTTATCTCAATATTTGCATATTCATATAACATGTTACAGAATTAAGTTTTAATGATCTCATTATTCACTAGAAAGATGAAAAAAGCACTTATTTTAATGTATCCATTTCTATTAACTCATCGTAAGGATATCATAAAAAAGTGCTTTCTCGCAATTATATAATTATTTTACAGTTGTTTCGATCATAGAGATCGTCAAGCTATCGTCTTTTATCAGCTTTCAATCGATAATCTAAGCAATACCCATCCTACTTTATTTTGAGGAGCAGGTAAAAGCTAGTATCCTCGTATTGATTTTCTTCCTGTTTATTCATATTAATGGTTTTGAATATCAAGGTCATCTTATATCTCTTGATCCTTTTCATCCGTTATGGTTATAGCACCAGATTTCCCCTCGGTAATATGAGATATCATATACTTTAAACCTTTTATAGTCACATAATTTTGTGCTGCACTAGTAGTTTTAGTTATCATAGCAATCGAGGTATCCACCATAGTATCATATCCGGTAATGTCAATCGGAATCGATGGTTCTAAGTTTAGATATAGATATTCATTCTTATCATCATAGGTAAAGTATTGATCAAATCCAAAGGTTTGCTTAAAGTTATAGTTTTCCTTATACTCTGATAACCAAGCAATTTTACCAATATCATCTACTTGTTGTAAGTATTCTACCGTTCTGACGATTGACTTCTTATCCTCATCGGAAATTTCTTCATTTGGAATAATCTTATTTTCATTTAACATATTATTTGCTAGTAAAATATTTTTCAGCATATTGGTCTGACTGATTCTACTAACGGTAAATGCATCTACCGGAGGTACAATTGAAATCACCGATAACAACACCAAAACACCAGCAACCATGCCGTTCTTACGAACCGGAACAAAGCAAAATATCAATCCTGCTATCACTGCAAAGATACCAAAGAGAATTGCATAATATCTACCATAGGTTATCCCCACTTCCTTCGTAGATAAGAAAGATGATATTGTCTGAAATAATACGATTGGGACTAATACCTTAGGAAAAACCATACGAAATAATCGATTTGCTTTGTTTTCAATATTACTTGCGAGAAGATACACGATTATTACTATAATCGAATAGGAAACTAGCATTGGTTCCATTAAATTATCGGTCCAAAAACTACCCCCAATGTTAAGTATAATATATAATAAGAGAATTATGGTAAAACCTGCAGTGATTGGGATGATAATATAAGAAATCAAAATCTCCAACACTCTTGGACAACTAATTGCTTTGTTAATACGGTCTTCAGATTCTTCATTTTCTTTAAAGCTGGGAATAAGCGAGAGAAAATATACAGGGGCTAACAATGTAAATATAAAGTTTAATGAATGGATGTAAGCATATTCATTAACCGGAGTAATTAGATTATCAATCGCTGCTATGATAATACTAACACCAAGAGCCAGTACTCCAAAATAAAACAATGAAATAAATAATGCTTTAAAAGCTGCTAAAAAACTCTGGTTAAAATGATACTTATTCTTAATTACAGGAACCCATAAAAATAAAACTGCTAAAATAAAGAAAAGAACCGTGGTTCTAATGGATATATCCAATCGAAACTCTGAAAATGAGTTAATCACTAGATAATAACCTACCCCTAATACAATAGCTAGGAGCATTAACAGGTATCTCCCATATCTTCCCTTCGGAAATCTTTCATACACTGCTTGACTAACAGCACCTAAGGCAGCACCAACTAAAAATGTTATAATTAGCTTAGTATAATCATCTGTCTTTGATATAATTTGAATTGTATTAAGAATATATGTGGCAATAAAACACGCGATGGCGAGTGGATATCTTGCACTAGTATCAGTTAACCCGGTGACTCTTAAGCGAAGTTTTTGCATAAAATTCATATCATTTTCTCCTTTCTGGTTTCCATAGATTGGCAGATTTTTTCAATTTAATTATAACATATAGTATGACCTTTTACCTAATACTTTTTTCATAGAAAATTTTTTAAAAATACCTCTTTACAAAGTGAAGAAAATTTGTCATAATAGAGAAAATTTCAGGAGGTATGAAGTATGTCTTCAAAGAAACAACCCGTCGGCTATCTGCCGGACGAACGCCCACCGATCGTGGAATTAATCCCCTTTGCGTTACAGCAAATCGTAGTTATGTTCCCCGCAACCGTTCTAGTTGCATTAATTACAGGATTCCATGTATCAACTACCATTTTTGCCAGCGGTTTGGCAACTCTCTGTTTTATTCTTATTACTGGAAAAAAAATCCCCCTTTATTACGGCTCTAGTTTTTCCTATATCGCAGCAATTGCCTCTATTATGGGTGCAGAAGCATTTTCCAGTTACAGTCTGAATGACAAAATCTCAGTAGCTCAATTTGGTATTGTAATGTCCGGTTTCATTTCCATTATTGCAGGTTTATTAATTCAAAGAACAGGTAGAAAAACCATTGATAAGATTCTCCCTCCTACCGTAACAGGAAGTATCGCTATCATTATCGGTTTATCCTTAGCAGCAAATGCTATGACAAATGCAGCATCTATTCCAAAAGATCTCGCTGCCGATGTAGTAACAAATGCAGGAAATATGGCTTGGGTTATTTCTTTAATAACTCTTTTCTCAACTATTCTATATTCGGTATATTTGAAGGGCAGGCTCAGTCAGTTGCCTATTTTATTTGGCCTTTTGACAGGTTATGTGGTTGCAGTGATCATTGGACTCGTTACTGGAATACCTTTTATCAACTTTAATACGATTGAAGCACAAGGTATATTTAATCTTCCAGAGTTTACTTTCCCGAAACCATCCTTAGCAGCAGTTGCAGCTATCATGCCAATCGCGATCGCAACTATTCCAGAATCAACTGCTCACGTATATCAGCTTGATATCTATGTTAACGATTTAGCTAAGAAAAAAGGTAGCAGCAAGCGTTATAACATTGCTGACAAATTAGGTTTAAATCTTGTTGGTGATGGTATCGGCGATATTGTATCCGGTGCAATCGGTGGTCCTGCTGGAACAAACTATGGTGAGAATATCAGTGCAATGGCACTTTCTAAAGTATTCTCTGTACCAGTATTACTTACAGCAGCAGTTATTACAATGGTTATCTCCTGCTTTACACCTTTAATTAATATTGTTTACTCCATTCCTTCTTCCGTAATTGGTGGTTTATCCATCTACTTATTCGGTGTTATCGCAGCACAGGGTATTACCATTATGATGGACAGCAAAGTAGACATGTTCAAATCTAAGAACTTAGCAGTTATCGCTATCATCTTAGTTATAGGCTTAGGTGGAAGCTTTGGTTTTGAAAACAGTATGATCCCGATGTTTGGTATGGAGTTCCCTGCAATTGCTTCCGCAGCAGTTGTTGGTATTGTTTTAAACCTCTTATTATCCATCGGTGAGAAATCAGAAGAGGCTTAGAGTAAATTCATAGTCCAATGGGACAAACTAAATTATATTTATGATAATGTTTCAAGAGAAAGAGCCTGGTTTATGTGAACCAGGCTCTTTCTTAACTCTCTTTATACAGCTTTCGTTATAATTATCAAACCATTCTGTAAGTGATTCAAAACATGGCGTATATAAAAAAGAATTCCAGTGTGCTACAATTAGCCATTACCGGAATTCTTTTTTGATTCTATTATTCAGCCTGCACTCCTGGGGTAAATCTTTTGACCATGGCAGGTAAGCATCGATCAGTTCTGGATGATTATTAAAATCAGTGTCTGGCATTACGCGGAGCAGATGATGGATATATTCATATACATCAAGATCATTTGCTTTAGCTGATTCAACAATGGTATATAAAACTGCATTCGCTGTTGCACCTTTGGGAGTGTCAGCAAACAGCCAAGCTCTTCGAGCCGTTGCATAAGGTTTGATATTGGCCTCACAAAGATTATTCGATATCGGTAACCGCCCATCCTCTAAGAATGTTTCGAGGTAATCTTTATGGTTAGCTGCATAGGCAAGTGCCTTAGTCAGCTTCTCATTTGTTGTAGAAAGAGCCGATGTCTTTTCAATCCACAACCAAAAGGCATCAAGGATGGCACGGGATGCCACTTGACGCTTTTCTTTTCTCATTTCAGGCGAAAGATCCTTCATTTCATCTTCTAGTTTGAACAGAAGATCGATCAGATCTCGGCCTTCAGCACCTTTCGATCCGGGAATCTCTTTTCCTCGGCTATCCAAAGGAATGCTTTCTATCATATACCTACGAACATGAGCCCAACAAAGGTTTCTTTTGATATTATCTACCTTTTCATAAGCTATATATGCATCGGTGGTCAGATAGCCTTTAAATTCTGTCAGTAAGTTCTGAGCAACCTTACCGCTTCGGGATGGCGAATAATGAAAATAGGAAGCCGTGATACCCTCCGATGCACCACTCCGGATAACCCACATGAAGGAATCTGTGCTGGCTTTTCTTCCTTCCTCCTTGTTGCACTGGATTCTGGTTTCATCCATATGCAGGCAGTCACATTTCATTAATTCAGAATGAATCTTATTATAGATAGGAGTTAACCATTCCTCACTACATCGGATTACCCAGTGCGCCATGTTATTTCGCGGGAGTACCAATCCAAGTCGGTACCAGTCCTTTTCTTGGCGACTCAATGGTATCCCCATCATGAATTTCTGATACATGACCTGAGCTACAAGAGAAGCGGTTGCAATGGAATGAGGTAATACTGAGCTGGGAATTGCTGCTTTTTGAAAATGATCCATTGGGTTATCATTTTTCCCGGTACCGCATTCTGTACACTTCGCGATCTGTTGTACGACCTGCACCACCTTAAGCTTTGCAGGGATAAACTCTACTTCTGTTCGGATCAGCCTTTTTCCGATGACTTTCAGCTTACCACCACAAGTGGAACATACCTCTTCTGGATTAATGATATATTCATCGACATCTTTGGGAAGTGAGGCAAGCATCTCAGCGCGGACTCCGGGTTGTCTTTTGGTTCGTTGATGTGCCGGTACCGTTATCTTTTTCTGTTCATGAAAAAGTTCTTTTGCCAGATCCTGTGTGGTAGAAAACAGGTTCAGCTGCCCGGGGATATACTCAGTAACTTCGGTTGATTTCCCGAACAGCTTTTGCCTTGCATGAAGCAAAGCCTGGATCATATTTTCTATACGTATATTTTGTTGTTCGATCGTTTTATCCTTCTGTTCCAGTTCTTCTTTTTGCTTTACAACCAGGGCTCTCAGCATGAGCAGCTCTTCCTGTTCCGTCATTCCTTCACCGACTTTCTCATCACGTTTTATCTAAGAATAGTATACCATTTTTCATGCTTTTTTTCTAGTTTACAAAAGCCTGCAAAACGTTGAATTTATCGACGTTTTCAGGCTTTTCTTCGTGATTATGACAGTATCAGTAACAGGTGTCTTTTAGTTCTAAAATGATATCCCTGTGAGCTTTCTGCTGCTCGATTGATAGTCCCTCCAACAGCCATTCCACCTGACGAAAAGAAATATCCTTTATCTCTTCCACCGTCTTCGGCCATTGAAATTTCATCCCCTCCAGAAGTTTTTTGCTGGCAAGGACAAAACCATTCTTATCGTAGCGAAGTACTTTGATTGCAGTTTTATTTTTATTGCAAAAAAGGAATACACATACAGGGGAATACGGATCGAGCTCGAATTTCATGCTAACCATTGCCACCAGTGATTCAGCATGTTTTCGGAAATCAGTTGAGCCACATGCAAGGTAAATGTGCTCTGCTCCTGAAATGAACGAGCTTAACATGAGGATTGCAGCACACGAATTACCTCTGCTGCTAAGAGTGCTTCTTGCTTTGATGAAATCTGGATACTGACATCTTTCCAGGTCAACACTACTCCACAAGATGAAACTGTAGCCTTCTCCGTTTGCTGAATTTCAGCAAACGTTGTTATTTGGGAAACGATCGGATCTTCCTCATGTGTTCGGATGACTTTTCTCCAGTAATAGTATGCATGAGGAGACAGCTGATTCTTCTCGCACCATTCCGGGATTGTCATCCCGCTGATTCTCTGTTCATATATTCTCTGTTTCCATAAGCTATAACTTTCCTTATTGAACATGAAAAACCTCCTAATTTTGTTTTCAGAAAGTTTATCATAATTAGCTTAATTATTCATGACGCCATGTTTTAAATCACTTACAACCATTCTTTCTCTCTTGTTAAGAATTCGTTTGAAATTGTTGTGATATTGATTTTAAATTGGATTGATAATGTTTAAGATAATAATATTGCATCGATGACGGTTTGATAATCGTTTGATATCAATAATATTGCTTCGATGACGGTTTGATAATCGTTTAGTAATAATAATATTGCTTCGATGACGATTTGATAATCGTTTAATATCAATAATATTGCTTCGATGACAGTTTGATAATCGTTTGATATTAGTTTTAATATTAATTTTAATAATTAGTTTTGATAGTAGTATTAATATTAGTTTGATATTTGATAATGATGGAGACTGTAATTAATCTGTGTTTTGAATTATTTCAAAGCTTAGTATATTCATAATCCCAGATGAGCCGTAAAGGCAGGAACCCTTGCCATGACTGAATTTCGAGGATTTTAAATTGAGTAATTAAACTTAAAATCACAGTCTGCGCTAACCAAGTTTCCACCAATTATTGCAAAACTTCATAATGGTTTGATTATCGTTTAGCAATCATTTTATACTCAATGAATAATCCTTTGGCTGTTTTTATCAATCACAACTATACTAGTGAAACACATCATATCTACTTTTTATTTTTTTAATACAATACCTCTTGAAAGAATTTTACTTCATCATGAATAATTTGATCGTTAATCTCATGCCCTATCCCCTCATATACATGAAACTGTGTATGATCCATCTGTAACTCTTCATAGATCTCTTTGATTACGTTAAAGCGATCAATATATAATTTGCCCTGAAAAGCACGATAACTTATTTCATTCTCTTCCTTTTCCGTTAAATCTCCCTTTTGGTAGATTGGTAAATCTAATGTTTGTAACTCATCTAAAAGATCGGCTTCTTCAAACTTCTCAAAGTATTCTTTCCCTGTATATTGTTGAACTCCATCTTCCTTGGTAATTGTTACCCAACCACCTTCATCCAGAGAACCTTTATATAAAAATCGATCAATACTTTTAAATGCTTCTAGATCGAATTCTTTCCCTGTTATCTCTTTATAGTCGTAGATACCGATAGGATAAGGAAGATTTTCTCCATTCAACTCTGCAAAGGGAACCATATGATCACAACCTCCACTGGAAACCGCTCGGACCATATCTGTGTGCAAGAAAGTAAAGCGATCCGTAAAATCTCCCGACGCAGAAAAACCGGATAGCAATACCTTTTTTTCTGTTTTAAACCCCTTGGAGAACAGTCTCATTCTTGCATCATCTATCATAGCAATCAATTGCTGATCTAATCCCTTATAACCCTCGATACTCGATAAAAGGGTTGCTCGATCAAGCGCATGGGTATACATCTCTTCATATTCGTTCGGTCTTGGAAAAACAGGTACTAACAGAGGAATTCCTAATTCATTCGCTAATTCTGATTTCCAGATGATAAGATCCTTTGCCTTTTCCATATGAATATCTATAAGATCCGATACAGTTCCGGTATTATTAGGTACCACCAACAAATAATTACTTTTTCTGACTTCAGGGAGATACAATAGGTAGTCCCAATGAAAACCCATCTTAGAATCTTTCGATATGATCTGGTATCTATCGTTTGGAAACTGTACCACTGGGGTGATGTTATTATATCCGATTGCTACTGCTCCGGTAAAATTATTACATACAACATTCATGTGATATTTACCTTTCTCTAAGTATAATTTGGTATCCTCATCCGTAGTTCCACCTGTGCTTATGTAACACTGATTACCTATTGTATCATGAATACTGACTACAATACTACCACCAAAACTATTCCACCAAAGATATAATTCCACCGGTATAGTTCCATCTGTAATAAATTCGAAGCTTTTTTCCCCACTATAGAACGGATGCTCTGTCATTGTCCAATGATGTATTCCAATTTTTTTCGCATTATTGTAATGATACACTATAAAGCTTACCCGAACTATGAGAACTAAAATTCCGACCACCCCCATAATAAGAAGTGTTCTTTTTATCTTTCTACCCATTCTCATCCCCCTGTACCCTTTTTACGAAACAGATTACATTAATAATAAAAATTTTATCACAGATCTATTACATCTACAATATTTTTCCATTTTTGATTTCAAAGCATAATATGGTTGCTCCGATTAGATAATCCATTAAAAAGAATAATACCAAATGCACAACAATTAATAAAATGGTATAAGCTTATCAATTATATTCCTATATAAAAAAGAATTGTAATTAAGCAACAGTCTCCTGTGTCCTTAATTACAATTCTTTTTATGTTAAATTAATATTTATAAAATGAAAATATTAATGTTTGCTTCTAATATACGTTAATTATTTCTTATATTAAAGCTAAGATTACAAAGTTTGCTATAAATAATGCAGTTGCAACCCATAATACCGGATGAATATCTTTTGCTTGGCCTTTTACAATCTTAACGATGCAGTAGAAAATAAATCCACCTGCAATACCATATGAAATGCTATAGCAGAAAGCCATAAAGATTGCAGCAAAGAATGCAGGAATTGCATCATCCAGATCACTCCAATGTACATCTTTGAAGGATGCTAGCATCATAATACCTACGGCAATGAGTGCAGGAGCAGTTGCCTGTGGAGGAACGATACCTACAATAGGAGCTAAGAACATACTTACTAAGAATAAAAGAGCAGTTACAACAGATGTCAAACCTGTACGTCCACCTGCACCTATACCAGCAGCACTTTCTACATAAGTAGTTGTATTGGAGGTTCCTAAAATAGCACCAATGGATGTAGCAATGGAATCAGCAAATAACGCTTTGTCCATCTTGGATTTGAAACCGGTTCCTTCTTGAAGAGCTTTTTCATCTGCAGCATCAAAGATTCCGGTTCTCTTGCCGGTTCCGATGAAGGTACCAATGGTATCAAAGGTATCAGATAAACTAAAAGCGAAAATAGTCATAAGTACTAAAGGGATTTTTGATGCATCGCTAAATAAAGATAATAATCCATTGCTTCCGAAAGCAGCACCAAAGGTTTGTCCAAGGTCATTAAAGGACTCACTTAAACCGGAAGTAGTTTGAATGGAAGGATCTACAACGCCCATAGGGATACCAATAATTGTTGTTGCTACGATGCTGATAAAGATTGCACCTTTAACTTTAAGTACTAAAAGAACGAAAGTAATGACAATACCAATAAGTGCTAATATCACACCAGCATTATTAAATTTTACTAAACCAGGTACTATACTGCTATCAGCGATTACTGTACCATCTCCAAGTACAATATTTTTACCAGGATCTGAGGTAAACTCTAGTAAACCAGCATTTTTTATACCGATATAAGCGATGAAGATACCAATGCCGCCACCAATTGCATTCTGTAAGCTCTCTGGGATAGATTTGATGATCAGCTTACGAAGCTTGGTAACCGTAATGATAACATTAATAATACCGCATAGGAATACCATTGCTAATGCTTGTTCCCATGAAAAATTTAATGAGAAGCAAACGGTAAAGGTAAAGAATGCATTTCCTGTCATTGTTAACATCTGCGGATTTACAAAGATAATGTAAGCCATTGCAAAGAAGGTTGTAAGACCCGCAACGATTTCTGTGGAAACGTTCGTTCCATGTTCCTTGAGCTTGAAAAACTTTTCCATAACTACTCTCCTTTAAAAATAATTTTATATATAAAGGGTAATCTATAATCCATACTCATAGATTTCCCTCTATTTATCTTTATCATACAACGTAAAATCCCCGCCCTATTGCCATTCTTTCTATAAGAACAAGAAAACAATCGGAAAATAAGTTTTTCAACTACATCATACAAGGGTACAAGGCAATTTACCTGTCCTGCACCCTTGCAAACATTATACTATTATACTACGCTTCACTCTCTTCTTCCTTAGCATTTTCTTCCATAACTTTTTGCTGTACATCAGAAGGAGCTTGTTCATAACGTTCAAATTTATAAGAAAATTCTCCGATACCACCAGTCATCGATCGTAAATCAGTAGAATAACCGTATAGTTCTGATAACGGAATATCTGCAACTATCTCCTGTTTTCCTCCATTGATCGGATTCATACCAAGTACCCTACCACGGCGTTTATTCAAATCCCCCATGATATCACCGGTATATCTATCCGGTACTACTACTCGTAATGACGCGATTGGCTCTAATAAAACCGGAGAAGCTTCCATAAATCCTTGCTTGAACGCTTGAATGGTCGCCATCTTAAATGCCATTTCAGAAGAGTCTACAGGATGGTAAGATCCATCCACCAAAGTAGCTTTTAATCCAACCACCGGATATCCTGCAACCGGTCCTTTAATAACGCATTCTGCAATCCCCTTCTCCACTGCTGGGAAATAGTTTCTTGGTACAGATCCACCAAAGACCTTCTCCTCAAATGCATATGCGCTTTCCAAATCACCGGAGGGTTCAAATTCAATATGAACATCCCCGTATTGGCCGTGACCACCGGATTGCTTCTTATATTTACCTTGAACTCGAACCTTCTTACGAAGTGTTTCACGGTAAGGAACTCTTGGCTTCATTACTGCTATTTCAACCTTATATTTCGTTAATAACTTATTTACTGCTACCTCTAATTGCTGGTCACCTATACCGTATAATAAGGTTTGTCTATTTTCTTTATCGTTAACAAGACGTAGGGTGAGATCCTCATCCATTAACTTACCTAATGCTTGGGAAACTTTATCATCGTCACCTTTATTCTTTGTCTTAAACCGTTGATAGGTATAAGGAACTGAAACCTCTACTCGATCATAAACTACCGGTACTGCTTTTGTAGAAAGAGTATCTCCGGTTACAGTATCGGATAGTTTACCGATAGCGCCAATATCACCTGCATGAAGCTCAGTCACTTCGATCTGTTCTTTTCCACGAAGGATATATAGTCTTGAGATTTTTTCCTCTGTATCTTTCTCTGCATTAAAAATAGTAGAATCGGATTTTAATACTCCGGTGCAAACCTTAAACAAGGAGAATTTACCTATGAATGGGTCCGCAATTGTCTTAAATACTCTGGCTGTAAAAGGTTTTGATTTATCAAAATCAGCTACAAATTCAGCACCGGACTTTACATTCTTACCGGTAATATTATGCTTGGTCGGATCCGGAAAATATTTCTCTATTGCCTGCAATAACATAGTGGATCCCTGTGCATTATAGCCTGATCCCATCAATACCGGAACGATAGTGCCATCTATTACATTATTTCTAAGTGCCTGAGAAATCTCCTGCTGAGTAAATTCCTCTCCTGCGAAATATTTTTCCATCATCTCATCGCTGGTTTCTGCTACAGCATCCAATAATGTTTCTCGGAATTTAGAAAGATTTTCTTTACTATATTCGGGAATATCACATTCCTCATAATTACTCATAGTGGTAAATCTTCTACCGGCCATCTTAACAACGTTAACAAATCCTACAAACTTTTCATTCTCTCTGATCGGAATGTGGAAAGGTGCAATCTTCTTTCCATACAATTCGGTTAACCGTTCAACAACTTCACGATAACTTGCATTATCATCATCCATATCTGTTACAAAAAATATCCTCGGTAAATGATGCTTTTCACAAAAGTCCCAAGCTTTCATCGTTCCTACTTCAACTCCTGCCTTCGCAGATATTACAATAACTGCTGCATCGGCTGCAACAAGAGCTTCCTCTACTTCTCCAATAAAATCGAAGTAACCTGGTGTATCCAAGATATTAATCTTCGTGTCCTCAAAAACAATTGGTACTACTGTTGTACTGATGGAGAACAACCTCTTCTGTTCTTCCTTATCATAATCACTGATTGTATTTCCCTCTTCAACTCTTCCTTGACGTTTGACGATCCCAGTTGTGTACGCCATGGCTTCGACTAAAGTAGTCTTGCCACAGCCACCGTGGCCTAACAAAACAACATTACGAATTTTTTCCGAAGTATAAACATTCATTCTGATTTCCTCCAATACAATTTTTTGTAGTAAGTAGTAGGAGCAGAAAACTTGTATTTTACCTTTTGTAAAATACAGGTCATCGTTATCACAAATGGTTAAAAAACCATCAGTTTAGAAAGAGCCTGTCTCTCTTTCCGAACCGGTTAACAAATCCCTAAATGAAAGAAGTAGGGTTCTTACCTTGTGATAATACCCATAAATACCTCTTAGTATATTTTACTAGACTAAATAAATATTAGCAATAGTTTTTGTAAATATTAACATTAATATTCCTTTCCCGCTTTAAACCGTTGCACTTTAAACTGTTACACTTTAAAGCAATACAGTATTGACACCAAGTATGAAACAGAGTATAATGGCAAAAAGTAAGAAAACGATACGATAGTGATGTTTGAAAGGGAGATAAATATATGATAATAGTTATGAAACCTCATGCAAAACCAGAATCCGTCCAGAGAATAAAGAATATGATTGAATCAAAAGGCTTAGATGCTCATATCTCCAATGGTAAAGAAGTTACGATCATTGGTGTTGTCGGTGATAAATCAAAATTAAATGATCAAAATCTAGAAATATTTGATGATGTAGATAAAATTGTTCCGGTAACCGAAAGTTACAAACTGGCTAATAAAAAATTTCACCCGGAACCGTCCTTAATCAAAGTCGGAAATACCGTAATTGGCGGTGATTCCTTAGTGATCATGTCCGGCCCTTGCGCAGTTGAAAGTGCTGAACAGGTCTTAGCCACTGCCCATGCAATAAAAAAATCTGGAGCTCAGATTCTTCGTGGAGGTGCTTATAAGCCAAGAACCTCCCCCTATGCTTTCCAAGGTTTAGAGGAGGACGGATTGAAGCTGATGAAAGAGGCTAAGGATGAAACCGGTTTATCTGTCATCTGCGAGGTTACCAGTCTTGCTGCGGTTGAAGCTGCTGTAAAATACGTTGATATGCTTCAAATCGGTGCAAGAAATATGCAGAATTTCTACTTATTAAAAGAAGTTGGAAAAACCGGTCTCCCTGTCTTGTTAAAACGAGGTCTTTCTGCTACGATAGATGAATGGCTAAATGCTTCCGAGTATATCATTGCAGAAGGTAATCCCAATGTGGTTCTATGTGAACGTGGAATTCGTACCTTTGAAACAGCAACCAGAAATACGCTTGATATCAGTGCTGTTCCGGTGATCAAAGAAAAGAGTCATCTACCGATTATTGTGGATCCAAGCCATGCAACCGGCGTTCGTAAATACGTAAAGCCTCTTGCCATGAGTGCCATAGCAGCCGGAGCAGACGGTTTAATGATTGAGACTCATCCAGACCCAGCCAGTGCTCTATCCGATGGTCCGCAATCCTTAACTTTTGAACAATTTGATTTACTTTGCAAGGAATTAAGGCCGTTAGCTAATTTAATGGGTAAGAAGTTTTAATTCCCATGTATAAATATAAGGAGTCTTTATGAATGATTTTAAAATAGGTTTTATCGGCTTAGGGCTCATCGGGGGTTCCATTGCGAAGGCTTTAAAAAAAGTGAATCCAGATTATCACTTGACTGCCTACCAATATCATAAGGATCAGACCCATACTGATTTAAACGATGCCTTATCCGATCAAGTCCTCAATAGCATTACAACCTCTCTGGAAGAAGGGTTTGCTGATTGCGATCTAATATTTTTATGTGCTCCGGTTCTTTCGAATATCAAATACCTGAAAGAACTAAAAAATATCATAAAGCCCTCATGCATTGTAACTGATGTTGGAAGTGTGAAAGGTAATATCCATCAAGCTGTAGAAGAATTAAAACTTGAAAATCAGTTTATCGGCGGACATCCGATGACCGGATCTGAAAAAACAGGATATCATAATTCTTATGCTCTTCTTTTGGAGAATGCCTATTATATTTTGACACCGACAGAAAAGACTCCTCTGGAAATTACGAAACTCATGTTTACGCTGGTGAATCAGATGGGTTCCATTCCAATATTGTTAGATTCCAAAGAACATGATGAAATAACCGCTGCTATCAGCCACGTTCCTCATATTATAGCTGCCCAGTTGGTTAATCTCGTTCGTGAATCCGATGATAAAGCGGAAAAAATGAGAGCTTTGGCTGCTGGCGGTTTTAAGGATATTACAAGAATAGCATCCTCCTCTCCTGCTATGTGGCAGAATATCTGCTTAACAAATACAGCATCCATACAGCGTTTACTTGGGCGATACATTGCATCCCTTTGTGAAGTATCCACTGCCTTATCGAACATGGATGAAACTTACCTTTATAAAATATTTGATACAGCCGGTGAATATCGTAGTTCCATCCCGAATAAATCCATTGGAATCATAAAGAAAGTATTTGAGATTTACTTGGATATCGTTGATGAAGCCGGTGCTATCGCTACGATTGCTACTCTCCTGGCCAGCAATCAGATTAGCATTAAAAATATAGGTATTATCCATAATAGAGAATTCGAGGAAGGTGTTTTACGAATTGAATTTTATGATGAGCAAGCCACTGAGAAAGCAATTCAATTACTACACAAGTATAATTATCGGATTTATGAAAGATAACATAGAGATTATGATTGATGTATAGGGGGAAGACGATGGAATTTCAGAAAAAAGGACCTTTAAAAGGGAAAATTACTGTACCTGGTGATAAATCCATATCACACCGAGCGGTCATGTTTGGTTCTCTGGCAAAGGGAATAACCGAGGTAACAAATTTTTTACATGGAGCAGATTGTCTGTCTACCATCCGTTGCTTTCGACAATTGGGAATTGAGATAGATAATCATGATGGTTCGGATACAGTGATGATACACGGCAAAGGCTTGCATGGGTTAAAGAAACCTTCGAATGTTCTTGACGTCGGTAACAGTGGAACGACCATCCGATTAATCTCCGGCATCTTATGTGGACAGGATTTTCCCCTTATTTTAAACGGTGATGAATCCATTCAAAAGCGTCCCATGGGAAGAGTGATATCCCCCTTAAAGTTGATGGGTGCTGACATCATTAGCCAAAGGGATAATAACTGTGCACCTCTTATTTTAAATAGTTCAAATACAGGCAAGCAGGTATTAAAGGGTATCCATTATGAGTCTCCGGTTGCTTCTGCTCAGGTAAAATCATGTATATTACTTGCCGGTCTTTACGCAGATGGTGAAACCACTGTTTCTGAACCCTCGCTCTCTCGCAATCACACTGAGCTTATGCTATCTGAATTTGGTGCACAGATTAAATTAGAGGGATGTACTACCTCTATTTTACCGGAACCAAATTTAAACGGAAGAAGAATTGCGGTCCCTGGTGATATCTCTTCCGCTGCATATTTTATTGCTGCAGGTTTACTGGTTCCAAATTCAGAAATACTAATTAAGAATGTTGGTATTAATCCAACCAGAGATGGTATTCTTCATGTCTGCCAGCAAATGGGTGCAGATATAACCTTAGAAAATGTAAATGATAACGGTGGTGAGCCTGTTGCTGACATCCTTGTTCGTTCCAGTGAATTGTCCGGAACTACCATTAGCGGAACTATTATTCCAACATTAATTGATGAAATTCCAATCATAGCAATTTTAGCTTGCTATGCAAAGGGTCAAACCATCATCAAAGATGCCGCAGAATTAAAAGTAAAGGAATCTAACCGCATTGATGTCATGGTTGAGAATTTAACCAAAATGGGAGCCGATGTCAGTGCAACGGACGATGGTATGATAATTCAAGGGGGAAATGCTCTCCGTGGAGCATCCATTGAAAGTAAGTCCGATCACCGAATAGCTATGTCCTTTGCTATAGCTAGTTTATTGGCGGAGGGAACAACAACGATTCAGGATGCGGAATGTGTAAATATCTCCTACCCCAGTTTTTATAGCGATTTGAATAGTTTGATCGGATAAAAAAGAAAGACATTTTATGATGCACCAAGATTATCGGTTTCGTAAAATGTCTATTTCTATACCATGAAATATCTCTTTCCCTATTATAAATAATCTCTTTATTATATAAATTCCTTATTATGAATATTCTCTTGACTATAAATATTCATTATTATTAGATTATAAATTATCATTTGAATATAAATAATCAATTGATTATTTATATTCAAATGTTGACGTTCCTTTTACACTATTTCTTCAAAATTATGTTGATGCAGCTGATGGAACTTCATAAAACGAATGAAACATGCTTTCAAATCACGATTCAACTTTTTAGTTGGTTTACAACCTTCTTCCAGCCATATGTGTTTTATATTTAATATATCGTTCTTTTTATCTGTAATTACCTCTGTACGCCCAATAAATCGATCTCCTGAGAGTATCGGCAAAACATAATAACCATATTTTCTTTGATCAGCCGGTGTGTAAATTTCCCACTTATAATCAAAATCAAAGAACAATTTTATTAACTTTCTGTCCCATATCATGTTGTCTAAAGGTGCAATTAATTCAGTACGATCTTTCATTTGCTCTGTGTGTATCACCTGTTCTAGTAGATCCATATCATTCTTTAACATATAAAAAATGTCCTTACAGCCTTCGACTTTCACTTTGGTAATGATCTCTTCCTCCAATAATTTTGAAAAGACCTGATTACGTTGCTCTGACTTTAACCCTTGTATGAATAGCCAAGCATCGGAGGGTTTATTCCATATGAGACCTACTGCGGATATTCTACGAAGTACTCGCCATATGAGATGATTCAGTTCCTCTACACATGGATCCTCTTGCTGTAATAGATCCTCAGATATAAAATCTTTCGCCAGGGCATAATATTTTTTTGCACCAGTTTTATGATGTATTATTAAGTCACCTCTAAAATATAAGGTTTCCAAGGCTGCCCTGGATAATTTCGTATCGCTCCAGTACCAGTCTACGACTTGATCATATCCTATATCTTTCGAACAAACCGGACCTGTCTTCTCAATCAGTTGAAGAATTTCATCTTCCACCTTCTTAATCTCATCCTGTCCCCGTCCTGATATCCGAAATCGATTACGGATGCGTTCAAAGTAAGGCCAATCCTCTACTCTGATTATTGCTAGGTTTTTATCATAATAATCGATGAGTTTTCTATCCTCATACAATAGCTCATATAACATGGATTTTGTAAAGCCCTTCACTCTTGATTGTAATACTAACTCTGAATTCTTTCCACAAACATCGATGGGATCATACTGAATGCAACCAACCTGCTCGACAAAATTAAGAACACCGGCTTTACCTGTATAACGATATTCACCCAGAAGGCCTTGTTTGCTTAAGATAAATTGCCTTGCATGTTTTAATGTTATATGAACCATAATTCTTTCTCCCATTCATGGCTTTTTTTTAGGTATAGAAAATTAATGCTTATCTTATGAATGTAATGTTTATTAATCAACTCTTACTGTTTTATTTACTTCAACTTATGACAGGCATATTATTAGATTTTATAGAATCCTGCAGCTAAGAATGCCTTTACATCATTCTTTATGTATATTATACCATTCCCGCTAATCAAAGCAATATAAAAAAGCAAGTCCTTCTTATTACCAAGCTGATACATCTTTATCAAATATCATCTTTTGGTAATTCAATTTGGACTTGCTTTTATTTCACAAAAAAGCTATTTTATATTTCTAAATACAGAACTTGACTAATTCACTTGAAAATTAGATATTTCCTGTTTTAATACTTCTGAACTTTCTCTGCAAATTCGAACCTGTCTTGTGATATCGTTGGATTTCTCAGTAATATGAGCAATTTTCTCAGCAATATCTCCGGTTCCAATAGCACCTTCTGTAGCTGCTCTAGAAACTTCATCAACCGATCGGATAACATTTTCGATAGAAGCTAATAATTCTTCCGACGTTGCACTAAAATCGGTAATAAGAGAATCGATGAATACAGCGTCATTACTATAAGCATCAGCAACTTCTAAGAATTTATGGAAGCTCTTATCAACATCAACAGAAACGAAATCAAGTAAGGAACTTGCACTTTCTGAGAGATTTCCAACAGCTTCTGTAACTTCTCCAGTCATTGCTTGGATTTGTACTACTGCATTCTTTGATTGCTCTGCTAAGTGGCGGATCTGATCTGCAACCACAGCAAAACCTTTTCCTGCCTCTCCTGCTCTTGCGGCCTCAATTGCTGCATTTAAAGCTAATAGATTGGTCTGTGATGTAATACCTATAATTGCTTTTGATAATACATCAATCTGGGAAACAACTTTCGCCTGTTCTAGGGATCTTTGAAGCTTACCTTCAATATCAATACGAATTCTATTTACTTTTTCCTGTGATTCTTGAACTTCTTTTTTCGTGTTTTCCGCTCTTTTTGTAATTTCAATTACCTGAGATGCACCTTCTTGCGATTTTTCTGCAATCGTTCTGGAGGCGATTTCAATTTCCGCAGATGTAGCAGACATTTCCTCTGCAGATGCTGCTGTCTCTTCCATACCTGCTGCTAATTCTTCTGTTGTAGCAGATACCTCTTCAATACTACCATTAAGCTGGTTCATATGATCATTTACATTCGTAACCACTTCAATAATTCGATCAGCCTCCTGCTTGGTACTGCCAATCAGATTTGCAACAGATGTTTTCATGGTATCGATTTCATTTGCTAAAAAACCAAAATCATCTTTTCTTCTCTTATAGGAGTCTGGAAGTTGTACTGTGAAATTACCGGTTGCAAGGGTTTTCATATAATCTCCGATTGTTTTAATGGCATGATTTAAATTACGTGATAAGAAAATAGTTATTGTAATCGCTGCCAAGAAAGAAATCGCAAATATTATGATAAATTGTAGTATATCCTTCTTAAATTCTTCTCTTTCCTTTTCTGCTAATGTATTAATCGTGTTATCTATGTAGTCTGTATAGTTTCCTGTTCCGACTACCCATTGGTAAGGTTCAAATGCAAGACTGTAGCCTCTTTTTGGAGAAGGCTCTGTTTCATCTACTTTTGGAAACCAATAATCAGTGAAACCTCCACCTTCCTGCTGTGCAACTTTAATAATTTCTTTTACCATCGGAAAATCATTGACATCCTTTAAATCTAAACGGTTTGTTCCTTCTGAAGCTTGCCCCATTAATACAACATTATCACCATCATAGGTATCAATCCAAAAATAATTACCATCCCCATAACGTAGTTCTCTTACAAGATCAGCTGAAATCTTTTTGGATTCCTCCAGGGTATATTCCCCTGCCTCGTATTTTCCATAAATCGTATTTAGTAATGATACGACATTTTCAACTTGATTCTTGATATTATTGTCATAATCTGCTCGTATGCTGTTCTCCAAATTGCTTAAACTTTTATTAATTGCATCTGATTGATCTTTTATTGATATACCAGCAATCAAGACAGAAACCAGTAATAAAAATGCGGATAAAAAAATAACCTTCGTACTTAACTTAAGATTATTCCAATTCATAAAACTCCTCCTTAGATATCATAATTGGTACCATAAAAGAAGAAATGTATTTAATTTTTCTGTTATGATTTATATATATTCTACATTATTCAACATAAATTATCAATATGTATACCACATTTCTACATTATAATTTATTTTCCAACTTTATTTTTATGCCGTCTAGGTATAACTTTACTATAATATTTTCCATGTATTTATATATATTTAGTATGATTTAACAAATATGTATTAAATATTGATATGCATATTTATACTTTATATTGTGTATTTTTCCATCCATAGCAAATTATGTCTTTTAAGATTTTTTTTATATAGTTACCCGTAATCAACTAGAATATATAGTATAAATTAAACAAGCGATACTTTTGAAATCGAAGTTTTCCATATGGATATTTTCATATCCCGGAACACTAGACATTCCATCGTACCGCTTTTTTATTTTAAAGTTATGCTACATAATACTGTGCTTGAGTGTGCCACATCTTACTATATACCCCTTCTCCCTGGGATAACTCATCATGGGTACCGTATTCCACTAACCTACCGTCATCAAACACTGCAATTCGATCACAAAAACGGCAGGAGGAAAGTCTATGAGAGATATAGATTGCTGTCTTATTCTGTACCAGATCATTGAATTTGGAATAAATCTCAAATTCTGCATAAGGATCAAGTGCTGCTGTAGGTTCATCCAATATCACAATCGGAGAATCTTTATAGATTGCTCTCGCAATGGCTAATTTCTGAGCTTCTCCACCGGAAAACTCTATACCATCCTTTTCAAAGTTTTTATATAGAGAAGTTTCCGTCCCCTTTTCAAGCGTAAGTATTTTATCGTATATTCCGGCTTTTCTTAAGGAATGGATTAATCGCAAGTCATTGCTTGTTTGATCAAAAATAATATTTTCTTTGATGGTAAACGAAAATAGCTTATAATCTTGAAATACCACTGCGAGCAGTTTAAGATATTCATCAAAACTGTATTCCTTAACATTGATTCCATTCACTAGAATTTTACCTTCGGTAGGTTCATAGAGTCTACATAAAAGCTTAATAAAGGTAGTCTTCCCAGCTCCATTATGACCAACAACCGATAATTTTTCACCACTATTAATTTTGATTGATACATTTTTAAGGGTATCCTGATCCGCTCTTGGATACCGAAAGGATACGTTCTTAAATTCAATACATACCGTATCTTTTAAATTAACCGGTTTTGTACCGGATTTTGATTTCACCGGCAGACTTTCAAACTCCAGATATAAATCAAGATATCTGCACATTTGACGGAATTCAATTAATTGGGTGATAAATGAAGATACATTGGCAGAGAAGCTATTGGCAGCGGAAATATACATTGTAAAATCACCAATACTGATTGACTCCTTTACTACCTGCCATACCATATAAGCATATACAAGTATCATTTGAATCTGAAGATTTATATTGGATAACCCTTCATATTTACCTTGTGTTACGAATAATTTACTAAACCCAGACATTGCCGCACTGTTATAAGCATCAATCTTCTTCAGAATAAAGGGTGCCATATTGTAAATACGGATATCTTTTGCCATGGAGAAATCCGAGGTGAGTCCTCCATAATAATTAAATCTTCTGTTTAAGGGAATAAGGTCCTGATGGAATTTATATTGCAAAGCTTGAGCTTTCTTAAATATTGCTGCATTTACAATTACAATGGCTATAATCGCTAGTATGAGCAGGAAGTTTAATGTTGCAACGAGAGCGATCAATCCAATGGTTGTGATGAGAATTTCAATCAGTCTTGTTATATTTCCCATCATCCTCCATAAAATTCCTTGATTGTTGATCGGAAAGATAGCCTTTTCTTTCATATCGAGTATTTCAGGATCTTCCATACTTTCAAAATCCAAATTCATAATATGTTTACCAAAGTGTAATTCAAAGCCATTCACCATCGCAAATTGTGCTATATCAAGTTTCATTTCTAGATAACGGTTCATCAAGTTAAAGAATGCATTACCGAGGATGATCGTTCCGATGTAAAGTACAAATCTCTCCGGTCTCTGACTTCCTATCGCCTCATCAATGATATACTTTGGCATGATGATATTTAAGAAAGGTGAGATGGCTTTGATTACAGAAGCAATGATCAAGAGAGGAAGATAGGATTTTGATATCTGATTTGCTATCCTTAAGTAGTGACCGGCAATTTTTATATCTCTTTGAATCCCTTTCATATCCGGTTTTTTCATCCTACTGCCACCTCACTTTCTTTATAATATTTTGCTTGCGTTTCGAACATATCGGCATATTTACCGTTCTTTTGTATCAGCTCTTTGTGGGTACCGTATTCAACCAATTCACCATGTTCAAACATAGCGATCTGATCACAGAACAATGTTGAGGCAAGTCTGTGTGAAATATAGATTGCGGTTTTATTCTGAACCATTGCATTAAAACTTAGATAGATCTGATATTCCGCCATTGGATCTAGCGCTGCCGTCGGTTCATCCAGAACCATGATCGGTCCGTTCTTATAAAGGGCTCTGGCAATGGATATCTTCTGATTTTCTCCTCCGGATAACTCAATACCATCATCATCAAGAATTTTTTGGATAGTGTTATGAATTCCATTCTTTAAGGTATTAACCTTATCATAGACTCCAGCATATTTAAGCGCATTCGAGACTCTCGTTTCATCCACAAGATCTTTTTCTTCAATGGCTACATTTTCACTGACCGGAAATGCCATGGTTTTTACTTCTTGGAAGACTGCTGAGAAGAGTTTATAATATTCATTCAGATCAAACTTCTTGATATTAATTCCATTGAGAAGAATCTCACCCTCTGTAACATCATACAATCTACATAAAAGTTTTATAAAGGTCGTTTTACCTGCCCCATTATGCCCAACGATCGCCAATTTCTGTCCAAAGGGAATTTTTAAGTTCAGATTTTTGTAAACATACGCCTCACTATTGGGATAATGAAAGGATACTTTCTTAAACTCGATCACATAAGGTGCTTGGGGAAGCGGGGTAGTCTCCTTTATCTGAAGCGAATCTTCATTGTTTAGAAAGGCTCTAAAATCACAGATGTCAAGATTCTGCGCACGAATATGGGCCAGATCACTGATCAGCATTTGGAACCAGCCAGCAAAGCTAGCTATGGTACTAAAGTACATAACTGCATTGGAGATTGGCAAGCCACCATAAATAATCTTATACACAAGGTAAGCATAAATCACACCTTCACGAATTAACAACAGTAAGATATCCACGATCCCATAGGAAAAGTATTTCTTTTTGATCTCCTTATGGGTTTCCAGACGCTTTCCTTTATACTTTGCAAACAACCCGGCGATCCAATCCGTTAACCCATAAATACGAAGATCCTTTCCATAGGAGAAATCATACATTAAGTGATAAGCATATCCGGCTCTCCGATCACTATCTGAAATCTCATCTTTCTTACTGTGTTCATATCTCTTTGCCCAAAAGGTCATAAGATAAGAAACAATTACATTTAATACTAAATAGAGAAGTACATACCAGTTTAAGGTTACTACGATCGCACTATAGCCAAAAAATGCAATAAGATTTCCTGCCATTGAAAAGAGTTTATGCAAAACTCCTTCAATACCGTTATTATTATTTTGAACACACCTGCTTACCGTCTCCTTATCATTGAGTATCGTAGCATCCTCGGTGTTCTGAAAATCCATGGTCATGCATTTCTCACTTAGCTTTCGTATGAAGTAAAATCGGATTTGTACCATCCTTGGAAAATATGCATTTCTCAAATACGCAATGAAATAGCTAAATAATGCTGAGGAGATGAAAAATACAGCCAATAAGAGTAATAAAATCTCCGCTCTCTTACTCGTTAACAATTCATCCAAAATAAACTTAGGAAATAAAATTCCTATAAATGGATTAATAGCTGATATTATCGTATAGGCTCCAAAAAACAGGTAAATCAGTTTATCAGATTCCCAAGCTCCCTTGCACAAATAAATACAATTCTGTATGGTATTATAGAGTGGTTTTTCCTTCTTTTTCGTTCTTGTTGGTGACTCTTTCATAGGAAGTCTCCTTATTTCAATTATCATTATTAATCTTACATCATTACATTTTATCTTTTGTACCTTTCGTTTCTCTAACTATCGATTAATATGCACTCCGCCACCTGCAGATACATTTCCACTTATACTTGCACAGGTTAGACTTCCACCACAGGAAGCATTACCTCCGATATCGTTGCTATGAATACTTCCGCCTGCACTGGCACTACCTGAAATAGTACCACACTGAAGACTTCCGTAACATTCTACATTTTTTACTTCACCCTCTATTTTAATCTCGAGTGACTTAGCTCCTGCTTCTCCTTTTTTGAGTAACTTTTTCCCAATAAAAGCTACTACTCTAAGCTTTCCATCATCCTCCCAAGGTGTACTCACGGATGAATTACTACTTTGACTTGGCATTTTACCTGAGGCACCTAGCATTTTTTCTGCTTCATCGGCATTAATTTTTCCTTCCTTATATAAATCTAATATTTTCGTAAGCATAACATCAGCCATACCACCGATCTCCTTCTTCATATTTATTGGTTTATTCTTAGATATAATTTCATTTACATGACAGCTGTCATCGATGATCATTTCACCATCGCAATATAGTTTGTTAACGATACAGTTGCCCTCAAGTTTCACTTTATTGGCTTTGATCACTGCAGCTTTAAGGCCACTGGCTTCCAGTTCGGTACATTCAACAATATCGACCAGGCTATGGGTAAGACTGATTTTACGTCCGAAATACCCTTTTACTAAAAACATAAAATTCGTAGGTATTTTAGTATCCGATAATTTTGATATATTGTTTTCAATGACAATATGATCCCCATACATCTTAGAAATCGAACACATCCCATCTACCTGTATCTCATCAGCCAAGACTTCTCGATTGCATATTAATAACCCGTCACATACTATCTTTCCTGCGCTGATACTGGCACGGCGTACCTTCATAAGTCCATCGATATGTAGCGATTTTATCTTTAGATCACGGTGAATACGAGCCATACCCTCAACATTCATCTCATCTGCTACAATCTTTCCCTTGCTTTTAAACATTCCTTCTACGGATATGTGCTTCACAGTTGCATCCGATTTTAATTTTCCCATTCCTTCTACCGATATCTTTTCGTATTCGCCTCCATGAATGGATCCTATTCCTTCTATCTTTTCGTTGTTCATACCTTTACCACCTCTTTTACCACAGCCTTATCGGAAATCGTAATGCTACTTTGATATTCCACTCGATCAATAATGCAAAGATCGCCAATGATGATATTATTACCGCAGACAAAATCTGCTTTCATATGGTCTACTTTAATCTCATCTGCTTCAATCTGATGTATTGTCACAATAGTCGCTTCTGACTGTAGCGGATGATAAGACATCGTTTTAGGTATCTCTTTAAACAGTTTATCCGGATGAAATTGATTACTAACGGTTACTCGGCTTCCAACCAATTGATTCATTAATACATTCGAATTTGTAAGGATGAAAATTTGATCTGCATTTACGGTATCACCAGTCAAACCTCCAAGGGAATAAAAGTTATCACAAATAATCTCATTCTGTCCGGTTAACAGACCCGTTGAAATTATATTATTAAACTCATAATCAAAATAAAGTGACATATCAAAACAGTTTTCAAAGGTAACTGCTTGAAAGCTTCCTTTCCACTTTGAACCGCTTGAATTATTTATTTTGATTTTCCGATCAATAGAACCATTCCTTAATACCTTACATTCTAGCAAATCTGCGGATAAACACCCGAATACAGCAACGATATTGCCTTTGCATAATCCATGAAAGTTTATATCACCAGCCACCTTTACATTCTGAAAGTCTGAGGTCTCTCCGGACACCGCTCCGGCACAGCGCAATTTTTTAATGGAAGAGTTTCTTATGGAAACATTACCTGCACATCGAATTATGTCCGCTGTACTATTCGTTACAGAAAGATCTCCTGCGGAATGAATTCTACCAAATTGACCACTAACCGATCTCTCTCCAAATGCGATTATATTACGTTTCATGTCAATTCCACCTCAAATCCATCGGTATCCATATTCATTTTCCGATCT
Source organism: Herbinix sp. (assembly GCA_029238935.1). Lineage (GTDB taxonomy): Bacteria > Bacillota > Clostridia > Lachnospirales > Lachnospiraceae > Mobilitalea. The sequence goes on from JAQZBN010000038.1 coordinate 26,681, forward strand.
TCTTCCTCATCAAATTTAAAATTAAAACTTTTGCGATATTTTAATTTTAATTGGTTGGAAAGGTCATTTAAGTGTATTTTCTTTACGATATTTAATCGGCTGTCAAGGTATACCTGCGCTTGCTCTTCATACATGGTTGCATAGTAATCCTGATCCTTATCAAATAGGATGAAGATATAACCGGTAGATTTAATCGTCGGCAGATATCCTTGTAATCCTTGTATTACATCAATAATCTGCCCCAGTGAAATATCTGATGCTTCTTTAAATTCCGACAGTGCGATCATGATCAATACTTCAACAAAAGTAAAATTATTCTTTTCAAAGCCTTTTATAAACGCTGGGATCAAATTCTTCTTAATCTCCTCGATGATGTTTAAATCATCAATCGTAAAATAACGTTCTGCTATCTCAGGTGATAGGATCTTCGCTAATTCTTCCAATGAATACTTATCTTTTAATTCCTGAATTGATTTAATCCGATTTAAAATCTGGTTTTTGGGGAAATAAGTCTCCTGACCGGTAAAAGAAGGCTGCTTGATAAACCACTCTTCCGGAATAAGTCCTTCTCTTTTCCATCGATATAATTGGCCATAGGAAATTCCTGTTTCATTTAATAAATCTTTCTTTGATATTAGCATTTTAGTATCCTCCTTTCGTAACAATGTTTTGTTACATCATCTATGGTGAGTGTAACAAAACATTGTTACGTTGTCAATAGGAATATGTAAATTTTTCTAAGTATTAATAAAAAGAAAGTGCAGTTTTACTATATATATTGCATTTAGTCTAGCAGACTCAAACTATATCAAATGATAATATCAACATCTAATTAATGGTAGAAATAGTAAACTGATTATTATATAATTATATAAACATTCGAAGCGGAGGCGATAGCGAATCGTAATAAACAGTTAAGTACGGAACGATTATAATTTATGGAGGGTAAGTTGTTGTTAAGAACTATTATGATATTCCCACAATTTGAAAATATAAGTATAATAGACGATATTAGAAAGAAATATGACCCTTTATCTGAATTAGTACGACCACATATTACATTAGTGTTTCCATTTGAAAGTGAAATTAGCAATGATGACCTGGCACAATTATTAGAAAAAAGATTAATTGGGATAAATTCATTTGATATGACTTTGAATGGTTTTAGTAAGCGAAATGACAGATTTGGCAATTATCTATTTTTAAATATTACAAAGGGGATAGATGAAGTTAAAAATATCCATAACATGCTTTATGAACATGAATTTAAAAAGTTTGATTTGGGATATGGATATGTTCCTCATATGACAGTGGGAAAACTTTCAACGATACAATTATTAGATGAAGCGTTTGATGATATTTCTTTAAATTTTGAAATATTTAGTACAATAGTAGATAAGGTATCCGTTGAAATAATAGGAAAAAGTGAGGAATCAATTATTGCTATTGAAAAGAATTTAACTTGACAACGGCCATTCAACAAGGCTGACTTAATACGCAGCCATTATCGATAGTGAATAATAAAATTTATATTATATGTGACAATACAATTATTAGAGTATCAACCGTTAGTTGATATCTAAGATATAAAGTTAAACCATCAATCCATTGCACTTGTTAGTTTTATACAGTAACATTAAACTAAAGACAAGGAGGAATTCAAATGATTAACAAACTTGAAGTTGGTAAAAGAATCAGCAACCTACGAAAAACTCTTAATTATTCACAATCAGAACTTGCCGAAAAACTCGATGTAAGTACACAAGCTGTTTCAAAGTGGGAAACAGGCGCTACCCTTCCAGATATCGAAATATTATTAAAAATTTCATGGATTTGCAATACTTCTATCAATGCGATACTTGAAGGTGATAATTTTATAGATGAAAATGTAGATATTGACAGAGGTCTTTTACGCTTGAACAAACTTCTTATTTGCCCAAAATGCAAAAAGCTAATGAAGTTAAATATGCAGAAAAGTGACACTCTGATATATGAATGCGAAAATAATCATCAATTCCATGTCGTTGATGGAGTAGTTGATTTTAGAACAAGGGAAATACCGGGCGAACAATGGTCTTTGAGCTACCGCAATTACGAGGAATACTTGCATGAACATTACTGGCCGTGTAATCCAAACTATAGCAGAGGTTTAAATCAATCTGATGTTATTTGGGATGAAATATCCGAACTTCGTCCACGAGTTATACTTGATATCGCTTGCGGAACCGGTCAAGGTATAAAGCATCAAATAAAACGCATAAATTGGCCTGTAACAATTATTATGGTTGATTTAAGCCATCGTATATTAAAATGGAACAAAATTTTCTACTCAACCGAATGGAGAAACCCTTATGTTGAAATGATATATCTTGCTTGTGACGGAGCAAACTTGCCAATTCTGAGCGAATCTGTTGACCTTGTTTTCTCATATTCCGGTTATGAAAGTATGCAGGCAAAAATGATTGACGGCTTTCGTGAGGCAAACAGGGTTTTAAAAAGCAAAAAACATACTGTTTATAATAAGTCTGTTATTGAAAGCTTCGAGAGTGAAAATTCATTAAAATGGATGAATCTTTTGCTTTCTTCTGTTAATGAAGAGGAAAAAGTATGGTGGAAGAATGAATTTGTTGATGTCGAGCGCTGGCTTAGTATTTGTACATCTTCAGGATTTATAGTAAATAAAAGTACTCAAATTTATGGTGAACTACCTATTCCTGATTATGATACATTTCCTTTTGAAAACGAAATGGCTCAATGGATGGCTCAATACATTTTTGTTTCCCAAAAACCCTAGTACATATTATAAGCATAATCTACAAATTGGCTTAATACGCAATATTTCATAATCTCGAATCAAAATACATCCAATATACTACATTTTTAGAACAGTTTCGGCTGTTCTTTTTTGTGTCTACATATAGGTTAATTTTATTTAGTCGATATCCTATTTGTACTATTTAAATACATTTAAAAGGAGAAATGCCATGATTTCATCAAGAAAACAATCATTAAGGAGGAAGCATTATGTACACATTTTACGCTGATAGTCTAGAGGTATATCGACTACATAAAATCAGGTAAAACAATTATTTCTCCAATAACTGCATTAATTATATCAAATAGTTTTTCTAATTATCTTCTTATAAAAAAGTCACAGTATACAGAAGCGGATTCTTTTTCTTGACTCTGCAACCGTATACTGTGACCCTACTTGATTGATTTACTCAAATATTAATCGAACAAATTTCTTTTTACCGATCTTTAAAACCGTTTCTTTTTGATCCATTAAGAAATTGAAATCCGTAATTCGTTCTTGATTACACTGAACTCCTCCCTGGTTTACCATACGACGAAACTCACTTCCGGACGGAACGATCTTATGCTCCACCAGATACGGGATAATATCCAGTATTGTTTTACAGACTGAGGAAAGTTTTATCTCCGGCATATCTTCTGGTATTTCACCTTTTTGAAAAACTATATGAAAGTACTCTATCGCTTTATCAACGTCTTCTTTGGTATGATATAGCCCTGTTATAATTCTAGCTAACTCCAGTTTTATATTTCTTGGATTTTCCCCTGCTTCCATGGAAGCTTTCAGCTCATCTATCCGATCCGGGTGTTCATCCGTGGCAAGTTCAAAATAACGTAAGATTAGATGATCCGGTATTTCCATAACCTTTTTAAACATTACCTCAGCAGGTTCGAAGATCCCAATGTAATTGCCCAGGCTCTTACTCATCTTTTCTACACCGTCAAGCCCCTCCAAGATAGGCATAAAGAGAGCAATCTGCTGCTCCTTCCCCATACTTTTTTGTAAGGTTCTTCCCATCAATATATTAAAGGTTTGATCGGTTCCTCCAAGTTCAATATCTGCATTAATCTCAACTGAATCATATCCTTGCATTAAAGGATAGAAAAATTCATGAAGCCCAATGGGCTCCTTCCTCTGGAATCGGCCTTGAAAATCATCTCGTTCCAAAAGTCTTGCTACGGTTGTACTGGCAGCTAATTGTATCACATCACTAAAATTTAATTTCGATAGCCATTCACTATTAAATCTTACGGTAGTCTTACTGGGATCTATAATTTTAAAAATCTGTTCTGTATAGGTCTTTGCATTTTGAAGGACTTGTTCATCGGTCAGTGGTTTTCGCGTCTTTGATTTTCCGGTGGGATCACCTATTTTACCGGTAAAGTCTCCAATAATAATAATTGCCTCATGCCCAAGTTCCTGCATCTGTTTAATTTTTCTGAGAACTACGGCATGCCCCAGGTGAATGTCTGGTGCACTGGGGTCCAATCCAAGCTTTATAATTAAACTTCGATTTTGCTCCGTAGCTTTCGTTAATTTTTCTTTTAACTCATCCTCCGAAATCAGTTCAGCAGCCCCTTTTTTGATGATTTTAATTTGCTCCTCAATGGGGCAAAATTCCTTTTGAATACTTTCTTTCATAATAATACTCCTTTCATAGTTCCAATGATTATAATAAGTTTTGATTATTATAAGGAAGAAGCCTTGATTAAGAGAAAATTAGGTTTTTTGAATCAAAAAATCCCACACCTCTATCATCTAGAGGGCGGGATAAACTCGCGGTACCACCTCATATTTATTTACTGCTTACACAGCAAACCTCTTTGAGTACGCCAAATATGTCTGTAATATTCCAGACAACCAATGTGGTTATACTCTAGCACGATAACGGGTGCAGGGCTCCGTCAACAGCCTACTAAGATTCTCCTTCAGGGATACTCTGTTTGGTGTGAAGCTCAAAGACGTATTCAGAATTTACTTTCTTGCACCTCTCATCAACCGGTTACTTTCTGTTAGAAAATTTACATTCTTACTCTTTCTTATCATCGCTTTTTCTTTATAATAATTGTTAGCTAGTATAGACCTATCTTCTGAGAATGTCAAGATAGATTTTTTCGGGAATTCATTCATTCAAAGTCAATTTAAATCCGATTATACTAATCCGTGTTTATAAATAGCCTTAATTCAGAACTAAAAGCAAAGATATAATCATTGAAATCAATTATTTAATTATGAAATTAATTTTAAATTTATTTTGCCATTTTAATTCATAATTTTGTTCCCAATTTTAATTCGCAATTTTAAACTAGTAATTTTAGTTCTCAATTTTAATTCGAATTTAGTTCCCAATGTTAAATCGCAATTTATACTAAACTTTTTTCTATCCAGTTAAACTTAATTTACACTTTTTTCTTATCATCTACTCAAACTGTGATTGATAAAGTCTGTAATAAAAGCCTTCCTTCTTCATCAGTTCCTGATGGTTTCCCTGCTCTACCACATTACCCTGATCAACAACTAATATATTATCCGCTCCTTGAATGGTAGATAAACGATGTGCAATAACAAAGCAAGTCTTATCCTCCATTAATTTGCGCATAGCTTGTTGAATTTTGATCTCAGTACGGGTATCTACGTTAGAAGTTGCTTCATCAAGAATTAACATTTTAGCATCCAATAACATTGCTCTGGCAATGGTTAATAATTGCTTTTGTCCTTTGGAAATATTAATACCATCTTCATTTACGATCGTCTCATAGCCCTCCGGAAGTCGTTTGATAAAAGAATGTATACCAGCCATTTTTGCAGCTGCAATAACTTCTTCCTTCGTAGCATTTTCTTTACCATAGGCAATATTATCAAAGATAGTACCCTGGAATAACCAAGTATCTTGTAATACCATGGCAAAGGATTTTCGAAGACTTTTTCTAGTATAATCTCTGGTATCGTTATGATCTACAAAAATTCCACCCTGCCACACATCATAAAACCGCATCAAAAGATTAATAATTGTTGTTTTTCCTGCTCCGGTTGGTCCTACTATTGCAGTCAGACTACCGGGGTTTGCGTGAAGATTAAGTTTTTTAATGATTTCCTTCTCCGGCAGATAGCCAAAGGATACCTCTTTCATGACGACATCACCGCTTACTTCAGAGAGCTCCTTTGCTTGTTCCCGATCTAAAGCTTCCGGTTGTTCATCGATTAACTTAAATACCCTCTCCGCTGCTGCCGCTGCGGATTGCAATTCACTGATGATATTTGCTGCTTCATTGATCGGACCGGAAAATTTACGACTATATAGTACAAAGGAGGATATATTACCTAAGGTCATCCGTCCAAACAGATATAGAATCGCTCCGAAAACAGTAATCAAAGAAAGTGATAGGTTGTTAATAAAATTAACAGATGGCCCTACCATACTTCCATAATATTCAGCACTGTAATATGCTTCCACTGCTTCTTTATTTACCTGGTCAAACCGTTCCATGATGGTGTCCTCTGCTGCATAGGCTTTGATGGTTTTCTGACCGGATACCATTTCCTCTGTAAAACCATTGAGTTCTCCGAGTTTTGCAGAGCGTTTACGAAATAAAGGTCTTACCTTCTTTGACATGTATCTTGTATAGAAAATAGACAGCGGTATGGTAACCAACATCACCAGTACCAATTGAGGTGATATGATGATCATCATGATAAATGATCCGATTACTGTAATTAAGCTGGCACAAATCTGGACAACGTCGGTGGAAAGGGAGGTATTGATGGTATCAATATCATAGGAAATTCGACTGATGATATCACCCGCTTGATTAACATCAAAAAAACCCACCGGAAGATCGACTAATTTTACGAATACATCCTCTCTCATCTGACGTACTATTTTCTGACTGATATGGATCATCAGAACGGCTAAAACATAGGATAAGATCGAAGATAGAATGTAAAATATAATCATCAACACAGCATAATGGAATACTGTTTTGAAGATGACAAACCCTTTTCCAGGTTGAATCGCATCAATCGCATATCCTGAAAGCATCGGCCCTACAAGGGAAAGCAGGTTGCTGACAATTGTAAGTATGATTGCCATGGACAGCAACAATTTGTATTGATAAACATATTTCCACAAACGTTGTATCACATATTTTGTATCCTTAGGCTTATCTGATTTTTCACTAATTTTTCTTTTGGCAGCCGGGGCATCTGCAGGCATTTTAGTCACCTCATTTTCTTCCATGATCAAATCTACAAAGTTTTTCGTGGTTTCAATTTTGATTTTTATTTACACCGAACTAAAAACTATCTCCATTCCAGTTATGATATATATTTATACTACATCAACTGGGATTGATAAATCTCCTGATATACTTCGCAATTAGCGAGTAAATCTTCATGGGATCCATAACCAACCATTTGGCCATCTTCGATAACAAGAATATGGTCCATTTTCATCACTGAGCTGATTCTTTGAGCTATCATAATGGTCGTTGTATTCTGATAATGTTCCCTGATCGCCTTCCGAAGAAGCGAATCTGTTTTATAATCCAAAGCACTGGAGGAATCATCTAATATTAATATATCGGGTTTCCCAGCCAAGGCACGAGATATTAATAATCTCTGTTTTTGCCCTCCGCTTAAATTACTACCTTTAATTGCTAATTTGAACTCAAAGGTATCGTCCAAATCATCTATAAATGCACTAGCTTGAGCATGCTCTGCTGCCACTCTGGCTTGATCCTGATCAATATTACGACCAAGATTTATATTCTCATTGACTGTATCTGCAAATAATACATCATTTTGAAAAACCACTCCAAACTTCTTCCTTAATTGCTGCTTATCAAAGGATCTGATATCTTTTCCTTCTATTGTAATGTTGCCATCGGTTACATCATAAAAACGCATCAGTAAATTGATTAACGTAGTCTTTCCGGAACCGGTCGAACCGATAATTCCCAAACTCTCTCCACGTTTTAAGGAAAAGTCAATATCAGAAATACAGGGCTCATTCGTATAAGAAAAAGTGACATGGTGAAAAGCAATATGTTCTTTCGAATCACTATTCTCATTTACTGTCTGATCTATAACCTTCAGATCATCCTCCACCAGAAGAACTTGGGACAAACGATCTGCGGATGCACTCGCTTTTGAAAAGTTTACAAATATTCTCGTGATTGCCATGACTGCTTGAAGCATAATCGTAAAGTAAGACAAAAAAGCAACAATTTTTCCGGGTTCAGATGCACCACTGTTAACACGAAATGCTCCAACTACCACTACGAGAGTCAAACCGATGTTTAACAGCAGATTCATTACGGGATTTGTAATCGCCATGGTGGTTCCTGCTTTTAGTTCTTTCTCCACAACTTCATTATTCACGTCAAAAAACCGGTTCTTCTCATAGGCTGTTTTTGATAAAGCCTTAATGACACGAATACCGGTAATATTTTCTCTTACTACTCTGACCATGTGATCCGTAGTAAGCTGTAATTTTTTATATAGGGGGATTCCTTTTTTGGATACAAGATAAACTACATAAGCCAGAAATGGAAATACACCAACTAAAACCAGTGTCAGCACCGGTTCTAATGTACTTGTTATAATGATTCCACCCACTAAAATAATCGGCGCTCTAACACCAAGACGCTGCATCATACCAATCATTTGGTGAATATTATATGTATCCGTTGTCATTCGGGAAACCAGTGATGGAACTGAAAAATGATCCAATTGTGTTCCGGAAAGACTTAGTATTTTAACGAATAAGTCATGACGAAGGTTCTCAGTCGTATCCCTTGCAACTCTTGATGCCATTCGATTCGCTAAGATATTACAGCTTCTTGCACCGATGGAAAGCAATATCATGATCACGCCCCACCATAATATGTATGAAATTTCTCCTAAGGGAATGATATCATCTATGATATAAGCCAAGACCCAAGGCAGTCCCAAATCCATGAAGGTACCGGACACCTTGATAAGAAAGCCTAGAAACATACGAAATGTATACGGTTTTAAATATGATAGAACTTTTTTCAATGCTGTTACCCCCTGTGGTCATTAGGTTAGGTATTATATGAAACCTTTTACAAACACAAGTACTATTCTAGCACCATCCTTTTCCAACGTCAAGGCTAAGTGGAAATTGTATCCTTATTTTACTTCTCGATTAGGATGCTTTACTAAGATCCACCTTTCTACTTAATGTAGTTTGATACTATCCTCTCCTTACCAAAAGAATAAAATAGTATCAAAATACATGGTTCTAAACAATTGGTTAACTTCCATAGATTATGTAAGATGGAAAAAAGTTCGAAGTTGGTTGATAATATACTGTTTTTCTTCTTCTATACAGCCGTCCTGCATGCGCTGCGCCATGATTAAAATTAACCAAGCGACCAAATCTTTTCGTTCCATGTTCATTTCATGAAGATAAGCATCCGTTAGCTCCTTACGAACTTTCTCAAACCCTTCCAGTTCCTTTAAGTCCTTAGGTACTGCTGACATCTCAATCAGGTATGTAGTTCGTGCTATATCATAATTCGGATGACCACTGCAGGCATTCATCCAATCAATAATAATATTACGATCTTCTTGAAGCATAATATTTCCGGGGTGGAAATCACCATGGCAAAGATTAGTACCCTCAGGCATTTCTTCCAGCAGTTGGCAGAGTTTCTCTTTCATTTCCTTAGAAAACACTCCCCAACTTTGTATATTGTATTTGATATTAACTTTATACGATGGGAGATCTTCTACCGAATTTACCAGCATCTTTTTATGCTCTAAAGCTAATATCTTTCCACATTGTGCCGCCTCACCGGTTTGAAACATCCACTGCAGTAATGTTATGCCCATAATTTTCTCATATATTATTCCGTGTCTTTCGTTGCAATCAACCATTCCGAAAACTTTCGGATGATTAAATTCCATATGAGATATGGCAGTTGCATTCTTATATTCTTTACAAACAGCGTCGAATGGATAACCTTCTACGAATAATTTAATCACTTTATTCTCTTCCCATTCAAAGATATCAGCTGTATTCCCTTTTCCAATCAGATTTCCAAGTCCCATATTTTTACCATATCCTTTCAGTAATGCTCTTTCCTCATTTTAATAGTTTATATTAATTTCTGCCATCAAACTTTGTAAACTTTTTTATGGAAATTCACAAAATATAACATAATGGTAAAATTTATTCTAATGTTACGATTATAACATTAATTCCCATAGAATCAATCAACTCATACTCTAATTACCATCAAAAAATGAATGGTCAAAGAAAGTCAAAAGGAATCTGTAATGTATGACTTATTCATTAATTGCAAAAAAGGCCATAAAAACCGAAATGGAATCAATTTGTGCATTCCATTCCGGTCCAATTTTAGCTCATAGATATGCTTGTCTCAGTCTTTTTTCGTATTTTTTGCAGTATTATCCTTTTCCTCTTGCAACTTTTTCATCGCTACCGAGAGCATAAGCTTAATACGGTTGATTTGATTCACATGGGATACACCTGGATCATAATCAATTGGGATAATATTCGCTTCCGGATATCTCTCCTTTAACGGCTTGAACATTCCTTTGCCTGTAATATGATTTGGTAAACAAGCGAGTGGCTGCACACAGATGATATTACTGGTACCATTCTCTATAAATTCTAACATTTCTGCAGTTACAAGCCATCCTTCGCCGGTCTGGTTTCCAAGAGATAGGATGGAGGACGCCATATCTGCCAGTTCATTTATTGGAGTAAGAGGTGTAAACCGTGTACTCTTCTCCAATTCCTCCTTCATGATCCTACGGTAACTCATAATATAAGCCGTGGCGAAATCTCCCAAAGTTTTCATTAGCTTCTTACCCGCAAGATATCGGTATTTGAATCCCGAATTAAAAGTAGAATATAAGAAATAATCCATAAGATCTGGTACAACTGCTTCAGCTCCTCCTTCTTCTAGTATATGGATGATATCATTATTGGCTGTTGGATGGTATTTTACTAAAATCTCTCCGACCACACCAACCTTTGGTTTTTTCATATCTTTTAGTTCAAGATGATCAAAGTCCTGAATAATCTCTTTGATATTGTGATAGAAAATCCTTCGACTCCCATCCTGGAGATTTAGCTTTACTTTTTCCTTCCATTGCTCATATAAAGCCTCCGCTGATCCAGGAAACCATTCGTAGGGTCTGGTTCGATTTAGAACTCTCATAAATAGATCCCCATAGGTAAGTGCCATAATACACTTGTGAATGAGTCCCAAGGAAAATTTAAATCCTGGCTGTTTATCTAACCCAACAGTATTGACAGAGATAATCGGCACCTGTTCAAAACCTGCCTGTTTCAGTCCTAACTTTAAAAAGGCGATATAATTGGTTGCTCGGCAACCGCCCCCGGATTGGGTTATGATCACTGATGTATGATCCACATCATATTCTCCGGACTTTAATGCTTTGACTACTTGTCCTATCATGATGATGGCGGGATAGCAGGCATCATTATTCACATACTTTAAGCCTTCCTCTACTGCTGACCGGTCCATGGCAGGTAATACCTTAAGTTGATATCCACAGTTCCTGGCTGCTTCTTCGATTAGTTCAAAATGAATCGGTGCCATCTGAGGTGCCAAAATGGTGTGGGTTTTACGCATTTTTTTGGTAAAGACAGGACTTTCATAATTTAACTCTTCCCTTACAGGTTGATACGACTTTCTATCTCTTTCTTCAATAGCTGCCTTAAGTGATCGTACTCTTATTTTTGCTGCTCCAAGATTATTTCCTTCATCAATTTTTAACATGGTGTACATCTTACCACCAGTACTTAGTAATTCAGCAATTTGATCACTGGTCACGGCATCTAGTCCACAACCAAATGAATTAAGCTGAACCAAATCCAAACAAGGTTCCTCTGCCACCAAAGAAGCTGCTCGATATAATCTCGAATTATAAGTCCATTGATCTACGACTCTTAATTTCTGTCTTAAAGGTACTAAATGGGAGATACTGTCTTCGGTTAAAACTGCAAAATCATATGAAGAAATCAGATCTGAAATCCCATGATTGATTTCAGGGTCGATATGATACGGTTTTCCGCAAAGAACAATACCTTTTTTATGATGTTCCTTAAGAAATGCAAGTACCTCTTCTCCTTTTTTATGAAGATCCTCTTTGTATTTATTCCGTTCCTTCTCCGCTGCTCGAACCGCTTTTTTTGCCTGGGCGACTGTGATATTAAAATCTGCAAACTCTTCTGTCATACGCTTAACCAGAACTCTCTCATTATCCAAGGATAGAAATGGAGCAATCAGTTTAATTTTCTTATCTTTTAAATCATTGATATTATTTCGAATTACCTCCGGATAGGAGGTAACGATAGGGCAATTATAATGATTGGTAACATCTTCAAATTCCTTTTTCTCATATACCACGGAAGGATAAAAAATTGTTTGAACCCCTTTATCAATTAAATCCATAATATGACCATGACAAAGCTTTGCAGGATAACATACTGATTCCGATGGTATTGTCTCTATTCCTTTTTCAAATAATTTCTTATTGGATGTACCGGACAGGATAACTCGAAAACCCAGCTCAGTAAGTAATGTAAACCAAAACGGATAATTTTCATGCATGTTAAGCACGCGCGGAATTCCTATTTCACCCAGAGGTGCTTCCTCTTTCTTAAGAGGTTGGTAAGCAAAGGTGCGCTTATATTTGTACTGATACAGGTTAGGAAGTTTATCTTCCTTGCTAATCTCTAATCCTAATCCTCTCTCACAACGATTACCTGCAATATAGGATTCACCATTCGAAAAGCTATTGACGGTCAAGAGACAATGATTACCACATTTATCACATCTACGAAATGCTGTATCCATTATAAATCCGGTCAAAGCTTCCAGTGGAAGTAGTGTAGTTGGCTCCTTCTCTTCGGACTCTTCCCATCGTTCCCGGGCAATTAATGCAGCACCAAAAGCTCCCATCAAACCGGCAATCTCCGGTCTCACAGCTTCTCTTCCTGAAATTAATTCAAAGCTTCTTAATACAGCATCATTATAAAAGGTTCCCCCTTGTACAATAACTTTATCTCCCATTTCACTTTGATCTCGTAATTTTATTACCTTAAATAAAGCATTTTTAATAACAGAATAGGATAATCCAGCCGATAAATCAGCGATATCAGCACCTTCCTTTTGCGCTTGCTTCACTCTGGAATTCATGAACACCGTACATTTTGTACCAAGATCCACCGGCCTTTTTGCATAAAGTGCTTCTTTTGCGAACTCTTCTACGGACAAATGCAAGGAATGAGCAAACCCTTCCAAGAAGGATCCACAACCGGAGGAACAGGCTTCATTCAGAAGGATGGTATCGATTGCACCATTTTTGATACGTAAGCATTTCATATCCTGTCCGCCAATATCAAGGATAAAATCTACTCCGGGAAGAAAATAATTCGCAGCTTTGTAATGAGCAACCGTCTCTATCTCTCCAAGATCAACATGCAAGGCTGCTTTAATCAAAGCCTCACCATACCCTGTTACTGCACACTTCGTCAGAGTAACTTCTAGAGGCATCTTATGATATAGATCTTTGATTATAGTTACGAGTTTTTTCAGTGGATCTCCTTCATTGCCTCCGTAATAGGAGTATAGCAGCTGTGCTTCTTCTCCAATTAAGGTGACCTTTGTTGTTGTTGAGCCAGCATCTATCCCTAAGAATGCTTTCCCCCGATAGCTAGCCAAGTCCTCCTTTCGGATTGATCCTCTATTATGCCTATTAATAAATTCTGAATATTCATCAGCCTTTTGGAATAAAGGGTCAAGATGTGCAACGTCTTCTTCCGTAAAATCATGTAATTGGTTAACTGTATTAGTTAACATTTTAAGAGAACTAATTTTTTGTTCTTCTGATAAAAAAGCAGCACCAATCGCAGCATATAACTGAGAATTATCGGGAGTAATTGCTTCTTCTTTCTTCAAATTCAGACTTTGTATAAACCGTTCCCTCAATTCGGAAAGAAAATATAATGGACCACCCAACATAGCTACCTTACCTTTAATAGGTTTCCCGCAAGCCAATCCGCTGATTGTTTGATTTACTACCGCTTGTAAGATGGATGCTGCAATGTCTTCTTTTCTTGCTCCATCATTAATTAACGGTTGCACATCTGTCTTTGCAAAAACACCACAGCGGGATGCAATTGGATAGATAATCTTATGTTCCTTTGCAAGTTCATTCAAACCAGATGCATCGGTATTTAGTAGAACCGCCATTTGGTCGATGAAGGCTCCGGTTCCTCCAGCACAGGTACCGTTCATTCGTTGTTCGAGTCCTCCGCGAAAATAAGTAATTTTGGCATCCTCTCCCCCTAATTCGATAACCACATCAGTTTGGGGAATTAATGTCTCAACTGCCTTTGAGCAGGCTATTACTTCTTGAACAAAGGGTATCTTCAGCCACTTAGATACTGATATACCGCCGGATCCTGTGATACTAATAGTACAAGATACATCACCCAGGGTTTCATAACATTCCTTCATTAAGTGAATAATCGTATTCTTAATATCTGATAAATGTCTTTGATATTTACTATATAAAATATTATTTTGATCGTTCATAACAACTATTTTTACAGTAGTTGATCCAATATCCAAACCGATTTTTTTCATTGATTTTCAAAACTCCAATCCTTAATACATACCCTTAATTTATAGTGTAATATTAAAATAAGTTGTATTATTTATATCACTTATTAATTATGTACAAAAAACGAGTAATCATGCAAGATTACTCGTTGAGTTATGATGGAATCAAAAAAGATAACCGTATCAATTCTAGGTAACGATTATCGTTTTGATATAAATCAACTATTTATTTTCTTATTATCAAATTAAGCCATACGACTCTATAACTGTATTATGTCTCAGTCTTTGTTATTACCATTTCATAATATCGATTTAATTTACGTTCAAAATCCATAAAATCAAAATTCCTACCCTCGTGTATCGTAGGTTTTCCGTATACATATACAAAAAATTGTGGAACTGAAAGAATGTTAAAGCGTCCTGTAACCGCAGGATGCTTTTCTGCATTAATAAATACTGCTACTAATTCGGAATAGGAAGCTATCATCTTCTCCAGCTTGCTACGAATTACCTCACAGGCAATGCAGCTTGAGCCAGTGAAATAAACTAGAGCGATATCCGACTGGTTAATACAATTTTCAATCTCTTCTATCTGAAACACTTCTCTCATAAATCAACCTCCCATCCAAATTCCTATATATAATCTTTATCTATGGTATTAATATCCCTTAGACAGAGTTCCAAACCAGGGAAAAGATTCGCTTTAACCTTCTGGTGATACCCATACACTTGGGGAATTGGATTGTTATCCTTTAGCTGATACACGGCTATTCTTTGCCTCTCCGGATCAATAATCCAGTATTCTGTAACACCATAATCTGCATATAACTTTAGCTTTTCAATGCTGTCCCTTGTCTTATCACTCGGTTTTATAATCTCGATGATAAAGTCAGGAACACCGTAATAACCATGATCCTCAAACTTCATACCTTTTCGTATGATAGTAATGTCCGGCCGAACGACAATTGCATCCTTTTCACTGAGTACTACCGGAAATGGTGCTGCATATACATGATATTGTAATTTTTTATTCTTAATATAATTCTTAAGCTCATAAAACAATTCACTGACTAATTCCTGCTCTTGCCTATGTAGTATTGTTAACGGGACAACATATCCCCGAAACAATTCAGCATATATTCCTTCAACACCAAAAAAACCGTCACAGCTAAATCTTTGCTTGGTCAAATAGGTAGTTGAATTCTCTTTCAGCAATTGATTACTCTCATTCCTCTTTATTCCTAATAATTCATCCACTGTTACACCAAATGTCTGTGCAAGTTTTTCAACAGTTGCTAAACTGGGCTCTCTCTCACCGCTTTCATATAGACAATAGGTAGAATTGGACAACTGAATGATTTCTGCTATATCCTTCTGGGTGTATCCTCTGGTTTTCCGAGCTTGCCTTATATTTTCAGAAAACAAACTCATAAATCCCCTCCTCATCCTATATTTACTTAATGTAATTCAAATCTTATAATTAATTTACTTTTTGTAACTATTATACTCATTATATTACATTTAGTCAATATATTATTCCTTAATTTACCTAATATTTTCCTACGATTACCTTATTTCCTACATTTGAACTTATTTATCGTATTTTATAACTAAGCAGAAAAAAAAGATAACTAGAGAGGTTTCTCTGCCTCTTAGTTATCTTCTCAAACATTTACTTAGCTGTTTTCTTAGTTATTTACTTAGTTATTTCCTTAGCTATTTTCTTAGTTACCTTCTTAGCATTTTACTCAATTATCTTCTTAGCATTTTCTCAGTTATCTTCTTAGCTATTCTCTAAGTTATCTTCCTAAGTTTTATGTTCTCTTTATAAATTCAGTCCTACATTTCGGACAAGTAATACTGATCCGTCCTTTTCCCCTTGGGACACGTATTGTTTGTCTACATTTTGGACACTTGTAATATTTATGTGTTTTCGTACCACTCCATTGAAGCTTAAGAGCCCGTAGCTTACCCTTTATGGAGTTCATAAAATTAACATAATTATAATTTTCCCTGGTTCGCTGGTTGATATTACGGGATAAGATTCTGAATATAGTATAAGCAAGAATTAGGTAGGACACATACATTAAAACATAAAACCTGGTTATGGATCCTAACAAAGATATAACCAAGGAGACTCCGATTAATGCTCTTGTTAATTGGTCGTATCCATATCTTCCCATCATAAATCTTCTAAATTGATTCAATACGATTCACCTCTCTTTTCATCATCTTACCGCAATTTGATAGGAAATTCCATTAAAAAAATATTAATATTCTATAACTTATTTAATATTCTTTTTGGGCCGCTTGTGCAATCCTTTCCATCAAAGGCTCCATCCCGAGATTTTCACCATCCACAATGATATGGGCATATTGTTCATACAAAGGACAACGTTCCTCATACAATGATTTCAAGGTTTGTCCTTCCCGAAATACTACTCCTCTTTGCGCAATATCCTCTAATCTTCTGGATATTGTTTCATAGCTTAATTTAATATAAACTACTTGGCCGATCTCTCGTAGATGTTCCATTGCTTCTTTGCAATAAATTATACTTCCTCCCGTCGCAATGACAGAATGATCTGTCACCAAATCACGATTCACTTGATTTTCTATCTTAAGAAATCCGTCCAAACCATCCTCTGAAATGATATCTCTTAATAAACGTTTTTCCTGCTCTTGAATTAATAAATCCGAATCCAAAAAATTATATCCCATGACCTTGGCTAAGATTACACCGATGGTACTTTTTCCTGCTCCCGGCATTCCAATCAATACAATGTTCTTCATAAGCTGTTGTCCTTTCCAGTAATGTTGAAATTATATCATGTTTTATTTCCCTATGAAAGTAATTTTTAATTTTCTTCCACTTCAAACTCCTAATCCTGTTGACATGTTGTAACAATCCATATATTATGTAAATAGAGAAACTTACAAAAAAGAGGAGTGATTACTATGGGAAACAGAGATATCAAGAAAGAGGTTAAAAAGAAGAAAAAGTCAGATATCACCACTGCTGCTGCACCTTCTTTAAAGCCTATGATGGCACAGCCTGAAATAATCAAAAAGCCAAAGAAGAATGCCTAAATCTTCTTTATAATTCAAAGAAGTAACACGAAAAGAAAAGACTGCTGGTTTTTCCTATAACATAGGAATTCCTACAGTCTTATTTTTATCACGCTTTCCAGATTAATTCAATTGTAAATAAATCACCTTCCAGATATGCTCGAATACTACCTTTCATCTTCTCCGTCAATAATTTAGAAATCGTAAGTCCCAACCCAGTATTCTGATTATTACGAGTAAGATCACCGGTATAAAAACGGTCAAAGATAAGTTTAAGATTCTCCTCCCTCATTTGATTTTTATCATTCTGAAATAGAAGGATGCATTCTTCTTCCTTACGAATTTGTTTTACGATAAAGGTATGTGAAGCATACTTTAATGCATTTTGTATGATATTATTTAAAATTCGGTTAAATTGTATTTGATCTGCTATAATAAAACAAGGCTTTTCTTCTAATATAATCTCTACATGTATTTGTTTTTTTTCAAACTCATGATAATAGGCAACGATTACATCGCTTAACGAATCTTGAACCATGATGGAGGTTAAATCAATTGGATAGTTTTCACCTTCCATTCTCGATAGTTCGTAAAAATCATGAATAAATCCCTGTAATACTCTTGCTCTCTTTTTAATTATTTTTAGATATTCATCCCTCTCCATACTTGTGGTCTGTACATCTTCAATCAAATCCACGTAGCCGATAATCGAGGTGAGCGGAGTTCGCAAATCATGGGATATATTCTCAATTTCAGATCGAATTTGCGTTTCTCTTTTCATATAAATGATCCGTTCTTGCTGCCTGTTCTGATAGAGCTCATTGATCTTGCAAAATAACTGCTCCAACTCCCTACTCACAATTATACCTTTTAACTGCCGATTTTGTTCTGGCTTCTGCTCAATCTCAATCATTTGTTTGACTGCGGACTTAATGGATCTCTGAAGATAGCAATATCGTGCAGTAAGTATAATACATATGCAAGATAATCCAATTACTATATAAATCATACCCACTGCACCTCCAATATTATTTAATCTCTTTTTTATTAAATAGAACTAATCCAAGTACTACAAATATTAGCATCTCTAAGATACCGATGAACCAATAAGCGGAATAACTCACATTATTTCCCCATATCACATTGATGGTATCTTGATCTAAGCTGATATTTACATTTTTTATCATGATCAAGGGCATAACTTGAGTTATCTTATTAAATAATTCGAAACGCATTCCCAGTAAATTCGTCACGATTGGAATAACTAGCATAATACAACAAGCAGTTGAAATGGCACTACTAGAACTCTCCATGGTAAACGCAAAACAATTGGTCACTGCCAGCGCAAATAAAAATAGCGGAATACAGGCCAATGACGAACGGAGTAAAAGCTCCAATTCACCAACTGCGGAATGCTCTAGCAACAGGTAACTACTTAGAATGTGACTGCCCATGATGAGAGAAAATGCGATCACTGCAAATGTAACTTGTACCAATAATTTACCAAAATAGATGGTTACCCTGGATATGCCGTATGATACTGTATTTTTCATGGTATGGTTGCTATGCTCATTACCAAAAACCATATTCGCTACTAAAATACATAAGAAAAAAACCATCAAATAATTTGAATAAAAGTTACCAAAGGCAAAGGCCGTATTGGCATAAGGGAATTTACTATCTGAATGCTTTACAGCTGCTAAAACAATATTCGAACTTAATAATAAAACGGAACAAATAACAACAAATAAATAACTCCATTTATAATGTAACAAACGATAAAATTCACTTTTTATATATCTACTCATGGTTTTCTCCTCCTACCAATTGAATAAAATAGTGTTCTAAGTTGATCTCTTTTAATGCTATGGAATTTAAATTAATTCCATTTTTGATCGCCAATTCACTAATTTTAGCCGGTTGATCCAAATACTCATATAAATGGATCATATAATCCGGAGTCACTTTGTAGGCAGTACAACCTAATTTCTTTTCAAGTAATGCTGACATTTGTTCCACTTTATCAACCTTTATTTCCATGTATTTATTACATTCTTTCGATAGTTCATCATTGGATAATTGTTTTATCATTCTACCGTTATGAATGAATCCGTAATAAGTAACTAAATTCGATAACTCAGATAGAATATGACTGGATATTAAAATGGTAATATTTTTCTCCTGGTTTAGCTTTAATAATAGGTTTCTTATTTCTACTATACCAAAAGGATCTAATCCGTTAATAGGTTCATCCAATAATAATATTTCGGGTTGATTTAGCATCGCCAAAGCAAGGCCTAATCTCTGTTTCATTCCCAAAGAAAAACTTTTATATTTTTTATTGCCGGTATCCGCAAGTCCCACTTCTTTGAGCGCTTGCTTCACACATTGTTTTCCTGGAATTCCTCTTTGAATACGGTAATACTCCAGATTTTGCTCTGCTGTCATATAAGAATAAAAACTGGGTGTTTCTATGTGAACTGCTTCCCGTCAAGTAGACAATCAAAAAAATATAAATTTTTCCTGCCAGTAGGTATGAACCTGCTGGCAGTTTTTATGCCGCTTGTAAATATA
>JAQZBN010000039.1 GCA_029238935.1 Herbinix sp.
AAGTAATACTTAACCATTTCCAGAGAAAAACCGTAGATATCAGCAATTTCTTTACAACTTATATCTTGAAAATAATAAGCAATGGTACATATTCGATATTCTTTGGAAAGAAGAGCAAGTTCTCTTCTTAACACTTGAATTTCAAATTCTTTTACTAATAAAGCATCCATATCTTCCTGTCCATCAGCAATTGTTTCGTCCAATTCCTGATGATTTCTTTTTTGCTTTTGCGAAAGATATTTTTTATATGTATTATTAGCAGTTGCCCATATAAAGCCAAATATTGCATTTTCATTCTTTAATCGATGTCCGCTATTTAAAAGAGATAGTATGATTTCGCTACAGAGTTCTTCTGCCTCTTCTTGATTGGAAATTCGGTTTAATGAATAAGCAAATATGGTTTTCATATTTTCAGATATAAATTTACTGATTGCAGTATGATCCATCTTATTTTTCTCCTTTTGAAAGCTTTCATTAATATAGTACTAAAACAAGAAAGATGGTTAATCATGAATTTACAAATATTTGAGCTGGTTAAATGATGTTTCATTTTACTATCATGAAGGGATGGAATATGATGCATATAACTATTCAATAGTAACATAAAAATTGGATAAGTTATTTTTGCTTATTGTTAAAGCTTGTTACATAAGCTGTAAATTAAATTGACTAGGGTATAGTTTAATTATAAATCAACAACTACACATGTATGGAATAAAACAAAGAACTCTTTGCAGAGTTCTCAGCTGAAACTACTTTATATTTAGTATCGTCGTTCTATATTTATAGTACAATAGCTTAATTGATTTTCCATGACGATACTCTTAGCGACTTCAAAATCCTCTTTATTCTGTAATTTACTTTTGTTTATTTAATACTTATAACTCACACCGGTTTCTTCTAAATAAGCCTATGAAACATCTAAACTATGTTCTTAATATATTAACCAAATCAATCTACATTCTACTTAGCACCAGGTAATAGGATGTGTTAAGTTTATAGGTAGTTTTGTAGCCGAATTCCCACGAGCAGAATTAACTTGTCCCTGCGTTAAGTAAACAGCTTCGCTTAAATCGGCATCACTAAAATCGGTATCTCTGGTATCTGCACCAAGAAAATTTGCTCCATTAAAATTGCACCCATTAAATTTGGCTGCAATCAACAAGGTCATGGTGAAATCAGCGCCATGAAAGTTCTTACCTTTGAAAGCTTTACCCATATAATTCTTTTCGTGTTCTTTTTTATCAAGAGAGTAGTTCAACTTTACAAGGTTGCTGACTTTTTTTAAGCATTCATTCGCTCGTTTTCTATAGTCATTTATATCTGTTGTAAGTATATCTTTGGTAGGAGCACTACAGATCGATTTATTCTCAGTTATGAGTACTTCTATATCATACCAAAGATTTCTTGCAGGCAATATAGTCTTTGCCTCTGCCAAATAATAAAGTATTTGATGAAGTTGGAATACGATAAGGAATACCTCAAATATTTGCTGGGGATTGTTCTCAGTAGACCAAGTTGTGTGAGGATAAATAGTCTGTGTTACCTTTTGACCGGCACCGAAACAATCATAACCAAGGCAGCCTTTCATTTTTCGCCTAGGAAGCTCTGCGTGAATTTTACAACGAAAATCAGATTGTAAATTAACACATGGTTTTCCTGCTTCTTTATCTTCTGGAAATCCATCCAGTTTTGAAAAGTATAATGCAGTGCAGCACAAACCACTACATTTTGAACAATCTATTTTTAATTCTTCGAATAATTCTTTATCAACAGCGTTTTCATCATGTATTTTCATAATTGATTCCTTTACCTAGTACAAATCAGTAAGATTATAATTAGAACAAAACGAATTGCTTTAGTAGGTGAATTATCTTTCTAATTGTATAAATTCTTGTGTAAACATTGTATTACACCATCGATCCATTGCTTTTACGAATTTTTCGTCTTGATATACCTTATTATGATGGATCGCTATATAGGATATGATGGAAAGAACCATGAAAGCGCTTATATAGGATTTATTCACAGTACGATGACCAACGGATTCATAACCAGCAATCAGAGAAGGAATTAATTCGTCATGATGGAGACTACATATTAAATCACTTAAATCCATCTCAGGAACTCCATAACCGGATAATGAAAAATCAATTGGACTGATTGTAACTTTATCATAAATTAAGTTTGATTTACTAAAGTCAGCATGAATTAATACATAGTTCTTCTTTTCAGCTTTTATAATATCTTTCGTATATAATAGTACGTCTTCGATTTGATTTAAATGTAGTTCTGAGATATGTTTCATATCACATGCACTTCGCAATTCTTTGATTAGTCTGTTTACGAACGACTCATCATAATGAAATCTATTCACATTTAATATTTGAGATGTAGTGTTATGAAGTTCACCGATCATTTGTCCTATTTGATAGACAAGCTCTTCTGTGATTGTAGCATTTACAAGATCATCCCCGTCCAGCCATGAAAGTACTGTTACCAGATCGCCATTATGCAATCTTGTTATATATTGATCATAAATATTTTTGATTGGATATTGTAGCTTGAAACCTCTAAGGTCATGTAATTTTATCAGTAGTTCAATTTCGCCATCAATAAATACCTCTCGTGGAGTATCTCCACAATGCAGCGAAAAATCCAGACCATCCGCTGCTTTATGTATTCTTAGCAGGTACTTTTTATTATCATCTGTGACAGCATAGGTTATATTTTCATTATGACGAATGAAGACTGCTTCAGGATGCACAAAATTGTAGTTATCTAATGCTTCTTGTAACATCATAGTTTTGTATCCTCCATGAGGTAAGCTAAACACCTCAGTTTCTGTTCATTGAATTTGTAAGTGGTCAATATCCAAACCGGACTTATTCTCAAAATAATGCTTTAGTTCAATATGTTTGTCCCATTTTATTTGCGGGTAATGACCATATCTTTGTTTTACGTCATTCATACGAACTTCTATTTCAACAGGTCCATCGGGAAGGGAAATACTATCACATAATTGTATCAATCTATCGTAGTCATCATATTCATATCCTTGAATCAAATCATTAATTATCTTCAAGTCGTTATCGGATACATCTTTTTCACCAATACTGGTATCAATGTCTTTGATAGCAAAAGAATGCGTTATGCAGATGCGGGCTGCTTCTTCATACCCAAGCTTCATCAGATAATGATATCCATCTATGACATGGGCAAGATGGGTAACACCGTATCTGCGGCCTATGTCGTGTAGAAGTCCGCATATAAATGCTTTATCTTCGTCCAAATCATCGCAATGTTTACTAATGGTATAGGCACATTTTGCAACAATAATAGAATGATCCTTCCAAGGACCGGGATTACTAAGATATGCCTCATTTAATAAATCTAAAGCTTGTTCCTTGCTTGGAAACATTGTTTTCTCCTTATTTTTTACTGAATAATCTTAATCATAAAAGCTTTCAGCTATGAAACCACAGTAGGAGAGTATCCTGTAGAAAATGTTATCAAGTAGAACTAATATATGGATAACAAACATGATTTAAATCAAGATCCGTGGTTAAGTTTTAATCAGAAAGATTTTATTTATTATAGGTGTATGACGTTATGAAGCTGTGATAATATCAAATTCAAAAGGGAACTGTACAGCTTCTTTTAACAAAAAGTCTATTTTATAACCAAAACCATCCTTATAAATAAATCCATCCTGAGGTTCGATTTTAACATAGCACATGTTTTCATCGTCCTCGTTATTATGTTTAAAGTACCAAGGCTCAAAAGCTTTGATTAATTTTTCTCTTATTTCTTTATTTTCATTTGAAAGGGGATGTCCTATGTTCAAAGCTTTCCCTTTAAAACGATATAAATTATTACATAAAGAAACGTTACTATTAAGCATTAATTCTTGCACTTTTTGTGACAACGAGTATGTTACCACATAAAATGAGCCATTGTCATAAAACGTATCGATAAACCGTACAGTTGGAACATTATCTTTTGCAGTCGCCAATGCAAACTGATAATCTTTCGCAAACAATTCATTCATAATATCCATCGCTTTTTCAAAAACATTCATAACTAGATCCTCCTGAAAAGATTCATTAATGTAATTTATAGATATAGACAAACCCCTAGAGTGAATAACAATTGTAATCCATTATAAGTACTAGTTATTTTCTGTCATATAATTTCTAAACATTATACTACCATAATATGGAATATAAATAAACCAAAACTTTAGTGATAAAGAAAAACACGCCAGCTCTGGCGTGTTAAAATGATGTAACACGAAAATATCTCTATATCGTGCTATCCTAGATAATGAATAAAGAAATAATGAAGGATATTATCGGTTTCCGTTCCATTCATTCATAAATTCATCTAAATATATTTCTAAAAAAGCATGTCTTTTTTCAGCCATTGACCTTGCAGTTTCTGTGTTCATCAAATCCTTCAGCTTAAGAATCTTTTCATAAAAATGGTTTATGCTGGTACTGGTATGGTTTTCATATTCATCTGCTGTCAAAATTTCGATAGGCTTATCGGAAGGTGTATAGATTGGCCTACCCATATGCCCACCATAGGCAAACGTTCTTGCAATACCAATAGCACCTAAGGCGTCCAATCGATCAGCATCCTGAACTATTTTTCCTTCCACACTATTCGGAATAGTTGCTCCATTCCCTTTAAAAGAAACTGATTTGATGATATTACATATTTCATTGATAGATGCATCATCCACTTGGTTTTCTATTAAAAATCTACGAGCATTCTCTAAGGTATCACTGGTTTCAAAGAGTTTACGATCGTCAACATCATGTAACAGGGCACTTAGTTTTATAAGGAATAGATTGCCCCCTTCCTTTTGTGCAATACTGCAAGCATTGTTATAAACACGTATGCTATGATAGTAGTCGTGTCCACTATAGTCGTGATGAAATAATTCCTTTATATAATTACATGCATTTTCTATTATTTGATTTTCATTCATAGTATGATTTTATCCTTCTTATATAAGTTGAAACTACATTAATGATACCTTTTGGAATTAACCAAACAAGAAGATAAGTTTTTGAAGAAAGTAGTTATCTTGTTTTCTGTTCTATATGTGATATCTTTCTAAGCTTAGTTTGATTATAATGATACGTAAAATCAGGAGAGAAGAGTGTTATCAAAACAGATGCTTTCCATAGTATAATCAATAATATAGAAAACAAGCGCTTTTCCTGTTCGGAGAAGCGCTATATTAGATACTATATGTATTCACCGATAAGTCCAGCGATGCTGTTAAAGGATTTTCTGGCTTTTGCAATGACCTCCGGTCTTCCGGAGTTAACACTGAATCCGTTGAATTCAAGGATCATATCCAGATCATTAAAATTGTCTCCAATAACCAAAACATTTTCTTTCGGTACTTGCTTTATTTTCATATATCGAAGCAATCCAGTGGCTTTATTAACTCCTACCGGAACAATATCAATGCAAACACCATTTTGGAAAGCGGTTACCTTCTTACCAAACAGTTCGTTAATTTGCTGTGCACATTTATTCGCTTGCTCCTCTTTCTCATACTGGGTGCTCAGCTGCGTAAAGTACGAAAGCTCATTTAAATCATCCATTATAATTCGTTTGAATTCAGGGCCAGGTTTACGATCCATATTTTCACTAATCCAATAGCCAGCTTCAGTATCAGTCTCTATTCGACCGATTGCTGCATGAAAACCTCCTGTTTCCAAAATGAATGAAACTAGAGAAGGGAGTACCTCACCGTCTGCAGTATTCTGTTCAACCGGCTTAGGGTCATTTTCATAAATCAAACCACCGTTGTTACATAGAAGAAAATCATAATCTACCTGATGACGTTCCAATTCTGTCTTGATACCGCAGTATCCACGGCCGGTATTCACACCAAAGAGATTACCCGCTTTACGCCATGCTGCAATTGCAGCCTTGTCCTTGTCCGATACAGTACCATGCTGTGTTAAAGTACCGTCAAAATCACTTGCTATAATATACATAATTTCACCTCGGTGTTATTCTAACATATCTTTTTTTAAAAGGAAAGTATAGGATATACAAAAAGACCCGGATAAATAAATTATCCGAGTCATTTCACATGCTTAAATTAAGATTACGCTACTATTACATTAACAGCTTGTAAGCCACGTGCGCCAGTAGTAATATCAAAAGTAACATTTTGATTTTCTTCTAAAGTCTTAAAGCCTTCGGAAGCAATTCCGGAGAAATGTACGAATACATCTTCACCAGTCTCGTTATTTGTGATAAATCCAAATCCTTTTTGAGCATTAAACCATTTTACTGTACCTTTATTCATGAAAGATACCTCCTAATATTTTATTTGAAATTTTCGGTGAAAATAAAAAATCACATATTTTTGTAATTCATTAAAAGTGTTAATGATTTACAAAAATATGTGAATCAAAACTTTACATCTAAAATAACTACTTAATCATAGCATCGTTATTTGATTTTGTCAACCCTTCTATTATATTTTATATAGGACATTTAAATTCTAAATATATTTAAATAACTTAAATCTATTTATTTTATTATATAAAGCTGACACTAATATAAAAGAGTAGTAGTCTTGGGTATATTTTATGCATGCTAAGATAACGGGCAAGCTACCTTATATTAAAAGCGCAGTTTTCTAATAGGTTATTGCTAAAAATAAGTTGCTTCGATTTCTAAAAAAACCGTCGTATAATTTTTCAAGATAGATTAGTTCATATTAGGCTTTTAATTGGCACAACATAATTCAACAATTTTTAGATCTACTTCATCTATATAACCAATATCTTCGACCATATCCCAAAGTAATATTTTGTCCATTTCATCATCAGCTTTTTTTATAAATTCAATTAATTCCTCCTGCTCACAATAATAAACAGCTTGATATCTTATTTTGTCATTGGTATCACTTATCTTAACCAACCCTTTGAATACTAAATTTGAATTTTTTTGATGAGTCTCTTCAAATAGCTCTCTTTCAGCTGCATATCTAGGGGTCTCACCCTCTTCAATATGACCGGCTGGAAACTCCCATTGATTTCTCCAAGTATTAAAACCTAATACGTAATTATCTTTAATCTTCAAAATAGCATAGGCACCAGTAATATTTGAGTATTGATCCAGGTCATTTTCTTCTATAGGAAGAAAATCCAACAACTTCCAACCACTTTTGTTTTCAGCTAATACCATTCATCATTCCTCCAAATAGATACTAGCCAATTTAGTATTGATCTAGCATCTATATTATTCTAGTTCTCAATATCAGTATCTATTCTGGAAAGCTCCCAAGCCGACTTATCACTAGCGTAATAAACGAAACCATCAATGTTTCCAGTGATATAAGATTTGTTATAATTTTTACCATAATAATCAAGGATATTATCGGAAGCATAGTCTTTCACTTTGTAACAAACATCTAAGATACTATCTCCATTGGATGCAACAATGCGAGATACACCACTTACATCCCCTATGGTTGAATATTCAACTACTGTATAGCTTGCATCTTCAAGGTATGATATTAACTTTTTTTGACTTGGTATGTGTATTTTTGACGAACAGCCAGAGGCTAAAACCACTATAGCAAAGAGTAGTATAATAACCATTTTTCTCATAGCTCGATTACCTCGTACTTCCAATTATTGTTATTTTATTATATCATATAACACTTATATTACAACAGCCATCAACAGTAAAAACTAATAATATATGGAGCTTCATATTTATTGATCGAATACATTTATCAACGGCTGTTTTATCATATTTTGTTTTGTTATGAATGGATCATTGTATTATTATAGTTCATCCATACCAAAACTGATTTATCAATTAATTATAGGTGCATCAGGTTTTGGACGAAGGTTTATTCTTATTGGAAATAGGACGAAAAAATACGTGAAATAATAAAAAGTCCACCTTGCGATGAACTTTTTACGTATGAATATGAATTTTCTCGAGAAAGTGATTAATTTATTACTAGATCGTTGTTTCAAAAAAACGTAGGATAGAACCGTCTATTGTAGTCACACTACATTCCTTTGCACCCCAAGGTTGCTCATAGATATCGGAAATCTGATCCCATCCGTTATTCTTGATGAACTGATGGAAAGTAGTAAGACCCTGTACATTAATAAAACCAACTACACCTTTACTAGGCTCACCTCTAAATAAGTGTATTCCTCTAAATGGAGTTAGATTTGTAACGATCAACTCTCCGGGATAATCAAACACACAGCCGTATACCGGTTTATCGTTAACATCTCTTCCGCAAACATCCCCATACCAGCCAAGGACATCACAAAACCATTTGCATGTGTTATCCATATCCTCTGTAAAATAAATTGGGGCATTTTCTTTTACGTAATAGCCCCTCTTGCTGTAGCGTGACATATCATCCATTTCAACTTTTCCTCCTAATAATGTTTTCTGAACGGAAAGCTTTTCGAAGCTTGGTAAGAGACTTTTCCGGTCGCGCGCTGCAGAAGGGGTAACTCCGAAATACCGGTGAAAGGCTCTCGTGAATCCTTCTGGGGTGTCATAACCATACTGAAATGCGATATCAATTATGCTTCTATCAGAGGATAGTAGTTCAGCTGCTGCAAGCGAAAGTCGTCTGTTTCTAATATACTCACCGACTGTGTATCCACATAAAATAGAAAATAGTCGCTGAAAATGAAACATAGACATACAAGCTTGCTTTGCTATATCCGAACAATTCAGATCTTCTGTGATATGATGTTCAATAAAGTCTACCGCATCCTGAAGTTGCTTTACTTCCGACATTTTCTCACCTCCTGTTCAAAACAATTATAGCCAGAGAAAAAGTATTCCTCTTGATTTTAAATGCTTAAATTTGTCATACCCCTTTTGCCTTTATTAAACGTTCAATTTCTCTTTTTGGTCGGTCAACACCTTCACCGGTATTAGTCGAATAATCATCTTTTAGACATGCTAGAATTCGCTCATAGCATTCAATTGCCTTATCAAAGTCGCCCTGCAATTCATAGATCTGTTCCATAGAATAGAGCCCATCAACAATATGAGGTACATTTTGCATTTCATAGGAATACTCATAATCTTTTAATGCTTCTGAATATTTACCTAAGCGCATCATTCGGTCTCCACGACAGCAATATGCCTGCCAAACATTGGGATTTACTGTAACAGCCCTATTCCAGTAATAAATCGCCTTATCAAAGTTTCCATGGCCAGCTTCAACATCCCCCATGTAGATATCATACATATACTTTCTTTCGGGTTTGATGTCTTTGATTTGTTCAATATAAGGAATTGCTGCATCGTAGCAGTGATCGGTAAGCATGTTCTCGATGATTGCATATAAACCGCGAAAATTCTTGGGATTTTTATCAAGGAAGCTTTTTAGGTATCGAATTAGTTCAAAATGGTTATCGTACCACTGATCACCGCATAGTCCATCATTCGCTTCCAGATAGGCAATCCATCCACATTTTTTCTCTGGATCCAGTTCCAGAACCTTTTCGGCATAATTACTTGCCATCTCGTGGTCACTATGAGCACGATGGTTATAAAGGAATGCCAAATCACTTAAAGCACGAATATCTTTTGGATTTTCTTTTAAAATACCTTCTAGAAAGTTGACGGAATGATCAAAATTCTCCGGTGCGATTCGTCGTTCCTGATATAAACTATTTTCAATACGCTCCAATTCATCGCTTATTGGTAACGTAAAGAGTTCATCTATGGTTATTCCGAAATAAACAGCTAGTTTAGGTAATAAGGAAATATCCGGTGTACTGCTTAAAGTTTCCCATTTGGAAACCGCTTGGAAGGAAACACCAAGATAATCGGCTAATTCTTCTTGTCTTTTTCCTTTTTCTATACGTAAAGCTTTTATCTTTAATCCTATCTCCATTGTTATTCACCTCGTTAATTTGTTTATCAGCTGATAGATTAATCATACTAAAAGAAGCATCAGTAAACAATCGAGTTGAATTCGAAATCATTCAACCAACCGTTGAGTCGATTTTATTTTGCATAAGAGAATCATAATAGAAGTGATTTAGTTTAGTGGGATACACTACAATATAATTACTCAATATAATTATTTAATATTTATCAATAAAGGTATCACACATCCATTGATAAAACTTTTGCTCTTCTTCAAATTGTGGATAGCTGAATGATCAAATATCATAATTTCTCTTTCACCATTACCACGGATTTCATCTCTAATTGAAGGGATAGGAATTATTTTTTTACTTGCCCATTATAGCATTCTAATATTTTTGTGGCAACAAATTCCATTCCATGAAGCATATATGAAATATGGTCTAGCGTAATATTAGGATCATGGTTAAGAGAGAATAGAAGAGGGTTATGATATAAAATAAGAGCTAATTAAATGATAAGGAATAGGGTTATTAAAGTGCACCTGCCATTATACTTATGAAATGAAAAAACCCAGATACTTGATTTCTCAAAGTATCTGGGAAGATAGAAGGGCAGAAAAAAAGCAAATGCAATTAATTACATCATTTGGTATCTTTACGATTAAGCCATTGCTCAACCATCTTGTAGTATTCATCCTTAGGTTCAGAATTGGCATAATAAAATTCCAAAGTCTGCACATCGAGGATTTGTCCCTCTACATTTACAGGATCGGTATTTCGGAACAGGAAATCATCCGTATCATCACCGGGGCATTCTCCATAGAACATGCATCGTACTTTCATACCTTCAAACATAACATCAAAAAATTTGAAACCATGAAAGCTGCTAATGGAATTGCCTTCATATTCAAAGAAATCTTTTACGATCTGTTCCTCATTCCACTTAAATGTGAAACAGATTTTGTCGAGTTTAAATTCAAGTCCATGGGCAAATATCATAGTTTTACCATCCACTTTAAACTTGATTTTCGCTTGCTTTAGTTTTTCTGCTAATAGTAACAGAATTCTCCAGTCCTCTTTTTGTTGCATGTCTTTTAAATTAATGTGATATTCATACCTTGTATCCATCGGTATTCCTCCTTTATTTTTGGTAGTTCCATCATAACAATAAAAGAGGTTTTTATCCTGTTTTGAAGAATATTGATTTGTCAGTAAGGACAGCTCATCGGTTGTTGATTGATTACTCCATCCACCATGTAGTTCAAACTTTATATGTAATGGAAGAAATACCTTGGTTTCTGGATATGTCCTTCGAACAAAACTTGGTGGAAATCCATGAAATCGTGTGAATGCCTTGGTAAATGCCTCAGGAGTCTCATACCCATACTGAAGGGCTAGATCTATGATATGTATTTTCGAAGTCTTAAGCTCTTTTCCGGCAAGTGATAGTCGCCTGTTTCGCAGATATTCCATGATGGACATATTACAAGCAATCTTGAATAAATGATTCAAGGTGGAAATACTGAGATAAAAATGCTCTGCTATATTAGTTGGGGTCAACACTTCAAGGAGATTGGATTCCATATAGTCTATAATATGCTGTACCATATCAATTGTAATAGCAGCATTAGTTTCTTTCTTTAATTCTTTTGGCATAGTCTATTCCTCCTAAATTGGTACAATTATTATAGCTATAAATATGGTGAAAATCCTGTCTTGAAGAGTTACAAATTGTCAGTATGTAATGATTTTATATATTCTCGTTCATTGGATTAAGAGATATGAAGTTTATCATCTCCATTCTCATAATTTATTCAGATATACCTAAGTTGGTTGTGTTTGTTATTGAGCAAATTAGAGCCATTGATTTCGTGCTATCAGTTTCTTACTATAGTTTTCAATCAATCACGTATTTCATTAATTAATATTTGTTTGATTTCGTGTAAATCTTCCTCACTATATGCGAGACCTTTCTCACCAAAATACCATTCTTTTATCGCATTTTCAATAAGGTAGCGATATTTTTCCGGTACATAATCAAGTGCCCATAAACCGCATTCATATTTTGATAGAATTTTCTTTTCTTTTTTATAGGATAAAATTCGACCAAGATTCAGGATATTGCTGGAAAAATATCTTGGATTGTAGGCATGAAAATTATATTCACCCACTTCATTACTAATCGAATGCCAAAAATCTTTTTCTGGTATTGTTGGGAAAACCTCTTTTATGGGGCGTCCATAGATACAAATACCGCTTTGGTTTGTAAGATGAACATGGCAGGCAATATCCGCATCACAAAAATCTTCATCTACGATAAAGCTTTCTTTTTTATTGCAGTTTATCAATTCTTTGTAATGCTCTGTCCATGAATCACTATAATGATACTGACATGGGGTAGGATATTTCCATGGTTGTAAATCATTGATCCAAATAGCAGACATTTCAAGATGTGCTGGCTTTTGATCTATCTCTATTATATATTGAGAAATCAATAACCGTTGTTCCCGGCTCATTCGTTCAGAAGATATAATTAGAAGATCAATATCACTTACGCCTTCTACAAAACAGTTCAATGCGATTGAACCATGGATATAAATTCCTATTACTGCTTCACCGATGCAGCCTAGCCAAGTATCAGTCACTTTTTTAATTGCTCTGTCACTTCGGACGAAAGAGTTTGATAGTTTTTAAATTCCATATTGTCTCCTCCTTGTACGATTGAATTAAATCGCTTTTACCATAAACATTTCCATTGGCTGGATCCTATCGTAAGTCAATCGGTGTATCATCCAAGACAAAGGTCTCAAAAGCTTTTATCGCTTTGTCTCTCATAGTAAAATCATATATTCCTTTATTTATTAATCGGAGAGTGAAGAACATATTCTCAGCGATAGATATTTTGTAATCATTGATAAATACCTCATAAGGATAATCCTTTACTTTCTCACAAAGACACTGGTAATAATAATCGAGCAAAGGTATCGCTTTCATTTTATCCGCTTCAATATGAAGAGCTAGAAGCATTGCTAAATCCTCTGTGCATAATCCCATTCTTACCGCTTGAAGTCCAACAAATTTAATTGTTCTATCCTCTGTTTTAGACACAAAGGTTTGACCTGGATGGAGATCCCCATGAATAATTGTGATATTCTTTCCAAGATGAAATCTTTCTTCAATAAGTTTGGGATATTCCTCTCTTAAATACTGAATAGCGTTTTGAAAACAATCGAGTTTTATTGTATCGATATTGTTTTCAAAGTTCATCCATACTTTTGGTATTTTACCTGTTTCTTCACTTTTTCTATATTTTATATAATCCTTTTCCATACAACTGATATGAGCAAGAATATTCTCTTTTGATTCTAACCTCCAATCAAGTCCGATTTTTTCAAAGGACTCAGAGTCTTCCCAAAAACCAGCATGTAGCTTTGCTGCAGCAGATAAAATAGCGTTATAGTTCTGCCTTATTATTTCACCATTTTCATTGTTTTCATTAAAATCATATCCTTGTATATAATGTTCTGTCAGATCGTCTATCAACACAACTTTCTTATCCAAATCGATATGATATATCCGTGGAATTGCTTTGGTAAAATCTTTGATAAAGTTCAATCTATATAATTCTGCATCATTTTTGTTATAAATTTTTTCAAATAATTTTAATGTTTTCTGTGAAGCTGATATTGTAATACTGATGATTGAAGTACCGTCTTTTTTTACTGGTTTACCTTTGGTAATAGTACAATATCCTATGTTAGGGTACGCTTTGTGTACTGCGTTTATGATTGTTTCGTTATCAATACCTAATCCGATTATTTCATTTGAGACAATTTTACTATCCATTTTTTGCAATACACATTTTGCAATGTATTCTGCTTGTTGTTCCAAAAGTGTTGGCTTTTCTAGTTCGATTTTCTCATCAAATGAGTATGCTGGCATTATAATGTCGTCAATAGAACATCGGAATATTTGAGATAATAGAGGCAATAAAGTGGTTTCCGGTAATGTGTGACCGTTTTCCCATTTGCTGATTGCTTGCGGGGAAATAATAAGCATTTCTGCTAACTTTTCCTGGGATAATCCGATACTCTTACGTAATGCAGTAATTTTAATCCCTACTTTTTTTATATCAAGCATAAATTTCTCCTTAGATTTTATATTCAACGTTGATAGTATAATGATAGTTATTATGGATGATAAAAACCATATGAATAATAGGAAGAGAACTCAACTATAAGTTAACCCGTGATTTTTAAGCGTAGCAATATATTCTATATCTGATCACTTTCATTAATAGTTTTGATAACATAATAATATAGACACGACAACATATTGTCATGTCTAGGATATCTTTTTATTATAATAATTCCTACGCATATTTTTAAAATCAATCAATACACTATTACTTTACTACAGCCTAACGGTAGAGGTAATAACCACAGTAGGAGAGTATAGTACACTTAATCAGAAACCAGTAGATGGCAATCATGAGGTGGGAGAGCAGCTATAAAGTTACCTTTAGATATTGAAAGGATAATAAAAATAGATTTGCTTATCCCACAGTCCGGTTATTTTGATTTTCAATAAATACTGCTTGTCCATCATTTAAACGGATTACTTGACAAGAGTTTTTGGCTTCATAGCTAGCTATTCTTTCATCTAGATTTTCATATCTTTTAAGAAATCTACTGTAATGTGGAATGATTTGAATATTCGTTAAGTTCATTCCGGTAAAATCAGTCAAACCAATCGTATCATTCATCTGTGCTTCGAAGCAATCAATTATTCCTATTGTGTTTTCTAGAACTAGGCTGCCAGCACTAATACCAATAATAATCTTATTTTTATCTATGTTATGCAATATTTCAGCGCAATCTTTCTGTCGCAATGAATTAAGTAAATAATATGGATTACCACCAATGAATTCAATCACATCATAATGATAAAGCTCTTCAACAGGGTCATCGTCAATATCAAAATAGGTTACAGCTAGGTTTAAACTCTTTATTTCGTCCGTTAATCTTGGAATAATCCTATCATTTATTTTATAACCAACAGAAGCAGTAGTAATGATTGCTGCATTACGAAAATCTTTTGTAACATATTTATTTACTTCATTCATTAGTATATCAGATGATAAACCGTTTGATGATAATACAAGCATTTCGTATCTCCTTTATGTAATAGTTAAAAATTTTATATTTTCAAGTTCATCCCGTAATAAAAAATCAAATCATATTTTGTGTAATTAATTACTTTCAATTCTTATCAATCATAAACAGATCAAATGATATTCATATCAATCATATACAGATCAAATGATATTCATATCAATCGTAAGCATATCAATCGAAACAATCGTATTCTTGACATAACCATTTCCTTATTGTCTTGATTTGACTATGATATCGTTCAAGTTCTTTCATGGTTCCTACTACTTGTTCCGCTCCTTGAGTTCGTTCTTCCTCATCCATATTTTCTATTCCTAATGCTCGTTTTAAGCTATATTCTAACCAGCCAAGCATACCCACATAACCGCTGTCAAGTACACAATCCCAATTGACAGATTCTGTATTCATATAATCACTATAAGCATTAAATAAGATTCTAAATTTATCTTTATCCAATTCACCTTTACCATTATTCGTCCAGTAATTCAATACTTCTAATAATTCTTGATATGGGTTTACATATCCAGCGGCTTCCCAATCTATGAGATATGGGATGTCTTTATTCCACATTACATTTTTGGGATCTAAATCTCGGTGACTAATAACCATAAACTTGGATAACACGAGATTAGCGTCATTCACTCGTTTGTTCCATATTACTAGATTTTCTATCATATTAGAATAAGTAATAACCCAGTAAGCTCCTTGGTCTTTCCCCATATCTAAAAAATACTTCCAATGATAGAGAATAGGGTTGTGATTCTCTTTTTTAATCTCCGGTACTGAAATTTTCATACGATGAATTCTACCTAATACGGTTCCGATCTCGTAGCAGTTTTTTTCGGTGATCAAAGGTGGGAAAATTGAAGTACCCTCAATCCAAGGAAATACCATATAATATTTATTATTTAAATGAAGCACAGGATTACCTGCAAAATTTAAAGCAGCCACAACTGGTATGGAATGAGACAAGGCATTTGCAATTCGTTCGGAGTTAATCATATTTTCTACTACACCATTTCGTTGCATTATGGATGGGTTCAGCCATTTTAATGCGTATACATTTGTTTCGGTCATAACCTTGTACATTTTGTGCATTAACCCACCGGAAATACTGGTAGGCTTATCAATTACTTTACCGATTTTATATGTATCAAATAAATCTATTACATCATTAAGAATTTCTATATCGTTCATATTACTCCTTTAAATTTTTATATAAGATGGTCGACTATATACGAAATAAACTTATGAATAACATAGAAGAAAAGTTATGTGAAGGGTATTGTTGAAAGCTTCCTGTGAGATGAACTATTATACTGAATTTGAATTAGGTTATAATATAGGGGATGCGTCATTTGTATAATAAACATATAAGGCTATATCGTAATTATAAATAGTTTTCTCATCCATACATAGAAACCCTTCCTTTTCATAAAGAGCCCTAAGTTTATATCGATGCTGATTGCAATTTAAGCGAATTGTATTCATACCATTACTATGTGCTAAATTTTTTGCATAATTGATTAATTCGGTTGAAAATCCTTTACCAGCAAATATACGCTTAACGGCTAGCTTGTGCAAATACATTGAATCACCTTTCGAAATATTAGGCCAATTAATAGGGTCATAATTGGTTAATGCCATACAAGCAATAGGTAATCCATTTTGATATGCAATATAAAAGTTATTAATATTATAGGATTTTGATAGATTAGACCATTTTACATTTGATTCATTCCATAGGTTTTGTAAACCACTTCTTGACATCCAGTTCACTGCATCTAATAAGATCTCTTCAATGATTGGAATATCATATTGATCTGCTTGCTTAACCATATAACGAACCTCCTTTATATAAAATTTTGAAGATTTAGTAGGAAATCGATTATAATCAATCCTAAAGTCTGAGAAGTTCATAAAGACATCTAGTAACTAAAAAAATGTCATTTAAGATTCGAGAGATGGCAATTAAAAATATTTGTTATTAATTTTTATCGTTTACGAGTTCATCACTATAATACATGTTAACTTCATTTATTTAATATTCGTTTTATCAATGTATTTTCTCCAATAAATTATAGACTAATAATTGTAAATTATCTAGCTATAATTATATTTCTTTGTCACATTTTCCCTGACGATTCCGTTATAATAAGTGAAATATATATGAATAAATAAAGAAAGTTCATACTGGTTAGTACACATTATTATGAAAAGGAAGTGAAAAAGTGAAAAAAAGCCTAAGTGATTACGATAAATTAGAACAATTATTCCTCTTGTACGAACAAAAGATGTATGCTTTAGCATATGGTATCTTACATCAAGTCGAACAGGCAGAAGATGTGGTACAAGAATCCTTTATTAAAATTATGAAACATTTAGATAAAATAAAGGAACCTGACGATGAAAAAGCAAAATGGTATATACTTCGTATTGTAAAAAACACAGCAATTGATACATATCGAAAAAATCGAAAAGAGCATAAACAGATAGTACAAATGGAACATCAGGATCTTGAGGAAACAAGCAGTTTGATAGATAACCATATGGATGAAATTGGAGAAGATGAATACTTAAGGAGTTTCATAAAAGACTTGCCTTCCATTTATCTTGATGTAATAAAGCTACATTGCTTTTATGAATATTCAGTAAAAGAAACAGCGGACATATTAAAAATTAATGCATCAACTGTAAGAAAGAGATTTGAACGGGCGAAAAAGATCCTGTTAAGCAGAAAGGGGTTGGATTAAATGGCTTGGAAAAAGAGTGGCGACGAAATAGTGAAAACTGAGATGGAAAAATTTCTGATTGAAAATGAAAACAAATCTGACTTAAAGCATGAATTCTCTGAAAAATATAAACATCAGAAAATACAACTATTGCAGCAAGTTAGTAAGACGGAATATATTAGAAGGAAAAAAGTTAGACGATTTATTCAAATAACCGCTATGATTAGTATAGCGATAATTACTATTCCGGTGACTGTTTATGCAGCCGTGAGATTATATGATTCCTATGTAATTAAGGAAGGATACAGAACACAGTATTTAATCGAGCAAACTAATTTTTCTTCTAATTCGGTAAAAGTGCCACTCGATCTTAAGCTTTCGTACCTTCCAGAAGGTATGATAGACGTAGAGGATGGTGTAAAATATAGTGATAAAAGCACACCACATCAAGGCGGATTCACTTTCTGCTTATATAAAATGAAACCTCAGGAAGAGTCTGTACTCACTAGTTATTTCTCTGATTCTTATGAAGTTATAGAAGTAAATGGCCATCGTGGTATCATAATTCAAAAGGTAGAAAATAAAACCCAAACTTGTATTTCCTTTGATAAAGAAATTTATATCTTATTTGAAGAGTTAGGGTATCTATTGCAAATATATGCCGGCGAAGATGTAACCAAAGAAGAAGCTTTATCCGTAGCCAAAGGAGTAGATTTAATCATAACCAAAGAAGATACGGCAACTTTTCCAATATCTTACCAAATAGATTTGCCTTCAAAGGATGATATGCTACAAAAAGATGAAGCAATGATAGAAGAGGTAAAATCCCAAAGTGGAACTGATAACATTGAAATAAAAAGATCATCTCTTGTTAATATGAATGAACCAGTTATTATTACTCAGATCAAAACAAAAGACCGATATTCCTTTGTGATTGAAGCTGTTCATGTATATGACTCCGTCAGTGGTGTGGATCCAAACATGTTCTTTGATTATGATGGACAGATCAAACCTTTTATCAATGAAGATGGAACAATAAAAGGGTATGAGCGTAAAAGGGTAGATTACGGTGATGGTATTACATCTAATCACGAGGTAATATCAACTGAGTATATAAATGAAAAGTATGTGGAGCTTACAGTTAGAATGTCAAATTTAGAAATACGAAAAATTGAGAAGGTCTATATGTTACCACAATTAGTAATGCTTGAGGAAAAGGAGAATGGATTAAAATTATGTCCTTTGAATTTTGTAGGTAATAATTTTTTCTTTGGATTTGATGCCTTTGTATATTTTGATCAACCACAATTTATTAATAAATCAGTTCGAAGTCAATATTACTTTAAGGATATGGAAGCAAAGGAAGAAGTGGAATACCATTTAGGTATGATTGTGGATGAAGATTTATTGGATCAGATGTTTCTTAAGGTGATAAATGAACATGGTGATGAAATCTATATTGATATTCGTCAGTAGATAAGTGACAAGTGAACTTGTAAAAATGACTAGTGTACTTGACATACCTAAAATTGTATGTTACATTATATGTAAATTTGATATTTTGGAGGTGATAAGTTGAATGAAGATATCCAACTAAAGAACCGATTAAAAGTAGCTCGAGCTGAAAAAAACTTATCCCAAGAACAACTAGCTGTTCTGGCAGGAGTGACCCGTCAAACAATTAGTTCCATTGAAACCGGTCAGTATTGTCCTACTGCAAAATTAGCATTAATACTATCGATAAAACTTGATAAGAAATTTGAGGAATTATTTTATTTTGAGGAGGTTAATCATGAAACATAATAGAATAACTGCTAGAGATGAGAGAGCTACTTTCATTGAAAATGTTAGTTTCAAATTTGGATACAACCTAGTTACATTTGCTTTACTATTTGATGTGATATACAGAGGATTTATATATGATGAAGCAGCGTGGGATTTACTTGGAATCATTATTCTAAGTGGTTTTGTTATGATGTTGTATCAGTATAAACAAAAAATTCTAGACAAGAGTTGGTTAAAGACCGTTGTTGTATCATCGTTTATGGCATTTATTGTTGCTATACTAATTACAGTTATTATAAAGATATTTTAATATAAAATTATAAGGACCTATAAGTAACAAAAACTGTTATTGTATAGGTCCTTATTGCGACTATTAATAGCTATTTTAGCATTTTTGAATGCTTTATTTAATAATAAAATTATTATAATATAATCAGATTTAAAAAAGACGAGAGCTATCTGGATTACCATAATTGTTAACCAAACAATATCAATTATTACATTTCTTCCGGACATTCAATGCCTAGTAAAGACATAGAGTCGCAAATTACTTTTTGTACTGCGTCAACTAAGACTATACGTGATTTCTTTATGTTATCATCAGCGTTTAAAATCCTACATTCATGATAAAATTTATTAAACAAGTTAGAGAGAGCATAAGCATATCGTGCAATGATATAGGGCTCGAACTTAACCGCTGCATCTTTCACAATATCGGGGTATAGTGCTAATTTCTTGACCAATTCATAACTTATGCTATCAGTTAAGCATGTTAAGTCTACATCTCCATTCCCATTTGGTGATTTACGTAATATACTCTTGGAACGGGCATAAGTATATTGGATATAGGGGGCTGTCATACCATCAAAATTCAAAACCTCATCCCATTTAAACTGAACATCTCGAATAAGCTGATTGGATAAATCATGAAAAATTACTGCGCCTATACCGATTTTTTTCGCTGTGTTTAATTTATCATGTAAATCCGGATTCTTCTCTTCAATAGCATTCAGGGCTCTTGATACAGCTTCATTCAAAATATCTTCCGCATATAAAACATTACCTTTTCTTGTTGAAAGCTTTTCACCACCCATACTAACAAGACCATAGGGTATATGGTATAAATCACTAGCCCACTCATAACCCATTAACTCGATTGCCTTAAATACTTGTGAAAAATGAAGTCTTTGTTCCATACCAGTTACATAAAGGCACTTTTCAAAGTGATATGTCTGTTTGCGATATAAAGCAGCTGCTATATCACGAGAATGATAAATGGAGCTTCCATCTTTCTTCGTAATTAAACAAGGTGGCATTCCGAAATCATCTAAATTGATAATATTAGCTCCTTGACTTTCTACTAGGAGTTTCTTATTTTTTAATTCCGTCACAAGGGCTGGTACTTTATCCATATAAAAGCTTTCACCAACATAGGAATCAAATTCAATATGAAGCATTTTATATACCCGGTCAAATTCGATTAGACTGATATCTTTGAACCATTGCCATAGAGAGAGAGCCTCCTCATTACCATGTTCCATTTTAGTAAACCAAGCTCTTGCTTCATCATTTAGTTCCGGATTACTTTCTGCTTCTTTTCCAAAGAGAATGTAAAGGCGTAGGAGTTCCTCAATCCCCTTTTCCTCAACTATTTTTTTGTTGCTCCACTTTTTATAAGCCACAATTAATTTCCCAAATTGTGTACCCCAATCCCCTAAATAATTGATACGTACTACTTTATATCCTAACTTACTGTATATTTTGGCTAAACTATTACCGATTAAAGTAGTTCGTAAATGTCCTATATGAAAGTTTTTGGCGATATTAGGAGAGGAGTAGTCCATACAAATAGTTTTACCGTTTCCAATCTCAGATGAACCATAGGAAGTGTTAAAAACGTCTGTAATAATCTGTTCAATGAAGTATGCTCTATCAATAAATATATTTAAATATCCATTCACGGCTTTTGCTTCAGAAATCATATTGTCATTGTCATTATTCTGATAGTTTACATGATTGCACAGTTCTTCTGCGATTACTTTTGGACTCTTTTTTAGCGTTTTAGCTAAAGTAAAACATGGTAGTGAAAAATCACCTAATTCAATATTAGTTGGGATCTCAACATAATTCTCTGTATCGGGTAATGAAATACCATAGATATCCTGTAGACTATGTTCAATTAAATGAATAACTTTTTGCTTCATTGTTATCTCCTCCATTTTTATAAATAAAAAAAGAACCATAATAGAATTCAAAATCCTTCTATTACGGTCCTGTATATTAAGTGCCATATATCAGTAACCGCACAGAAACAAGACGTAAACCTTGCAACCATGCGATTTATAGCGAGGTTACAAGAGGTTACATCTGCATCTGCGTCTTAATAAATTACTAATCATATGACTCATAGTATCTTTTTCCTTTCCAAATATTAGGGCTATCATATCAGTTACTATAAATTATGTCAAGAAAATATCTATTTTATTTATGTAAAGATTTACAGTTTATTTTTGATAAATTAAGCTCCTAATCATTTGGCAAGATATAGTTTGCTGTGATTTCATTCGGATTTATTTATTACTGAGTCTTAATGTTTCCAGTCTTTTTGCCCGTATAAAGGCTTCCTGTAAAAATTCCTCTGCCGATAAATGCTTATAATCCCAATTCATGGCTTCTATTGCAGTTGCACCGGTATAATTCTTTTCTGCAATGTTTTTCATAGCGGTTGACCAATCAATTGGACCGTCAAAGGGTAGTTGGTGCTGGGCATAACTTCCGCCAATATCATGCATATGTAGTGCCATCAACCGGGAACCGTACATGGATAATAAATCAACATCAGGATAGTATCGGTAGTGATGTCCGCAGTCATAGCAGAACCCGATACGCTCGGAATCCACTTGATCTAATACATATGTCAAATTGGCAAGGTTCCGTAAATTTTCCAATGCAACATTGACACTAAGCTGCTCAGCTTTTTCAGTAATTTTTTTAATTCGATCCAGTCCTAATGTGTTATAGGTATAGTTTTCGTCAGGCAGGTGCACCACCATTGTCGGAATCTCATATTCCGCGCAGTCTGCAACACATTGCATATAGCAATCGGTTAAGGCTTCGCCGTCCAGATTGTTAAGCCAGAGGTTATTTTGGTTTTGGACCGGTGTGTGTATATTTTCTACATAAAGACCTTCTTCACGTGCAATTTGAGGTCCGTTACGGTAATCGTTCCGACCATAGGTATCACGACCAAATCCATCACTCCACCATAATAAAACACCTTCAAATCCAGCTCTTTTTATTAGGTG
This sequence comes from Herbinix sp., assembly GCA_029238935.1. GTDB lineage: Bacteria > Bacillota > Clostridia > Lachnospirales > Lachnospiraceae > Mobilitalea. The sequence continues at coordinate 22,905 of JAQZBN010000039.1, forward strand.
ATAACGTTCCTTAATCGGCATTTCATAACCAAACCAATCATAAATGGTTATCATGGAACACTTCCTTTCTTGCTTCTCTGTTAGTTTATAATTCAATCCTGAAATACCCACCACGTTTCATTAAGTATAGGGTAAAATCCAATGTTATAATAAAATTGTTGGGAGGAAAGCACATATGCCTGCTTTGCACCAAGTTTTCCACACCTAGTAACGCCTTCTAGAACAGCAGCCTTACCTAACCCCATTTTACGATACTCTGGCAAAGTGAAAACCGGTTCGACATAAGCATACCCACTACCAGGTATACACCACATACCACAATGTGCGGCATAATCGCCATTTGGTGCGACAACTAGAATACGTAAATCCAGGTCAAGATATGGAGCATCGAAACCAGTTCTATTTTTCACGCTTTCCAATTCAACTTCATTGCGCGCGCGTTTGTTATCGAATCCTCTCCATATCGCATCATAATATTTGTCAACATCAAAACTACTATCTGCAAAACTCATAATTTTATAGCCATCTGGCAAAATGTAATCATTGTTATTAATATCAATGCGCGCTGTTGAAAACTTTTCTGATGTAGGAATTAAACCTTTTTGAATAGCAGCTTGTTGGTAAGCTAAGTCTCCATCGGGCAAAGCTATGCTTATTTTGCCATTCAAACTCAAATTATTTATTGCATAGTCTAAGAGTTGTGGCTTAAAGTAATCGTAGTCCGTATCAATGCAAAAGTATGCATCACCAAGCCCATGATCATATGATACTAGCCCTACGATTTTTCCGTCATCCTCAACAATCCCTATATGTGACTGGGTCATGCTCATATGTGGTCCGAATTGCCACACCCATCTAGCCCACAGACAGTTCGGAGCAATGACTTTATCACGATTAATGTGTATGAGAAAATCACATATTTTTTTATAGTCATCAGAATATCCTGTCTCGTTCGTATAGTTTCTAATCTGAATGCTCATTTTTGTCCCTCCAATAGTTTAGATAATCTATATATATAGGAATTTCAAATGAACGGATAGGTTCAAAATGTTTTAAAATAATCTTTACATAACAGCCTGTGTAGTCAAGAGTTTATAGATACTCCTTATACACAGGCTTTTTATCATTTCTTATATACTATTTTCTTGATCGTTTCTACAGATAAAAAATACTCCGTGGCTAACTGTTCAATACATACCTTATCATGAAATTTATAACTAATTTCTTTATTACGGTTTTGGATAGCTTGACGACTGCCAGTATTATCTCCCCATTTTTTATGGAGATTCTTTGATTTTGGAACATAAATCAAACCATCCTGTATGTATTTTTGTATTTCAGATAATAATTCTTCGGGAAAGATGGTATCTGCTCTTTGATAATTCATTTATCCTCGCTCCTTATATAAGTTTTCTATAAGGTGCAAAGCCTATAATTGAAATCAACCGGATACTTAGCAAATATTTTTTACTCCATGCAAAGTACTGCTATTCTCAATTAATAACTTTGCATGGAGAAATACATTTAAGAAACCAACACCAATAGTAATCATGTTATCACCTCAAATTTTTATTTTATTATATATTTCCTAATATAGGAAGTCAATGATTGATACGTTGAAGGATAGCACACTTACGCACAATCTCATTACTAATGAATGAGTGTTTATTATCATCTGATAAAATACCGCCTGCGCGGAGCTATTCATGAAAGATTATACCATAGAAGTTTTACGTTTATAAATATCAGTTGATAAATGAAATTTAGTGTAGTAGTATTAATTATACATAAATAGGTAGAAATTTACAATCAAAGGAGATGTATTTATGAATGAGCTAGTAAAACAAGAGATGATTAAGAATGCTGACAAACTTAATATCATTCCAGAACAATTAATGAGAATGGACAAAGTTATTCAGGAACTATTTGTGAATCAAAAGGAGCGTCAGGCAATCATACTTAAAATAAATAGACATGGCTCTCTTATCTTTGAAGGAGTATATGGTACAAACACCAAACCCCATGCTCTTTCGACTGACACAATATTTTGTGTACAATCTATAACTAAGCCAATCATCGCTACCTTGCTTTTGATATTGCAAGAGGAAGGTTTAGTCGATGTAAACGACCCTGTGAAATGTTACCTCCCAGAATTTGATGGCGGCGGAAAAGAAAATATTCATTTGTGGCATTTTTTGACCCATACGAGCGGTTACAATTATAGCGAAATTAGTGCATATATGGAGAAAACTCTTCTTGAAAAGTACAATATTTCAACACCTACGAGAAAAGCACCACGTTCTGAATGGGAAGAATATTATCGATTAATATCCGAAAAGCTTGGAATGAGCATTGATGATGTAAAAGAAAATATTTTCTATAAATTTATGTTAGAGATGCCACTTCCTAGAAAGCCACACAAAGAGATGTCTTACTTTGGATTAGGTTTTGAGAAGATTAAGGAAATTATTGAAAAACAATCGGGAGAAAGCATTGACGAATATGCACGTAAGCGACTATTCGCACCACTTGGAATGAATGATACATATTGGAATATGCCAAAGGATAAATGGGATCGAATTATAGGTCGTGCTCAGAATAGCTTAAGTAGCGAATGGTTAAATTCGGAGGAATCGTATGTCAGTGATAATGGTGCAGGTGGGTTGAAATCTACCGCTGAAGATATGCTGCGTTATTGTGAAATGGTTCGCAATGAGGGGCGTTTAGGAGATGTTAGGGTTATGTCAAAAGCGAGCGTCCGTGCTATGGTTTCCGACCACAACGAAAGTATAGAAGATGAATGGGAATGGGGTTCTTGGTCACTTGGATGGAATTACCACGGAAATAAAAAAGACGACTCCAGTATTTTGCGTTCTCCAACCGCTGTTTGTCACAATGGAGGAGGAGCAACCAAAATCTATGTAGACAAGGAATATGGTATAACAATGACTTTATTTTCTGTTGCAATGAAGAACAGTGAAATTAATGTTATTGGTAGAATTTTGAATATGCTGTACGCAGCACTAGACTAGCTTACAATAGAGAAAAGAAAAATAGTAGCTATTAAGCCAATGTCATTTCGTTAAGATATTTACCCCATAAATCTAGATCGGAGTACAGAAAATGTACCCTGCTCTTTTTTAAATAATAAAATATTCATGTTATGTAAATAGCATTTATACATGGTATAGCAGTCCCCGTAAGTAAAAGATGCGTCGTACATTCTTCAGACATTATTCTTATAAATATAAAAACAGGAAAGCTTGATTTTATTAGCTTTCCTGCTATCAAAGTTAGTGAAGTAATATGGAATTTATTGTTCCATAACTATTACCGTAAAATTGGTGCATATATTTGAATAGGGTCAGTTTCATTTTTAAAGTGTTTGTCATACACTTCAAAGAGTGGATAACGTGAGTATGTGTTTCCATTCTTTGTAATAACTGCGTCAGGTAGACTTAAGTTGTTTTCTTTTAGAAAAGTTTTAAAGAAATATTGAAAAAAATTGCCACTTGTTTCATCTTCCAATGTGCAATCAAATACGGCATATTCAACAGCGTCGAAACGACGTCCAATTAAGCCAGTCGGTATGTTTTCAAGAGTTGAGACTTCAACGGCGACTATATATTTTGCCGTATCATTCTCCGTTTCACTGTGTGTCATGCCATAACAAAGGTGGTCATGAACCTGATTTGGAATTTTTTCTATTAGATTTTCATTTCCCCATTGTTTGTATAGGTCGCTGATACTGTGAGTTCCTTCACTGGTGTGATAATTTATATCGGTTTCAATACCAATTACTAAAAAACTGTCTTTCTTGACAAAATGAACCTTCTCAAAAACTTTCTTTAATTCCATAGACATACCTCTTTCTGTTAACAAATTTTCAAGATTTGGAGGAAAAGGTTTGATTTCTGGATTTAATTGACGGAATTTTGCCGGCGAAATCCCATAGCATTGTGAAAAACTCTTAGTGAGTGCTTGCTGAGAACAGAACCCGTTCTCATAAGTTATCTCAATAATCCGTTTTTTAGTTCCTTTGAGTACCAATGCTGTTTGATATAACCGATAACGAAGGATATAATCTTTCATAGTGTAACTGGTCAGCGTCCTGAACACAGTCGATAAATGCGATGATGAAAGATAGACATGATTAGCCACATCAGAAACAGTGATAGGTTCGCTGTACTGGCAATGTATAAATGCAATCGATTTTTTCACAATATCTAAATAATCCAAGTTAATCCCTCCTTCCGTTATTATAGTATCAAACGGATGGCTAAAAGTTTTGTCAAAATTAACTATTTTTCTAATTTTGTACTGCACTTGGTTTTTAACTTAACTATCTGCTATATCAAGTGTATTTGCCATTGAATTCTTCTTTGAGTATTATTATTTTATGAAAGGATGAGATGTGTGTATTTGACTGTAATCGTAATATTATCAGTTCCATATTGATTAGGAACATATGGAAGTATTGCACACATCACAACATTATCAGAAGGAATACTTGAGAAGGATCAAACCTGAATTTACAGGAATATCGTACATTTACTCAAAATTTCGTGATTATTTATAATAACGCAAAATGGGTACTTTCTATAATTGACTTCATTTGGCATAAGCAAAAAGGGTGACCAGCGGGATCAAACATAACTCTCCAATTATTAGAAAATTGCTTATCTGCGATTGTTGCTCCACAATGGATTGCATATTGAACTGCTTTTTCTAAATCATTAACGGCGAAGTCTATATGCGCCATTTGCTGTTGAGCTTCTGGCTCTTCTGGCCAAACAGGCGGTTTATACTCAGGATTTTGTTGAAATAATATACTGGGATATGTACCCTGATTGGTTCCTGGAGCGTATACACATGCCCATTCTTCATCGAGTAACATTATTTCCCACTTGAGTAAAGACGCATAAAATTTTGCTAATTCATGCGGGTTTTTGCTATCCACCGTAAATGAGTACATTTTGATTTTTAATTCATCATCCATAACGTTAATCCTCCTAATATTACACTAAAAGCAATATGTATCTTAAGCCATAAAATTGTAATATTTATAACTCAATTTTTTATTTGTTTCTTTAAACCCATCTTCAATCAATTCTGTTGCAAATATGCAAGTATCAGGGTCATCAACACTATTATCCTTTTTTAGTCCCAATTCAAGATAATTATGAAATCCCATTTTTGATTGATAAACTTGTGGATTTCCACAACACATACAAGCGGAATAGCCAAGCTTTTTTGCAATTTCAAGTCCATGCTTAACAAGTGCTGTTCCGATCCCTTTTCTTTGATATTTATATTGCATTGTAATATGGTTATCACTTATATCGTGGCGAATAGCTAAGCTATTTAACCAAACAACATGATTACTATTATCACCCATTGGTAGAGCAGAAAAAATAGCATGACCTAATATCAATCCATCTTCATCAACAGCTACTAAATCAAGTTCCGAAATGAAATAAGGTGATTTTCTTATATTATCTGCAAAAACTTCATGTACATCGGCATTACTCCCTCTTTCATTCATTCCAAATGAATTTTTGTCAAGTATTCTGACATCTTTATATTCTTCTGTATTTATCTTCCTTATAGAATAATTCATCTCGCCCTCCTCCTATTAATGCAAAATAACGTTATTTTAAAGATACGATGATACATAATCTTTAAATTCTAATGTTAATAATTTCTTTGTTTATGAGATACATGAATTAAATATCAATCATTTTAATTTATTACAATATATTCTAATAAGAGTTACTCATGGAAGTAATTAGATCGTTTGAAAATATTGGGTTTTCATCCACTTTTGATTTATGTACAAATAAAAGTGCCGTTATATACGATTCCGTTTAAGGATACATATGATTACCTCCTAGCGTAATGGCTCGATTTTGTCAAAATGCTTACCTTTAACAGCTTGGTTTCATGGTTATAAAGAAACAAAAACCGTAAAGTAAACAGCCAAATCGATTAATCCATGTAGGGTAATAACAGACCAAAGATTCCCTGATTTTAGATAGGTTACAGAATAAATGATACCGCCAATTGTTGTATAGCAAACCTGTATGATCGTGGAAAAAAAATCAGCCCCTCCAACTAGATTAGTCAAATGAAAAATTCCAAAAGTTGCACTTGAAATAATTATTGCCTTTTCAAATTTCCAACGTTTCAAAAATCCATTTAATAACATCCCACGGCAAAGGCATTCTTCAAAAAATCCAACTGAAAAAGTATAAAAACTACAAACAAGAAATCGTACAACCACTTGTACTAATGTCATTTCTCTTGGAATGGGTGTAGAATTTACTATGGCAATTATTAAAGCGGTAGCAATTAGAGGCCAACCAATTCTTAAGCCTTTAAAGAAATTCAATTTTTTGATACCGAGAGTTTCAATATGTAAGACTTTAATTGCACAAAAAATACACATTACTCCAGTGCAAATTCTAAATAAAGACTTCATAACCTTCATCACTAGAATACTATTTTTTGTAAATATAACACTAATGTCTAATGAGTCCAAAATCAAAAAGACAGAAAAGCAAAGTAAAAACGATAATATTGTTTTTCGTATAATTCTATCATTAGCTTTCATGGTTAAAGCCACAGTTATCTCCCCCAATACATTAATAATCATGGTCACAACTTATTACTACTTTAAAAGAAAGCGATTCTAATTACTTAATTATATACATCCAAACAAAGAAAATCAATATTGAATGAAGAAGTGTAATTCTACATCTTTTAAAAAGTAGATATGAGGATTTTAAACCACTCGGGGTGGTATTTAATTCTTAAGTTCAGTTTAAGTTCAGCTGCTTCTTGTATAAAATTTCAAGATTCTATAAAAAGGGTAAGATACTTGTAAAGTTTAAATTGTTTTCTTTTTTATCTGCTCATGTACACCGAGATGAGCTGTTTCATCCTCTGGTTGGAGAAATGAAAGTTCTATTTCCCGAAGGGTACACATATCAGATTAATAGATAAGATCTATTATCTATAAATTGAAGTGATGGAAAATATGTGGTAAACTATATTTTGGATTCGAATTATGGCAGATAAAAGCAAAAAAAGCTGAAATTTAACTTATGATTAAAATAAGAAGCTTTATTCTTAGCTATCTGCAATGGAAAAGGAGAGACAGGTATATGGATATACTGAAAACGATTACCGAACTTACCAGAACCCCTGGGGTAAGTGGAAATGAGTGTGCAGTCGCCGATATATTAGAGCGGAATTTTCGCAAATACACATCCGACGTATGGCGTGATCCAATGGGCAATGTATACGGCCGGATCGGAAGCGGTAAACCGGTTGTGATGTTGATGGCACATATGGATGAAATCGGTATGGCTGTGACAGAGATTGAAAAGAATGGTATGTTACGAATGTGCCAGGTGGGTGGAGTGGATCCCCGCGTACTGCCGGGCTCGGAGGTGGTAGTCTATGGAAAAGAGATACTCAAAGGTGTGGTAGGCACTGTACCTCCCCATTTATTGAAGGAAAGTGATAGAAATTCAGCCTATGACCTATATAATCTGACGTGCGATGTCGGTCTTCCGTACGAAAAGGTTATTGAGCTGGTCTCGGTGGGTGACTTTATAACCTTTGATAACTTACCTCCGCTGGAACTAAAAAATGGATTTATTGCAGGAAAGACATTTGATGATAGAGCGATGGCAGCAGCACTTGTTGAGGTGCTTGATATATTATCAAAACGCAAGCTAAACTGCACAGTGGTATGTGTTGGCTCCGTACAGGAGGAGTTGGGATGTCTTGGTGCGGGAGTTGCCAGCTATAATTTAAAACCTGATCTGGCAATCGCAACGGATGTCTGCCATGCACCGACACCTGGTGCTGATCCGCAAAGAGTTTTAGATCCATCAAAGGTTGCTGTTACAACAGGTGGAAATATTCATCCAGGAGTGCACCGTATGATAACGGAAGCGGCAAAAGAACTGAATATACCTTATGGAGTGGAGGTAGCCATAGCACGTACTGGAACAGATGCTTGGAATATACAGACACAGTGTGGAGGAATCGCTGTAGGATTGATTTCTCTACCTCTTCGCTATATGCATACGAATGTAGAAACGATATCATTAAATACACTTCACAATTGCGCGAAGCTCCTGGCAGAAGTCCCTGCCAGTATCGGAGAGGACTGGGAGGAAAAGTTATGTTGGAACGATTAAAAACATTAAGTGAATTATATGGTGTTAGTGGAGATGAAACACGTGTCCGCAAATATATTCTTGAACAGGTACAACCTCATTGCGACGAAGTATACATAGACCGGATGGGAAATCTCTATGCTCATAAAAAGGGAAATGGAAAGCGTGTTATGTACTGTGCTCATATGGATGAAGTGGGTATGATTGTCACAGGTGTTTTAGACAGTGGATTACTGGCTTTTTCAGCAGTTGGACTGGACATGCGTGCTATAGTGTCAAAACGTGTAGCAGTAGGTAAGAATGATGTCCCGGGAATCATCGGATCGAAAGCAATCCATTTACAGACGCCAGAGGAGAGAAAAACTGTCCTTCGGGAAAAGGATCTATACGTGGATATTGGAGCAAAGGATAAAGAGGATGCTTTAAAATATGTAAATTTAGGTGACTATATTAGCTTTACAACGAAGTTTTCGGAATTTGGAGATGGCCTAATTAAGGGAAAAGCCCTGGATGATCGTGTGGGCTGTGCGATTCTCATGGAACTTTTACAGGATAGTTACGATTGTGATTTTACCGCAGTATTCACGGTGATGGAGGAGATTGGTTTAAGAGGAGCTGAGGCAGCAGTATATAATGTAAAACCGGAAATTAGTATTGCACTGGAAGGAACAATTTGCAACGATATGCCGGAATGCCCACCCCATAAAAGCGTAACACGACTTGGAAAGGGTGCTGTTATTTCTTTTATGGATGGCGGAACCATCATATCACAGAGTATGATAGATACACTGAAAGAAACAGCCGTTAATAATGATATCCCCTGGCAGTTTCGGCAGGGAAACAGCGGAGGTAATGATAACGGGATTATTCACAGGTCCTTAGCAGGCTGTAAAACAGGAGCAATATCGGTTCCCTGTCGTTATATTCATTCTCCAAACAGCATTGCAGCAAAATCCGATTTGGATAGTGCATATCGGCTGGCGAAGGCATTTCTCAGTGAAAAGAAATTCAATGTAGTATAAACCTAAAGATATTAGAGAGGAAGGATAGTAAATGATGGATATGCAGATGATGCAGAATGTAATAGATGCGTATGGCCCTTCTGGAAGGGAACAGACAGCCAGTGATATAATTAAGAGCTATGTAGCTCCGTATTGTGATGAGGTCTATAATGATGTATTGGGTAACCTGATTGCTGTAAAGCATGGTACGTCTGGGAAAAAGATTATGTTAAGCGCTCATATGGATCAGATTGGATTGATTGTCGTAGACATTGATGAAAAAGGCTTCTTATATGTTGCTCCCGTAGGCGGTATATCAACGATTTTAAGCGTGGCCCATGAAGTGGCTTTTCAAAACGGAACCAGGGGAGTGGTATCCTATGAAAATAAAACTAAGAAGCTAACGGAAATATCAATTATGGATTTATTTATCGATATCGGTGTAAGCACGAAGGAAGAAGCGGAAGCTAAGGTATCGGTTGGAGATATAGCGATTTTTGTATCGAACTTTGTTGAAATGGGGAAGAAAGTAGCACATCGTACAATGGATGACAGAATTTCCTGTGCAGTGTTAGTGGAAGCCATGAAAACAATGAAAAGCGAGCATGATATCTATGCAGTATTTACTGTTCAAGAGGAGTTGGGAACACGTGGTGCTGGCCCTGCTGCCTATGCTATTGAACCAGATTTAAATATCAGTCTGGATGTGTGCAGTGTGGGAGATACACCGGAAAGTGTCCGTGAGCATGTCAAACTGGGATATGGTCCAACGGTAAAAGCAAAGGATGCTTCTGTTATAGTTCCAGTTTCAGTCCGTGAATTTATTAAGAAAGCGGCTCAAAAGCATGCAATACCCGTTCAGGATGAAGTACTTCGTTTTGGTGGAACAGATACCGGAGTAGTGCAGCGTACAAGAGGAGGTATATTATCCGGTTGTATCTCCATACCGTGCCGTTACATACATACCCCGGTTGAGACGGTTGATATGGACGATGTCAATGCAGCTGTAAAACTGGTGATCGCTTGCTGTGAGGAAAAGGTTCTTCCGTAGAGGTTCCGATAAGTATGTCAAAGGAATAACCGCTTTAAAAGATGGTGTCATATACGGATTCGTATTTTTATACTAATCTGATGATGTTATCTTTTGAAGCGGTTATATTTATAACATGTGTTAATGGTAATTAGCAAGGAAGGCTAGAAGTATCATGTGTCGCAGGTACCATACTGCATATAGAAGTGCATTGTATTCTCGGAAATAGCTAGTTTTTATCATATTATAATTCGACGGCAGCAATACTTTGTCCACAAATATTGAGTTCAGCATAGAAAATTAAAACGGTATTAGCTTTGTCCAATAAACAATTTCAGCATTAAAAGCGTTCTTGTAAAGTTCAAAGGTTTCGGCTCTATTTTTCTTATATATGTGTAATAACAGTCATCTCATAGGTTCTCGCCTAGAATCCCAATTCAACCAGAGGTTGTGTTATGAGAATATCGGTCATTGAAATCTGATACCTGTAGAGTATAATAAAAATATATAAGCTGTTTCAAAAATAATACGCGGAGGATTGAATTAATGAATACAGGCGAGATTATTAAAAACTTGCGAAAAGAGCAGAATGTGACGCAAGAGGACTTAGCTAAAGCACTAAATATATCTGCACAGTCTATATCAAAGTGGGAAAACGGCTTAGCAAATCCCGATATTATTTATATACCTCTCATTGCTAACTATTTCAAAGTCGCATTGGAAACATTGTTTTTCTGGGAAGAAGATGAACAATCTTTGCATTACAAAAAAAGTCAAGCTATTCAGAAAAAACTATTACTTACAGATGATATTGATTCTATAATTGAGTTATGGGAAGATATGCACTTTAAATATCCTAATGATTATAGAATTGTGAAAGAACTCATTTTGGCTTTATGTTCTAAAAATGACATTACATTATTTCACAAGATATTTAAGTATGTCATAATGATTTTAAGAAGCAATCAAAATAAATCGATCGAAAATGAAGTTTTGGATGCCTTGAAAAAATTTATGTTGAGAGAAACAGACATAAAAGAACCGCAAAAAGTAGTTAAACATAATACAAATCCGCTTAGTCAGCAAGAAATAGGGGAGTTATTCGGCAATTCCGTTGTATCGAAGAGAAAGGGGAAACGAATTATGCTCGTTGATGATTCACCTTTCATGAGAAAAATGCAGAATGAGATACTAACAAAAGCAGGATACGAAATTATTAGCGAGGCCACGAATGGAAATGAAGCAGTTGAACAATACAAACTATGTTCGCCTGACATAGTGATTATGGACATTATAATGCCTGTATTGGACGGTATTTCTGCCACAAAGCATATTCTCTCATTTGACCCTACTGCTTGTATTATTATGTGTTCCGCAATGGTAGAGCAGAGTATTGTATCAGAAACCAAGCAAATAGGTGTGAGTGCATTTGTTGCAAAACCATTTCATCAAGAATTACTACTTGATGCTGTTGGCAACTGCATAGAATAATATTAATTTACCCTTGAAGCACTACCCTTTGTTACTTTCTCTTTCACATATTGTTCTTTCAGGGGATGATTATTGCTCTCGGATAACCAGAGACGAGAAAAGAAATCATAACAAGTACCTATGCTCGCATAAGTTCCTTTCTTTTAAGCGCGAGATGGGATTCGAACAAATACCCGCACACACAGGAGGTTTGCGGTTTCTGTTATTATCGGGACAAGGAAAATGAAAACAAAACAAGTCCACCCTGTCGGATGAACTTGTTTTTAGCGTGAGACAGGATTCAATCCTCGCACGCACAAATACTGATAAACAGGAGGTTTGCGGCTTCTGGTATTTATCTGCACATATGGATACACACAACAAACCAATTGAACTTACTACACTAAATACTTAGTTTCAGATATTAAATTTTTTGAACAACATAAATGATGTTCATGCCACAGTCAAGGGTGCCTGGTAATTTAGTGTATTGGATTTCTTTTTCCACAATCAATTCCCAAAATTGGCTATCATTTCGTGCATTTTCCAAGGCTACATCTCCAGCTTGTGTAAACAATCCAGCTGAACTGCGTTCAATTATTTTTACAGGAAACTGATTGAATAACTCATCCAGTTGGTTGCTTCTCATCATATGGACATAATGTTTGCTTGGTACAGGATAATGCTCTTTATCTTGGACCCCTGTATTAAAGATCCATTTAGTAGCTTCAATACCAAACTGGTCCTTTTCATATCTTATTCCATCTAGATAGTAAAGTGAAGCTCCAATAAAACTCATAGCTCCTACGATTATAAGACCGCCTGGTTTCAAAACTCTAAGCATTTCAGCAACACCATCTTTTTCTTTATCCAAAAGATAGTTAATCACACCACCGATACATACAATACAGTCAAAAGATGAATCTTGGAAAACACCCATATTAAGTATATCTAAGACATGATATGACTCTATTTTACTGAATAGTGACAATTCTTTCATTTTAGCTTTATTAAATTCTATCTGATGTTCAGAAATATCTGCTACAGTTAAAGACTTACAAAATTGAACAATATCTTTTGTGTACCTACCAGAACCTGCGCCAATTTCTAATACTTTATCATTCAATTTGACATGTCGGCTTAAGATTTCAAGATGTACCCGATATAGAAGTTCACCATGACCATCTTTTTCGAGACGCGTCCATTCTCGGTCTCCATAATTGTTATATCTGTCTCTTGGAATTTCTGGGTTGTAACTCATAAAAGCATCCTCCTTTTAAACTATCATTATTAATAT
>JAQZBN010000089.1 GCA_029238935.1 Herbinix sp.
TCTATCTCAAAGCTTTGACAGTAACGTTCACCTCTAAATGACGCCTTATCCTAAAGTGAGGTAACTAAAGGTAAGACGGCTGCCATTAGGCAGCTAACGTTTAATACTCATCAAGTATTCCTTTAGTTATGCTAATTCTATCACTAATTTCCATGTCCATATTATATTTATATGAAAAGCCAGTCACATAGAACTCATCAAATTGATATGTCCCATTGTAAATGAAGCATTCTGATTCTTCAGTAGTATCAATTTTCTCAAAGTAATTTTCATTAATTTGACGCTTTACCCCATATACATCATATGAATTTTTACCTTCGTGCTTATCCCAGGATAGCACATAATAAAGGTCAGCTACTTGCACTAATTTTATCCCCGTAACTTTCAAGGTGTTAACCCCGCTTATATTCAGCTTAGTACTACCAACTAATTCAGGATTGCTTTTCAATGATTCGTTTGCGTTCTCAATTATGTTAATTTGAACATTAACACTTACATTTTCGCAAGTGATAGTGACAAAGCATGTTCCGGGTTGTAAAGCTTCTATATATCCCTCCTCGTTTATAGCTATATAACCATTATCGTTTGTACCATATTTTACTTGTGGAATTAAAACATCTTTATCTTCCATCTCAACTCTATAATTGATGAAAAACTTATCTCCTTGTACGACATTATATTCATCTGCTCCTAGTAAAATACTTTGCACCATAGGTGCAGGTTTAATGTTTACATATAATTGCTGCTGCACATCCTGACATTGTACTGTTACCAATACATTACCCTCTTCTTTTGCCTGTAAAATCCCATCACTTGTGATATAGAGCTTTGTCATATCACAGGTATAGGTAATCGGGGGTGGACTTTGATTCGCAGGAAGTGTTTCTACAAAAACCTTTAATTGCTCTGTGCCTCCTACATACATTTCTATTTCTGTTTTATCAAGGGATAAGCTCGATACAGCAGGTTCGATCATAAACTCTATAACTTTGCTTGCTTCACCCGTTTCAATTACAATGGAGGCTGCGCCTAACCCAACTGCCCTAACTTCTCCATCATCATCAACCTTTAGAACATTTTTATTTGTTGCTCTATACTGAACCTTTTCTTGCACTGCTTTTGGATGGTTCATGATAACTATTGGTCTTATCATGGCAATATCGCCCACCTTGCTTAATGACCCTTGAAATTCAAGATCCAGGCTTTCTACTTTAGGTACGCTAACTTGAATGCTTAATGTATCAATTAAAGTATCATCTGCATATATTAGAATATTTGTCTCTCCTTCTTCTATACCCTTTATGCTTCCATCTTTATCAGCAATTGCCTTTGTGTTGTCTTCTACTATGTATGAAATTTCCGGTTTTACTCCATAGAACGGAAAAATGGAATGAGACTCATGAATTTTGCTGTCATATCCAACTAGAATAACTGCTTCTTCTGCCTCTACAGATATATTATATATAATTGGTTTCAGTATACCCTGTTGATATAACCAAAATTGTAATATAATCAATGCGGCTGAAAATATGGCTGTAACAAATCTCATGTATTTCCACTTCGTTTGATATCTATCCCGGTTTTCATTGCTTGGGATACCATATTGAGGATCTATACTCACTGCTTTTTTATAGTGGCTAATGGCCTTCCCGTATTTTTTAATCTCATCATAAGCTACACCCAGATAATAATATGCATATGCGTTATCTTTTTCATATCTTACAACATATTTATAGTTTTCAATGCATTCTTTGAAGCGCTTTAGTTTAAATAGACATTGAGCCCGTAAAAATGTTAGCTTAAGCTGTCCAAAGTCCTCAAGTCGAGCTTCATCGCAGCATAGAATCGCTTTGACATATTTGCCATACCCCATCAATATCTCAATCTTACCAATATACGCTGCTACATGTGATTTATCATACTTTATTATTTTATCATAATACTTCATTGCTTCATCGTAATGCTTAAGTCCCTTTAACGAATCGGCTTTGACTATATCTACATCATTAGCGGAATAAAAGTATTGGTACACAATCCTACAATATGATAATGCATCGGTATATCGATCTGCTTCAAGAGCCTTTAAGGCATTCGTTAAGAAATACTCCCTATTTTTTTCGCTGGAATCACTATAAGTAAAGACAAAGACCTCCGGTATTTCGTTTTGCTTTAGTATCTCTATTGCAACTTTGATATCATTTCTTACACTTCTTACAAAAGACTTGATAATTTCTTCAAAACCACATAGTGGCAACCTACTATAAAAGAATTTAAGATTATTTTTGATGTAGCTGCAGCCTTCTTCCAGATAATTAGCTGCATTAAGTATCTCGATCTTTTGCAGCATGTAATCCATACAATTCTTTCCTGAATATTGTATAGCCTTATCAATTTCCATGATTGCATCCCTTGTTGCGCCTATTCTAAGAGCTTGCTCTGCTCTCCTCACATACAAGTTTGGGTCAGTATCTACAACTTCACTAACTTCTTGACTTATTATCTTAAACACTTAATTATACCTATCAACTTTTGTACACAAACTCTTGTACAAGTTCACCTTTCTTCTTTATCTCTTCCAGCACTTCTTTATCTATTTGATAAACACCCGCCTCAGCAACGATATCAGTCTTTACATAGTGAGTATCCAAAGGTGTCTTCTTTGCATAAATAGTAGAGCGGCTTCTGACTTTATCCATTACCCTATCCACCTTTGCTATAGCTCTATGCATCGCTTCTCTTGCTCTATATCCAAATACACTCTCTACTGCATCAGCGGCTACATTGTTCAGCCAATCTCTTATTTGATCCCAAAAGGTTACCAGAATGGTTGTTGCTGCAGCTCCCAGTAAGACCCACCCAATTATCGCCAAAAGACTCATCTACATTACCCCTTTTCATTATCTAATTCTTTTAACGCCTGCTGCCCACGGTTTGAGCTTGCATAAGCTATAATATTCTTGACCCTAAACGGTCCATACGGCATCTGCTCATCTAGCTTGGTAGAACTCTCTACCGGGCTGTTCATTTCATTAATGGTTTCAGCTTGTTTTATATAATCCAGAAGGCATATATTGTTTGCCAGCTCATGATTGTTTAATATCATTTTGAGTATACAATATATAGAGGCTCGTACATCGTTGCAAATCACATAGCCGAAGCAATCTGCTGAATAGTTTGAGATACGACGCCATTTATACATCGAATATTTCAAGGATTGGACTATCACATCAGTGGGCATAACTCTTAGCCCATTTTGTATAACGCCTAGTGTTTCATCAATAAGAACATCATAGTATGTATGTCCCATATGTATATTAAACATTTCTCTGGCTATCAAAAAGCGTAGTTCATTTTCATTGAAGTCAAAAATCGTTTTTGCAGAAATTTCTATCCAAGGTTTGCTTACCCCTTTGCTTTCTACCCCATAATAGAAATCCTCATAGACAAATATCTCAGGCAGTTCCATCTCTAAAATATCTGCTACCTCACATGCGTTTTTGTATACTGTTGGAAATTGTTTCATAGTTACCCTTACTGTTTTACCGAACAAATCAGGTCTTCTCATCTTCTCATCATAGTTTTTATAATTATCTATGATTTCTTCAGAAAAATAGGTGTTGTTTTTTAACTCTTCCAGCAAGCTTTCTTCTAAAGGGTGTATAAAAAGTTTCTTATCAATCATATTCACTCCTATTAAAACGACGGGATATTTGAACTTGTCTTCCCATTTTTTCTAAAGTATGTCATATGTTTTCCAGTCTTCAACCCCATGGCGATGGTTTCTCCCTTATTATTGATCCTTGTAGTCATAGCTCCGCTTCTAAATGTCATCCCGCCTCGGCTGCTGCCAGGATACATAGTGAAACTCACTTGATTTCTCCCGCTCCCAATTGTCGTCCTTATGGATGAAAGCTGATGGTTCTTTTTTTCAAAAGTAGTGGTACTCATTATACGTCCTCCAATAGCTCCAAAATATTTTCATGGGTTTTTCTTTCAGGGTTTTTGTCCAATAACGTATATATTTCTATCATTAGCTTGTGCAACTCCAAGTCCTCCGGGCGTTTTTCAATTGCCCTCCGAATAAACGCTGCCGCTACATCATATTGCTTTGCTTGAAAAAGCAATATTCCATATACCTTGTTTATAGAGTAATGATCCAAACAATCTCCATTCGCAATAAAAAAATTATAAAAACATTGAAATGCTTCTGCAAAGTCGTGATCTCTATAGGCCTTGAGTCCTTTGATACATAGAAGAAAGTTAGAATTGCTGCCATGCAACAGTCGCTCACAGTCCTCCAAATTAGTCAAACTGTTTGAGGAAAAAAATACAATCTGATGTATGATATCATTTCTTTTTTCTATCATCGCCTTGCACTTTTCTACTTTATAGCTGTCATCTTTATCATACTTCAGCGTATGCTCTATTTGCCTGTCTATTCTTTCGTAATGCCTCTTCAGAAGTGCCACTTTTGCTTGAAGATAACCATCATCCAAGAATCCCGGTTCTTCCAATAAGCTATAATCTTGATCTGCCAGGTTATATATAATACTCATCTTGGTGTCTCGATAATTCCCAATCATTTCTTTTAGCATGCTATCACCCCCTTACAGCTTATAAGATCGAAATATCACCAGTTTCTTGAGCATATTGCTCCTGTGTAATAATTTCTGTTTTTACTTCTAAATTAACTCCGTTTGCATATCTAGATTTAATATAGGTATGAGATTTTTCAAAATCATCTAGTTTTAGATTTGAAGCCTTCCGTTGAGCTCCAATGATGGCCGCAAAAAGTACTATATCTTTTATATCCGCACCGGATATACCATCATATCTTTCAGCCAGTATCTCGCAAGTTACTTCCGGTTCCAAAGGTAATTCCTTAGGTATGTGCGTCTCCCAAATTGCCTTTCTTCCGTCCTTGTCGGGCAGCATAAATTCTACACTAGACAATATTCTTCTTCTGAAGGCATCATCATAATTGCTTAATAGGTTGGTTGTAAACACTACAATGCCATCAAATCGTTCTAATTCAAGCAGCATGACACTTCTCGTAATGTTCACTCCATAGTCAGCAGACTGACTTACATTAGTCAGTCTTTTACCCAGAAACGAATCAGCCTCATCAAAAACCAAAACTGCGTTTTTCTCCCGAGCCAGGGCGAATACCTTCTTAATGTTCTTAGGTGTTTCACCTACATACTTTGATTCAAGCTGTGAATAGTTCACACAGTATATTTCCTTATGCAAATAAGACGCAATCGCTTCTGCAGCCATGCTCTTACCGGTACCCGGCGGGCCATAAAAATTAAGTATGATAGCTCGTCCACTCTTGATGGTGCTTTTGAGTCCCCATTCATTAAAAAGCAAATGAGCATGACTTTTCATTGCTAAGGATGTAAGAATCTGCTCCTTTGCATGTTGATCTATGTAGATATCTTCAAAGGTATATCTAGGCATGTAGGTCTCAAATAATCCATTGTCTGTTGTTGCAGATGCTTCTTCCCCTGCGAGAGGATCTTGTAGTACTGAAGGTTGTTTATTGGATATGTCATCTCGTGATATTCTTATCTTCTTTGGGAATGCGTTATACTTTGATGTATTCAATGAAATTGCTCGGGCAATATCGCTGATCATCTTATCAATTATGTGTATGTCCAGAAGAACTTCCTTTCCGTCAACCTCACCAAATTGTGCATCCATAATAGTTACCTCGCAGGTATTATTACCTACGGTAATTTGCTTTGTAATTGATTTCTTCTTTATATCTTTTACCTGTGCATCTGAGTGCACATGATTATTACTCCATAGCCCCATAAATTCTCCTTATATTACATAATTTTCAATATTATTATATCATCTGCATAATTATTTGGCATACTTTATACTATAGTGTAATTATTTGTAAATGCTAATTTTTCCATAATAATCAAACTACTCTTAATGACAAGAATTGATAATATTGAGCGCTATAAGAAAAGTATAAAAAATTATGCTTATTTGTTAAAATTCCTGTTTGAAAATTAAATACTTTCTAATATTTTATTTTAATATCCGTTCTTACATATCATACAGTGTTACACTAAACATAAATTTCATGCGACACACTCTACATATAATACAAAATATTCTTCTTCATTTACTGGACTTGTCCAACTACCTCCCATGTTAAAAATCTTGTAGAAATTCCTTCAGATAATCTATTATACTCTTGTAGTTTTTTGTTATATTCCTCAGCTTTATTCCTATAATTTGATACTAAATCTTTATACTTTACTACAAGATTGTTATATGAATCTAATGCTTGCCAGTATCCAAGATTACTTAATTCAATAGCTCTACGCCGATTTTGTTTCATTGCATCCGTATTATAATCATATCTTAGCTTTAGCTCAATTAATTGCATTTTTTCCTTTTCAAGATATGTCTCTAATTCTGTTAGATCAATTTTGTTCCCTCTCCATTCTCCTGAATATTTAAACCCGTCAGGGTAAGTGATGATTCCACTCCCATCCCGTAACCCATTTTTCCATTCACCAACATAACTACTTCCATCAGAATTTTTATTGGTGCCATAACCCTCGATTTTACCGTCTTTAAATTCACCTTCATATGTACTTCCATCTTTCAAATACATGACCCCTTTTCCATTCATTCTTAAATCTTTTATTTCACCAATATATTTATTACCATTAGTAAAATTAATTGTATACTTATCGCCGTTCCACTCAAGATTACACACTTCTCCTGTTACATATGATATTTGTCCTTTTTCAAATATTCCATTCTTTTTAATTACACCTCTATATTTATCACCATTTGAAAACCTTACCGTCTGATTACAACTTGTTAGAAGTATAGAAATAGCGATACATAATAATATAATCTTAACAAGATAAAAAAGCTTATTACCAACTTTAGTTAAATACATAAAATTTCACTCCTATTTCTATCGAGAACTATGGTATTAGGTACAACAGTTAGGAACTTTTTGACTAGACCAAACCAAATAAGTTCTTATGTTCTGTACCTGATACCATAATTACTGACAATTAATATCCTAATATCTTGTATTATATGGTTCCCACTCTATTGGGTATTTCTCAGGCGGTGCAACAAATCCATATCTCATATTGTCATTTGGATTATCATATACAATTTCTACTTTATCCTTCCAAGAGTCCGGATATACGATTTCAATTTGATCTTTAATTCTTAAAGAATCAATAGGAAGTACATTCGGAGCCAAATATGCTGAGAATACAACGGGAGGATTATTAAACCTGGCTATACAATAGTTTGCATAGTTTAATAGATTATCAGCTTCGTGGATATTTCCAGCAATGAAATCTGTTCTTTTATACCCCTCTATTCTTCCATCTTCCACTGCTGTATTCATAAAATCATTTCTATAGTGTGTAAGATCAATTAAGTAGTATTTACCCCTATCCTTTATATAATTATATACATGACCACTTCCATCAGACTGTGAATAAGCCATAAATCCTACCTCTTCATAATCTCCTTGAAGTAAATAATTAAGCAGGTTAGAGTTTGTAGCACAACATCCTTCATTAGTCTTTATTGCCATTTCCCCTGGTTTATGATGCTCCCAATCAATACCATTCTCCCTAATTCTTATATTATCATCTGCTGAACTAAAATCTGCTACCTGTAAATACTGTATAACCTCATATAAGATATTTATATTATTTTTTAAGGTAACTGGATCATTTCCTAAGTCCTGAATTTGTTTTGCAGTTAAATCGGACTTCCCAAGTACGTTTGCCGGTACCCAGTTAACACCATCTGCTACCTTAACTCTAAAATTAGCATTATTCCTTAGTGTTTTTGTATCATATTCAGATAAGGCAACTTCCTTATCTTTGTCAATAATGTTTGCTGTCTGGGTTGCTTGATCCCAATCTACTTCTTTCCCCAGCATTTCTGCTGCAACCCTGAGTGGTACATATGTAGTTCTATTGTAGACTATAGTATCTGCATTAACTTTCTCACCGTTGATTTTTAAGTTTATTGAGTTTATTAATACTTCTATAGTCATATTTATGCCTCCGGCAAAAGTATTAGTTCCAAATACTAAGGTAATAATGATTGTAGCAATCAATATCTTTCCAAACTTCTTCATAAGAACCTCCTATTTGTATTAAATTATTGTGGCATCGATATTTATATATAATTCTCCGACACTGTCTATCCAGATCATATCAATTAGGCTCTATTAATCGCATAAGCTATACTTTCTGTGGTTTCAAAATCAATAGTATCAATATTATAAAATAAATTGATAGTGTTTATCTTCGCATAGGTACAAAACATCTATAAAGGGACAAGGGACAAATCTGATATGAACCCCAAAAGTTAGACAAAATTGAATTAAGCAGTTTTCAGAGAATGAGTTCTGTATTTTACAGGGCTCATTCCTTTTAATTTAGCCTTGATACGACTATTGTTGTAGTAATCAATATAATCATGTAATTCTTGAATAA
>JAQZBN010000040.1 GCA_029238935.1 Herbinix sp.
TCATCCACCGTAGTACCAATTCTCTGAAATAATTCATTTGATATTACTGCTGACCTCAACCCCTCTGTTGTATAATCAACCATTATTTGAAATGTCACTACCAAGTCATCCATAACAATCTTGTGTGGCATATTGTGTAACATCTGCTGATTCATCTCATGGTTAATCAGCCTAAGTATCACCTTATCCTTAATCTTATCCCTGTTAAACTCGTCCAATATAGTTACATTTTTATCACTCCCCCGATATACAGTAAGAATACCTGCTATAACATCGTCTAATGCTCTGCCATTTACATAATCTCTATAGTAATCATTTAGATAGATAACAGGTGCTGTATTGCTATCAGCCTGCCGGATACAAATTCCTTTTAATTTTAATCCATTATTCTTGTTAACCGTGTTTACACTTACAATATAATCACCACCAAGCTTAGCACTCAATTTGTCTGCTATTGTTTTTACAAAATCATTAAAACTTAATCTCTCTACCATTTTTAATTTCTCCTTTATAAAAAAGTTGGGAGCCAATATCCTTATAGATAATGGCTCCTTCTGACTGTATCCATATTTAATTACTTCCTAATGACAATCTATCAAATATATCATTTAACAGACCTCGTAACTCCTTAACGTCCTTCACCACAGCAAGATCCGTTTCGTTAATATCCGATATGCTTATCGTAGTGATCTTTTCCAACCCTTTTCTTGTAGCATCAACAAATTGAAGTAACTTAGAAGCCAATCCAATGCCAGAGCCAACTTTATACGATCCCCTCTCCAGCTGCAACAGATCCCCTCTGTTAATTAAGTTTCTTAACACATTTATGACTGTAGCTTCTGTAAACTCCTTGCCAGCTCTTTTACTGATATAAGCCACAATCTCTTGTTTCTTATGACTATCACCATCAGATAATAATTCCATTATATAAGTCCTAGCCATTTCGCTATCACTTCTAAATACTACACTAGTAGCCATATTATCTATCTCAAGGCTTACTTCATTGTTGTTTACTACAACTGTTTCTTCCTGCTGTATATCCTCCATAATATCCTGTTCGAAATTAGGAAGCTCCTCATTATCTGCTGTAACACTTTCTAATAAACTAGCCTCATCAGACAAGATAACGGCTTCTTCACTTTCAACCATACCGTCATCAATAAATGCTCCAGCGATCCCTTCTGAATTAATTACTGCATCTTGCGGTAATAATGGAATCTCTTCTATCCCACTTTCCTGCTGCTCCGGTTCAACCTCTGCCGTAATCTGTTCCGATCCCAACCCTTCTTCTACAACAACCGTATCAACAACCATATCTTCCTTAGTATCGATCTTATCCTCAACAACTGCACCTTTTACCTCAACTGCTACTTCTTCTTTTTTCATATTTTTCTTTGCCATAATCGTACGCTCCTTTTTAAACATTAATATTAATTACATAAACATATTAACGCTGAAAGATGTATCTGACTGTAGGCGAATTCACGGAGTTTGTAGTTATAAATTGTGGTTTATGCCGGATATTCGAAAAGGGAGCTACTTAACACATTGATGTGCTAAATAACTCCCTTTTTTAGGTCTATTGGGGAATATAAAAATATTAGCATATTTTTAATAAGAAGGAATACGCAGCATATCTTATCTTTCTGCCTCCATTCTCGTCATGTCATTACCACAAATTATAAATACTTCCTTGGTTGCCCTTACCGAAAGACTACATACCGGGCATACATATTTTCTGGTGCTACATTTTTTCTTTGGAGGTTTTACTGTACCATCCATTCCACCGGGTTTATTTCCATCCACACCTACAGGAATACCAACAGGCATTACGTAGTCTTCCCTATATATCGGTATATCGGTTAAACCGTGTGCTTCTACCCATTGAATAAGTTTAGGTGAAGGTGTTGTTATTGTCCACCCGTACTGCTGGTGCTTTTCAATAATCAAATCACGCTTCTCTGCCTCTGTTTTAAAAACTTTGTTATGGTAGACGCCATTACTACTCACATCCATAACTCCTCTGCTAAAATTATAAAGGTGTACTGCTTCGTGCATCAAGGTTGCAATTACATTTGCTACCGGTCTATTAAGGTATGCTGCCGATATATTAATCTCATGTTGGCGATCCTCAGATCTACGCCAAACACGGTCTAAACTGAAATGTCCGAAAGTCCCAGCTTTTTTTTGAATGGTTATTGTCACATCGCAAAGCTCGTTGTTAAAATATTCCACATTTATTAAATGGTAAATGTCCTTCAGATATTTCGCTGCTGTTGCATAATCGGTAATATTCTGCTCCATTTTATAGCCTCCTTCAGAAGTGCTCTTATGGATTTATTCATAAATGCACTTTGGTTTTTTCTATAAAATGAAAAGAGTGTACCCTTTAAAGTACACTCCAAGTTGTTAGCGTTATTAATATTACATCAAACCATGTGTCACACGTTCAATAAGTTCGGTAGCTTTAAATGTTTCAGCTAAATCCAACTCTCCATAATATTCTGCAATTTCTGTTGCAAGTTTATATGCTTCAATAACATATCCATATGTTTCGTCTTCATCCGCCGGAAACACAGCTAAAGGTGTTCCACCTAAAGCCTTATTTGTCTTTTTATCTATAAGGAAGATCATACAAAGATTTTCTTCACCATCAAAACCAGCACCAAGAGCTAAACCACTTCCTTTTGCATAAATAACACCGCCGGAATCTTCCAACCATTTTCTCATTTCATCACTCATCATATGTACCTCTACGTCTTTAATTTTTAATTAATATATTTGTAAATACCAATTTCCTTTATACACGTATGATCTACAATTGTATATGTAATATATGATCTGTTTTTGTATCTTGACCCATAATACACGTCATTTCCATCGATAACTGCCTCTCTTATACTTCTGACTGGAGTTCCATTCAATTTACTTTCCTCTATAAATTGATCGATCACTTGCTTATCGAAATCTTGTGAAATGTCAATCTTCTTTCTAACATTATATAATTCATCAAAAAAATTACTAAGTACTTCCTGAAATTTAAGATCTAAAGTATCAAAACAATTTTTGACATCTACCCTAAATACCAGAACTGTTTTCCCAAAGGGAATTGTATTTGAATATTCCATTTTCACAGGTGTATAAGGATATTCATATAACTTAGTACCAATTGTTAACGTCTTACTTCCTTTACATAAATCCTCTGCGTAATCGTTATCAAATATTCCATACAATATAATTTCTGTACCATTACAAAACTTTGGGCTCATTTTTATCCTCCATGATTATCTAACTGTATAAATGTTCTTTACCTTATTTTTTGTATCGCACCCCTAACATCAGCCGGATTATCATTTTCCTTACAGTTGTCAACAATCTTATCTTCCAGTTCTTTTTCATTGCCAATCAGGTAGTCTCTAACCAATCCATAAAACTCTTCTGCACTGATTCCCATGTCTCTAGTGCATTTTGATTCGATAGTGCTTTCAGTAACATCAAATTCTTTCGCTGTTTCTTTAAATGCGTCTCTTGTTATGTCATGGATTTCTTCCGATGATACTTCTTCACCATTGTCGGTTATTCTATAAACCTCAGTTTTCATTATTTCTATAACACGTATAATCTGATCTGCATACTTGCTCATTGTATGTCCTCCATTATGTATTGATAGACATAATTATACAACATCTGCAATACAATACAAGTCATCCATCAGCATAAGGTAAATCAGCCATTGAAAACCTTTTGTAACAGCCTATATGTAATACTAAATATTTCGTAGTCTTTCAATTAATTAACAGCAGAAATCTCTACCTTCATTATAATCCATTATTCTCAGCCCCATTTGCTCTGTCATATATCTCAAAACTTCAATTTTATCTTTTGTTTTTTCTTCCTTTCCCTTCCCGTAATCGCTATCTTCGCTTATAAGAACTTTATCTGTTTCATATGCGGATGCTACAAAGCAATGATCAGAAGCTTCATGAAATCCTAACTTTAATAATTCACTTTTTATTTTAGCTGTCAAAGTGCCATTCGTATAAAAGAATTTATTGCCTTCAGCCAGTGCCGCGTACCACTTTTGGTAAAGTTCTGAATCCGACAAATTACTTCTATATTCCCTCATGATTTGCATATTCGTTATGTCAAACACCAAATAATGTAACTTGTTGGTATAAAAAGAATATATTATTGAATTGCAATCTGCATTCCCCTCAAGAAAACCTTTAATTAATACATTTGTATCCAGTACCATATTACATGGTTCATCTTTATGCTCTCTCATTTAGTTTCATCCCCATTAGTATTTCATTCATATACATAAGTTCTTCAAAATCAGTTGCAAAAAACTTCTTAAATTCTTCTGGCATAAAATTGATTTCACCTTTATTACTTAATTCTATTTCATCGATAGAACTAACTCCATTTGTATTAGATATATAATAAACAGCAAGATCATTATAATATTCTTTATTACCATTATTTAAAAATTCTTCTGCTATCCTTCTTCTTAATCTGAGTAAAAGATTTTCACTATGAGTTTCAATTAATAAATTCTTTTTATATGGATACTTACTATTAACTTGTATTGACTTTAAAAACAAGTCTGCCAAATCCGCTTGTGCTCTCGCATGAAGATGAATTTCAGGCTGTTCAATTAATACAGTATCATTTGCCTTCGCATAATAAACTTGTATAACAATTGGTAATATCTGCGATAATCCAAAACCAACATCTTTTAATGATACTTCAATATTATTTCTCAAATCAACAAGTACAAATTGCTTTAAATAGGCATTAAGATGCACCCATTTAAAAGAATAATTATATTCTTTTAACCACTCATTTACATGTTCATCTAATTTATAATCCAAGTTACTATCCTTTTGAAACTTATCAAGATATAATAGTTTAAAAGTTTCTTCCCCATTTCTGCCTACGGATAAAGGTCTATCCCCTGTTAAAAACAATGTTCTTTCAGGAATTGCTCTTACAGGACCAATACTTGTTAGATTGGATAACCTTTCAATTATTGTTTCTCTTAATGCATTTAATATTAGCGTGAGCTCATTTCTACTTTCTTCTGAATTTCTAAATGTAGGTATAAAATTATACCATCCTAATGTCCATTTCTTACCTCTAACATCATATTTGTCAGAATTTAATATAGGAGATGCATTTGAAGCATTTGTACTCAATGTCATTTCCAAAATACGTCTTTCTTGTGAATCTAAAATACTAAATCCTTTAATCAATGTACTTCTTCTTTTTTGATTATACGCAAGTTCGAAACTGAATGTAATATCAAAATCATCTAAATTAACATTGTCATTCAGAAATATTCCTTTGAATGTATTTTGTTTAAATTTATCTTCTATATTAAGCTTAAGCGATATTATAATTGGCTTTTTAAAATCCACCTCATGTTTATGCACAACATCTTGATAAGAGCCTAAGTCTAAGCCATTCTTCGTACTAAAAACAATAGGTACTTCATTTGATGGATTTTCAATGCTCTCTTTTAGTAATTGAAGTACATTCAGTATACTACTTTTGCCCGATGAATTATAACCATATAATAATGTTATTGGTTTTATTTTAATCCAACCCGTATCTTCGAACCCTTTAAACCTCTGTATACGTATAGCTTTCATAATCTCCTCCATTTTATGTTTTACAAAATTATATCCGAAGTTATTCGTCTTTAATATTATTTATATTTCATTACATATTATTACACTATTTGCCATTCTCAATTATAGTACACGTTATAGTTTTTATCAATAATTTTCCACATATAATGAAAAAGTAAATTCTGCAATTTTCTATCCCAGATCCCCAATGAACATGTTTACAAGAATAATTCATATCAAAAAGTTCTAGAAATGAAATTATAACTGTTGTATAATTTTAGAAAAGTCAAACTCATATAATTTGTTTCATACATTAGAATAATATATGTTTTTATGTCACGTATTTAATATATAAAGACCAGGAGGAATAGACAATTGGTTAGTGAACAGTTAAAGGAAGAATTATATTATTTATCAATGGCATCAACTCCATCAGAAATAATTACTATCTGGAAATTATTTGACGAGGTAAACAAAGATAAATCTCTTATTATTTCACTAAATAATTATGCCAATAAAATATATCCCAATGAATTACAATCTGCTATTTGTACATCTGACAGTCATTTTATACCATATTTCGAAACTGATAGATTATATTTTTTAGACAACATTCTACTGAAAGAAATGGATGGTAATAACCATTATAACGTAACGTTCCCAATAGATTATTCCGTAATGCTTGATACAAATTATTCAAGTTATATTAATAATTTTGTTAACAATGATAATCATTTTATTGGACATAATGTAAGTAATGAAGTTTATACATCATTTGATATTTTATTGCGTCATGATTATAATTTTGACCATATGTTTTACATAATTGAAAATTACATAAATTCCCTTCGATCGATAGAATTAGAAAATAGTAATTTATTGACGGATATACGCCAAAATCTAGCCAGCCTAGAACTATTTAAAAATATTGATAAAAATTCGTATGTAAATAAAGGACTAATTCAGTATAGAATTACTAAAGAAGATGCCTATAAAAATGCTGACCATATTATCAATGAAATATATACATCTTTTGGTGGAAAAGAAATGATGGAGCAAATATTTCTTAATTACCATAAGAGTATGGTGTTATTATTAATTGGTATTTTAGCAATTAGGTTTGATACAAAAGATGTTCTTCCAAAGAAAATGGATAATTTATTCAATTACTCAGACACTGTTTTAGGATTATATTTAGATAGAGAAATGGTAATAGCTTGTAAATATTTTTCTCATCCACAAGACATTCAAATTATTAATAAGATCAACAAAGGTATGAGTGCTGAAAAGTTATATAAAAGTATAGAGAATATTGCTTGGGATTTTACTGTTCCAAGAATTATGGAATTTTTTTCAATTACTATTCGGGAAGGTCGCTTTTTTATTCCGTTTTTTCTTTCAAATGATTTTAACTTAAGATGTCTTCTTCGACAATATAAAGTTAAAGGCTTAATTTATAGCAAAGAAAAACTTAATTTAGTCCCTATACCAAGTATTTATACAGAAGATTATTTTAAAAGTAAAGGATATATTGTAGATACATCCTATTTTTCAAGTGTATCTCAGTATAAAAGAAATAAAATATATCGGAACAATCAAGAAAATGGATTCAATATAATAAAGGATGAATTTAAAAAATTAACATATATCATGAATTGTAAGTAATCAATGGTTGATTTAATACGCAACTTTATACGCAACTTAGATATCATATGATGAAACCAGATGAATATCAAATCCCCATTTATCCCCTCTCGGAACACTATATAACACTTGATGAAACACCATGAAATCTCAAATGCATAGCCTCCCCTTTTTAGCAACAACCCACTGCAATGACGTAGTGGGTTGTTTGCTTTTTATATGTGGGTTGTTTACCCCCATGGCAATAACGTCAGGGGGGGTTGCTTTATATCAAAAGTCCGGACAGATTATCCATTCCGTTCTGTCCATAAAACACCTCTTATCTTTTTCCGCAGGATTGATGAAAACGCGCTAATTAAGACTAAAAGTTATCGCTGACTAACCACGTCTTGCCTTCTTCCATATCGGCGCAAATGTATAACTGCCCTGCGTTAATTGCTTTGTTTTTTAGTAATGCTTTTTTCACAGCGTTTCTGTGTTGCTTGTCGCCAGCTATTGCTAATTTTGCTATCCTTGAGCTTAATCTCTCAATGTGTAGCACAAATTCAGACAGCATAGGCTTTGTGAGATTTGTATCATAAAGGTCTATCATAATTCTGCGCCTTTCAAGAGAACGCAAGATAAAGGTTTCTTCTTGCGCCATCATATCACGGAGCGAATCCATATCATCAAAATAGCTTCCATAGTGGATGCCGTGGAAATAACCGCCTTTATAATAATATGGACTTAATGCTCCACTTGGAGATTTTGTCATCATGGTATCACCCCCTTAAAATTATTTCTATTGATACTATCGGTTAATTGTGGGAAATCGCTTGCATTAGGAGATGGGCTTGACTTGTCATTATTGCAAATGTATCACCGGCAATCAATGCACCTTTTTTGTATGAATTGCAATAGACCCTTTGGTATGACCAGGTACATAGATTACCTTTGCGCCAAAGCCATAGGGGGATAAATCATATCCTTCCTCCAGTAAAATGTCGAGGTAAAACCTTTCGAACTCGTCAAACATCTTCTGTGTGACATTTGTTATAATGTCCTTGTATTACTAAAACATTTACGTATCAATTTATTGCAAATTCCGTAATTGCATTATAGTTTTTACTTTGCTTTCCATCCTTCATTGTCCAGAATGTGAAAATAAGTCTATATTTTCCGTCGCTTAAATTATACTTTAAATAATCCTTCCAACGGATAGTTCTTGTGCAGTCGTTTCCGGGAGATACTGGTTCAGGCATATCTATATGCAACTTTGGACAGCTAACAACATACCATCTTCCCGCTTGCAGCATTTCTAACCGCATACTGCTTTGGAAACCATCATATATAATATAATCAATTTCTTGGCTTCTAATAGTATATGTCATATACTTTGCTGTTACTGATACCTCTAAAGAAACTCCATCACAAGGCGTTGAAACCACGTTACTCCCACCCAGTAGTTCATTACTACCGCGCGTAAGAAAAAGCAAAAATACCAAAACAACAAAGCAAAAGGCGCTGATGAGGAAAAGGCTCTTTTTCATTTCATGTAGTTTAATTTTCATTCCGCTACTCCCAAAATATAAAAAATTAATCTTACATCATACATCATAAATATAATTATGAGTTTGCTGTCAGGCGCGAATGCAAATCAAATTATCCATCTAGCGTAGATGAATTTCACTACGCTCCCTTCCGGGAGGCTAACCAAGTCAAAGAGTTTGATCTTACTCTGTCATGATTACTCCTAAATATATATTACCATATAATTCCTCTTATTACAATCAAACAAGATATTAGTTTCTATTACTTTTCCTTTTTAACTCCTCGTTTATACGCAACTTTATACGCAACTTAGATATCACTAGATGAAACAAGATGAATTTGAAATCCCCATATATCCCCTCTCAGAACACCGTATAACACATGATGGAGCACTATGAAACATCAAATGCATAGCCTCCCCTTTTTAGTAAAACCCCCATGACTTTGGTGCCATGGGGGTTTTGCTTTTGTGTGGAATGCCCTGTTTGTATGGGTTTCAGCATTTTCTCTTTTCTATTTCTTCTTAAAAACCTAGTTGAGTATTCATTTTATACTCAACTTTATACGCAACTTTTTATTTCATGATGACACATGATGAAACTACATGCAATCTCAAATGCTTAACCGTACCTTATTAGTGAATAATAATTCTTTTATTTCATTTTATAGAGTATGGTCCAAAAAATCGATTAACAGCTTCTTCCTTTTGAACATATCTCAAATTATAAAAGCCAGAATATCTTATTTACAAAACCGTAATTCCGTAATTTATTGTTTGTCTAGCTTTACGATGCTATAAGTTAAGCAGAAAATTAATTTTACAACACAGCTTACTTAATCATAATATATATTTTAATTAATAAAAGAACCAACTGCCTTTCAATAAATGACTTCTTAAGATAGATGGTTCTTTTATAATTTTTATTTACTGCATGATACACAATATAACATTCTGCTTTTTATTTCATCTATAGAATCCTTACCGCTTAATTGCATTGCTGTCAAAGCAATTTCCTGTGGCTTTACACTAAGATATGCATGATCCATTCTGTTCCTGATAGAATAAGCTAATTTAACATTGATACGTCGGAACGAATCTATCGTATCCTCAGTCAGTTTATCTGTCAGTTCGCCTATTTGACCTATATCTAAAGCTAGTGCCTTTAACGCCACATTATTTGCAATTATATCATTTAATGAAAATAGATTTAACATCTTCATAGTCTCATTTAAACCTTCTTGATGCTTCAATATCTTTCTGAGTATTTCTATATCCGTTCGCAATGTTTTATTTACCAATCCATATCGCCTCCTTATCTATCACAGGCTTAAGGGTAAATTCTTCTATTCCAAGTTTTTTTGCTTCTTCATAACCAGCTTCCAAGTCCGCATAATCCACTACGTCGCATTCTAATCCTAAATTAGCTTTGATATATGTCTGTAGGGTATCTTCAATTCCATCATAAACCAAAAGCAATGGTTTTGTGCTTTTCAGCACAACATCTATATCAGAATTATTTGTTTGCTCATTTCTGGCATAGGAACCAAACAAGCCTATCTTGATATTCCCAAATTGTTTGTCATTTGCTAAATCACTTAATATATCTATGACCTTTTCTTTATTACTTGCCATGCTTAGTCACCTCTGATTATATAAAAGATTGAACTTTTCTTTATAATATTATAACATGCACTCAAAGAAATCAAAACAATTATTTACATACACCGTAGGTTGTTTACCCCTACGACAATGACGTTATGGAGTTTTTCTGTTTAATGCCTCTATTAGTTATTGGTGTAGACTCAGTCAGTGTACCATGTTGAAAATACACAGTCTGTACCATCAGTTGCATACGTTTCAACAATATCCATATTACATTTTTTATTCGGAAATACTAGCTTATATATGCTCATCAATGTTCCCTGGCAACACCTGCACCATGTTTTTGTTGGTGGTTTTTGCCATCCTCCTTTAATTACATAGCAGACACACGAACTTCCAAATCCGTAATGTGAATAAATTTTTCCCTCTATATATTCAACCTTTTTTCCACATCTACCTCGACCGTTTAAAAATTCTGCAATAGCTTTTAAATAATCATCATCATTTTCGTATTTCGTGCGTATCTCATTAAAATATTTGACATATGGAGAATATTTATTAGCTTTAATACATGCGCATTCCTCCCTGATATTAATAAGTGTATCCGGATTTATTTGGTTTTCTAAACGCTGATTTATTTTGTTAGCCCAAATAGCACATTGTTCAGGCGTTTCCTCTCCTGTGAGCTCATCGAGTCCTCGAAGTATTTCATTAGCCTGTCCTTTTCCTAAATACTGGTCAATATATTTTTTTAATTTCTCACAATGCTTTTTTGCATTATCCATAAAGTCACCTCCAGATTTTATATCAAAACATCCGTACTGTCTATGTTGGTAGTTCCATTCTTAATTTTCACCCATAACTCCATTCTGGAAGCTTCCGAAGATGTGTCATAATATAACTCTACCATAAACGGCTCAAAAGCTATATTGTGGTTTGGAAGCCATACACCAAACATATAGTCACGGGCTTTGTTAAGGGCATTTGTTGCAAGAAGATAGAAATTCTCAGCTTCAAAAGAACAGATAATATAATTACCGATAGGCATAACCCATGTTAAATAGTCAATTGGAATATCGTCAATATTACTAACTTCTACCACTGCAAAATATGTAAAGTTTCCTGGCGTTTCCCCTGGTGATGAAACACCTACTTCCTGCCCTGTTAGTGTCAAATTACTTAATAATGGTTTTTGATAATGTAATTTGTCCCATAATTCGCCCAGTAACGGCTCAATGATGTACATTCTCGGAATGCATCACCATTTAATGTTTTTAATCCTTCTGGAATTTTTACACTCTTTAAGCTGGTACAACCATAAAAGCATCAGTATCTATATAGTAAAGTCCTTCAGGTAGCTCTATATCTGATAAGCTAGTACACCCATAAAAAGCTCCTTTATCAATACGGGTCACTCCCTCTGGTATAATAACACTCTTTATATTAGTGCAATTTCGAAATGAATCTTTTCCTATATTAATAACGCCTTTTGGAATTACTATATTCTCAATATTAATTCCTTGTATCAAAACACCATTTTCAATTAAATATTTTGTATCACTTGCCGCTGAATTCTGGGTGTCATCAGTTTTGTCCTTAACATACTCATTATTCGTGTATGGAGATGACAATATATTGTTATCATTTTCATTCTTTTGATTTAACGTTTGAGCCCATACTGGTTGGTACCTCAATACGATTAATACCACACATAAAAAAGTAATAGTTAACAGTCTTTTTTTCATTTGTATCCTGCCTATAAACTTTTCCTATAAAATACACTCTTAGAAGTAATTTTAATATAAATAGAAATTATATACAACTTATATTTCTATATATTACCACGAACCCTATCAAACAATAATTGAATCTGTTAAGTAGATATAAGGTAAGGCGAATGGTCTATATTTTCTCATCTTAATCAAATAATACGCAATCAATCTGTTAAATAGCATTATTGTCAAAGACTTGAGATAATTCGGGTAAAATTTACTCGAATAATGTTTTTCTTGACATAATAAGGAAGTATATGTTATATGTTATATGATATATGTCATTTAGTACATAATATATAATATATATCATATATAGTATAACATTTTGTATATGATATACTATATTTTAATGATTAATAGATTTTGCAAAAATTAATATAATGGGTGTATTTTTAATTGTCAGTGTTATCAATGACCTTTATTTTAGGTAGTTTATAAACAGGTAAGACATTATTTGTAAAGAAAGGGGTGTGTAAAGTTCGCGAAAAAGACATAAACAATAGGAAGGGGTGAGCAAAACTATAATCTTGGACAGCCACATTTTCGAGGTCTATTTTTCATGCAGTTGTAAACGGTTGAAAAAATGTGGTTAACGGGAGAACCATAACTCCAGAATAAATATGGTGTAATTTTTATTATATAATTGAGGAGGTTTACAAAGTATGAAGAGATTTTTAAAAATAGCGATTGTATTATTTTTCGTATTTTCTTTTGCAACTCCGGTTAAAGCTGCTCCAGAGAAAACTGGTGGTTTTACACCCGCTGGAGAAGCTTACGGTGCACAGGCTACAGCACAGATTATAAAACAAAAGGGAAATACCAATACACTTAATATTACTGTCACCATGAATAATTCAGTAGTTGCGTTTGATTCATTTGATGTCTCAAACAACGCAGCCGGCGAATATGAAGTCGGTGCATTCAAAGTTTATGTAAGTACATACGGTAATGACAAAATTGACGTTACTTATATCACCGATGTAACTGGTATACCACTCTTCTACGATACTGCTAAGGAGATGATGGCGGATTGGCTGAATGTTTATCTGAAACAGGATAGCGCCAACGGCACATACTCCACTTATTATTGGAGCGATCGATCGAACAATGGTGAAGAAACCGGCTTCTGGCAGGCAGCAAATGTATACGAGCTCCTGAACGATGCTTATGAGCATACACAAGATCCCATGTACAAAGTGTATATGGATGGTTACCGTGCTAGATTTTTAGACGGTCATTTCTCATGGAGCGGAACTTGGTTACGAAATGAATACAGTGACGACTTATTATGGTGGTCCAACGCTTTTATACGTACTTCTATGCTCACAGGTGATGTCAGCTATTTAACTCTGGGTGAAGAAATCTTTGAAAGGGTTTATACCCGTGCTTGGGATACCAGAGAAACTTGCCCATACACCGGTGTACCAGGAGGTGTGTTATGGAAGTTCGACCTAAGTGATAATCCAGTCATCAAAGACAATATTGGTGGCACGAACGAAAAGAACGTTGCTACCAACGGTAATGCTGTATTAGCTGCATCCCGTCTCGCACGGATCTACAAAGAAAACGGCGACGTAGCAAAAAGCCAGCTTTACGCAGAAAGAGCGGAAAAGATTTATACTTGGATGTATCAGACAATGGTAATAGACAAAAACATCGGCAAGCTTACTGACAATTACAATATCACTGCAGGTAGACGTGATTGGCAATTTTCCTATAACTATGGATTATTTGCTGGTGCAGCCTACGAAATGTGGGTTAATACCGGCGATGTGAAATATTTAGAACAAGCAAAGTTAGTTCTTAATTATGGCTGGACTACACTCACCATAAGTGACGGACTTACTTTTAAAGACGAGGGCGGCATGGACGGCAGTGACGGTGCAAGCTTTAGAATTGTACTGGCACGTAATACCGGCCATTTGGTAAAGGACCCTGAATTTGCAGGTTTTATGAAATATATGCAAGCCAATGCATATCAATCCTATAAAAATCGTAGAGCCAGTGATGGTCTCGTTGGCAGTAACTTGGTTACGAAACCTTTAGACGGTGTTCGCATTCCTAGCCCTATCGCTGCTTTTGGTGTCGCAATGCAATGGTATTCCGGATTTAGCCCTAATATCACCTATGGCTTTGAAGGAACTCTTCGAGAGGTACCTGCTTGGGGTGAAAACGGTATTTATTTGGCAGAACTAGCGAAACGTGCAAATGTAAATTTCAGTTTTGTTGGTTGGGGTGCTCCCGCAGCCGGTTCTGCTGGTATGACTCATTCGGTATTTTGGGATGAGGGCGGCAGTGACAATAACCCGAATGGCACTAGCAGATACTTGGAATTCGAGGTAAAAGTACCGGAAGCAGGCTTGTATCAATTAGATTTACGCTGGTTTACCCGTGGAAACAACTCACGCCGCATGAAAGTCAACGACGGCGCTATGGTGGTATTGAACTTCAACAGAACCGCAGAAAATGTTTGGGAGAATTTGACCACTTCAGTGAACTTAAAAGCTGGTACAAATACGATCAAAATTTGGAATCACCGCAACGAAGCCGGTGTGACCCAGGACAACTGGCTGTTCCTTGATTACATAAAAGTAGGCGCAAAAATAGGCGAGTATGTTGAGGAAACACCTCAATATACCGAAGACGTGTACCTTGTAGATAATGCAACTCGTAGTAATGTGGAATACTCACAAGCTGGTGGATTTGAATATAGACCCGGCGGACTTGGCAGTGGCCATATTGTATACTGGGACAAGGGTGGCAACGGTTATGTTGAATTTACAGTGACAGTGGAAAAAGCAGGCCTTTATGAAATGAGTTTTGGATGGTTTACCCGCGGCAATGACAACATTGGACGTAGATTGACCATTAATGGTGTCAATAGTACACTTCGATTTACCGATGGCGGTAATGTATGGACAGAAACGTTCTTCGAAGGTGAACTGAAAGCAGGAACCAACACCATTCGACTTAGCTATGACCGAAGCATCGATTCTGAAACATGGCTGCTTCTCGATCACTTGACTGTTAAAGTACCGATTAATTAAAGGTAATGTTTTCCATAATATAACTATTTTCTTTAGTAAGTATTCTGTAACCAATTTAGCCCTGACTAGTGTTCGTCAGGGCTAAATTTTTATTATTACTATATTCATTTACACAATCATAGATGGAATTTGTAACAACTTTATATTTGATATTCCATGCAGGAGCCTTTGTTTTCCTTCTTTGCCCTGTATAACGCAGTATCGGCATATAGAAGGTAATTATCAAAGGTTTCGCTAAAATCATTTACCCACACTAATCCTGCGGTTATTTGTACGGTTTTCTCGGTATTGTCCGGCAATTGAATCGGTGTAGCATTTATCCTCTCATAAAATTCTTTAATACAGGATCGTATCTCATCCTTGGATTGATAATTATAAAGAACGGTTACGAATTCGTCTCCTGACCGTCTGCCGAGTATCATTCTCTCATTATCAAAGCTTTTCAGATGGTATACTGCTTGTTTTATATATTTATCACCCCATTTGTGACCGTAGGTATCATTAATAATTTTCAGATTATCCAGATCAAACATCATTACTGCTGCCTCCAGCTTAGGATCCCGCTTCGTTAATACTGCCTTGCCAATAAGGTATAAAGCTTTCCTATTAAGTATCTTCGTCAGGTAATCATAATCTCTATCATAAATCATTTTCTTTTTCTCGATCATCTCATCTGTGACATCGATAACGATACCCATGACTGCTTTTTCATTTGTTACTTCCTTCAGCTTAACCCATCTGTTTGGATATCCCGGCAGGTTATAGACATTCTCCTCCTCAGGATCCTGATACTTCAAAATCTCAAGAATTTTATTCTGAAAAAGCTCTTTATTCCCACGTAAAATAGCAGCCTCTTCTGGAGATAAGTAAAGGATTGACATTACTTGCTCCGTCATAAACACATAATTATTGTTCGTGTGGTATTCGTATGCTCCGATTGGTAATTCTGCAAGCTCCATGATTGCTGACATCTTGATCGTTGATTCCAATAGCGAATCATTGGCTGTCTGAATGGCTTGCGATAATTCATCAACCTCCGTCAGTCCTGTTTTTTCCAGTACCAGCTTTACATTCAAATCACTGTTCTTCACCTTTCGTGCCAATAATATAATTGGCCTTGTAAACCGATAACTGACTAGATATCCTCCTATAATGCC
The DNA here is from genome assembly GCA_029238935.1 of Herbinix sp. GTDB lineage: Bacteria > Bacillota > Clostridia > Lachnospirales > Lachnospiraceae > Mobilitalea. The sequence goes on from JAQZBN010000040.1 coordinate 16,390, forward strand.
AATCACAATCGATGTTAATAAAGAAATCAGCATTATACTCTGCAGCTTATTAACAAATTCTAATAATGAGCTTCCTCTCATCAATCCGATCAGATACCACTGTTCATTTTGAAATGGTGTATTATCGTTATACAGATTCATTTCCTTCATGCAAAAATAAACGTCACTTTCGAAAACTTGATTCTTAAGTAAATAGATATTCTTATCTTCATCAATTGACACATAATCCATATCTTCCCCTTGTTTCAATATCTGATCCTGGATTGCTCTGGTTCGAAGTATCGGTACTATTTTACTGGTACCCTCGACTTGATAGGCGATGGCATAACCGAGCGAGTCTCTGTTCTGTAAATCTGTAGCCGGTAAAAATTGCTTAAAATATTGCAGCGAGACTTCAACACCGATCACTCCTATTAACTCATTGCTATTTGTCATCAACGGCTCTGAATAAGTTAAAATCGGAATATCATCGGGAAACAATTGAAATGGAAGGCTCCAATATCCCATTGGATTGGAATAATCCTCCACGCCAACGTTCTGATTGGACTTTTGATAAAAGTCGTGCTCCATGCTCTGAAAATCAGCCTTATATCTCCACATCTGATCTAGCGGTATCTGCATATTATTTGCTATTTCAGAAGGTCCGAGTAACATATACAAATCCTTATTGTCATAATCATTTAGCACTGGATCATAGTCCCGCAGATAAATCGCAGGATATTCTTGATTCTTATTGGAATTTAGGATGACAAAAACCCCAGTTGCTTGGGTTGATCTCATGATCGATATTAATTTATCGGAAATTTCAGCAAAAAATTGATCTGAATTCTTTGCATCGTTTACTAATCCGCTTATCTGGCTAAGGTATGGCTCCAAATTAGTCCACCTGGTACTCATTTCCCGCAGAAGGTATTCCTGTCTGTTAAGAACTTTATCCGAAAAAGTAGAATAGGCATTCTTTCTTGCTTGACTCAATACCCCTCCCAGCACCAAGAATACCGACAGCAATACAGCCTGAGCCACGATCACTATGATAACAAGGGAGGTAACTCTATAGATAATGGACTTTTTATCCAGGTAAATTTTGCTCATATTCAGCATACCTTCCTGTTATTTCAATAATATTTGATTCGCTTCCGATACGAATTGCTCGTACCAGGTCTTAAAATTCTCTCGAGAAATTAGTTCCTGAATGACTTTCTCCCTGTCTTCTCCGGAAGTGACGCGGCTCTCCAATCGCTTTAAATCCTCCTTGACATAACCGAACAAACTATTTTCCAGTAATGATCGCATGTCATAACTGCCCTCAAATGGACGGCTTCCGTAAAGTGTATAGCTATTTAGCATATCCATGGTTGTCTTTATGGACTTTTTAATCGCTTCCACCGATACCTCCGACTTATCTAGCTCCCTCACTAGAATCTCTTCCTTCAGCGAATCATTCTTAACCGGAAAATAGGCTGTGGATACGGCAAACTGTACGTTCTGAGGCTCTTTTATAAACCATTTTAAAAACATGGCTGAGCCATATTCGTGAGACTTGTCACTTTTTGTGATACACATACCCGCTCCCTGTTGAATCGCATATAGCTTCTCATCCTGAAAATGGGGGTATGGTAAAGTCATAACATCGACGGAAACCGTTCTTCCCTCATCGGTTATTTCAGTCGGAAAGTAAGATGCACCGGCAGTAGAACCTGTATAGGCTATTACCTTACCAGTTTTAGCATCATCTGAACTAAAACGTCCACTTTTTGCGAAATATCCTTTTATATAGGGCACATAATAATTATCCCATATTTTATATGCTACCTCTTCCCTCAGATTCATTTCTGCCGAATAGTCACCATAAGTATACATTTCATCCCCAAGTTGCATTGCTGCAAGCAACATGAAGTTTGCGTTTGCATCGATGCAGAAAAAGGCTTTTCCTGTATGATCATAATACAACTTTGCAATTCTTTGAATGCCCTCCCAGGTAGATAGTTCACGGATATCTGCACCGGTTTCTTCGGCAAATTCATCCCAGTAGGTTTTGTTGAGATATAAGTTCTCCGTTGATTTGGCAATCGGAAGAATTTTAAGCTTTCCATCCTCACCGAATTGGCCCTCCTGAAGAAAATCCTTCCTCAGTTCAGCTAATTCTTCTTCAGAAAAGTAGTCCTCCAATCCCACAAGCTCAGCAATCTGACTGACACGGTACGCATTATCCGGATAAGCTGCAAATATATCAGGCATTGGCTGAGCACCAATTCGATTGCTCGCCGAATTATAAACAGCATCCGCAAGCTCATTGACATCACCATAGCTTTGGGCATCAACTACCACTCCATGATCCATACCGACCGTTTCGTTAAATTGATTAACGAGTGAATCAAATCTGTTCTTGACCGATCCATTGTAGTAATGCCAGACAGAAATGGTGATGGGATTGTCCGGATCAAGCGTTGACTCCTTCTTTTTGCAGGAACTCATAAACATAAGCACGATTGCTATAACAATTGCACCACATATCATCTTTCGCATTATCATACGTTCTCCTTCACTTATAACTGAAAATTCTGATTACTCTGATTTATAGAAGGGTAATTCCTCTTTTTACATCCACCTTCGCCTTAAGAAGCATCTACTACACTACCATCAAATTGAGTCACTTTTATTTATATAAGCTCCTCCATTTCTTATTCTATGGTAAAGATTTTTGATCATCGCATTAATATGACATTTTTCATTCTTTTTTCCATATTATATCATATGTAAGTAACTTTTAACACCAAATAAATAACCCATTCCTTTTTTTCCACACAACTTTTGTTCCATCTACATTAATAACACACTCTATATCGTAACAAATAAGCCCGTAATACAATTTAATCCATAATAGCCTAAGCTTGTTGATCGATTTCCCTGGAATCTGCATCAATCAACAAAATAAAAGGCTTGTCACAATGGCGGGACAAGTCCATGATAATCCAACTGAACTTATCGATAATCACCATATAAAATCTCTAGTGTAAATCCAACTTATGCTCACTGGGCACACGTTGCAAAAAGCCCGCTACAATGATGTATCGGGCTTTTTACATGTTTCATATAGAGAGTTTACTTTAATAATAGGAATTAGCTTTTAGTTCAATCTACTTAAATGATGTTATTAGATCACTTCATTTATGATACCTTTTTCATAGCAATACAACAAAAGCTCCAGCTTTTCTATCTGCTTTTTTAATTCTTTACCGACGTCAGTATCTCCAACCCTTATTCTTGTAACGGCTTGTTCAAGAACAACTGTCGTTGTTAAAATATCTTTCTCCTCTTCAATAGCCTTCTGTTTGTTCTCAAAAGGTTCATGAGAAGCAAGAAGTAGACCGTAGGAATTATAAATTAACGTGTATCCTGCAATACCCGTTACCTTCTGGTAAGCTTTCGCAAATCCACCGTCGATAACCAACAGCTTACCATTCGCCTTGATTGGATTTTCACCTTCTACAACCTTAACCGGCACATGGCCATTGATAATATGGGATTTTGTCGGATCAAGTCCAAACCGCTTCAGAATGCAGGAGCACATTTCTTCACTTTCTCTCCTTTGAAAATAGCAGTTTTCACCTTCCTTTTTTATTTCCTTGTTATCAATAAAATACTGCTCGAAGGTAGCCATTTTTTTCTTTCCGTAAAGTGGTGAATTACAACCGCACCATAAATACCACATCAAATCAATACCCTGTTTCTTTTTTACCGGATCCCGCCGTTCAAAATAACCTTCTCTTAAAATCCGTTCTGCCTGATCAAATAGTTCTTTATCGTTATATTCCCGATCATCCAGTTTTAACTTTATAAAATTGCCTTCCTCATCAATCGGAATACAACCATGGTAAAGTAAATTAGAATTGTATATGGTATACATGCTTCCTTTTGCTAAAAGTAATCTGATATGCTCCTGTAGCTTGTTACTATTTAAGAAGGTTGTCTTTAACTTCTCTACTAACTCTTCCTCTTCCACCGTAAGCTTGTATGGATCCTCCTTTTGTATCGTAGGAAAATAATTATCTAGTAACTGATATTGATTCCCTTCTATTATCACAGAATAATTCTGATAATCTATCTTATCCAACAGCCTCCTGTGATCCATCTGGTATTCCGGATGATCATGTATCAACTTCCCCTCTAGCTTAAACTGGATGATCGTAATGGCTTTATGCATTGCAGCTATCATATCATATTCTTTTTTATCCTTCATGAACTGTTCATCTACAACAGGGATAAAACTTTCACAGTAATTATTTTTATATAACTCTAAAGCAAAGGTAGCCAGAGGAATAAGATTAATACCGTACCCATCTTCAAGTACTCTTAAATTATTATATTTACACGAATTTCGGATGACATTACAGATGCAAGCTTCGCTCCCAGATGCAGCTCCCATCCAAAGTATATCGTGATTTCCCCATTGTATATCTAATGAATGGTATTTAGACAGCTCATCCATGATATAATCTGCACCGGGCCCTCTGTCATAGATATCTCCGAGAATATGCAACCGGTCAACCGCAAGTCTTTGGATCAGTTTCGATATTGCTATGATAAATGCATTTGCTCTTCCCAACTGAATGATGGTTTCAATGATTTTATCATAATACTCCTGCTTGTTTTTCTGATAACCATCCTCATGAATGAGCTCTTCTAGTATGTATGAGAAATCTTTTGGCAATGCCTTTCTCACCTTTGATCTTGTATATTTTGATGAAACGGATTTAGACACCTGGATCAGCCTTAATAGCGTTATTTTATACCAATCCTCAAGATTGTCCTCCTCCTTAGCAATCATATCCAGTTTCTGTTCCGGATAATAAATCAGAGTCGCAAGCTTTCTTTTTTCGTATTCCCTAATGGAGTTACCAAATATCTCATTGATTTTTCTTTTTATTACTCCCGATGCATTTTTCATTACATGGTCAAAGGCCTCATTCTCCCCATGGATATCTGATATAAAATGCTCCGTTCCCTTCGGTAGATTAAGGATAGCCTGAAGGTTGATAATCTCCGTGCTGGCACTATCTATCCTAGGATATAGCTTTGATAATAGTTCTAAGTAAACAATACTGCTATCGTCAATCAACGGACTTGCTGAATTTTTATCTATCATGTAACACCTTTGCCTTTCCATTATGCAGTTAAATCTATCTATACTATACTTTTTTGACGAACAGTATTGAAGTGGTAAATTATTGAATTATTACCATTTCATAGCTACAGATTGTTTCTCATCCACGCTTCCACGATTTTATTGTCTCCTACTCCCATAAAAGAATGCTCACTGCTTTCTGCAACAGTGAGTTGACAGTTAAATTTATTAACAAATGCGTCAATTACTTCTCTACTTTGAAGGTCATCCTTTCCTCCATATAGAATATGAGTCGAAGTTTCCCATTGATCAACCTGGTGCTCTTTGACATAGCGATAATATGTCCATGACATCGTATCAATCGGAGTAGGGATTTCACCTTTTTCCATGAGTTCCTCCTCTGTGATATGAAACCATAAAAACATTTGGCTGATCAAGTACTCCATATTCACAATCGGTGACTGAAAAAGACAGTTATGAATATTTCTATTACGATAAGCATGCAGACTGAAAAAAGCACCTAAGCTACATCCGAATAATGACACATTGATCCAATGATCGAAAACATAATCACCCACTTGAGTAAGATCCGCAATTCCATTTACGATATTACATTTATAATCAGTACCTATCCTTTCACCATGTTCCGGTAAGTCGAAACTGATTGTCTGATAGCCATTACTGTTAGCAATTTCGGCAAATCCTTCTGCACTTTCTTTACTTGACATCTTTCCATGAACATATATATATACCTTGTCGGATTTTTCTCCCCATAGCATAGCAGGAATCCGTCCTATATAAAAATTTTCTCTTATCATTATTTACTCCAATCTAATTAGGTATTACCCTCCAAATCATTAATACCAAAAGGTATGTACAGGTTAATCGCAGAATTCTAGCCAATTTCTTTCATCATTAAATATTCTGTCACTCCACTTTTATATAAGCTTGGAAGAACTCCTACCTCCTTATAGCCCACCTTCTCATACAACTGCTTAGCTCTTGGATTAAAATCAGCAACAACAAGAAAAATCTTTGTTTGGTTTTTTATAACCTCTTTCTCAAAGTATTCTAGCAAATAACTTCCTATCCCTTTACTTCGATATTTTTCATTAACCGCAATGATATGTAGATATGGAAAACTGTGAAACGCACCATTCAGTATATACCAGAGAAAACCCATGAATTCGTCCTCATCATTTAATGCAACAAGCATTTCATCTTTACGAATACCCTCTTTAATAGCCTCCATAGCTTTGTTTTCCTGTGAAAAATACACTCTTCCCAATTCAGAATTCTGCAAAGCACTTTTACACTCTTCCATATATTTCTCTTTTGCTTTAACAATTTGAATAGTCACTCTTATCCCCCATTTCGATTAACCTTCTCAACTTCTATATATCTCTGTTTCAGAATACTTATATTACATTTGATTCATTGTTATTATAATACAAGTTAACAGCAATTTACCATTGGTTTCTAATATTACGTATTTCCTATCTAAATCATTTGAGACACTAATGTAAATTCACCCACATAAGGATATTTCCTTACCAAATCACATTTTCCATGCAATGTGCGACGGAACATTTTAAATCTTCTATTTCTAGTACTTTATATTTTTCAGACTGTTCTTTTGTTAATTCCATTGCCTTATTCCATAAGAATATGTATAAGTCCTTCTTATTTGAAAATTGATACAATAATAATGATTTTGATATTCCAGCTTGCTTTGCGATCTCCCCAACTGGTGCTTTTTTATATGAATTCATTGCAAAGATCATGAAAACTGCACTGATAATTGCATTTTTACGCTCTTCTGATAAGGAAAAGAAACCTTCGTTCATTTTATCACTCCCTGACCGTATTGGTTAATATTTATTACTGTACTATGACTGACCGAAAATGTGAAGATACAAAATATTAACCATAAAAACCCTACCATACCATTTTGATTCATTAATCAGAAAGGTACAGCAGGGCTAAACTTATCATTTTAATTAACAAACTAAATTACTTCAAGGTAATCCTTATCCGGCAATTTCGGTAAAATTGCAGTTGGCAACGTCTGATACCAAAACGCAACCGATGAAATATCCTCCTGCAGCGGCAGATATCGTCCTCCGGATCTCCAACCCAAGGCTTGAATTGTAACCTTGATGTTCTTATCAAATCTGATCGGGTCAGTAATATGCCAACGATACATACCGAATCTGGTCTGTGATTGGTAGACTCCATCCGGACGGATCACCTGATGAAGACCCGAATAAGGAGTGCTAAATTCCTGATACTGTCTGGTATCTCTATTTTCAAAATTATAAGAGCCACAAAAATAATCTTCCGTACCGGTACCGCATATGGTAGGGAATTCCTTGTCATCGTCCAGATAGAATTTTATTTCTCCTTCCCCCCACCATCCACAGTTATTGGTTCCCCATGCAAGATAGGTTCCCACATAGTGCCCATGTCCTGTGACATTTTCAAGAATCGTATAAACATCCTTATATGGCAGCGGATTTACTCTCCGAAAGCTTGCGTGAAAATAAGCACAATCCTCCGGTACCTCCGTAAGTGTATAATTGATCTGATAATATAACGTCATATCTTCTTCCGCAATATTCGTAAGAGTAATTAAACATTTCTTCCTGAAAGGCATTTCCCAATAGCAATTAAATGCACTACCTGGGTTAACACATACTGCTAGAGAGGAGAGCTGTGAAAACTTTCCCCATCCAGAAGCGAAAAAGTCTCCTACAGGGCATTCTACCGACGGATTTTCTTGTCCATCCCAATAAATTCTTAATATACTGTACCTCCAGTTGCCTGTCGGGGTCATCCATATTTGCTGGATCGCACCCATTCCGTCAATATCAGCCAACGTAAAGGTTGTTCCTGCCTTAATCACTACATAAGGTGATATTTTCCAACCCTGTCCTAAATCTCTTGCACAGCCTTTCGCCGGTCCATCCAATGACATTCCGCCTTTTCCCTTTTCGCCTGTAAAATTTTCAGGACTTATGGAGCGGCTTTTTGCATCGGAGAGTCTGGAGAGATTCCCAAAACTCATATTCAATCCATTATACATTGTATGTATCCTCCTTTATCTTTCATATTAATTTTCAATTTGTTTCATTTCCTTATATTATGAATATATAATACTTTTTTAATGCTGTCTCTAGCAAAAATGCATCTCTATTTAACACTTATTGCTATTTTGATATCAATTTGCTAAAATAAAAAATGAAGGATCTTATACTCTATTTAAACGAAAGTCATGGCTTTCGTCTTAATAATAAATTTGTAATTCTAACAGGACCAATGACCAGGAGGTATCAATTTATGGATTTGAATACTATTTCCCCCTATATTCGCGTAGCAATGGACAGCATCATACAACCTCCCTGGTATCTTAAGGAACGGGTGATATTCGATTTCGAGCTCCTTTATGTGAAGGAAGGGAAAGCACTAATTACGATTGAGAATGATGTGTATTACGCCAATCCTGGTGATATTTTTTTACTTAAACCGAAGAAGGCACATTCAATCAAAGTTCTGGACAATACCAGCTTTCATCAGCCGCATATTCATTTTGACCTGTTTTATCAGCCTGACAGCCCTGAAGTCAAGGTATCCTTCAAGCCACTGAAGCAATTGTCAGAAAATGAATTGGATAAATTTCGGGATGATATTACCGGAGAGACGGAGCTAAATCTTCCGGATAAGTTGCAAGTCAGTAATATAAGATATTTCGAAGAATTATTGTTTGAAATCATAAAAGAATATGAACTAAAAAAGCCCTTTTATGATATCGATATTAAGGGCTTATTTACCAGACTCTGGATTTATATCATTCGGGAAAATCATTGGAGGAATAATCCTGCTGTCTATTCAAATCGCGAGATCTTGAAAATGATCCGGGATTATCTTACTCTGCATATGTGTGAAGATATTTCTATGGATGACCTCGTAAGTGAATTTAAAATAAGCAAATACCATATGATACGGCTTTTTCGAAACGCATATGCAACTACTCCAATTCACCTCCATCGGATGATGAGAGTAGCAAAAGTAAAGGAAATGGTTCAATTTACAGATTTCAGTATGACTAAAATTGCAGAACTGTTTGGATACGGCAGTATTAATGCATTAAGCCGTGCTTTCCGGAAGATTGAAGGCGTTCCCCCAACCTTTTATCGAAGCGGAAATGTTTAAGACTTATCCTTCGCAGCTTAAGCTATCTTCTTATGATATAGGAATGGATCTGGAAAATCCCGGTACCTCTGGTGTGAAACCATAATCCTGTGAACAAATAGCCTGCTGTGGATGCGGCAGGCCATTTGTATGAGTTTTGTAAAAAACTAATGTTATTTTATTATTTCACTGCTGGAAGCTCCTATCAATTCTTCCCCAAGTGATATATAACGCATAAAACATACCATAATATAATGACAAACTGCATGTTATACGAAATATCCATGTATTAAGGATTAATTATTGAAGCATCGAAATCTTACTATAGCCATATTCATATGCATCCGGCATTTCACCATAGGGATCATATTGTGAGGACTTACAGTAATAGACATACTCTCCCTCTACATCGATACTACTGGATATATAATAACCTCCGTCAAACTTGATGGAGGATTTATCCTGAAGATCAATTAAGTAAATCTCAACCGGATCTTCATCACAGTCAAACACTATCTCAAGATATCCTTCCTCCATATTCCCTCTCATAAAGTAAGCAGCCTTATTAATACCCTTTATATTATAAGCATTCAGGAATAGACTAAAATCTCCACCGTCATTTTTAACCGAATATATATTCATATCCTCTCCATTGTTAAAATCAACGCCATAATATACATAATTATTATTAACTGCCAACAAGGTAAAGCTATTCGGTTCAAACCAATTACAACCCTGAGCTTCTAAATCCTCTTTGCTGGAGCTATGGATTGTGATAACCTCACGATTCTTTACTTTATTTAACTTCATGACACCCGGTTCAAGCGATACTGATAAAAAGTATAAGTCGTTTTCATAGGATTTTAAATCATAGATGTCCATCTCTGTATCAATTTCTGTCTTATTTTTACCGTCGAAATCAATGTAATATAATCGATCCTTAGGGTCATTCCCTTTTAACGTATTATTAGAACTTTTATTGATGTAATATAACCCATCCTGAACCATAACTGCTTCAAGCGTGTCAATGGAATTAAGTTTGACCAAAGATACTTTTATACCCTCCAAATTTATTCGTATGATCTCCCTAGACTTTTTGTCCAAAGCAAAGATCGCATCCTCTTGAAATCCAAGTATAGTTGCTGTTCCTTTGTAAAGTCTGTTCTTATTCTTACCACTCACACCAATCTGATAGATATCACCGTCTGCCTGATAGTATATATAACTTCCTTTCAGATAAAATTCACTGGAATTTACATCAGATCCCTCAATTGTAACGATTTCTGTTTCCTTTGATGTTTTCAGATTTTTTGCGACTATCACAGTCTCCTTTCGCTTTCCGCTCTTATAAAAGAGATAATTTCCCTGAGTGAATGCCCCCGTGCTATGAACCACTTCCTCCGATGGAACAAAATCAGTTATAATCTCCGGTTCTAATGTTTCAGTAGGCTTTCCTGCAGGTGTTGGTTCTACTGCCCCTTCTGGTTTACTGGTAGGTGTCGGTTCCTCTGTGGTCTCAGGTTCCTTGGTAGGTGTCGGCTCTGCTGATGGCATATCCGTTGGCTGATTTACCATTTCTTTGGTCTTATCTTTTTCATCAATACTATCTTTGGCTGATCTGTTACAAGCTACCGCTGCTATAGATACCATAAATAGTACGCAAACTAGCCCCATTCCTTTCATTATCTTGTATCTTTTTGGTTTTTTCAAACCTCTTAAATTCGTGATAGACATTTAATAACCTCCTTGTTTCATTCACTGATGATTGACCTACAATATGATTGACGATTTTAATCAGTAAATGGTTTCAATTATCTATCATAAAACTTATTGCCCGAAACCGACTATGTCAAGGGCAGTAGTTAGTAATAAAACCGATATATCGATCCCTCGCTTATATTCCTATAATCTTATAGATCAAAACTGTAAGTAACTTAACGATATCTCAACTCCATATGATAGAAGATGCATTATAAGCCTATACAGAATAAAAACATTTTTCAGACATTGAAAAACCCCTTCCATTAGATTTTTTGTCTAACAAAAGGGGTTAATATCATATTACATATGATAAGATGATTTTGATACATAAATTGTTAAATATCAGATCAGTTCAACCGAAAATACTGCTATTCTCGTTACTATATAGATATTTGATCATGGTATCATTCGAATCAATATTAGATGCTTATAGCTTAAATTTGCTAATCGAATTCTGCATTTCTGCCGCTAAACCAGACAAGCTTTCACTGGAATTTGCAATCTCATTCATAGAAGCTGTCTGTTCTTCAATGGAAGCAGATGCTTCCTCCGTACCTGCAGCATTCTCTTCTGATATTGCTGAGAGGTTCTCAATGATACCAACAATTTCGTCTTTTTTAACTCCCATTTCCTTACTGGAATGGTTAAGGATATCAATTAGATTTTTCAGCTTTTCTATTGCTATTGCAATACCATCAAATTTCGTACTTGTTAAATCTACACTATTAGACTGCTCTTTCAGATTATTGCTAACCTCTTCCATTGTCTTAACAGCATAATCACTTTTTCCGGTTAACTCCTCGATATCTTTGATGATCTCTTCAGCGAATATATTCGACTGTGATGCTAACTTTCTAATCTCATCAGCCACTACTGTGAAGCCTTTACCGGCTTCTCCAGCCCTAGCTGCCTCTATCGCTGCATTCAATGCTAACAGATTCGTTTGACTGGCAATATTTAAGATCATCTGACTAGCTTTATCAATCTTCGTTGCACTTGCATTGGTTTCCATGATGACATTTCGGACATCATGAGAGGTCTTATTTGACAGCTCCGTCTTGTGAACTAATATGTCTAAAATTTCAAAACCTTCATTCTTTAATTTTTCTACTTCATTTGTTAAATCATTTAGTTGATTCATAAGCTTTAGATCATTCTCGATTAAGCCACCAAGTAATTCGATTTCGTTAGCACCCTTTTCGGTGTCACTTGCCTGATCGGCAGCTCCAGTGGCGATATCTTGAATAGCCCCTGCTACTTCATTTGCAGCAAGTACCGCTTGCTGGCTAGTTGCTGTTAATTCCTCGGAGGAAGCCGCAATATTTTCTGCGGATTTAGAAATATGTTCTACCAGGTATCTCAAATTTTCCTGTAAGGCTATGGTTGCTTTTGCCATAATACCGATTTCATCGGATTTATTAACATAGATCGCTGCCTTGCTATTGTTATCTGTGGTCATATCATATTGAGACATATGATTCAAAATATCTACAATATTAGTAATCGGTTTTGATATAGATTTTCCCAGAAAAATCGCCATTCCAACACCTACTGCAATGAATAGAATCGAGAAAGCCATCAGCATTCCTTTCATACTATTTACACCCTTTGTAACTTGACTCACCGGTGCCCCTAAGCCTAATACCCAATCTGTATTGGGAATTGCGGTTATACTAGCCACTTTATCTACACCCTCTAGATTATACTTCACTATTCCGTTATTACCAATGCCCAACTTCTGTAATTGTGTACCAAAGCTTTTAAAAATTCCATTCTCCTCAATATCAGCAATTACATTTCTTTGCTCCATAACATATTCTTTTATCGGATGAGAATAAAACGTTCCATCACTTCCAACAATGAAGGCATTTCCCTTCTCACCGAAGGTCATCTGTTCCACTATTTCATTCAGAGATGCTCCATCTCTTCTTGCAATTAAGGCACCTACAACTTTATCCTGTGATATGAGCGGAACAGCAAACATAATTACTGTACCGTTTGTAACCTTACTAATCAGTACATCAGAAAAACATGCTTCACCCTTTAATGCTTTTTGAATATATTCACGATCACTTAGATTAGCTTCATCACCACCTACTGCATACTTAGCCAAACCATTCTTGTCAACGATCGCCATATCAAGGTAACCCAACCCTTCCGCTTCCTTCGCAAGAAATTCCAGCTGTTGTTCCAAACCCATATCACTAATACGGTTCGCCACCTGTGTTAATACGTCGGTACGTGATTGTAAACGGGCATCAATATAATTTGCTCCTTGTTTCGATGCCTCCATCATTCCGTTTTGTGCTTCTTGATTTGCTGTATTATAACTTAGTGTTATAGCAATAGCACCTAAGCCTCCGGCAACTAATATTACCAGAATTCCGACAAATAGAGCAATTCTATTTGACAATTTCATACTACACTTCCTCCTATTATTTTGTTATTTTTCTCTTAACATTAATTATTGATGTAATGATCCTTTTGCTTTAAGCTCTCATAATCAAAAGATCATCCCTACGCCTACATCAGATGTAACTAGTTGTTTTTATATAGTCATGGATTTCTGCTAAGATACAATAAATAATTGCAAAAAAAGAACTGCGGCATACAGCCACAGTATTAGAACGAAATAACCTCTTCGTTTCTTAACTTTGGCAACTGGACGATCATAGTTAATACCTTAGATTCACAGCTTTGCGTCCTTATCTTTCAATAAGTTTGCTATTTTCATCGTTTAAATACAATATACAACATTTTTCTACAAAAAACAACTGGCAGAACAAATTTTTTAGTAAGAAAACCCCCATTACAATGAAGTAACGAGGGCTTTGCTGTATCCCAATAAAACCTTTCCTATAAACGATACTCAGTCTCTCGCCCATGCATTAGATTCCTGCAACTAAGAAGGAAGGTCAGATAAAGGAGTAATAAGCTTATCGCATTTGGAACGGTCTGTATGGTTACCTTTTCCAGTAATATGTCTCTGTTATTGGGTAGAACATAGTGGATATTCTTCACTTGTTCTTTCATCCTTAGCAATTGGGCAGACCAGTAATCAAAATCCGAGAACCTGGTAGGTATCAGCTTCTCGGGAATATATATCGGATTTCCGGTATACTGATACAAAAGAATTCCGTATCCTAACACCCCTATCATTCCTGCAGCACCACAGATAACTACGGTTCTTGATTTTACATCCCTTCTTCTCTTCCAAAGAAATCGAAGTATAATCCAGCTGATTACAAAATAAAATATCCAAGTCGGAAGCACCAGGAAAGAGCGTTGCATATTCCCATAGAGATTACTGTCGATTAGAAGATAATCCTTTGGAAAGTCATTCTGTAGTAGAAAACCTGCTGCCAATTCCTCTCCTCTTTCCTGATCAGGATAGATAAATTCAAGATTGGTATATTGGGTTTCATTGTCACCGGGTAGGATCAGGAGTGAACTTAATGTCTTTACTACACCTCTGACATAATATTCTTTATCCTTATAGTTTAAGGTATTCCCTATAGCATCCTCCATACCATATAACTGATATGCTGTTTCGGCATCGATTACACACCCCTTAAAATCCTCCTGATATGGATAATTACCATGTAGTAAGCTCATAGGTGCTGTTAGAGAAATATCACCAGAGACTACAATGATTGATGTTTTGACTACTCTACCTAATTCTGTGTTCCCTACTTCTTGATCATTTTGCTGTGACCATGCAGTAATTTCAGGAATCGCTGTCATTCCTACCGACTTCTCTTTCTCCAGAGCAGATCTTACCTCATCCTCTGTGATCTCTTCTGTTTTCATTCGAACACTTACCGTAGTATAATGTTCCTTAATGTATACTGCCTTTGATATCTCCCGAACAGAAACCAGAACAGTTATCACAAACAGAATCGTAAATGGTATGAAAGCTTTATTCCATTTCATAAATCCGCACCCGATCTCCCTCTGAAATGTTTCTGTTGCTGTCCGTGATTATCATATCCTCTTCCCTAAGCTGTGCGTCTACTGCAGCCGTTCTTAGATCCTTAGATAGAACCGTTACGTTCATACGAAATGCCTCTTGTACTTTGCCAAGAACACTGTCTACTTCCCGTGCCAGAAGTATAAAAGTGCCCTGCATATCCTGACGAAGAGACTGTATTGGGATGCATCTTGCAAATTCCTCAGAATCCTTACTAAGTCTAAATTCCATACCTGCTCCAATCTGATATTCACCCTCCGGCAAAATAGCGGTAAAGTTTACTTTTCCGTTTTCATCCGAAGGCTCAATATTTTCAATCCACGAGGAAATGTTTGTACTTCCTTTTCCTGTTTTTATTGTTACTTCATCCCCATCTGCAAAATATTGCATTTCATCCTTATCTGCGACCATAGATAGTTCATATCCACCGGTAGTTATAATCATTTTCTCCTGACCCATCAGAGTAATACCCTGTGTTAGATTATGTTCCGTAATAATCCCCGCCGTTGGTGCAAACACTTTTCCCATGGTTTCCATCAGCTTTGTCAGTTGCTCGAATTCCTTTTGATTTTTCTGAATATCTATTTCTAGGATATTCTTCTGAATGGTATTCACCTCTAACTGATTCCTGTCCTGTTCATTTAAAGCTTCTTTCCTATTCCTTGCCTGTTCCAGTTGAAGATTTGCTGTATTAAGTAATCTCTTTGCTTGTTCTAGCGATTTCGTTTCTTCTTTCAAATCCTCCGTATAATCATAGCTTCCCTCTTCCATATTCTTAAGATCCTGATCAAGCTGATTTACCTTATCCTCGGCGGCACTCTTCTTACTCTCCCATACCTCAGTTACTTCTTTCTGATCTTCCAGGGCACGATCTAATTTTGTCTGAGCATTCGTTAATTCCAATGGATCTACAGCTCTTTTCTTTCGTATTATTTTCCTTAATGCTTCCAGATACACTTCTTTCTCTACAAACTTTGTTTCGATCGCTTCTCTATAAGCCTTTACTGTGTTAGTGATGATATGATCAACCTCTACTAAATGATCATACTCTTCTTGTGCATCATCCACAGCCCGCTGTGCGTTGTCCAGCTCTTCCTTCTTTTGATCTATTTTTTCATAATAACTATTTCGAGCTTCCTCATCATAAAGGTATTGCGGTAGGACAATGTTATTCCATTTTATCTGAACATCCTCTAGGTCTTCTTTCGCTCTTGCAAGTTTTTTTTCTGTATCTTTGACCTGCTGTTTATGCTCTATGTATTTTCCATCATAATAATAAGTAAACAGATTATCATACTCTTCTTCCATGGCCGTTACATTCTGCGTTTCTACTGCTATTGTATAATTTACAAAAATCTCTTCCAATTTGGCTACCGCTTGTTCCAGTTTTTCCACCAAATTCTTCGCATCCTCCACAGCTCTGTCAGCAGCTTGTTTGGCCTCCTTACCGGAAGCTGTAATGTCGTTTAAATTCGAGACTGCGACCTCATAATCTTTCTTCTTATTTTTCTTCACAGTTCTTTTTTTTTCATTGATTGCTTCCTTCGCCTGTGTAATATCTTCCTTCGCAGTTTCGATTGCTAAGAGGGCAGCCTCCTCATCTGTTGTATCAGGATGGTTTTCTCCCGTTAATCCCACTTCTTTATATTGGAGCTGAAGCTTTTTTATATCATCTTCTAGCTCCACTTTCTTATCCTTCAGTGCATCCATATCATACTGAAATAACAGATCACCCTCAACAACCTTCTGTCCCTTCTTCACAAAGACATCTCCAATCTTATAGCCGGTCATTAGCTCGATATAATCATGCGCTTCTGCTTGCACAATTCCTGTACCACTAACCTCATAGGTAAGACTTCCTCTTTTTGGCTTATCAACCTGTACTTTGGCTACCAAAGTAGATGCTGCTGCTCTTGAAATAAATGTACAGAGCAACATAATGCCCAAAAATCCAATCATAATTTTTTTTATTTTATTTTCCATATCATAATCCCTTCTATTCCTTTATGCCGGAGGCAGCGATTCCCTTCTCCAGATATTTCTGTCCGTAAAAAAATAACAGCAGTACAGGAAACAAGACAAAAACAGAAGCAGTAAATGCTACCTGAAGTTTACTTGTAGAAATATCCGGAAGATATAAAGTTAAAGGCCAAAGCTTTTTATTATTTGCCAGAAACGTCAATGGCTGTTCGATTGCATTCCAGTATTCCACAAAGCCCAGAAGGATAACAGATAGAATTCCAGAGGTTCCCATAGGAATGCCTACTTGGAGAAATAGGTACATTTCTCCAGCTCCATCCAATCTGGCAGCTTCAATTAGAGAAGTCGGAATTGTTTTAAAGAATTTCGTCATTACAAATACAGGAAATGCAGAGAAGAGATTCGGCAATATCAGAGCCAGATGCGTACCTGTAAGCTTCATCTGAAACAACACTAAATAACTGGATACCATTGTTATCTGAAAGGGTAAAACCATCAATATAATATAAAGAATAAACAGAGGTTTTTTGCCTTTAAACTCAAATCTGGCAAATGCCCAGGCTGCTGGGACTGCTATTACAAGCTGCCCAAGCAGTACCGGTACGACCTGAATACAGGAGTTCCAAAACATAGTGAAAAAATTAGGAGAGTCAAAGAGTAGCTCAACATAAGCACGCAAAGTAGGGTACTTTGGTATCATAGACCACTGAGCACTACCTTTCACTTGATTTGTTACCGGCCCGACATTGCGAAGTACTTCATCTGCTCCCATAAGGGAACCGCTTACCAGCATCCATATGGGTATCCAGGTAAACAAGGTAAGTGAGATCAAAAGACATAAGCGTATTTTTTTCATCATCAGCTTTACTCCTCTTCTCGGTTTAACTTTATTAATAGCATGATCAGAAGTAAAAAAGCAATAACGAGTAATACTGCTGCTGCACTCATTTTCTGTATATCCATGGCAACAAACCAGTTACTGAGAATGTGTTGCAGCATATAGATACTATCGTGGGGATAAGCTCCCGCAATCAGGTAAGCCTCTCTGAATACTTTAAAGGAATTGATAAAGGACAAAATACCGACCATAAAAATAGTTGGCACCAGTTTGGGCAACGTAATATATCGGAATTGTTGCAGGATTCCCGCACCATCTACGCTGGCGGCTTCATAATATGACTCCGATATTCCATTTAATCCTGTCAGCCACAAAATCATATCATAGCCCATGTTCTTCCACAAATAACTAATAATCAGAACGCCAAAAGCCAGATTAGAATTAATATAATCAATCTTCTCAATACCAAAATGCACGATCACATTATTTAATAGCCCCTTCTCATGAAATACTAGCTTCCATAAAATAACGAAGGATGACACCGGAATTGCCATGGGAAACAAAAACGAGGTTTTGAAGAACTTTTCATAGCGTTTTTGTTTGTATAGCAGTAGTGCTAATAAAAGGGAACATAAGAGCAGCAACGGAATACATACTCCGAGAAACTTTACTGTATTCTTTACTGCCAGAAGGAAGGCGGAATTTGTGAGTACTGTCCTATAATTATCAAGACCCACAAATCTGGCACTCATGGCTTCACAGAAGGATCTTCTGATCACGTCTACAAATGGTAATAGAACGAATATTGTGATTCCGATCTTCTGACATTATTTTGTTTCGCAGCTTTTACAATTTTCATAATATTACTCTGCCAGATAGGTATTAATCTTCGTTGCTGCTGCCGCTGCTGCTTGCTCTAGATCAATCTCACCGGCAAGGTACGGAAGTACCTCATGAATCATAATGTTTATGACCTCTTGATTCAGTACGATCGGAGTATTTACTTCCTGAATTACATTTATAATTCCTTCTCTTACTTCCTTATCAGGGTAAACTCCATCGAGCATAACACCATCACTGCTGAATGCAAAGGTTTCGGTGCTTTCTTTCTCCATCCACTTCGACAGAGAATTCTTATTGATAGGAAATCCATCATAAAGATCTCCATCCTGAACTTCCTCTGAGAAAAGAAACATTATAAATTTCTTTGCGATCTCTGCTTCCTTACTGGCACTGTTTAAGCCAACCATGCCTACCGGTAAAAACGAAGCATTGATTGCTTTATAATCGGTATTACTCTCTTTCATCACCGCTAAGGGTACAAGTGTG